>NZ_JBIUBU010000004.1:0-412159 GCF_044548345.1 Streptomyces sp. NPDC052042 | reverse complement strand
CCGGGGGGGGTGGGGGGGGGGGGGCGGGGCCGGGCGGGGGGGGGCCGGGGGGGGGGGTGTGGGGGGGGGGGCGGGGGGGGGGGGGGGGGGGGGGGGGGGGGGGCCGGCCGGGGGCCCCCCCCCCCCCCACCCTCCGCCGAGCGGCCCCGTGACCCGTCGGCATGGCCGGGGCTCGGCCTCCAAAGGCCTCGCATGTCCTCCAGACGCCCGCGGGGCAGGCCCGCGCCGCTATTCGCAGCCGACGCCGTCGCCGTCCCGGTCGAGGTGACGGGCATAGCCGGGATCCCCGACGCGGACGGGCGCCGCGCCGGCCGCGCGTGCGGCGGCGCAGTTCCGGTAGTACACGGAGCCGCCCCCGCTTGAACCGGACCCGGTTGATCCGGTCCTGTCGGACGTGTCGTCCTCGGCCTCGGGCGCGACGGTCACTTCGACGGTTCTGGTCACCGTGACGGTCGGCACCGGTTCGGGGCTCGGGGACGCCGTGTCGGAGGCCACGGGTGTCGGTGTCGCGGGGACCGTGGCCGTGGCCGTGGCGGTGACGGTCGCCGACGGCACGGCCTGCGCGGCGGCCGTCTTCTCCGCCTGGGCGGGCTCCGCGCTGCCCCCGATTCCCACTCCGGTGAGGAAGAGAACGGTGGCGGCCGGAATGAGGACCCGTTTGCGCGTCCACTTCGGGCGGGCGGCGGGGAAGGGCGCTGCCTGCGGCGCGAGGTCGCCGGACGGCTGGGGTGGTCGGCCCCAGGGCGGCTGGTGGTTCTGAGACATCTGTCCCCCCATGTGCGGTTGTTGGACGCTTGAACGTATCGATCCTGGAACAGGTGAAGGAGCAATTCGTTCCGTTGGTGATGGAGTTGTGACAATGGGGTGAACGCGGTCTCCGCTCCGGTGGCCGGGCAACGGAATCGAGGGTTCGGCGCGAGGCGGGAGCGGCCCTGCGGGGAAACGCGCTCCGACCCGGTATCGCCTGCTCCGGAAGTGTTTTGACGCTACGTCATGTACCCCTGCGCGGGCCGGCGTTGCCGGCGCACGGGGCGGCCCCGGGGCACGGGGCGGCATCCGGGGGTATCCGTCCGTTCCTTTGGGGTAACAGCATCGCCACAACCGGGTTTTCGCGGCAGGGTGTTGCGGGCAAGCCACAGGGGGCTACGGAGGAGGGGGAACCGTGATCGTCTGGATCAACGGTGCGTTCGGCGCGGGGAAGACGTGTGCCGCGCGCGAGCTGGTCGATCTGATCCCGAACAGCACCTTCTTCGAACCTGAGCTGATCGGCACGGGGCTGCGATACCTGCTGCCGCAGAAGAAGCTCGCCGAGGTCACGGACTTCCAGGACCTGCCGATCTGGCGACGGCTGGTGGTGGACACCGCCGCGGCCCTGCTGGCCGAGGTGCCCGGCGTGCTGGTGGTGCCGATGACGCTGCTGCGGCAGGAATACCGTGACGAGGTCTTCGGGGGGCTCGCCTCCCGGCGGATCCCGGTGCGCCATGTGCTGCTCTCACCAGAGGAAACGATCCTGCGTAAACGCATCGCCGGCCGGGCGGAGTCCGCCGACGACCCCGAGCACGGCGAGCGGGTCCGGCAGTGGGCCTACGAGCACATCGGCCCCTACCAGGCGGCGCTCGCCTGGCTCACCCGTGACGCCCACACCATCGACACCAGCGAGCTCACCCCGTACGAGACGGCCGAGCACATGGCCGAGGCGGTGCGCACCGGGACGGCCGCGGCCTGCGAGATCGTGCAGACCCCCGCCCCGACCGGGGAGACGGTCGCCGCGGGGGTGCTGCTCTTCGACGAGCAGGACCGGGTGCTGCTCGTCGACCCGACGTACAAGCCGGGCTGGGAGTTCCCCGGCGGAGTGGTCGAGGCGGGTGAGGCGCCGGCGCAGGCCGGGATCCGGGAGGTGGCCGAGGAGATAGGAATCCACCTCGACCGGGTGCCCCGGCTCCTGGTCGTCGACTGGGAGGCCCCCCAGCCGCCCGGCTACGGGGGTCTCAGGCTGCTCTTCGACGGTGGACTGCTGCCCGGCGCGGACGTCCGGCGGATGCTGCTGCCGGACTCGGAGCTGCGGGGCTGGCGGTTCGTCACCGAGGAGGAGGCCGCCACCCTGCTCCCTCCCACCCGCTACAAGAGGCTGCGCTGGGCACTGCGGGCCCGCGAGCGGCGGACCGTGCTCAATCTGGAAGCCGGAGTCCCGGTCGGCTGAGACGTGCGGTGCCGCGTCGGTGCCGAAGAGGCGTGCACCTCCGTCGTCGCGAGGGCCCGCGCGGGCCCGCCCCCGCGGTCACGGGCGTGCCGGAACCGCGGGGACGTGTCCTGACGGCCGTCAGCCCTGCTTGGACTCGGCGTAGTTGCGCAGGAACAGGGCCTCGGCGACCGACAGGCGCTCCAGCTCCTCGGGCGACACGCTCTCGTTCACCGCGTGGATCTGCGCCTCCGGCTCGCTCAGGCCGATCAGCAGGATCTCGGCCTCCGGGTAGAGCGCGGCGAGGGTGTTGCAGAGCGGGATCGAGCCGCCCATCCCGGACATCTGCATCGTCTCGCCGGGGTACGCGGCCTCCATCGCCCGTGCCATCGACGCGTACGCGGGGCTGGAGGTGTCCGCGCGGAACGGCTGGCCCTGGCCGACCTGTTCCACCGAGACCCTGGCGCCCCAGGGCGCGTGCGCCTTGAGATGGGCGGTCAGCAGCTCGGTGGCCTCGGCGGCGTCCCGGCCCGGCGGCACCCGCAGGCTGATCTGGGCCCGCGCGGTCGCCTGGAGCGAGGGGGTGGCGCCGACCACCGGGGGGCAGTCGATGCCGATGACGGTCACGGCGGGCCGGGCCCAGATCCGGTCTGCGACCGTACCCGTGCCGATCAGTCCGACGCCGTCGAGGACCTTCGCGTCCTTGCGGAACGCGTCCTCCTGGTACTGGAGTCCGTCCCACTCGGCGTCCGCGGTGAGTCCGTCGACGGTGGTGCTGCCGTCCTCTGCGCGCAGCGACGCCAGCAGCTGGATCATCGCGGCCAGCGCGTCCGGGGCGGCGCCGCCGAACTGCCCGGAGTGCAGGTTCCCTTCGAGGGTGTCGAGGGTGACCCGCAGCATCGTCATACCCCGCAGAGTGGCCGTGACCGTCGGCAGGCCGACGCGGAAGTTGCCGGTGTCGCCGATGACGATCGTGTCGGCGGCGAGCAGTTCGGGGTGCGCCTCGGCATACCGCTCCAGACCGCCGGTGCCCTGCTCCTCGGAGCCCTCCGCGATCACCTTGACCGAGACCGGGACGCCGCCGTGGGCCTTCAGGGCGCGCAGCGCGAGGAGGTGCATGACGAAGCCGCCCTTGCAGTCCGCCGCGCCGCGGCCGTACCAGCGGCCGTCCCGCTCGGTCAGCTCGAACGGCGGGGAGAACCAGGCGGACTCGTCGAGCGGCGGCTGCACGTCGTAGTGCGCGTAGAGCAGTACGGTCGGGGCGCCGGCCGGTCCCGGCAGGTAGCCGTACACCGACTGCGTTCCGTCGGGGGTGTCGAGCAGGGCGACGTCCTGGAAGTCCTCGGCGCGCAGCGCGTCGGCCACCCAGTTCGCGGCGGCCTCGCACGCGCTCCTGGGGAACTGAGCGGGATCCGCCACCGATGGGAAGGCCACCAGCTCGGCCAGCTCCGTCTTGGCGCGGGGCATCAGCGAGGCGACGGCCTCAAAGATCGGACGGGCGGTCATAAGCACGCTCCTCGTGGGTGCGACGTCAGCGGTACGAATCCGGTGCAGGCGCACCGGTGGTGTGGTGCGCGTGCGGGGTGAACGTACGGTCGATCCTCCCACAGGGGGTGCCCGACCGGACGAGCCGTAGGATGCCGTGAGCAGCATGGACCATTGGCGGGATCGGGAGCAGAAGCACATCGTGAGCAGCGAGAACGCAGACGCCGTGCATGAGCGCGAAGAGTCGACCGTGTGGGACGTCGTCGTAGTCGGTGGTGGGCCGGCCGGAGCGTCCGCGGCGTACGCGGCGGCGGTCGCGGGCCGGCGGGTACTGCTCCTCGAAAGGGCGGAGCTTCCGCGCTACAAGACGTGCGGCGGCGGGATCATCGGGTTCACACGGGACGCGCTGCCGCCCGGGTTCGAGCTGCCTCTGCAGGACCGGGTGCACGCCGTGACGTTCTCGCTCAACGGCAGACTGGCGCGCACCCGCCGCTCCAAGCGGATGCTGTTCGGCCTCGTCAACCGCGCCGAGTTCGACGCACGGCTGGTCGAGGAGGCGCAGAAGGCGGGCGCCGAGCTCCGTACCGGAGTCACCGTGACGAGGGTCGAGCAGCACGGCGCCGCGGTGCCGGACCGGCGTACGGTCGCCGTGGTGCTGGCCGGCGGCGAGACCGTCCTGGCCCGCGCGGTCGTCGGTGCCGACGGCAGCGCCGGACGGATAGGGGCCCATGTCGGGGTGAAGCTGGATCAGGTGGACCTCGGGCTGGAGGCGGAGATCCCGGTTCCGCGGACGGTCGCCGATGACTGGGCGGGGCGGGCGCTGATCGACTGGGGGCCCCTGCCCGGAAGCTACGGCTGGGTGTTCCCCAAAGGCGACATCCTCACCGTCGGTGTCATCTCGGCGCGCGGCGACGGTGCGGGCACCAAGCGGTACCTGGAGGACTTCATCGCCCGGCTCGGGCTCGCCGGATTCGAGCCGAAGATCTCTTCCGGGCATCTGACGCGCTGTCGCAGCGACGACTCGCCGCTCTCGCGCGGGCGCGTGCTGGTCTGCGGTGACGCGGCGGGGCTCCTGGAACCGTGGACCCGCGAGGGCATCTCCTTCGCGCTGCGCTCGGGGCGGCTCGCCGGCGAATGGGCGGTCCGGATCGCGGAGTCGCACGACGCGGTGGACGCCCGGCGCCAGGCGCTCAACTACGCCTTCGCCATCAAGGCCGGACTGGGTGTGGAGATGGGCGTCGGCCGTCGCATGCTGAAGATGTTCGAGCGGCGTCCGGGCGTGCTGCACGCGGTGCTCACGGGATTCCGCCCGGCGTGGAACGCGTTCGCCGGGGTGACCAGGGGGACCACGTCGCTGGCCGAGCTGGTCCGGACGCATCCGCTGGCGCAGCGGGCACTGTCGGTGATGGACCGCCAGGACGCCCGGCGGGACGGTGCGTTCGGCGCCCGGTGACCGCGTCCGGTGCGGTCGTCGCCCTCGGGTGCGGGGTGGCCCGGACGTCCGGGGCGGGATGCCGGTCAGCCGTCGACGGTGATCCGGAAAACGGGGTGGTCGGGGCAGGCGGCCAGGAGTTCGGCGTCCGTGGACTTCGCGGTGACCCCCTGGAAGAACTGGTTGACCTGCCAGCCCCACCGCTCCAGATAGGCGCGGACGACGGACGCCTTGTGCGCATCGTCCGTGATCTCCACGGCCGAGAAGGCCCGGACCCTGCGGCCCACCCGCAGTTCGCCGCCCCCGGCGGCCCGCATATTGCGCACCCACTGGGAATGGCCCCGTGCGGAGACCAGGTACTGCGCGCCGTCGTAGGTGTGGGGGTTCACCGGGATGCGCTGCATCTTCCCGCTCTTCCGGCCGCGCACCGACAGTTCGGCGGAGCCGGCGAGGCTGACGCCGCGCCGGGCGAGCCAGCCGATGAGGCCGTTCAGCCGGTCGTTGAGAGGGTTGCCCTGCAGATAGTACGGCTGAGACATGGTGACTCCCCACTGTTCTGAGAGCGGTGCTCTCGATTGAGATGAGTGTGCACGGAATCGGCGCTCAAAATCAAGAGCAGTGCTCTCGTCGCTGGTCAGTGCTCTTCATTCGTGGCAGGCTGTGCGTCATGAGCACTGTGCGAGGGGCCAGGGAGCGGGCCCGCATCGAGGTCACCGCCGCCATCAAGGACGAGGCGAGGAGGCAGCTCGCCGCCGAGGGCGCGGCGAAGCTCTCGCTGCGCGCCGTCGCCCGGGAGCTCGGTATGGCGTCCTCCGCGCTCTACCGCTACTTTCCGAGCCGGGACGACCTGCTCACGACCCTGATCGTCGACGCGTACGACGCCGTCGGCGAGAGCGCCGAAGCCGCCCACCGGGCCGCCCGCGCCGAGGGCGCTCCCCACCTTGAGCGCTGGGCCTCGGTCGCCCGCGCCGTTCGTGGGTGGGCCCTGGCCCACCCTCATGAGTACGCGCTGATCTATGGCTCGCCCGTGCCCGGGTACACCGCCCCGCAGGCGACGATCGGTCCGGCGGCCCGTGTCGGCCTCGTGCTGATCTCCATCGTCGGCGACGCCTACCGCGAGGACGGTCTCGCCGTGCCGCCGCTCGCCGACGAACTGCGCGCCGAGGCGGGGCGGATGGCGGCGGAGTTCGCCCCCGATCTGCCGCCGGGGGTCGCCGTCCCGCTGATCGCCGCGTGGGCGCAGCTGTTCGGGCTGGTCTCCTTCGAGGTCTTCGGCCAGTTCCATCGCGTGGTCGAGGCGAGGGACGACTTCTTCCTGGCGGCGGTCACCGAACTGGCCCGCGGAGTGGGCCTGCTCGGTCCACGCGGCGGAGGGCGGACATCGCCCCGTCCCTGAACCCGGGAGTGGTGGGATCCGGCGGGCCGCCCGACGGTTTCCGACGGCTGAGCGGACCGCCCCGTTCCGTCAGTGGCGGCGCGGCACCACCACCGCCCGCCGGAAGGGCCGGCCGGGAGGCTTTCCCGGAGGCGGCGCGGGCCCCGTGCTCAACTCGCGGCACCAGAAGCCCAGTTGGGGCGATGCTTCGTCCCGCTCGGTCTACGGTGGCCCGGACGGGGCCGCACGGTCCGGCCGGTCCGGTGTCCGCGGCGCGCAGCCGCGGGGAGCACGGCACCGTCGAGCGCACAGCACAGCACAGCACAGCACAGCACAGCACAGCACCGCACAGCACCGCACAGCACCGCACCGCGCCGGGGCGGGGCCGAGCCGGGCCGGGCCGAGGGCGGTGCGGCGGTCCCGTGGCTCCGGGGTGCGGCCGAGGCCTCAGGCCCGGGCGGTGCCCCGTGCCGCGTATCCCAGCACGGCGGCGGCCGTGGCCAGCAGCGCCACCGTCGTGAGGGCCGCCGGGAGAGAGGACCAGTCGGCCAGGAAGCCGATCGCGGGCGGCCCGAGCAGCATCCCTCCGTAGCCGAGCGTCGAGGCGGCGGCCACTCCGGAGGGGCCGGAGAGCTCCCCGGCCCGGGCCACCGCCACGGGGAAGATGTTCGCCAGGCCGAGGCCCGTGACCGCGAAGCCGAGAAGAGCCGCCCATGCGGTGGGGGCGAGCGAGCCGAGCAGCATTCCGGCCGCGGCCGTCACGCCGCCCGCGACCAGGGTGCGGGTCTGGCCGAGGCGTTCGAGCAGCGTCGTGCCGCTGAGCCTGCCGGCGGTCATGGCCAGTGCGAACAGGGAGTACCCGGCGGCGGCGACACCCGGGTGCGCGCGCAGATCCTGTTCCAGGTGGAGGGCGCCCCAGTCGGCCAGCGCACCCTCGCCGTACGCGGTGCACAGCGCGATCACGCCGAACAGCAGCACCGCTCGCCGTGCGCGCGGTGCCGGACGCCGCGCTCCGGAACCGTCCGTCGCGGGGGCGGAGGCGGAAGTGGAGGCGGACCGGAGTTCGGGCCCGGGTGCCGGATGACGCAGCAGCGCCGGGCCGGCCGCGGCGGTGACCAGGAGCCCGATCCCGGTGAGGGCGAAGAGGTGGGCGGCGGGGGAGAGTCCGCCCGCCACCAGCCCGCCGAGCCCGGCGCCGACCATCCCGCCGAGGCTGAACGCCGCGTGGAACCCCGGCATCACGGGACGCCGCAGGGCGGCCACCAGCTCGACCGCCGCGCTGTTCATCGCCACGTTCATCCCGCCGTACGCGGCCCCGAAGGCCAGCAGCACCAGGCCGAGCGTGAGCGCCGAACGCGTCTGCGCGGGCAGCGCGATGCTGAGCGAGAGGAGCACGCCGCAGACCACCGTCACCGCGTGGCTGCCGAACCGGCGGCACAGGCGGCCGGTGAGCATCATGGTCACCACCGCCCCGGCGGACACGCCGAGAAGCGCGAGTCCCAGGGCGGAGGCCGACGCACCGGTCTGGTGCTTGATGGCCGGGATGCGGACGACCCAGCCGGCGAAGAGGAAGCCGTCGAGGGCGAAGAAGACGGTCAGTGCGGTACGGAGGCGGGCCGACGAAGGCGGGGCGATGTTTCCGCCCGGTGCTTCCGGCAGGGCCGGCCGTGTTTTGTTTAGTAGCGGCACAAACTCAGCATAGGGGGGTCGGGGCGGCGTGTGCAAAGCGGTTCGACGCCGCCGCGCTCACCGGAAAGGCGTAGGTGGCGCCGGGGACGCCTGCGGGCCACCGGGGCGTCGGGGGAAACGCTCGGATCGTGGGAGACTCGCCCCCATGAACGGCAAGGTGACCACCACCCGGACGAAGTTGGAGAGGGGCCGCAGTGCGCTCGGGCCCGCGCTGGAACTGGTCCACACCGGACGCGCCCCCACTCGTGCCGTGCTCACCTCGGAGCTCGGGGTCACCCGGGCGACGGCCGGTGCGGTCGCCTCGGAACTGGAGGCGCTCGGCCTGATCCAGGTCGATTCCCGGCCGGTGTCCGCCGCGGGCTCGCAGGGCCGCCCCTCGCACCGGCTCGCCGTACGGGAGTCGGGCCCGGTCGCCGTCGCCGCGCAGGTGCACGCGGACGGGTACCGGGCCGCGCTCGTCGGGCTCGGCGGGCGGATCGTCGCCACCGCCCCCGGATGCGTCACCGTCACGGCGGACCCGGCCCAGGTGATCGGAGAGGTGGTCGACGACTGCGCCCGGCTGCTGCGGGAGAGCGGACGGCGCTGTGTCGGCGCGGGACTCGCGGTGCCGTCCGCGGTCGCCGAACCGGAGGGCACCGCGCTCAATCCTCTGCACATCGCCTGGCCCGCCGGCGCCCCGGTGCGCGAGATCTTCGCCGCCCACGTGGCGGCGGCGGGGATTCCGGGCCCCGCGTTCGCCGGCAACGACGTCAACCTCGCCGCGCTCGCCGAGCACCGGCATGGCGCCGGATGCGGCGCCCGGCATCTGCTCTGCGTCGCCACCGGCCACCGCGGCGTGGGCGGTGCGCTGGTCCTCGACGGCCGTCTGCACACCGGGAGTTCGGGACTCGCGCTGGAAGTGGGGCATCTCACGGTGCACCCCGACGGCCGTCCGTGCCACTGCGGCGGGCGCGGCTGCCTGGACGTCGAGACCGACCCGCTGGCGTTCCTGCTCGCGGCACGCCGCGAACCGGGCCCGGAGGAGTCGCTGCTCAAACAGGCCGAGAACCTGCTGCGCACGGAGTACGACGACCCGGCGGTGCGCCGTGCCGCCGAGGAACTGATCGACCGGCTCGGCCTCGGTCTCGCCGGACTGGTCAACATCCTCAACCCGGACCGGATCGTCCTCGGCGGACTGCACCGCGCTCTGCTCGACGCCGACCCCGAGCGGCTGCGCGCGGTGGTGGCCGACCGCAGTCTGTGGGGGCGCAGCGGCAGCGTGCCGATCCTGTCCAGCACGCTCGACCACAACAGCCTGGTGGGTGCGGGCGAACTGGCGTGGCAGCCGGTGCTCGACGACCCGCTGACCGCGCTCGCCCGAGCCTGAGCGAGGGCGCCGGTCGCCGCGGGGTTCGGCCCTCGCAGGACGGGCCGGGGGCGCGCCGCGCACGCCCGTCGACCGGGGCGGTGGACTCGGGCGGGACGCGGTCCGCCGTCCGGGGCGGGCGGCGGCCGCGTGCCGCGCCGCCGTACCGGCCGGTCGTGACGGCGGTGGCCGCGTGGGCCCCGGTGGGATGGTCCGCCGGTTGGGCGTGCGCCCCCTCCGAGCAGGGCGCGGCCCGGTACGGGCCCGTACCGGCCACCACGCGCGGGCCGCCGCCGGAACCCCCGTCCGCCGGCCCTTCCTCCGTTCCTGGCGGGCGGCCCGGCCGCGGATGACGGACCGGCCGCGTACGACGGGGCGGAAGGCTGCATGACAAGGGCGGAAGGCGGCATGACGGCCTCCCGCCGGGCCCGCTACCCGACCACCGACGACCGGGTGGCGGACGGGGTGCGCTCCGCCGGGTACGCGGCGGCGTACGGTTCGAACGGTCCGTCCGTGGTCGCCCCGTACACCGGGTGTGGCGGAAGCGGGACGCACCGGGGCGGCGCCGGAAGCGTGAACCAGACGACCTTCCCGGCGCCGTCCCTCGGGCGCGCTCCCCAGCTCTCGCTGACGGCGGCGATCAACGCGAGACCGCGCCCGGACGTGCTGGACGCACCGGCCTCCCGCACCGCCGGCAACCGCGGATCGTGGTCGTGCACGGACACCATCAGCCGTTCGAGCAGTAACTCGACCTCGACGGTGCACGACTTGTCCGGCTGGGCGTGCCGGTGGACGTTGGTCAGCAGCTCGGTGACTCCGAGCGCCGCATGGTCGATCAGGGGATCGAGATGCCAGAAGCGGAGCTGCGCCGAAATGATTCTGCGGACTTGGCCGATCCGCGACGGCAGGGCCTGGAGCTCCACCGTGCAGTGCCTGCTTGGCTCGCTGATCACGGCTGCGACTCCCCGAAATAGGTCCGGAAGACGACGGAGGAACGGATTCAGCAGACACCTGCTGCTGATCCCTGCCCGGCGGAGAGGGTCACAGTGTCACCGCCGGTGAACCATGAGTGAGGTGTGACCAATGTCGCTCAGGGGACACGGGCCCGCAACTCGCGAGGTGCCGGCGGTGCAGTCCGCTCAGGTCATCCGGCCGCCCGCACTGCGCAGCGTTTCGAGGAACCGGCGGGTGGGGCCCGTACCGTCGGGCCTCCGGCCGCGCTGCCCCATCGTCAGCCGGTAGCGCGTGCCGTTGAGGCGCGCCACGGCCGCACCGGACCCGGCGAACCACGGCCTGCCCGCGCTCACCGTCCGCACCGGGGCACTGTCGATCTCCCGTCCGTAGCTGGTCAGCAGGGCCAGCCTGCCGTCCTTGACGACCACCTGCCCGGCGCGGGTGAGCGACCGGGCCCACCGTTCGATCCGAACCCCCGTCGCGCTGAACTCCGTTTCCTGCATGGCTGCTTCGCCCCCTTCGTGGTGTTCTGATGGGCAGTCTGCACAAGCCGGGAGCGCCGCGCCAGGTCGCGTACCGGCGCACGGGTGCGTCCGTGCCGCGCGCCGGGGCCAAGGCGAGGCTATGGCTCATCAAAGGAAACGTTTGTGCAGGTGAGGGGAATATCGTGGGCGGCGTGGAGTTCCGGTGACACGAGGAGGAGCACGCCGATGAGTACCGTTCAGCAGGGGCACGGGGGGCCGGTCGTGGCGACCGCCGACATCGACCGTTCCGACCCCGGTTACCGGGCCTGGCTCAAGGAGGCCGTGCGCAAGGTCCAGGCAGACGCCAACCGCTCCGCCGACACCCATCTGCTGCGCTTCCCGCTGCCGGAGGCGTGGGGTATCGACCTCTATCTCAAGGACGAGTCGACGCACCCCACCGGAAGCCTCAAGCACCGGCTGGCCCGCTCGCTCTTCCTCTACGGGCTCTGCAACGGCTGGATCCGGCCGGGCAAGCCGGTGATCGAGGCGTCCAGTGGCTCCACGGCCGTCTCGGAGGCGTACTTCGCCAAGCTGATCGGGGTGCCGTTCATCGCCGTGATGCCCCGCACCACCAGCCCCGAGAAGTGCCGGCTGATCGAATTCCACGGCGGCCGGTGCCACTTCGTCGACGACTCCCGCACGATGTACGAGGAGTCCGCGACGCTCGCCGCGGAAACCGGCGGCCACTACATGGACCAGTTCACCTACGCCGAACGGGCCACCGACTGGCGCGGCAACAACAACATCGCCGAGTCCGTCTACCAGCAACTCAGGCTGGAACGCTACCCGGAGCCGACCTGGATCGTCGCCACGGCCGGGACGGGCGGCACCTCGGCGACCATCGCGCGCTACGTGCACTACATGCAGTACGACACCTGGATCTGCGTGCCGGACCCGGAGAACTCCTGCTTCTTCGACGGCTGGACCCGGCACGACCCCCTGGCCACCAGCGACTGCGGCTCCCGGATCGAGGGCATCGGCAGGCCCCGGATGGAGCCGAGCTTCGTGCCCGGGGCGATCGACCGGATGATGAAGGTGCCGGACGCGGCCAGCGTCGCCGCCGTACGCGCCCTGGAGACGGCCATCGGCCGCAAAGCGGGCGGCTCCACCGGCACCGGGCTGTGGAGCGCGTTCAAACTCGTCGCCGAAATGGTCGAGGAGGGCGCCACCGGCAGCGTCGTCACCCTGATCTGCGATCCGGGCGACCGCTATCTCGACAAGTACTACTCCGACGACTGGCTCGCCGGGCAGGGCCTGGACATCGCCCCGTACACGGCGACCATCGACACCTTCCTGAACGGCGGCGGCTGGACCGGATGACCGGGGCGGCCCGGACCACCGCGGCCACCGGGACGCGACACGGCCGCTTCCCACGCAGGGGCCGCGACCGGTCTCACGCCGAAGCGGCGGCCAGCCGCCCGTCGAGCGCGCGGACCGCGTCCCGGAAGGCCCGCCCCATCCCGGAGCGGCCCAGACGCAGCGCGAACCGGAAGGGGCCGGAACCGTCCGCGGCGAACGTCCACCGCACCCGCGTCCCGATCCCGTCCGGTGCGAGCAGCCACTCCTCCACCAGGGCCCGGACCCCGGGGGCGCCGGCCTCGTCCACCCGGTAGGCGTACCGCTCGCCGGGGTCCGCCGCGAGGACCGTCTCGCGCAGGGCCACGCCGCCCCTGAGCCGGACCTCGCGCCCGGTGCGCCCGCCGGTGGGCCGGGCCGCCGTGACCGAGGTGAACCAGCGCGGCCAGTCGGCCACGTCATCGGCGAGGGCGCGGTAGACCTCGCCGGGGGGCGCGGACATCCGGGCGGAGAACACCAGGCGCAGGGGAGCGGAGTCGACGAAGTCGACCCCCACGGAACGGAGTGGGCGTGACACGGGCGCACCTCCGTGCGGTCGGCGGCGTACGAGGCCGCGCACACGATAACCGGCGTCCGGTCAGATGTCTTGGTCCGCAAGGCCGTCAACCCGCCCGGTGCCGCGGGTCCGGGAACGCGGCGGCGGTGATGTTGCGGGCCATGCCGCCGAACACCACCGCGTGGAAGGGCCATACGCTCCACCAGTAGACATGGCCGAGCAGCCCGTGCGGGTGGAAGAGCGCACGCTGCCGGTAGACCGTTCGGCCCTGCCCGTCACGGCTCACCGACAGTTCGAGCCACGCCGGACCGGGCAGCCGCATCTCCGCGCGCAACCGCAGCAGCTCACCGGGAACGATCTCCTCCACCCGCCAGAAGTCCAGCGAGTCGCCCACCCGCAGCCGTTGCCGGTCCCGCCGCCCGCGCCGCAGCCCGACGCCGCCGAAAACGCGGTCGAGCCAACCGCGCACGGCCCAGGCCAGGGGGAACGAGTACCAGCCGTTCTCGCCGCCGACGCCCTCGATCACCCGCCAGAGCGCGTCCGGCGCCACCGGCACCACCAGCTCCCGTTCGTCCCGGTAGAGGGTGCCGCCGGACCAATCCGGGTCCGTGGGCAGCGGATCGCTGGGCGCTCCGGGCACCGAGGCCGAGGACCAGCGGGTGTCGACCCGCGCCTCCTTGATCCGCTGGAGCGCCAGTCGCAGCGCCTCGTCGAAGCCCAGGGGACCGCCCGGCGGATCCGGCACGTACCGGGCGATGTCGTGCTCGTGGCAGACCACCTCGTGCCGCAGCGACTCCGCCAGCGGCCGGGCGATCGAGGGCGGCACCGGGGTCACCAGCCCGATCCAGAGGCCGGAGAGCCCCGGGGTGAGCACGGGCACGGGCAGGATCAGCCGGTGCGGCAGCCCGGCGACCCGCGCGTAGCGGCGCATCATGTCCCGGTACGTCATGATGTCCGGGCCGCCGATGTCGAAGGCACGGTTCACCTCGGCGGGCAGCCCGGCGCAGCCCACGAGGCAACGGATCACGTCCCGTACCGCGATCGGCTGGATCGCCGTGCGTACCCAGCTCGGCGTGACCATCACCGGCAGCCGCTCCGTGAGGTGGCGCAGGATCTCGAAGGAGGCTGAGCCCGACCCGATGACCACCGCGGCCCGCAGCACGGCCGTCGGCACTCCGGAGCCGAGCAGCACGCGCCCCACCTCGGCCCGCGACCGCAGATGCGGTGACAGCCGCCGCTCCGGCACCCCGTCCGGGGTGAGCCCGCCCAGGTACACGATGCGCCGGACCCCCGCCGCCCGGGCCCGCTCACCGAAGATCCGGGCCGCCTCGCGGTCCCGCTCCTCGAAGCCGCGTCCGGAGCCGAGCGCGTGCACGAGGTAGTACGCCACATCCACGTCCCGCATCGCGTCCCGCAGGGACTCGGCGTCCTGGACGTCGACCGCCACCACCTCGACCCGGTCCGCCCACGGATGGTCCCGCAGCTTCCGGGGATCGCGCACCGCCGCGCGCACCCGGTGACCGGTGTCGAGCAGCGCGGGCACCAGCCTGCCGCCGATGTACCCGGAGGCACCCGTCACCAGACAGCGCGGTCGTGTTCCGGCCAAGGATTCGCTCACCCGCCCGAGTCTTGCATTGGACCGGCGCACGGGACCGGGCGAACGGCTCCGAACGGAGGCACGGGCCACCCGTACCGGCCACCCGCGCCTGCGCCGTCCGGACCCGTCCGGGCCGAGCCCGCCCACACCCCGGGTCCCGGCCACCGCCCCCGTCCGGCCGGCCCGCACCTGCCGCGGAGCACCGAGGCACCCTGGAAGCCGCGCGTCGTCCGCCGCCTCAGTCGCCGTCCGGGGCCGGCTCGGCCACCAGCAGACCCGGCAGATGCTCCGCGATCTCCTCGCGGGCCGCCGCAGACAGTCCCGAGTCCGTCACGAACGTGTCCACCTGCTCCAGCCCGGCGAACGAACTCAGGCCCACCGTGCCCCACTTGGTGTGGTCCGCGACCACCACCACACGCCGCGCGGACTGGATGAACCGGCGGTTGGTCTCGGCCTCCGCCAGGTTCGGCGTCGAAAGACCGGCCTCGACCGAGATCCCGTGCACCCCGAGGAAGAGCACATCGAAGTGGAGCGAGGCGATCGCCTGATCGGCGACCGGGCCGACCAGGGAGTCGGACGGGGTCCGCACCCCGCCGGTGAGCACCACCGTGGCGGCCCCGGTGCGCCCCCCGCCCACCGCGTTCGACCGCTGCACGGCGTGGAACACGTCGGCGACCCGCACCGAATTGGTCACCACCGTCAGATCCCGGACGTCCACCAGGTGTTGGGCGAGCACATACGTCGTCGTGCCGCCCGACAGCGCGACGGCGCTGCCCGGCACCACCATCGCCGCCGCCACCCGGGCGATGTCCTCCTTGGCCGTCGGCTCCAGGGCCGACTTGGCCTCGAAGCCGGGCTCGTGCGTGCTCGCCTCGACCACCGGAACGGCGCCGCCGTGCACCTTCTCGATCACGCCCCGGCGGGCCAGCGCGTCCAGGTCCCGGCGCACGGTCATGTCGGAGACGTTCAGCCTGCGGGTCAGTTCGTTCACCCGGACCCCGCCCCGCCTGCGCACCTCGTCGAGGATCAGGGCACGCCGCTGCTCCGCGAGCAGGTTCTGATTCTCGCTCAACGCCGGTCCGTTCCTTCCCGCCGCCCGCCGCTCTTCCGGGACGGGGTCATCCTCCCACGCGGTGTCGGCGGCGGACGTGGTGGGGAGATTCCGTGAGAGCGGCGCGGACTGCAGCGCTCCGCCGCGATCCTGGTGATCAACCATCAGAACCCCCCCACGAGAGAGCGAGCCACCTCTGTGCCATCCGCCACCTCGGCCCCGTCGTCACCGGGGCCAGCGCTGGAACTGCTGGTCCACGGCGTGGGCGGCGCCACCCCCCAGGAGATGCTCGACGACCCCCGCGCGGTCCGGATCACCGGCGACGCGACCGCGGCCGTCTACCGGCGCCCCGAGGACACGGACGCCGAACAGCACCCGGAGCGGTACCGCGACCGCCCCATCGAAGAGGCCTACTGCTGGTCCAACCTCACCTCCGGCAACGGCTCCCGGGCACTGTGGCTGCTGCTGCTCCCGTTCATGGTCGTCAACCTCGCCCACTGGATGCGCCCCACCGCCCGGGCCCGGACCCGCGCGGTGCGTCTGTACGGCGTTCTCGTCCGGCTCGTCGCGCTCAGCCTCACGGTCCTGCTGACCGCCGCGGCGTGCGAGGTCGCCCTCGACCTGACGGCCTGGCAGTGCGCGGGCGTCGCGGACTGCTCCGGCCGGCGGTCCTGGCTCGGCTTCCTGTCGTCGGCGCAGGGAGGCTGGTGGTCCCAGCCGGGGCGGAGACTGGCCGTCGCCTCCCTGGTGCCCGCCGCCCTGGTAGGACTGCTGTGGTTCCTGTCCAACCGGACATGGAGCGCGTACGAGTCGCAGCGCCCGCTCACCGGCTCCCGGCAGGACGACACCGATCCGGCGGCCGGGGACGGCACGGGCGCAGCCGGGAACGGGGAGGCGAGCCGCCCGGCCCTCGGCAGGCCCGGCTTCTGGTACGGCCGACGGCTGGTCGCCCGGCTGCGCGCCGCCCACACCGCCGCCGGGTTCCTGACCGTCGCGGCGTTCGTCGCGGGCGCCGCGGCCCGCCACGACCGTGCCGCCGCCGGCCCCGTGCCCGGAGTGATCGGCCGCCTCATCGAGGCGGCCCTGGCAGGGGCCGCGCTGATCGTGCTCTGGGTCGTATGCCGCCGCGGACGCAGCGAACGGCGCCTGGACAACCGGCTCGACCGCGCCCTGATCACCTACCTGCCGGGGGTCGGCCTGACGCTGCTCGTCCTCGCCGGGGGATACGCCGCCTGGTCGCGCCCCGGTTGGATCTCCTCGGGCGCCCTGCCCGGCGACACCGCCTTCGGCATCCTCACGCTCGCCCAGGTGGTGCTGGTGCTCCTGCTCGCCGGGGTGGCCTTCGGCCTGTACCGCAGGACGCCCGAACCCCGCACCGTCCTGTACGGACTGGGCGGGCCGGTGGTGGCCATGCTCGCCTGCGCGCTCGGCGGCGTCATGACCGGCGGGGTCGCCCAGCGCGTCGCGGACTGGCTCGACGGCCCCGGCACCCCGGGCACGGACGGTGCCGTCATCGAGGGACCGCCGGTGCTGCTGAGCTGGCAGGCCGCGGTCATCCCGGTGCTGCTGGCGCTTCTCGTCGCCCCGGGCCTTCTGCTCCTCGCCCGAACCTGGCTCACCGTCCGCTCCCTGGAGCCCGGGATCGAGCGGGAGTACCGGCACGAGCAGCCGGATCAGGCCCGGACGCGGCAGATCGCCCGGATCAGGGCCGCGGCGGCCCTCACCGACTCCGCCCCCTCGATCGTCGGCCCGGTCGCCGGCGCCACACTGCTGCTGGGCGCGGCGGCGGTCGGCGGCGCGTGGGTGAGCGGAGAGGTGCCCGGAGAGGCGCTGAAGGGGAGCGGCCCGTTCGTCGAGTCCGTGGCCGCGGCGGCCCAGTCCACCGGCTCCTGGCTGATCGGGCTCGGCTTCATACTGTTCGTCACCTGGGGGCGGCGTGCCTACCGGGACGCCTCCGCACGGCGCACGATCGGCATCCTCTGGGACGTCGGCACGTTCTGGCCGCGCGCCGCCCACCCCTTCGCGCCGCCCTGCTACGCCGAGCGCGCCGTCCCGGACCTGGTGTCGCGGATGTCCGGCTGGACCGCGCTCACCCGTGGCCGGCTCGTCATCTCCGGTCACTCCCAGGGCAGCGTCCTGGCCGCGTCGGCGGTGTGGCAACTGCCCGCGCGGACCCGGAGCCGGGTCGCCCTGCTCACCTACGGTTCGCCGATCGAGCGCCTGTACGGGCGCTGGTTCCCCGCCTACTTCGGCGCCGTACCGCTGCACGGCCTGCACCGCACCGTGAACTGCTGGCGCAACCTCTGGCGGTCCACCGACCCGATCGGCGGCCGGGTCGGCCTCGGCGAGGCGTCGGGGCCCGCCGTGGACCGGGGGCCGCTGAAGGACCCCCTGGTCTACGGACGCACGCCCGAACACCCGCTGCCCGAACCCGTTCTGGGGCACTTCGACTACCAGGCCGACCCGGTCTTCGCCGAGGAGCGGGCCGCGCTGCTCGACCGCCTCGGCCCCCTCCTGCCTCAACAGGCGGCGGGGGACGAGACCTCGAAGTCCCCGCGCGCTCAGGGGAGTTCCGGCAGATCCTCCGGGTAGAGCAGGCTGAGGTCGTCCGTGCTCGGCGCGGAGAGCTGGGCGACCCGGCCCGCGTGCCGCTCCACCATCGACTCGAACGTCTGGCGCGCGGTGCGGCCGTTGCCGAAGGCCGGGCCCTTGGGAAGTTCGGTGAAGTACTTCAGCAGTGCCTCATCGGTCCCGGGGGCCAGGCTGTACTCGTGCTCGTCGGTCTGCTGCCCGACGATCCGGAGCAGTTCGGCGGGTTCGTAGTCGCCGAAGGTGATGGTCCGTGAGAAGCGGGAGGCCACCCCCGGGTTGATGGTGAGGAACCGCTCCATCTCGTGGGTGTACCCGGCGACGATCACGACCACCGCGTCCCGGTGGTCCTCCATCAGCTTCACGAGTGTGTCGATCGCCTCCCGGCCGAAGTCACGGCCGGAGTCCTCGGGCGACAGGGCGTACGCCTCGTCGATGAACAGCACCCCGCCGCGCGCCCGGTCGAACGCCTCCTGGGTGCGGATGGCGGTCGACCCGATGTGCTCACCGACCAGGTCGACGCGGGACACCTCGACCAGATGCCCCCGCTCCAGCACCCCGAGCGAGGCGAGGATCTCCCCGTACAACCGGGCCACGGTGGTCTTGCCGGTGCCGGGGGAGCCGGTGAAGACGAGGTGGCGCCGCACGGAGGCGGCCTTGAGCCCCGCCTCCTGGCGCCGCCGGCCGACCTCGATCATGTCGGTGAGGGCGCGCACCTCCCGCTTGACGCTGTCCAGGCCCACCAGGGCGTCCAGTTCACCGAGGACGGTGTCCGAGTCGCGCACCGGCCGGGCCGGCGGCTCCTCGGCCGGCGCGGGGTCCGCGGCGCGCGGTCCGGGCAGCGCGCCGAGCAGTCCGGGGGAGGCGGGCTGGGTCGCGGTCAGTACGGCGGGCGCGGCGGGGGAGCGCAGCGCGCTCTCGTCGCTCGTGCAGTCCTCCACCACGGGGCCCGTGCCCTGGCCGTCGCCGAGGGCGCCGCCCTCCGCGAACTCGTAACCGCCGCGGGCGCACCGCTCGGTGCGGCACCGGGTGAGTGTCGTGCGACAGCCGTCCATCACATGGAAGCCGTAGCCCTCGCTGCCGGTGACCCGGCAGCCGTGGAAGGTGCCGCGGCCCTCGGCGGAGACGTAGAAACCGGCCTCGGTGGGTGAGGTGACCGTGCACCGCTCGATCGTCGGGTCGGCCCCCTTGGTGACGATCACCCCGGTCTGCACCGTGTCGATGGTGCAGTTGTTCAGCGTCCCTGCGCTGCCGTGGTCGCGGAACCAGGCGCCGGTGGACGCCTCGCGGACGCGGCAGTCGTCGAGCTGGGCCGTCGCCCCGTCGCTGACCGACACCGCGGTGTTGCGGATCTGGGAGAGGTCGCTGTCGACGACGTCGGCGCGTGATCCCCGGTCGAGCACGAACAGGGCGTCCGGCACGTCGTGGACCCGGCAGGAGTCCAGTACCACCGTCGCCCCGTCGCTCACCCAGACGGCGGGGTAGTCCCCCGTGCTGTCGTGGATCTCGCACTGGTTGGCGTCGACACGGGTGCCCGGGTCCCAGACCGAGAGCCCGTTGCGGCCGAACCGGCGCACCGTGGAGCGGGTCAGCGTCAGGACCGAGCGGGAACGCAGATCCACCGCGTTCTCCGGGACGTCGTGGATGTCGCAGTCGGCCAGGGTCAGCACGGCGTCGGTGTCGAGTGTGATCCCGTCCGCCGACGTGCGGTGCACCGTGCAGTCGGTGAGATGGGCCGCCGCGCGGGCCGACACCTGGATCCCGCAGCCCTTGATCTCGTACACCTCGCAGCCGACGGCCTCCAGTCCGCTGCCCTCGCCGATGACGCTCAGCCCCGCGCCGGAGGCGTGGTGGACCCGGCAGCGCTCCAGGCGCGGATGCGCGCCGTCGCGTACCGACACGCCGGACTGCCCGGCCGAGACGACCTCGCACTGCTCGAACGCCCCGCCCGCGCCGTCGAGTACGGCGATGCCGGCCCCGGCCGGGTTGTCGACCGTGCAGCGGCGCACCGTCGGCCGGGCCGCCCCGCGCACCTCGATCCCGGCGGCCGACCGCGTGACGATGCGCAGATCCGCGAGCTCCGGTGCCCCGTCCTCGACCAGCACCGCCGGGGCCGTCGAGTCCTGGCCCTCCACGTGCACGTCGGTGACGACGGCGGAGGCGCGGACGGTCAGCGGGACGCCGTCCACCGGCGCGATCCGCACCGAGCCGGCCGAGCCCTCGGGCCCGCGCAGCGTCACCGCGCGGTGCAGGACCAGATTCTCCCGGTAGGTGCCCGGCGCGACGGTGAGGACGTCGCCGTCCGCCGCGGCCTCCAGGGCGGCGGTGAGGGTGGGGTATTCCCCTGTGCGGCGCCGCCACCGCGATGTTCCGGCGTGCGTCACCTGGACCGTGCCCTGTGCCATGGCGCTGTTGTGCCCCCACCTCGTGCGTGTGTGTCGTCCGTGCCACCGGCTCTGGGGCAGCGGCGCACACGGGTCCGCCCGCCGAGGAAGCGGGCGGGCCGGTCCACCGTAGCGCGCGTGGCGGACGGGAGTTGACCCGAGCGGCCGCCGATCAGGTGCCGGTTCCGGTTCTGCCCCAGTCCGGACCGGTCTCGGTCCAGGCGTGGTCGATCCGTGCGTACCGTCCGCGGACCATGTGCCGGACGATCAGGCGGCGGGCGGACTCGATCAGCCCGGCGGTGAGCATCGCCGCCCCGAGCCCGGCCAGCACCGCGTGCGAGCGGGCCGTCGCCGCGTCCATGGGGCGCGGCACGGCGTGGCCCGTGCGGTCCGTCCAGATCCTGACCACGGTTTTGGGGGAGGTCCTTCCGGGCGGCGCGGTCACCGTACCGCGGCGCTCCGTGCCGTCCGGGGCCTTCCAGCGTGCCACCACCGACCTCCGCGCGCTGTGCTCGGAGGACCTCTCCGGCTCGGTGGCGCGAGGACGGGGCGACGCCGGGGACGGGCGCAGCACGACGGCCGTCGTGGCGATCCGCTCCGCCCGCTCGGCGCGGGCCGTCCGCTGCAGCGCGTCGTCCGCGAGCGCCCCGCAGACCGCGCCCAGGGCCGGTGCCACCAGCGTCATCAGAACCAGCGCGACCAGGGCCGTCCATGCCTCGCGCCGGTCGGTGGCGCGACAGAGCGGATTGTGCCGCCAACGCCACACCCCCTCGGCCGCTCGCACCATCCCGCGCCCCCTTCCGTATCCGTCGCGGCCCCGCACGGCGCTCCCCACGCCCCGGACCGGCGAGCCGGACCGAGCGGAGGCCGGGCGCGGTCCGGCACACCCCGCGTCCCCAACCGGTGCAGCGGAGCGCGGCCTCACCCGCCCGGGGCCGAACGGACCGGCCGCGCGGGGCCCGTCGGCGTGCGGTTGACGGCGCGTCCGACGCCGACGCGGCCGCGAGCGGAATGCGCGGGAACGACGAGGTCGCCGACGAGTCCCCATGGCTCGACGGCGACCTCGGTGCGACCGTGCGCGACTCCCGTTGCCTGGCCCTCTCAGTACCCCCGGCCCTGGTAGGGGTGCTGGTACGGGTCCTCGTAAGGAGCGGGCGCCGGGGCGGGGCGCGGTGCCGCCGGGCGCATCGCCTCGTACCCCGTGGCGGGGGCGGGCCGCTGCTGCTGCGGCGGCGGCGGATAGGGCGCCGGGTACCCGCCGCGGGCCGCGGTCGGCTGCGGGGGGATGTACGGCGCCGGGGCGCTCTGCAACTGCGGGGGCTGCGTCGGCGCGTACCCCTGCTGGGGCGGCTGCTGGTAGCCGTACGGCGGGGCGGGCTGGGAGGGTGCCGCCGGAAGGGCGGGCAGTGCCGCCGGGAGGGCCGGCAGATGGCCGCCTCCGGTGTCGTAGGCGGCGGGTACTCGGATCGGGGCGATCTGAGGGGTGCCCCGCTCCGCGACCAGGGAGTCGTAGATCGGAGTGTCGGAGAACGACGACGCAGCGTAGTAGCCGCTGCCGTAGGTGGAGCGGGGGGACGTCATACCCCCTAAGTTAAGCCCACGACGAGGCGGTTGGGGAGTCCGACAAGAGGGTTGTTTTGCGTGGTGCGGGGGAACCTCGTTCCCCAATGCGAGCGAACTTGGGAAAAAGGGGCACCAAAGTGTGACGGGATCGTGTAAAGAGGCGAGTTCTTGGTGGATGAACGGCTGATCACCGGACGTCTTCCCGTCGACGAGCGGTTGAACGCCGGACTCACCGCGCACCGTTGTGCACCCCGCGGCGGACGGGGCATTAGGTTGGCGGAAGAATGACCTTCGGTCGGCCGGACTCGCGATGGGGGCGATCATGACCATGATGAAAGGCGCCAATGTTCCGGTGCCGACTCGATCCGTGCGGGTCGAATTGGGGTGGCGCACCTCTCCGGGGACGCCGGGCGTGGACGGATCGGCACTTCTGCTCGTATCGGGAAAGGTGCGCGGCGACGCCGACTTCGTTTTCTACAACCAGCCCGCCCATCCCTCCGGTGCGGTACGCCACGAGGGCAGGCGGACCACCGGTGACGGGGTGACGGACAACCTCGCCGTCGACCTGGCACGCGTCGAGCCGGCCATCGAGCGCGTCGTCCTGGCCGCCTCCGCGGACGGCGGCACCTTCGGCCAGGTGACGGGGCTGTACATACGGGTCACGGACGCGGCGGACGGAGCGGAGATCGCCCGCTTCGACAGCGCGGACGCGACCGTCGAGACTGCGTTCATCCTCGGCGAGCTCTACCGTCGCCAGGGCGGCTGGAAATTCCGCGCCGTGGGGCAGGGGTACGCCACCGGTCTGGAGGGTCTGGCGACGGACTTCGGAATTTCCGTCGATGAACCGCAGAGTCCCGAGGCGTATCCCCAACCTCAATCACCTCAACAGGCCCAGCATTCAACGCCCGTCGGTCGACTTCCCCCGCCCGTTCCCGCGTTCCCGCCGGCCACGCCCCCCGCCCCGTCCGCCCCCGTCCGGCTCACGAAGGTCACGCTCACCAAACACGCTCCGACCGTCTCCCTCGCCAAACAGGGCGGCACTTCCGGGCTTCTCCGCGTCAATCTCAACTGGGAAGTCCGCAAACAGTTCACGGGATGGGGGAGCAAACTCGGCAGGGCCGTCGCCCACCACGCCGATCTCGACCTCGATCTGTGCGCCCTCTATGAACTCGCCGACGGTCGCAAGGGAGTCGTGCAGGCACTCGGGAACGCGTTCGGCGCGCTCGGGCAGCCCCCCTACATCCATCTCGACGGCGACGACCGCACCGGCGCCGTCGCCACCGGAGAGAACCTCACCGTCAACCTCGACCAGAAGGACAAGTTCCGCCGCGTCCTGATCTTCGTCACCATCTACGAGGGCGCCCGGAGCTTCGCCGATCTCCACGCGACCGTCACCCTCCAGCCCCAGAACGGCGCCCCGATCGACTTCTCGCTCGACGAGTGCACTGTCCCGTCCACCGTCTGCGCCCTCGCCCTCCTCACCAACGACGGCGGAGACCTCACCGTGCAGCGCGAGGCCCGCTACCTCGTGCCCGAGCGCGGAGTCAGCCCGCAGCGCACCATCGACTACGCCTACGGGTGGGGGATGAACTGGACGCCCGGCCGCAAATGACCCCCCGGACGTCCGGCCGGCACCGGTGCCACCGGACCACGGCCGGCTCCGTTCACCGGTCGGGCGCGGCCTCGGGGCGGGCGTATGTGCGACCCTTCCAGGCCGCGCCCCGCCCCCGGTGGTGCAGCACCGCCGAGTCGACGGTCATCAGCAGGTACAGCAGGGCGGTGAACGGCAGCAGCGGCGCCGTCCACGGCGACTGCCGGTAGTAGCGCAGCATCGGCAGGAACGTCCCGGTCATCACCGCCCACGCCGCACCGCCCGCCCACGCCGCCACCGGATCACCGCTCAGCAGGCCCGCGACGAGTGCGACCGGTGGCGCGAGGTACACCAGCGAGAGCCCCAGCACCGTTCCGACGAGCAGCACCGGACTGTGCCTCAGCTGGGCGTACGCGCTCCGCGACACCATCCGCCACAGATCGGCCAGACGGGGGTACGGGCGCACGCTGTCCACCCGCTCCGCGAGCCCCAGCCAGATCCGCCCGCCGTCGCGCCGCACCGCCCTGGCCAGGGAGACATCGTCGATCACCGCCTGCCGGATCGAGTCCGGCACCCGGGCCCGGTCCGCGGCCCGCGTCCGCAGCAGCACGCACCCGCCGGCCGCCGCCGCGGTGCGCGCCCCCGCCCGGTTCACCCACCGGAACGGATAGAGCTGCGAGAAGAAGTACACGAAGGCGGGCACGACCAGGCGCTCCCAGACGCTCGACACCCGCAGCCGGGCCATCTGCGAGACCAGGTCGAAGCCGCCTGAAACGGCGGCGGAGACCAGCTCCCGCAGGCTGTCCGGCTCATGCGCGATGTCGGCGTCCGTCAGCAGCAGGTACTCCGGCCGCCGGGCCCTGGCCAGCGCGATCCCGTGCCGCACGGCCCAGAGCTTGCCCGTCCAGCCCGGTTCCGGCTCGCCCGGCGAGGCCACCGTGACCGGCAGCCCCCCGTACCGTACGGACAGCGCGCGGGCGACGTCCCCGGTCCCGTCCCCGCTGGAGTCGTCGATGAGGAAGACCTCCGCGGCACCCGGATAGTCCTGCGCCAGCAGCGAGGGCAGACTCACCGGTAACATGTCCGCTTCGTCACGCGCGGGCACGACGATCGCGACCGACGGCCAGTGCTCCGGGTTCCGGCGGACCGGCATCCGCTGGTCCGTGCGCCAGAAGAACCCCTGTCCCAGCAGCAGCCACACCCACGCGGCCAGTGAACCCACGGCGATCCAGGCAATGGCACTCATTCGCCGCAGTCTGCCCCACAGCGACGGAATCGCAAGGGCGGTCGACTATGGTGACCGGGTGAAGATCGCGCTCATGGACTCCGGGATCGGCCTGCTCGCGGCAGCGGGGGCGATGCGCCGGCTGAGACCCGACGCCGATCTCGTGCTCTCCTCCGACCCCGGTGGCATGCCCTGGGGGCCGCGCACGCCCGAAGACCTCACCGCCCGCGCGCTGGACGTGGCCCGCGCCGCCGCCGCCCAGCGGCCGGACGCACTGATCGTCGCCTGCAACACGGCCTCCGTGCACGCCCTGCCGACGCTGCGCGCCGAACTGGAACCCGCGCTGCCGGTCATCGGCACCGTTCCCGCCATCAAGCCCTCCGCCGCGGGCGGCGGACCCGTCGCGATCTGGGCCACACCCGCCACCACCGGCAGCCCCTACCAGCGCGGACTCATCCGGGAATTCGCGGGCTGCGTCGAGGTCGCCGAGATCCCGTGCCCGGGGCTCGCCGACGCCGTGGAGCACGCGGACCAAGCGGCCATCGACCGCGCCGTCGCCGCGGCCGCCGCGCTCACCCCGCGCGACGTGCGGTCCGTGGTCCTCGGCTGCACCCACTATGAACTGGTCGCCGAACGCATCCGTGCCGCCCTGCGGGAGCGCGGCCTGCCCCCCGTCACGCTGCACGGGTCCGCCGGTGCCGTCGCCGCCCAGGCGCTGCGCCGGATCGGGGCGGCACCCGCTCCGTCGGCCCAACCGGCCGGAAGTCTCACCGTCCTCCTCGACGGGCACCCGGGCGACCTCCCCCCGGCCGCCCTGGCCTACGCGGAGGGGCGGCTGCTGGGTGCCGTCGCCCCCGTCCGCTGACCCCCTCACGGGCCCTTCGACGGGCCTCCCGCGCGCGGTCCCTTGAGTACGCTGCTTGACATGAGGGACCACCCCCGAGAACCAAGGCACAACGGGGCCGAGTCCGACTCCGACGTCTGGGTCGGCCGGGCCACCAACCGGGCCCAATGGGTGCTGGCCGCCGCGGGCGCCGCCTGTCTGGCGCTCGGTGTCCAGCTGGCCGTCACCTCCGACTGGACCTCCGGACGCGCCCCGCTGCTGATGTCCGTGATCGGCTGCGTGGCCGCCGGACTGCTCATGCTCTTCGGCACCCTCGCCTTCGTGAACGTGGCGGTCAGGGTCGACGGCGACGCCCTTGAGGTGCGGTGCGGCCACATGGGCCTGCCGCGCCGCCGGATCCTGCTGACCCATGTGGTGGGCGCGGAGTTCGCACCCCGGGTCACCCCGCGGCAGTGGGGTGGCTGGGGCTACCGCTGGCGCCCCGAGCAGGGCACCGCCGTGGTGGTCCGCCGGGGCGAGGGCCTGGTGCTCCGACTCGGCGACGGACGGACGTTCACCATCACGGTCGACGACGCCGAGGCGGGCGCCCGGTTCATCCGGGAACGCCTGCACCTGCCGACGAAGGGCGCGGCGGCCGGGACCTGAGCGGGACGAGGCGGACGACCGGGGCGCCGACGCCCCCCGGACCGGCGGCACGGGGGCGGGAATGCCGGGCGCACAGCCGATGACCGTAGACTCCGCCGGGTGAGCGCCACCATCACGTCACTGGACGACCCGCAGCGACCCGTCCCCGCTTCCGCGCCCGCGCCCGGACGGGGACGGCTGATCCCCGTCCTCGTACGGTCCGCGGCGGCCGTCGTCTCCGGGGCCCTGCTGTACCTCAGCTTCCCGCCCAGGCCCCTGTGGTGGCTGGTCCTGCCCGGCTTCGCCCTGCTCGGCTGGGTGCTCCACGGACGCCGGCCGCGCGCCGGATTCGGTCTCGGTCTGCTCGCCGGGCTGGGGTTCATGCTGCCGCTGCTGCGCTGGACGGGCGAGGAGGTCGGTCCGGTGCCGTGGCTGGCACTCGCCGCGGCCGAGGCGCTGTTCATCGCCGTCGGCTGCGCCGGGATCTCCGCCGTCTCACGGCTCGCCTGCTGGCCGGGGTGGGCGGCCGCGGTCTGGACCCTGGACGAGGCAGTCCGGGCCCGGGTGCCGTTCGGCGGCTTCCCGTGGGGGAAGATCGCCTTCGGGCAGGCGGACAGCGTGTTTCTGCCGCTCGCGGCGGTGGGCGGCACGCCGCTGCTCTCCTTCGCCGTGGTGCTGTGCGGCTTCGGCCTCTACGAGGCGGTACGCCGGTTCCGTACCTACCGGAGCACACGCGAGGTCCCCCGGGGCGCCGTGGCCGCCACGGCGGCCTGCGTCCTCGCCCCCGTCGCCGCCGCGTTCGCCGCCGTGCCGCTCGTGGACGACTCGGCCGAGAACGGCACCGCGACCGTCGCCGCGATCCAGGGCAACGTGCCCAGGCTCGGGCTCGACTTCAACGCCCAACGCCGCGCCGTCCTCGACAACCACGCGCGCCGCACCGAGCAGCTCGCCCGGGACGTGAAGGAGGGCAAGGCGCCCCGGCCCGACTTCGTGCTGTGGCCGGAGAACTCCTCCGACCTCGACCCCTACCGCAACGTGGACGCCCGGACCGTCATCGACCAGGCGGTGAACGCGATCGGCGTGCCCACCGTGATCGGGTCGGTGCTCACACCCGACACGGGCCGTCTGCGCAACACCCTCATCCGGTGGGAACCGGGGAAGGGACCCGTCGAAACCTACGACAAGCGCCACATCCAGCCCTTCGGCGAGTACATCCCGATGCGCTCCGTCGCCCGCTTCTTCAGCTCCGACGTGGACCGGGTGCGGCGGGAATTCGGCCCCGGGAACAAGGTCGGCGTCTTCGACCTGTCCGGCACCCGCACCGGGCTCGTGACCTGTTACGAGGCGGCGTTCGACGACGCGGTGCGGGACACCGTCGACCAGGGGGCCCGGCTGATCGCCGTGCCCAGCAACAACGCCACCTTCGGGCACAGCGAGATGACCTACCAGCAGCTCGCCATGTCCAGGGTCCGGGCGGTCGAGCACAGCAGGACCGTCGTCGTCCCCGTCACCAGCGGGGTCAGCGCGATCATCCGGCCCGATGGGACCGTCGTGCAGCAGACGAAGCTGTTCACCGCGGACGCGCTCGTCGACGAGGTGCCCCTGCGGTCCTCGCTGACGCCCGCGACCCGCATGGGCGCGCTCCCCGAGGCCGTGCTCGCGCTGATCGCCGCGGCGGGGCTCGGCTGGACCGCCGTCCGTGCGGTACGGCTCCGGCGCGGCCGGTGAAGCAGGAGGCTCCGGTTTCCCGGAGCGGGTGCAGTACCGCCGCGCAATGACGGTTGACCGCCGCACGGACGGCTGCGCGCGCGGGCGGATCGTAGGCGAGGCCGGCCGCCGAGGTCAGGGCGCGTTCGGACTCGCCCCCGTCTGACCGCTCCCGGGCGCCCCCGCCGTACCCCGTGCGCCGCTCCGCTGATCAACCGGGCACGGCGGGACGACGGCTATGGTCGGGCCCATGGGCACTCCTGAGTTCATCCGCAGGATCCGCGCCACCGCGGGCCATCAGTTGCTCCTGTTGCCGGGGGCGACCGCCGTGGTCTTCGACGACGAGGGCAGAGTGCTGCTCGGGCGGCGTTCCGACACCGGCAGATGGGCGCTGATCGGGGGCATCTGCGAGCCGGGCGAGCAGCCTGCGGCGACGGCGGAGCGAGAGGTGTACGAGGAGACCGCCGTGCACTGCGCGGCGGAGCGGGTGGTGCTCACCCAGGCCCTCGAACCGGTCGAGTACGACAACGGGGACCGCTGCCAGTACCTCGACGTCACGTTCCGCTGCCGGGCGACCGGCGGCGAGGCGCGGGTGAACGACGACGAGTCGCTGGAGGTGGGCTGGTACCCGGTGGACGCGCTGCCGCCGCTGAACGAGTTCTCGTCGTTCAGGATCAAGCAGGCGCTGACCGACGGGCCCACCTGGTTCGAACCCACCGCCCGGCCCTGACCACGGCCCCGCCGGCCGTCACCTCGGGTCCGTTCGGCGGGTACGGCGCCGGGCCGACGAGCACGTGTCCGACCCGCCGACCGGGTGTGCCGCGCGGCGGGTCGGTTGGTTCCGGGCGTCCACGCGGTGATCATCCGCAGATGGACCACCACGCGCGGGAGAAGGCTTGGAACGGCCGTCGCGCCGTCCGCCGCACGCTGGCGGCGGCCGCGGCGCTCTGCTCCCTGCTCGGCCCCGCCTCCGCCTTCGCGCCCGCCCCGCCCTCGGGACCCGGCACGGCGGCCGCACCACAGGCGGAGCCGTTCCGGTGCCGTCGCACCCTGGTGGGCGTGGCGCACCCCGACGACGACCTGTTCTTCCTGAACCCGGAGATCGCGCGGACGATCCGGGCGGCATGCCCGGTCCACACCGTGTACCTGACCGCGGGGGACGACGCCATCCGCGACCGCACCAAGGCACTGGAGTACGTGGACCGCAGGGAGTACGGGGTACGGGCGGCCTACGAGGCCATGGCGGGGGCCGTCGGCGGCTGGAAGCGGTCCGACGTGCGGGTCGGCGAAGCCCGCGTCCGGTCGTTCCTGCTGGCCGGCCGAGAGGCCGGCGCCGAGATCCGGCTCACCTTCCTCGATCTCCACGACGGGCTTCCGCACGGTCAGGAGGCCGACAGCGTGCTCAGGCTCTTCGACGGGAGCAGGCACAGCGTCCGCGGATTCCCGGACGGCCCCGACTACACCGAGGAACGGCTGGCCACGACCCTGCGCACCCTGGTCGGGACCGGTCGCGCGGAGCGCATCCTGACCATGGACCACGACAACGCGTCCTTCGCCTTCGGCCTCGGCGGCGGCGTCGACCACAGCGACCACGGCATCGCCGCCCGGTACTTCAGAAGTGCGGGCTACGCCCTCGGGGTTCCCGTGACCTCGTACCTCGGCTACCGGATGTCGCCGCTGAGCGCCAACCTCACGTCCGCGCAGACCGCCGAGAAGGAGCGGGTGGTGCGCTGGTACGTCGCCCGGCGCCGGTGCCCCGCCACCGGCGGGTGCGCGGAGGTGCCGCCCTACCTCGGTCCGCTCCAGGAGGACTGGAATCTGTGGGTCCGTCGGCAGTACACACAGGCGCACCGGTCTCCGGGGCCCGGCGAGATCCTCGGGGACATCGGACGGACCACGTACGCCTCCGGTCCGGACCCGGTCCGTTGCCTCGACGCGGCGGGAAACCCGGCGAGGACCCGGGCGGTCCGCATCCGCGCATGCGACGGATCCCCGGCCCAGCGGTGGCGGATGCGGCCCGACGGCACCATCGGCCTCAGGGACGAACCGGACTCCTGCCTCACGGCCGTCGGCACCGGAGCCGCGCTGCGACCCTGCCGGGGCGGCGCCGCGGACCAGCGGTGGACCCGTGTGCCGTGGCAGAGCCCGACGTGGAGGCGTACGGCATGGCGGATCGAGGACGCCGACCACCGCTGCCTGTACCAGGACGACCGCCGACTGCCCTCCCGCTGGGACAGCCGGGACCATGCCGACCCCCAACTGGTCCGCACCGACTGCACCGGGCCGGCCCGCCCCGAACAGTACTGGCGATGGGGCGGGTGACCAGACGATTCCGGCGCTACCGGCGCACGACGCGGTGAAGGATGGCACACTGCCACCGACCGACCCGCCGACGCATCCGGGGCCGGCGCGCCCCGGACTCCCCGGCGGCGTCCGGATCGCCCATCACCGTGGTGCGCGCCGTCTTACAGGGGGCTTTGATGCCATCTCCCGTGTCAGGGAAGCGAACCGTCGCGGCGGTGCACGCCGCGCCGGTGTTCATGGACACCGAGGCGACCGTCGACAAGGCCGTCGGCTTCGTCGAACAGGCCGGCCGGGAGGGCATCGACCTGCTGGTGTTCCCCGAGACCTTCGTGCCCGGCTACCCGTACTGGATCGAGGCCTACGCCCCGCTGGACCAGCAGAGCGCCAACGCCGCCTACGCCGAGGCGTCCGTCGAGGTGCCCGGACCGCAGATCGACCGGGTCCGCTCCGCCTGCCGCCGAGCCGGGGTCGGGGTGGTCCTCGGCGTCAGCGAACGGCTCGCGGGCACCCGTACCTGTTTCAACAGCCAGGTCTTCATCGACCCCGACGGCACTCTCCTCGGAATGCACCGCAAGCTCCAGCCCACCTACGCCGAACGGATCGTGTGGGCCCAGGGCGGCGGCGCGACGCTCGGCGTGTTCGACAGCGCCCTCGGCCGGATCGGCGGCCTGGTCTGCTGGGAGCACACCATGAACCTGGCCCGGCATGCCCTGGTCCTCCAGGGCCAGGAGATCCACGCGGCGGCCTGGCCCGGCCTGTCCACCATGGCCGGCTTCGAGGCCGTCGCCGACGTCCAGATCGACGCCATGATGAAGACGCACGCGCTCACCGCCCAGTGCTTCGTGGTCGCCGCGGGCAACCCGGTCGACGCGACGTGCCTGCGGTGGATGGCCGACACCGTCGGGCCGCAGCGGCACATCACCGAGGGCGGCGGCTGGTCCGCCGTGATCCATCCCTTCAACCAGTACCTGGCCGCTCCGCACACCGGCCCCGAGGAGCGGCTCGTCACCGCCGGGATCGACCTCGCCGACATCGCCGCCGTCAAGGTCTGGGTCGACTCGCGCGGCCACTACGCGCGCCCCGAGGTCCTCGGCCTGCGCGTCGACCGGCGCCCGCTCTGGCACGACGAGGGCGACCGCGGGTGGCCCACCGCCCCGGACGAGGACATCGCCGTGCCCGCGAGCGACGCGGACTGAGACGCGGTCAGGCGGGCAGCCGCGGCACGCTCTCGACGAGGCGACGCGTGTACGGGTGCGCCGGGGCGCCCAGCACCTGCGCCGTCTCGCCCTGTTCGACCAGGCGACCGCGCTCCAGGACCGCCGTGCGTTCGCAGAGCGAGGCGACCACCGACAGGTCGTGCGAGACCATGACCAGGGTCAGGCCCCGTTCCTCCTTGAGCTCCTTGAGCAGGTCGACGACCTTGACGCGCGTGGTGACGTCGAGCGCGCTGACCGGTTCGTCGGCCAGCAGGACCCGAGGCTCGCACACCGTCGCGCGGGCGATCGCGATGCGCTGGCGCTGACCGCCGGAGAACTCGTGCGGGTAGCGGCCCGCCGCGTCGGCCGGGAGACCGACCCGTTCCAGGGCCTCGGCGACCTTCGGCGCGGCGGTGACCCGGTCGTCGATCCCCAGGGAGCGCAGGGGCTCGGACACGATCGCGCCGATGCGCCGGCGCGGGTTCAACGACGAGTACGGGTCCTGGAAGACGCACTGCACACCGCGCCGGAACCGCCGCATCTGCGCGCCGTCGCGCGGCCTCAGCTCCTCGCCGTCGTACCGGACGGCGCCGGAGGACGGCCGGGCCAGCGCGAGCAGCAGACGCAGCAGGGTCGTCTTGCCCGCGCCGGACTCCCCGACGAGGGCGAGGGACTGCCCGGCCGCGACGGCGAGCGAGATGTCCTCGACCACGGGGGCGGTGCGTCCCCGGTAGCCGAAGGAGACCTCGTCCAGCTCCAGTACGGGCGTCATCATGTGCTCCTCAGGTCCAGCGCCGATTCCAGCCGGCGGGCGCTCGCCACCAGTTCCCTGGTGTACTCCTCGCGCGGGGCGCGCACGATCCCGTGGACGTCGCCCTCCTCGACGGCCCGGCCGTCCTTGAGGACCAGCACGCGATCGGCGACCTTCGAGACGACCGCCAGATCGTGGCTGACGAACAGGACCGCCATGCCCCGTTCCCGTACCAGGGCGTCGAGCAGGTCGAGCATGTCGGACTGCACGGTGACGTCGAGTGCCGTGGTCGGCTCGTCCGCGATGAGCAGCTGGGGGTCGCAGGCCAGGGCCATGGCGAGCGCGACGCGCTGGCGCTGGCCGCCGGACATCTCGTGCGGGAAGGCACGGGCGATACGGTCCGGCTCGGGCAGCCGCACCTGCTCCAGGGCCTCCACGACGGCCCGCTTCAGCCCGGTTCCCCTCAATCCCCGCCGTCTGCCGAGCGGTTCGGCGATCTGCCGGCCGACGCGCATCAGCGGGTCGAGGGCGGTGAGCGGTTCCTGGAAGACGACGGAGGCGTCCCGGCCGCGCACCGCCGTGAGCCGCTTCTCGCTCGCGCCCACGATCTGGGTGCCGGCGAGCTCGATGCTTCCCGTGGCCGTCATGCCGTCGGGCAGCAGTCCGAGCACGGCGAGGCTGGTCAGCGACTTCCCCGAGCCCGACTCCCCGATGAGTCCGAGGCGTTCGCCCCGGGCCATGGACAGCGAGAGCCCGTCGACGAGGGTCCGCCCCTCCGCCGTGCGGATCGTCAGGCCGTGTACGTCGAGGATGGTCACGCGCGCCTCCGCCGGGTCGCGGGGTCGAGGGTGTCGCGCAGTCCGTCGGCGACGAGGTTCACACCGATGACGAGCAGCACGAGCAGGATGCCCGGGGCCAGCGCGCCCGCCGGAGCCGTGGTGAAGGTGGCCTGGGCCTCCTGGAGCATGCGGCCCCACGAGGCGTTGGGCGGCGGCGCGCCCAGGCCCAGGTACGAGAGCCCGGCCTCGGCCAGCACCGCGAGTCCGAACTGCAGGGCGAGGTTCACCACCATGGTCGGCCAGATGCTGGGCAGCACGTGCCCGGCCACGATGCGCGGCCACGACGTGCCCGAGGTGCGCGCCGCCGTGATGTAGTCCTGTGCCAGAACCCGTTTGACCAGGATTCTCACCAGCCGTGCCACGACGGCGCTCTGCGCGAGGCCGATCGCCAGCACGGCGGAGCCCAGGGTGGCCGAGCGGGCAGCGACGATCAGCATCGCCAGCAGCAGCGTCGGGAAGGCGATCAGGATGTCGAGGAACGCGGAGACCGTGTCGTCGAGCCAGCCCTGTGCGAACGCGGCCAGCACCCCCAGTGTGCCGCCGAGTGCGGCGGCGATGAGCACCGAGCCCAGGCCCGCCTCGAAGGCGATGCGGGAACCGGTCATCAACTGGGTGAGCAGGTCGCGGCCCAGCTTGTCGGTGCCGAGCGGATGGTCCGCGCCGGGGCCGGTGAGCCGCCCGCCGGACGTGTCGTCGGCGGCGTACGGGAGCCAGAACAGCGAGACGAGCGCGACGAGGGCGATGAGCCCGGCCAGGGCACAGCCGACGGCCAGCGTGTACGAGCGCCGTCCGCGCCGCTTGCCGCCCGCGTGCTCCGCCGGGACCGCGGGCCTGGCCGCGCCCGTGCGTTCCGTCGGGACCGAGGATGTCACCGGGCACCTCCGGAGAGCCTGTCGCGCAGTCGGGGGTCGACGACCCGCTGGACGAGGTCGGCCACGAAGCCGATGAGCAGTACGGCGAGCGTGGAGACGAACAGCACGCCCTGGATCACCGGATAGTCGTGCTGCGCGATGCCGGTCGCGAGCATCGAGCCGAGGCCCGGGAGCGCGTACACGGACTCCACGACCACCGCGCCCAGCAGGGTGGACGCCAGCTCGATGCCGAGGATCGAGATCACCGGGACCGAGGCGTTGCGCAGTCCGTGCCGCCACATCGCCTGGCCGAACGACGCGCCCATGGCCCGGGCGGTGCGCAGGTAGTCGCTGTCCAGCACGTCGAGCACGGCCGATCTGACGTAGCGGATCAGCGAGGCGCTCATCACCAGGGCGATGGTGACGACGGGCAGGGTGAGCGAGCGGATCGCCTCGGACGGCTGCGACCAGCCCTCCTGCGGGAAGCCGCCCGCGGGGAGCCAGCCGGCGTTGAGCGCGAAGACCGCGATGAGGATCATGCCGAGCCAGAACACCGGCACGGCGATACCGAGTTGGGACACCCCGTTGAGCAGGGCGCCGTACCAGGTCCGGCGCCGGCGCGCGGCCACGAAGCCGACCGGCACGGCGATGAGCAGGGCCAGGACGAACGACGCCAGCGTCAGCGGGACCGTGACGTTCAGCCGGGAGCCGACTTCGGGGCCGACGGGCAGTGAGCTGACGAAGGACGTGCCGAGGTCGCCGCTCGCCAACTGCCCGATCCAGTGCGTGAACTGCTCGGGCAGCGGCCGGTCGGACCCGATGGAGTGCCGGGCGGCGGCGATCTGCTCCGCGTCGGCGCCCACGGCGGTGAGCGCGTTGGCGGGGTCGCCCGGCAGCATCCTCAGCAGCGCGAACAGGACCATGCTCGCCAGCGCCAGCGAGACCAGCAGGAAGGCGAGTCGGCGCAGCAGGTAGCGGCCCATCAGCCCTTCTTGATGCCGTAGGCGTAGAACTGGGAGTTCAGACCGTTGACCGGGTACCCGGAGAGCTTGCTGCTCGCCACCACGATCTGCGGGTACAGGTACAGCCAGTCGCTGGCCGCGTCCTCGGCGGTCTTGCGGTTGACCTTCTTGAGGAGCTCGGTCTGCTCGGCGGTGCTGGACGCCTGCTCGGCCTCCTCCACCCACCGGGTGACCTGCTTGTCGTCGTAGCCCCAGTAGAAGTCGGGGTTGCCGTACCAGACCAGGTCGCGGTCGTTGACGTGCTCCTGGAGCGTGGCCGTGAACGCGTGGTTCTTGTAGACCTTCGTGTACCACTCGTCCGGCGTGATCGTGTTGATCTTGACGGTGATGCCGACCTTGGCGAGTTCGGACTTGATGAAGGTCGCCGCGGTCGGGTGCGGGTCGTAGTTCGGGGTGTCGAGCGTGAAGGAGAAGCCCTTCGCGTACCCGGCCTCGGCGAGCAGCTTCTTGGCGCGCGCGGTGTCGTACGCGTTGACGTGGGTGAGGTCCTCGTACCAGGGGTCGGTGGGCGGCACCATGGAGCCGATGGGCTTGCCGTAGTCGCCCCAGACGGACTTCAGCAGCTTCTCGTCGTCGATGGCGGCGGAGACGGCCCGGCGCACCTTGACGTCCGTGAAGGGCTTGGCCTTGTCGTTGAAGGCGAGCAGCAGCTTGGTCGTCGAATTCCCGTCGCTGACCTTGTAGTTCGGGTTGTTCTTGAACTGGTCGAGGGCGTCGGGGGACTGCTCGCTCGTGACGATGTCCACCGCGTTGGTCAGCAGCGCGTTGTTCAGCGCCGTGGCGTCCTTGTAGTAGTGGAAGACGACGCGCTTGTTGGCCGCCGCGTCGCCCCAGTAGCCCGCGAACCGGTCGAGGGCGAGGGCGGAGCCGCGGGTCCACTTGTCCAGGGTGTACGGGCCGGTGCCGTCCTCGCTCGTCTTGAGGTTCTTCGCCTGGGAGTTGATGACCCAGACGTAGGAGAGGTTGTAGACGAAGGAGATCGACTTCTTCGACAGCCTGACCTCGACCGTGCGCGCGTCGGGCGTCCCGATGGACTTGATGACCGAGAGGTTGCTCTTGCGCGCGGACTGCGAGTCCTTCGCGAGGACCTTCTCCAGGCTGTACTTGACGTCCTGGCTGGTGAGCTTCTTGCCGCTGTGGAACGTCACGCCGTCGCGCAGCGTGAAGGTGTACGTGAGGCCGTCGGCGGAGACCTTGTGGTCCTGGGCGAGGAGCTTTTCGACCTTGCCGTCGTCGGTGAGCTTGAACAGCCCCTCGTAGACGTTGCCGTTGAGCGCCTCGGTGACGCCCTGACCGCCGCCCCCGGTGTTGTCGAGGTTCTGCGGTTCGTAGAGCGAACCGATGTTGACGATGGCGTCCTTGCCGCTTCGGCCTCCGGACGCGCCGCCGGAGCCGGATCCTCCGCCGCAGGCCGTGAGGGTCAGGGCGAGGGCGGCGGCGGTCGCTCCGCCGTACAGGGAGGTCTTCTTGATGTTCATGGGGGAGTACGCGCTTTCGTGCTGCGGGGCGGAGGTGCCGGGGGATCAGTGCTGTGCGGGGAAGCCGTCGCGGAAGACGGGCCGCTTCTCGCCTGCCGTCACGGGCAGGTGGAAACGGTTCTGCCGCGGCGGCATCGGACAGTTGTACTGATCGGAGAACCCGCAGGGCGGCACGAAGGCGCGGTTGAAGTCGAGGAGGACCCGGCCCTCGCCGACGCGGGTGACGAAGAGGAAGCGCCCGGCGCCGTAGGTGGTGTCGCCGTTGGTCGGGTCACCGAAGACGAGCAGCAGGGTGCCGTCGTCGTCGAAGGCGCTCAGGGTGTAGTCACGGCCGTCCAGGGTGAGTTCGATGTCTCCCGGCACGACGAGGTCGCGGGTGCCGCCGTTGTCACGGATGTGCTCGAACGGGACGCGCCGGGCGCCCGGCACCGGCGTGTACGCGGCCTCCAGCACCCAGGACGGGTCGTACGGGAAGACGTCGGTGCGGTCGAAGTGGCGGATCGCGGGGGAGTGCGCGTCCCAGAAGCGCAGCCCGTACTCCGGTCCGCCGGTGACGGCATCCGTGCGCTCAAGCGTGGTGACGGTCACGGAGTCCGACTGTCCGGCGCGGGCCGCGCCGAGGTCGGGGCGTTCACCGGCCGGGGCCCAGCGGGTCTCCACGAGGGCGAGGTTCCCGGTGGGCGAGGTGACGGAGCGCCGCCGCTCGGCACACCAGGCCTCCCAGTCCGCGGTGGCTTCGGCGGGCGTTCGAGGGGACGGGACGGCGTGCGGCACGGCATGACTCATTCAGGTAGGCGGTCACAGCTGTCACGCCTCGAATGTCACGATGCGTGATTTTAAACCCAAAGGGCCTTCTTTATCTTCCATAAGACACGCTAATGTCAAATGTGACTGCATGGTGAGACCCGGGACGTACCGGTCGTGGACGAACCGGTCGGGGCAGGGCGGGACGGGCCTTCGGGGGCGGGGACGTGCGACGGAGTGCGACGGCCCTGCCGACGCCGTGTGCCGCAGGGCGCCGGGCCGTGCCCCCGGCGGGGACCCGGCCGCGGCACCGTGCGCGCGCCCTTCACCCGTGCACCGGCCGGGCCGCCGGGAGCCCGGGGACGGGTGGGTCCGGCGGCCCGGCCGGCCCGCCGCCTCAGGCGACGGGGGGCGCGGTGTCGGCGATCCAGGTCTGGGCCCAGGCGACCAGAGCCGGATCGCTCAGGGCGTCCACCCAGAGGTCGACGCGGTCCGCCGCCTGCCCGGAGGGTCGCGGTCCGACGCCCATCACCCGCAGTCCGGCGGCCCGGGCGGAGACGATGCCGGTGAGGGAGTCCTCGACCGCCAGCGCTTGGTGCGGCCGGACGCCACAGCGTTCCGCCGCCTCCGCGTACACGTCCGGACGGGGTTTGGGGCGCAGGGAACCGCCCGCCACGACGATGTGGTCGAAGTGGCTGAGCAGTCCGGCCCGCCGCAGGCACGACTCAACCACTTCCAGCGGGCAGTTGCTGGCGACCGCGAGCGGGAGATGGCGGGCCGTGAGCCCGACCAGCGCGGCCGCGCCCGGCATGGTGACGGGGTCCTCGTCGACCAGCGCCATGAAGTTCCTGAGGAGCGAATGGGTCATCTCGTAGGTGAGTTCGGGTTTTCCGGTCTCCTGGGCCATCAGGCTTCCGCACTCGGTGTAGTGGACGCCCTGGGCGCGCTCGGCGAAGTCGGGTGGGGGTTTCAGGCCGAACTCCGCGAAAACTCTGTTGCGGGCGTCCTGCCAGTGGCGTTCGGTGTCCATGAGTGTTCCGTCGCAATCGAAGACGATGGCGGCGGGGGACCAATCGGGAATGGGATGAGCTGCCATTTCTCTGCCGTTCTCGGAGAGTGCGCCGACCGCGGCCCTGTTCCGATTCGCTGTTCTCCCGGGCTGGCGGAAGGTGCGCTGAACTGTGGGGGAACTGGATTCCGGAAGATCTCCGGTGACCTTTTGTGGAGGCGGTCGATTCGCCTCCGTGGGGCTCGCCGCAACGGATTTCATCCACCGATTCGGAGCGGGCCCGAAAACATCGTGGCGACTACGTTAATTTCGTGGCCGAGTCGTACGCAATCACTACTTCGAGTGTTTTGTGGCAGGTCGACCGTGCGCCGGGCGTGCGCGGAGGGGCGGGTCGAGGGTGACCGTGCGGCGTCGAACTCCCCGGCTCAAACGGCCCGAATGGCCGGTGATGTGAAAAAAACCTGGTCACTTCCGGGAGCGGCCGTGGCGGACTTGTGCACGCGGTCGACAGAAAGCGCCCGGAGCTCCCTCGGTATCGCCCCCTTGTGCGTGGTCGAAGAATAATAAAATCTCCGCACGGTACGGGTCGGCGGCATCATCGCTGCGCGGGCGCACTACCTCTTCGCGCCCTCCGTATCGCAAGAAACACCGAAGGTGGAACACACGTGCAGAAAAGGGCGCGAACGACCCGGAGATCTCTGCTGGAAGCCGCGGCGCAGCTCTTCGTCGAACGGGGGTATGTCGGAACGAGCGTCAACGACATAAGCGCCCGTTCGGGAAAGACCAGCGGGGCCGTCTATTTCCATTACTCCAGCAAGGAGAAACTCGCCCTCGCCGTGGTGCGCGACCGGTTCGCCGCATGGCCGCAGCTGAACGCGTACTACACGGCCCCCGACGTCCCGCCGCTCGAACGGCTGGTCACCCTGAGCTTCGAGATCGCCAGGGTCCTGTGCCAGGACGTCATGGCCCGCGCCGGTGCCCGGCTGTGGGCGGAGCGGCGGAGCATCGACGCGGTCGTGCCCACACCGTTCGCCGCCTGGACCGCGGCCGCCACCCGGCTGCTCGCCGCCGCCCGGTCGCGGGGCGAACTCGCCGAGGGCGTCGAACCGGCCGCCGCCGCCCCGGCCCTGGTGTGCGCCTTCTTCGGCCTGTACAGCCTCAGCGGCGACGGGGCGTCGCGGGAGGAAGAACTCTCGGCCGGGCTCGACCAGTGGTGGCGTCTGGTCCTGAACGCCCTGCAGGCGCGCCCGGACCCCGCCGCGCTGATCGCCCGCGCCCGGGACCGCCTTCCCGTCGGCGGCCCGGGCGCCCGGGGGGAGCACCGGCCGGGTTCCGGGACGTGATCCGGCACCGGCGTGCCGGAACCCGTGCCCGGTGCCCCGTGATCACACCGCCGGGTGCCTCGACAGGTAGGAGGAGCGGTGCATCTCCCGCAGGCGGACGGCCAGGGAAGGCACGGGGCCCTCGACCACGATGCCCGGCACCACCTCCTGGACCGGCAGGACGCGGATCGGGGAGGCCGGTGCGCCCAGTTCGTTCAGCCACTGCGTCAACTGGGCCGCGGAATGGGCGTAGACGATGCGGCCCAGGCCGACCCAGCCGTGGGCCGCCGCGCACATCGGGCAGTGCTCGCCGGAGGTGAAGACGGCCGCCTCGGCGCGCTGCGGAGCCGTGAGGTGTGCGGCAGCCCAGCGGGCCAGTTCGAACTCGGGGTGCCGGGTGCTGTCGCCGAGACCGTGCACACGGTTGCGGTCCTCGGCGAGGACGCGGCCGTCGCCGCCCACCAGGACGGAACCGAAGGGTTCGTCCCCGGCGTGCAGCGCCTCGGCCGCGAGGTCCACGGCACGCTCCAGGTGGCGGTGTTCGGCCTCGGTCAGTTCGACGGATGACAAGGGTCTCTCCTCATGTGTGCGGACAGGTCGGGTGTACGGACGGGTGCGCGGCGCGGCCCGCGGGTCCGTGGTACCACCATGTGCCGTGGGAGGGCCCGCCGACCGCGCCGCGTGGGGTGACGGGCGGCGCGGTCCCGGTCGCCTATTTCGTCGTCGGTGCGCCCGTGACCCTGCGGTTCCCGCCGTTGCGGTCCTGCCAGAGCCGGTAGACGTCGACCGCGGCCTCGCTCGGCTCGTGACGCATCGGCAGCCGGCGGTCCCGGTAGTCCTTGGCGAACTCACCGTAGAACGTCTTGAGTTCGAAGTACTTCCGGTCGTCCACATAATGTGGCTCGTACGCCTCCCGCGTGGTGAGGAACACGACCTCGTCGGGGGAGCAGTAGTACAGCGAGCCCAGGCACATGGGGCAGGGGTGGGCGAGTACGTAGATGGTGGCGCCGACGAGATGCTCGGTGCCGAGCTTTTGGCACGCCTCGCGGATGGCGAGGATCTCGGCGTGGGCGGTGGGATCGGACGTCTGGGCGACCCTGTTCGGGCTCTCGGCGAGGATCTCGCCGTCCTTGACGATGACGGTGGCGAAGGGGCGCCCGCCCTCTTCGACGTTCCGGCGGGCGATGTCGATGGTGCGTCGGGCGAAGTCCATGCGGGTCTCCGGTGGAAGGGGGGCCTGGTGGGGCAGGCGGATCCGGCAGCGGAGCGGGGGCGGGCCGGGGCGGCACCGGTCGGTGCTCTCCCGGCCCGCGGGCCGGCGGGCGTTCTCCTCCTGGACGGGTGGACCGTCAGAAGGGCTTGGTGGGCAGGTACTTGCCGTCCAGGGTGATGACGGCGCGCTCGCCGCCCTCGGGGTCGGCGACCTTCTTGACGTCCAGCTTGAAGTTGATCGCGCTGATGATGCCGTCGCCGAACTGTTCGTGGACCAGGGCCTTCAGGGTGGTGCCGTAGACCTGGAGCATCTCGTAGAAGCGGTAGATCGTCGGGTCGGTCGGGATGCCGCCGGGGATCGATCCGCGCGTGGGGATGGTCTGGAGCAGCATCGCCGCGTCGGCGTCCAGGCCCAGCAGCTCCGCCACGGCCTCGGCGGACTTCTTCGGCAGGGCGTGCTGACCGAGGACGGCGGCGGTGACGAAGGCGACCGACAGTTCGGCGGCGTCGGCGATCTGCTGCCAGGTCAGGTCCTTGCGAGTCTTGGCCTCGACGGCGGCAGCGGCGAGGGCCGCGCGGGCGGCGGGGTCGAACTGGGCGTGGGGCATGGGGGATTCCTTTCCTCGGTACCGGCTACGAGACGGCCGGTGAGTCCTTCGGGGGTGTGTCAGGCCGCGGTGACGGCCGGGTCGACCGTCTCGACGGATCCGGTCGCGATGTCGAACACCCAGCCGTGCAGGGTGAGCGTCCGGGCGGCCAGCGCGCGGGCCACCGAGGGGTGGGTGACCAGGTTCTGCAGCTGTGCCGCGACATTGGCGCGCACCAGGGCGGCCAGCCTGGACGTTCCGGGCGCGACCGGGACGGCGGCGGCGCGGGCGCGGGCGGCGTCCGCGTGCCGCAGCCAGTCGGCGATCACCGGGGCACCGCTCAGATCGTGCTCCTCGGCCAGTGCGGTCATGGCGCCGCACGCCGAGTGGCCGCAGACGACGACGTCGCGGACGCGCAGCACGCAGACCGCGTACTCGATGCTCGCCGTGACGCCGTCCGCGCCCGAGGCATGGGCGGGAACCAGGTTGCCCGCGGTACGGATGACGAACAGCTCACCGGGTTCGCTCTGGGTGATCAGTTCGGGTACCACGCGGGCGTCGGAGCAGCCGATGAACAACGTCTTCGGCCGGTGCGTCGTGGCCAGGCGGGCGAAGAGTCCCGCCTTCGCGGGGAACACCTCGCGGTGGAAACGCTCGGAGCCGTCGGTGATGTCGTGCACGATCACTCCCCTCGGTATTGCCGGCCCGGGTGGCTGACGTGTTCCACCATGCATGACCTGCCGCTATAGAGTCCAAGTCATGCTGTCCATAGATCTCATTGATCCCACCTATGGCTCAGTGTCGAACCGCCGTCGGTCGCCGCCGCGTGCGGTGCTTCTCCGGGCGCCGGGCGCGCGCCCGGCCGTGTGGCCGGACGCCGGTCTGCCATGCCTCCGGTCCCGAGTGACGCCGGTGAGCAGCGGGCATAGGTACAGACGAACATGTGCGGGTGATCGATCGATCCGCCCTATACTCCCTGCCATGGGTCCGGAACTGCGCCACCTCCGTTACCTGATCGCCGTGGTCGAGCACGGCAACTTCACCCGTGCCGCCGACGAACTGCACATCTCCCAGCCGACGCTGTCGCAGCAGATCAAGCAACTGGAGAGGGTCGTCGGCGTCCAGCTCCTCGACCGCGGGGGCCGAAGCGTCCGGCCGACCGACGCGGGCGAGGTCTATGTACGCCACGCCCGGCGCGCGCTGCGCGAACTGGCCTCGGCCGACCGCGCCGTCCTGGACGTCGCCGATCTCTCCCGGGGGCATCTGCGCCTGGCGATGACGCCGACCTTCACCGCCTATCTCGTCGGCCCGTTGGCACGGTGGCTCCACAGCCGCCACCCCGGGATCACCCTGGAGGTGCGGGAGACGACGCAGGACCGCATCGAGACGAGCCTCCTGGCCGACGAACTGGACATCGGCATCGCGTTCGGGGGAGACCATCTGCCCGGGATCGCCGCGACCCCGCTCTTCACCGAGAGCCTGGGTCTGGTCGTCACCGCCCACCGCCGGGACGCCCGCACCGGGCGCCCCGTCCCGGTCCGGGACCTCGCCGTACAGCGACTCGCGCTGCTCAGCAGCGACTTCGCCACCCGGAACCACATCGACGCGTACTTCGCCCGGCACCACGTCAGCCCCCCGATCGCCATCGAGGCCAACAGCGTCCAGGCGCTCACGGAGATCGTGCAGCGCACCGAGGGGCTGGCCACCGTGCTGCCGCACGCGATCACGGACGATCACCCCCACCTCGCCCCCGTCCCGGTCGATCCCCCCCTGCCGACCCGGGTCGCCACCCTGCTGCGCAGGGAGAGCGCCTACGAGAGTGCCGCCGCGCGCGCCTTCACCCGGCTGGCGCACGCCCTGGTCCGGGAGCGCGGCTACGCACCGGCCGGGGTGCCCCCCGACGCCGACGACTGATGGGAGAATGAGGACATGACAGCGCCTGGCGACTTCGAACCCGAGTCGGAGCGGGTCACCCGGCAGTTGCGCGACGAGATCATCGACGGTACGCGCGCCCCCGGCAGCAGACTCGTCGAACGCGAACTCGCCGCGGAACTCGGGGTGAGCAGGCTGCCCATCCGGGAGGCGCTCAGGGCCCTGGTGACCGAGGGGCTGGTCACGCCGAGGCCGCGGACCTGGGCCGTGGTCAGGGAGTTCACTCCGACGGACATCGCGGATCTCGACGAGGTCCGCACGGCCCTGGAGACCCTGACGTTCCGGCTCGCCGCCCAGCGACGCACCCGCGCCGGGCTGGCGAAGCTGCGCGCGGACCTCGACGCCGAGCTGGGGGCGGCGCACGAGGGCGACGCCGTACGGGCGCGCCGGGCGGCGGCCGACTTCCACGAGACGGTGACGACCCTGGCCGGCAACGAGCTCCTGAGCGAACTCGGAACCACCCTGCGCAGCAGGATGCGCTGGCTGCTGGGGCAGCATGACGACCTCGTGGCGGTCGCCGAGGAGCACGAGGACCTCTACGAGGCGATCGCGGACCGGGACGTGCCGCGGGTCGAGGAACTCGTCATGAAGCACCTGGCGACCAGCCGCACCGCCGCGCGCCGCAAGAACGCCCGGGGCTGAACACCCCGAACGGGTTCCGGCACCGGCTACTGGATCCCCGCGTCCCCGCGGATGCGCGAGGCCAGGACCGCGATGTCGTCCCGCAGAGCCCGGCGCGGCGGGCAGGATGCCCTCGGCCGGGGCACCGGCCCGCAGAGGCGGAGCCGCATGCGGGGGTCCGCCGCCGCGGGTCAGCTCTCGGAGTCGTCCGGCAGCCGCTCGCCCTCCGCCTGGGACGGCTGGGTGCGGATCGTGGCGGGGTGCCGCGGCTCGGCCGGGTTCAGATCCTCGTCCAGCCGCTCGCCCTCGGCCTGCGACGGAGTCGGGTATTCCTCGTTCTCGCTCATGGCCGCCTCCACGGTCGGAACGCGTGTGCGGACTGCCCGCAGAACGAGCCTAACGCGCCGAGCGGGCGACAGCCCGTCCCTGAGCCACGGCCGGTGCGCGGTCCGCGCCGCTCCCGGCCGAGTCGTCAGGCGGCCGGGAGCGGTGCACTGTGGAAGACGTGAGGATCGGCGAACGCTTTACGGCCCTTGGCAAGTCGTGGCGGCCGGGCCACGGGCTGCTGGCGCTGCCCCTGGTCCTCATCGGCGTGATCACCGTCACGGACATCCTGACGGGGCGGGACATACAGCTCGGACCGCTGCTGGTCATCGCGCCCGCGCTCTGCGCGTCCTTCGAGGGGCCGGTGCTGACCGGAATGGTCGGGTTGCTGGCGGTGTCAGCCCAGGTGTTCATCGTCCAGCACCTCGGCAGGCTGACCACCCGGAACTCGCTGGTGCAGATCACCGCCCTCGCGGTGCTCTCCGTGCTCATCGTGTTCTACTGCCTGCTGCGCGAACGCAGCGGCCGGCAACTCGCCCAGGTGCGCTCGGTGGCGGAGGCCGCGCAGCATGTGCTGCTGTGGCCGCTCCCGGACCGGATCGGCCCGCTACGGGTGGCCTCCCTCTACCTCCCCGCCGAGGACGAAGCCCTGATCGGCGGGGACCTGTACGCGGTCACCCGTGTCGACGGCGGCACCCGGTTGCTGATCGGCGACGTGCGGGGCAAGGGACTGGCCTCGATCGGCGAGGCCGCCGTACTGCTCGGCGCCTTCCGGGAGGCCGCCCACCGGCACACCGGCCTGCCCGAGCTCGCCGCGGCCCTCGAACAGAGCGTCAGCCGGTACGAGGCCGACTTCGAGCGGGAGGGCGAGGTCGGCGAACCCTTCGTCACCGCCCTGTTGCTGGAGATCCCCGACGAGGGCGGCATCAGCCGGATGACGAGCTGCGGACACCCTCCGCCCCTGCTGCTCGGCCCGGGGCACTCCGTCACCGTGCCCCGCCTGCACCCCTCGCCGCCCCTGGGAGTCGGCAGTCTCGGGCCGTCCTCCTACGTCCTCGACTCGTTCGCCTTCGAGGAGGGCGAGACCCTGCTCCTGTACACCGACGGCGTCGTCGAGGCACGCGACCGGGACGGACGGTTCTACCCGTTCGCGGAGCGGGCGGCCCGGTGGACCGAGAGTTCCCCGGAGGGACTCCTGCACCATCTGCGGCGCGACCTCCTCGCCCACGCCGGAGGACGACTGGGCGACGACGCCGCCGTCATCGCGCTACACCGCCAGCCCGTCGCCTCCGAGCCGCACCGGTTCGCCGAGACCGCCCGCGCCGGGGAAGTCCGGGACGGTGCCGGAGGAACCGGCTCCGTGGCCTGACCGGGGCCGCCGCGGCCACCGGCACACCGCCGGGACGGACGCGAGCGCCAGGAGGCCGGTGCCCCGAAAGGACCCCGTCCGCGGTTCCCCCGCGCGGATGGCCGCGGGGGTGGGCGGGCGTAGGCTGGCCGTAACGCCTGTGCACCGCGAGTGGGCGACGGAGGCGGATGCATGACCGATCCCCACGGTTTTCTCAGAACCGGCCGACGGCCCGTTCCGGCCCGGCCCGTGCAGGAACGGCTGGACGACTGGAACGAGGTCCACGCGGGGCGGGCGCTGCTGCCGCTCGTCTCCGAACAGGCCGGGCGCTGCATGGACTGCGGCATTCCCTTCTGCCACAGCGGCTGCCCCTTGGCCAACCTCATCCCCGAGTGGAACGCGTACGCGCGGAAGGGCGACTGGTGGGCGGCGGCCGAGCGGCTGCACGCGACGAACAACTTCCCGGAGTTCACCGGGCGGCTCTGCCCGGCACCGTGCGAGGACGCCTGTGTGCTGTCCATCAACGCCGACCCCGTGACGATCAAGAACGTCGAGCAGACCATCGCCGACGAGAGCTGGGCGCGCGGATACACGGCGCCCCGGCCGCCCGAGCGGCTCAGCGGCAAGTCCGTCGCCGTCATCGGTTCCGGACCGGCGGGACTCGCGGCGGCGCAGCAGCTCACCCGCGTCGGCCACACCGTGACCGTCTACGAACGCGCCGACCGCGTCGGCGGACTCCTGCGCTACGGCATCCCCGCGTTCAAGCTGGAGAAGTGGCTCCTGGACCGCCGGATCGAGCAGATGCGGGCGGAGGGCACGGAGTTCCGCACGGGGGTGCGCGTCGGTGACGACCTCGACGCCCGCGGACTCGCGGAGCACAGCGACGCCGTCGTCATCGCCGTCGGGGCCACGGAGCGCAGGGAACTTCCGGTGCCGGGCCGTGACCTGTCCGGTATCCACCAGGCCATGGACTACCTGACCGTGGCCAACCGGATCGCCGAGGGTGATCGCGGCGTCCCGGTCCTCACCGCTGAGGGCAGGCACGTCGTGATCGTCGGGGGCGGCGACACCGGAGTGGACTGCCTGGGCACGGTCCTGCGCCAGGGGGCCGCGTCCGTGGTGCAGCTCGACATCAATCCCGAACCCGGCCCCGTACGCGGGGAGGCCGAGCCCTGGCCCGTGCGCCCCAGGGTCTACCGTGTGTCCCACGCCCACGAAGAGGCCAGGGACCGGGAGGGCACGGACCCGAGGCGCTTCCGCGCGGTGACCCTGGGATTCGACGACGACGGCTCCGGTCACGTGTGCGCGCTGCGCCTGGCGGAGGCGGCGCCCGGGCACAGGACGCCGCGCCCGGGGACGGAACACGTGATCCCCGCCGACCTGGTGCTGATCGCCCTCGGCTTCCACGGCCCGGAGCGGGGCGGCAAGCTGGAGCGGCAGATCGGACTCACCCTGGACGACCGGGGGAACTACGCCCGGACCGGCGCCTTCGAGGCCGTGACGACCGCACCGGCCGGCCCCGGCCCGTCCGCGCAGACCGGGGCACCCGGACGGGACGGGCCGGACGAGGGGCGGGCGGGGCGCACGGAGCCGGGCGGCGTGTTCATCGCGGGAGACGCGGGGCGCGGCCAGTCCCTCGTCGTCTGGGCCATCGCCGAGGGGCGGTCCGCCGCGGCGGCGGCGGACCGCTACCTGAACGGCTCCACGGTCCTGCCGGCCCCCGTGACCCCCCTCGACCGGCCCCTGGTCGCCTGAACCCCCGGCCGCGGCGTGCCCCGGCGCACGGCGCACGTCCACGCCGCGCCCGCCGCCGAGGTCCGTGGCCACGCGTCGGCGGTGCCCCGCCGCCTCGCGCACCCGCGCGGGACCGGGGCGCGGGCCCGTCACCGGCCACGGCATCGAAGAACATGAGGCTCAGCCACGGAAGAATGCGCTTTTGTGTCCCCTCGCGCAGGCCGCAGGATGACCGGGAACCGGCCCACAGGGGAGGAATCATGACGTCAGCCATCGAAACGGGTCTGCTGCCCCTCACGGCCGAGGACCGCCCCGGCGGACTCGCCGTCGGAGGCGTCCCGCTCGTCGACCTCGCGGAGCGCTTCGGAACCCCGCTGTTCGTCTACGACGAGGAGCACCTGCGCCTGCGCTGCCGGGAGGCGGTCGCCGCCTTCGGCGCGGACAACGTCGCCTACGCCTCCAAGGCGTTCCTGTGCACGGCCATGGCCCGTCTCGCCCACGAGGAGGGGATGCTGCTCGACGTCGCCTCCGGCGGCGAACTGCGGGTGGCCCTGCACGCGGGCGTACCGGCCGACCGGATCGTGCTGCACGGCAGCAACAAGGACGAGGCGGAACTGCGCACGGCCATGTCGGCCGGGGTGCGGCACGTCGTGGTCGACAGCCTCGATGAGATGGACCGCATCGAACGGCTGCACGCCGAGGAACGACTGCCGCCCGCACACATCCAGTTGCGGGTGGCTCCGGGCGTCGCCGCCGGCGCGCACGAGGCGATCAGGACCGGCGGCCACGACTCGAAGTTCGGCTTCGGCCTGGCGGACGGGGCCGCCGAGCACGCCGTACGACGGGCCACCGGGTCCCCGGCGATGGTCCTTGAGGGCATCCACGCGCACGTGGGCTCCCAGGTGCTGGACGCCGCCGAACTCGCGGCCGGCGCCGCCGCCGTGGCACGGTTCGCGGCGCGGGTCCGCGTGCACCGGCTCACCGTCGGCGGTGGCCTCGGCGTCGCTTACGAGGCCGGGCAGACCGCCCCGTCGTTCGCCGACTGGGCCGCCCGGGTGCGGTGCGCCGTCCGGGAGGCCGGCTGGCACGGCGAGGTCGCGGTGGAGCCCGGGCGGTCCATAGCGGCCCGAGCCGGACTGACCCTGTACCGGGTCGGGACGATCAAACGGATCGAGGGCGTGCGGACCTACGTCGGCGTCGACGGAGGGATGAGCGACAACCCCCGCCCCGCCCTGTACGGCAGCCGCTACGAGGTGTTCCTGCCCCGCAGTCCGCGCGCGCCGCGGCCGTTGCGCGCGCGGCTGGTCGGCAAGCACTGCGAGAGCGGCGACGTGCTCGTCGACGACGCCGCCCTGCCCGCCGGGACCGCCGTCGGGGACGTCCTGGCCACACCGGTCACCGGCGCCTACGGATACGCCATGGCGTCCAACTACAACAAGCTGCCGCGCCCGGCGGTCGTCTTCGTCCGCGACGGCGGTGTCCGCACCGTGGTGCGCCGCGAGACCGAGGAGGACCTGCTGCGCCTGGACGCCGACGAACCCGCGCGGCCCCTGGAGCGGTTCGCGCCGGAACGGCCTAGTCTGACCCGATGCTGAACAGTGCCCGACTACTCGTCCTGCTGGAGATAGCCCGCACGGGCACCATCGTGGCCGCGGGCCGGGCACTGCACCTGAGCCCGTCCGCGGTCTCGCACCAACTCGCTCGGCTGGAACAGGAGGTCGGGACCGCCTTGGTGGAACGTCAGCCGCAGAGCCTGCGGCTGACCGCGGCCGGAGCGCGACTGGCCGAGCACGCGCAGGCCGTGGCCGACCTGATGGCCGTCGCACAGGACGACCTGCGCGCGCACGCGGAGGGTGAGGCCGGCGTACTGCGCGTCGGGTTCTTCGCCTCCTCGGGCCTGGAGCTGCTGCCGCGGGCCCTGTCCGCCTTCGCGGCCGCGCGGCCACAGGTCGAGCTGGAGCTGATCCTCGGACAGCCGCACGAGACGGTGCCCGATCTGGAGGCCGGCCGGCTCGACGCGGCGGTCGTCTTCGAACACCCGCTGGACCCCTGGTGCCGGCACGCGGGCGTCGACGTCGAGATGTTCTTCGACGAACCCCAACTGGTGGTCCTCCCGCTGGGACACCGCTTCGGCCGGCGCACCGCGGTCCGGCTCGCCGCCCTGGAAGGGGAGAGCTGGATCGGTACGCACGGCGGCCGCACCGGCGAACCGGTGCTGGAACGCGCGTGCGCGACCGAGGGATTCCGCCCCCGGATCCGCTGCCGCACCGACCACTACCAGGTCACGGTCAATCTGACCCGGGCCGGGATGGGCATCGCGCTCGTCCCGGCCCTCGGACTCGGGGACAGCACGGGCGTCCACGTCTGCCGGCTGGACCATCCCCGGCTGTACCGGCGGATCGGGGTCGCGACCCGGCCCACCAACCGCAACCCGCTGCTGCGGATCTTCCTCGCGGAACTGCGGTCGGCGGCCGAGGAGATCAGGTCGCTGCTGGAGATGCAGTGGTCCTGACGCGGCCCCGCCCCCGCCTCGTCAAGGGGCGGAGCGGCCGGCGCAGGCGGCGAGGGTGCGGCCGACGTCCCGCACGGCGTGCACCGCCGCCCGCTCGGCGCCCGGCCCGAGATCCGTGTCCCAGTGCGCTACCACCGCGTACGCGATCCGCCGCGCTCCCACGATGACCCCGGCGTCGGCGCGGACCCCGGTGTCGGTGCCGGTCTTGTTTGCCACCAGCAACCCGCCCGGCAGCGGATCCGGGAAGCCGGACGCGTACGGGTCGTGGTCCACCAGCGCCGGGACCAGCCCGTGGTCGGTGTTGGCGCGCATCCATCCCAGCAGCCGGGCGGAGGCCCCGGGAGAGACCATCGTGCCGCGCGCTGCGTGCGTCACCAGCCGCGCCAGGTCCCGCGCGGTACCGGTGGCGAAGACGGGAGGCGCGTCCGGGCCCCGGACGTCGCGGACCTTGTCGTGGAGCGTGAGGCGGTCCAGCCCGAGCCGCTGAGCCAACCGGGCCGTGGACTCCCGTCCCACCATGCGCAGCAGTGCGTTGGTCGCGGTGTTGTCGCTGACCGAGGCGGTCAGCCAGGCCAGGTCCTCGACACTCCAGCCGTCCCGGCCCATCCGGCGCAGCAGCCCGGTGCCGTCCGCACGGTCCTCGTCGAGGATCTCGACGATCCGGCCGGCCGGCAGCTCTCCGCCGTCCAGCCGACGGGACACCTCGGCGAGCAGCAGCAGCTTGGAGGCGGACGCAACGGGCAGCACCGCCTCGTCGTCGACGCCCACCGCGCCGCCGCCGTCGATGTCGACGGCGGCGACCGCCAGGGTGAGCGGCAGCGCGGCGGACCGCCGTGCCGCCGCGGCCACCTGGGCCAGTGTCATCGGACCCTCACCACTTCCCCCGCCCGTGCGGCGGTCGGACGGCCGTCCCTGACCGCGACCCGCCCCGCCACCACCACGGTACCGATGCCCTCGGGTGCCAGCAGCGGACGCTCGAACGTGGCACGGTCGCGCACCGTCCCCGGATCGAACACCACCAGGTCCGCCACGGCGCCGTCGCGGACCACACCGCGCCCGGTGAGCCCGAACCGGCGGGCAGGCAGCCCCGACATCTTGTGCACCGCCCGCTCCAGCGGCAGCAAGCGCTGATCGCGGGCGTAGTGACCGAGCACGCGGGCGAAGCTGCCCGCCCAACGCGGGTGCGGGCGGCCGGGTTTGGGGACACCGTCCGAACCGATCATCGACAGCGGGCCGGCCAGCACCCGCCGGACGTCGTCCTCGCGCATGGAGTGGCTGATGATGGTCACCTCGCCCCGCTCGGCCAGCAGCAGGTCGCATACGTAGTCGACCGGGTCGGCACCGTGCTCGGTGGCGAGGTCGGCGACACGGCGGCCCTCGATGTCCGGACGGGACCGGGCGGCGGCCACCGCGATGAGGTCCCAGCCGCCGTTGCCCACGGTGTTCTCCCACCCCGCCACGCCCGTGGCGATGTCCGCCCGGATCCGGTCGCGGACCTCGGTCCGGCGCAGCCGTTCCAGCAGCGCGCCGACGCCGCCCTCGCTCGCCCACGGCGGCAGCATCGCGTGCAGCACGGTGCTGCCCGCGGTGTACGGGTACACGTCGCAGAGCACGTCCACGCCCTCGGCGCGGGCCTTCTCCAGCCGGGGCAGGGTGCGCAGTGTGGCGCCCCAGGCGTACCGGCCGGCGGTCTTGTGGTGGGAGACCTGGAGTGCCGCGCCGGAACGCGCCGCGATCTCCAGTGCTTCCTCCAGCGCCGACTCCACCTGCGACATCTCGTCGCGCAGATGGGTGACATAGGGCTTGCCGCGGCGGGCGGCGACCCGGGCCAGGGCGACGATCTCCTCGGTGGCCGCATAGGTGCCGGGCGGGTAGATCAGTCCGGTGGACAGGCCCGCCGCGCCCTGGCCCAGCGCCCGGTCGAGCAGTGCGCACATGGCGTCCAGTTCGTCGGGCCGGGGCGGACGGTCCTCGAACCCCATCACCCCGGCGCGCAGCGTTCCGTGCCCCACGAGCGAGGCGATGTGGTTGTGCCGCAGCGCCGGGTCCTGACTGTCGGCGAACGCGTCGAAGTCCACCGCGGGCCGGACCGGACCGAGTCCGAAGGTCACCCGGAGGTGTTCGGCCAGTGCGGGCAGCCGCTCCGGCAACGACGGGAACAGGCTGGTCCCGCAGTTGCCGCAGATCTCCGTGGTGACGCCCTGCAGCAGCGGGGCCAGGCGCAGTTCCCCGGCCGGTTCTGGCGCGCCGTCGCCGAGGGGCGCGGCCAGGGCGTCGGAATGGGTGTGCACGTCGATGAAGCCGGGGGCGACGGCCTGGCCGGACACGTCCAGGACCTCGGCCGCCGCGGCCGCCGCGCCCGCCGGGAGCACGGTGATCCGCCCGTCCGCCACCGCGACGTCCGCCTCCCGGGCGGGTGCGCCGGTGCCGTCGACGAGCAGCCCGCCGCGCAGCAGCAGGTCCAGGGGGCGGCCCATCACAGCACCGTCGACAGGAAGGCCCGCGTGCGCGCGTGGCGCGGGGAGGTGAACAGCAGATCCGGGCTCCCGGACTCGACGACGGCGCCCCGGTCCATGAACACGACCCGGTCGGCGACCTCGCGGGCGAAGCCCATCTCGTGCGTGACCACGACCATCGTCATGCCCCGGCGCGCCAGATCGCGCATGACGCCCAGGACCTCGCCGACGAGTTCGGGATCGAGGGCGGAGGTCGGCTCGTCGAAGAGCATCAGGCCGGGTTCCATGGCCAGCGCGCGGGCGATCGCCACGCGCTGCTGCTGGCCGCCCGACAACTGCGCCGGGTAGTGGTCCGCCCGGTCCGCGAGACCGACCTCGGCCAGCAGTTCCAGGGCACGCTTCGCGGCCTGCGCGCGGGAACGGCCCTGCACGGCGACCGGCCCCTCCATCACGTTCTGCACCGCCGTGCGGTGCGGGAACAGGTGGAACCGCTGGAACACCATGCCGATCCGCTCGCGCTGACGCCGTACGTCGCGCGGGCGCCGTTCGCGCAGGACCCGGCCGGACGGCCCGTGCTGTTCGTAGCCGATCAGCTCGCCGTTCATCCACACCCGTCCCGCGTCGATCCGTTCGAGATGGTTGAAGCAGCGCAGCAACGTCGACTTGCCGGACCCGGAGGGGCCGATCACGCACAGCACCTCACCGCTGCTGACGTCGAGATCGATGCCCTTCAGCACCTCGGTCTCGCCGAACCGCTTGCGGATCCCGCGGGCCTTGAGGATCACGTCGTTCATGCCGTCGCTCCCTTCCTGGCGGTGCGTCCGGGCCGGAGATCGGCCAGGATGCGGCGCCGCAACGGCGGGGCGGCCCCCGGGCTGTAGCGGCGTTCGACCGCGTGCTGTCCGATGCTGGCGATCGTCGTGAGGGCCAGGTACCAGAAGGACGCCACCAGCAGCAGGGCCACCACCTCGAAGTTGGCGAGATAGAGGTGCTGGGACACGGTCATCAGATCGGAGCCGGCGATGACCGACACCAGCGAGGTCGTCTTGAGCATGGAGATGAACTGGTTGCCGAACGGCGGGACGATGACCCGCATCGCCTGCGGGAGGACGACCCGGAACAGGATCTGGCGGTTCGACATGCCGAGGGAGGCCCCGGCCTCGCGCTGGCCGGGATCCACGCTCCCGATGCCCGCCCGTACGATCTCGGCCATGTAGGCGCCCTCGTTGATGGAGAGTCCGAGCAGAGCCGCCACGAAGCCGGTGATGACCTGGTTCGACTGCCAGCTGATCAGCTTCGGACCGTCGAAGGGGACACCGATGCTGATCACCGGGAACAGCAGGGCCAGGTTGAACCAGAAGATGAGCTGGACCAGCAGCGGGGTGCCCCGGAAGAACCAGGTGTACGCGCCGGCCGTGAAGCGCAGGACCGGGCTGTCGGAGAGCTGCATCACGGCGACGACGACGCCGATGACGACGCCGAGGGTCATCGAGACGAGGGTCAGCTGGATCGTCACCCACAGACCCTGGAGGATCACCCCGTCGAACTGGTACTCGGCGACGATGTCCCAGTGCAGATGGGGATTGACGATGACGGTGTACGCGATCCACACCGCGAACAGCGTGGCGGCCAGCACCGCCAGCCAGCGCCCCGGCCGGGGGCGGCGGCTCACCCGGAGGGCGAGGTCGTCGTCGGGCGCCACCGGGTCGTCCACGGGCGCGGTGGCGGACGCTTTCTGGTACGTCATGTCCGTTCTCACTGCCCGTCGTTGACCGTCGCCTCGGTGACGGCGCTGTCGCCGACGTCCCAGGTGTCGAGGATCTTGCGGTACTCGCCGTTGTCGATCAGTTCCTGGAGGGCCTTGTGCACCGCGTCGCGCAGTCCGGCCTGGCTCTTCGAGACCGCGATGCCCCACGGAGCGGTGCCGTACTGCGTCGGCAGCACCTCGTAGGCGCCGCTCTTCTTCTCGTTGAACATCCTGGCGACGGGGTAGTCGACGATGGTGGCGACGGCACGCCCGCTGTCCAGTTGCAGCAGACCCGTCGGCGCGTCCTCGCTCTGCGAGATCCGCATCTTCTCCCCGCACGCGGCGTTCTGCTCCTCGCCGATGCGGAGGTTGGAGCTGCCCTTGGCGAGGACGACGCTCTTTCCGCACAGGTCCGCGAGGGAGGTGATGCCCTCCGGGTTCCCCTTCTTCGTCATGACGACGCCGCCGGTCCGGAAGTAGTCGACGAAGTCGACCGCCTGCCGCCGCTGGGCACTGTCCGTCATGGACGACATGACCAGGTCGAAGCGGCCGGACTCCAGACCGGGGATCAATCCGTCGAACGCGGCGTTGGTGAGTTCCAGCCTCAGCTTCAGCCGGCCGGCGACGGCCTTGGCCAGATCGGGGTCGACGCCGGTGAGCCGGGTGGTTCCCGGCTCGTACATCTCCATCGGCGGGTACCCCACCGCGGTGGCCACCCTCAGCACCCCCTTCGTCCGGTACGGCTCGGGGAGCAGCTCGGCCGCCGACCGGCCGTCGGCGGCTCGGGAGGAACTGCCGGACGGGGCGTCGCCCTGGCCGGAACGACCGCAGGCGGTGGCCGCGAGGGCGACCAGGGCCAGGGCTGCGAGACAGCGCAGAGAACGGGGACGTTTCATCTGATTTCTCCCTCAACGGGGTGGCGGTGCGCCGATGCTGGCAGCCAGGCCCCGGGGAATGGAAGATGATGAAGCCATTCATGCCTGACCATCGAAATCTGTACGGGTCGTCCGCCTCGCGGCCGGACCCGGAACGGGAACGGGGCATCGCATGCCAGGACCTCTCGGGCGCCGCGCCCTGCTGCTGTCGACCGGCGGACTGCTCACGGGAGCCGCCACCGGCTGCACGGACACGTCCCGGACGGCGCCGGTTCCGGCCCGGTCCCCGTCACCGCATGCCACCCTCCCCGCGACGATCGCCTGGCGCCCCGACCGCGACGATGTGGACCCCGACGTGAAGCTGCGGGCCGTGCAGGTGGTGGAGGCGATCGGGGCGTGGCCCGCCGGGCAGGGCGGCGCGGCGGCGGCGAAGCGGCGGGTGGCCGCGCTGGGGGCGGAGCCGTCGCTGGTGGACCGGGCGGGCGCGGTGCGGCCCGAGGCGGACGAGGCCGCGCTCCAGGTGATCGACGCGCAGTACGGCGGGATCCTGGCGGACAGGGCCAGCGTGATGGTGGCGTACCGGCAGTGGACCCCGGGGCGTGCGGGCGGCACGACCGTCGACGTACGGCTGAGCCGGGCGCGTCCGCGCTGGGAGGTCACCGAGCTGCGCCCGGGGGCCCTTCGCGCCGCCGCGCCCGTGCTTCCCGCGGAGGCGCGGCGGGTGCTCGACCACGCGCGGATCGGGCTGCCTCCGGCGGCGGACGCGGATGTCCGCAGCGGGCACATCCGCCCGGCCGCACTGAGGGCCCTGCGGGACCTGGCCGGTACCTACCGGATCGATGTCACCGTCTTCAGCTCCGGGCATCCGCTGTACGTGTTCGGCACCGACCGGCGCAGCGACCACCCGCCGGGCCGCGCCTTCGACGTGTGGCGGATCGACGGGCACCGGGTCGTGGACCGGGCGACCCCGCGGCGGCTGATCGAGTCGTTCATGCGGGACGCCGCCGCGGCCGGCTCGTACAACGTGGGCGGGCCGGTGCGGTTGTCCGGGGGCGCGACGCCGAACCAGTTCTTCACCGACGCCACCCACCACGACCACGTGCACGTGGGGTTCGCGGGCTGACGTCTCCCGCATCGGGTCCGCCGTGGAACACGTGCTCAAGGAACCGTCGTACCGGCCCCGGGCCGGACAACTCGCCGACGGGACACGGGCCGCACCCCCTGCGCGGAGCCGATCGACGCCCTCGCACCCTGGGGCCGAACCACCGGCGTGCCCGGGTGCCGGACCGCGCCGGCGCCCGGCACGTCCGTACGGTGGGGATCGCGGCGCGGGGGCGGTGCGACGGCGTACCAGCGGGCATGGGAAGGAGATGCCAGCAGTATCCGAGCCTGTGATCAAGCTCGTCCGGCGCACCATCGAACCCGTCGGGGCGCAGACCCTGCGTTCCACGGCGGCGGCCGTCATCGCCTACGCCGTGGCGGTGTGGACCCTCCCGCACCCGGCGCCCCTCACGGCACCGCTCACCGCTCTCCTCGTCGTGCAGGTGACCCTCTACGCCACCCTCACCACCGGGATCAGGCGCGTCAACTCGGTCGTGGTCGGCGTGGTCATCGCCAGCGCGTTCAGCTCCCTGGTCGGCCTCAGCTGGTGGAGCCTCGGGCTGACGATCTTCGTCTCGCTGATCATCGGACGGTTCGTGCGGGTCGACGAGTTCGTGCCCGAGGTGGCGATCAGCGCCATGCTGGTCCTGGGGGTCGCACAGGTCGCGTCCACTGCACTGGACCGGGTGCTGGAGACGCTCATCGGCGCGGGTGTGGGGCTCCTGTTCAACCTGCTCTTCGCCCCGCCGGTGTGGGTGCAGAGCGCGGGCGCCTCCATCGAGAGCCTGGCCGGGGCGATGGGGGCGATGCTCCGCGCGATCGGCGAGGACGTGCACGGCCGGCTCTCCGTGGCGAGCGCGGCCGAGCGCCTGCACGCCGCCCGCAGGCTGGACCACGACATCGTCGAGGTGGACGCCTCGCTGCGGCAGGCCGAGGAAGGGCTCACCCTCAACCCCCGCGTCCGGCAGGGGCTGCTCTACCGGGTCGTTCTGCGCACCGGTCTGGACACTCTGGAGATCTGCGCCGTGGTGCTCAGGGTGCTGTCCCGCACCCTGACCGATCTGGCCAAGGCCCGAACGCAGGAGGCGCTGTTCCCTGCCGACGTGGCCGACTCCCTCAGAGAACTGTTCGGGCAGATGGCCGCCGCCGTCGAGGCGTTCGCGGCGCTGATCACCACCCCGCTCGCGGAGAACGCCGAGACGGCGGAGGACCGGCTGGCCGAGGCGCTCGCCGTCAGCCGCGCCACCAGGGACCGGGTGGCCGGCCAACTCCTCGAAAACGTACAGGAGCACCCCCGGCAGTGGCAGTTGCACGGGGCCTTGCTCGCCGAGGTCGACCGGATCCTGGACGAGCTGGACATCGACAAGCGCACCGAACGACTCGGCGGGGAACTCGACCGGCGGGCGGCCCAACTGCACGAGCGCCACCCCTGGTTGCGGGCCGTGTCCCGGAGACTGCGGGGCGGGGGCGCGGCAACCGGACGGGACTGGGGCCAGGAGGGACGAGGCTGAGGCCGAGGGACGGGGCTGAGGGCGGAGCCGGCCGGGGAGGAGGGGGCGGCGGGGGAGGAGGGGGCGACCGGGGGGAGAACGGCCCGGGAGCCCGGGAGCCGGGCGCGGCGGTGCGGACCGCGGCGGGGCGTGACGCGGAGCGGACGGGATCAGAGGGGAGCGGGGCAGCGGGCCCGAGCAGGCGTTCCGGGGCGCTCCGGCCTTGCCGCGCCGCCGCTCACCCGGACGGTCGGCCGGTTTCACTCCGACGCTTTCCGCGTCGCGCCGATCCGGGCGAACCCCGGGAACGCTGGGTTCACCAACCGCTCCCCGACGAAGAGAGATCAGCAATGACCGCCTCACCCCTCCCCGCCTCGCGCACACGGACGGCCGGGCGGACCGTCGCCGCGGCCCTGGCGACGGCCGCCCTCGCCGCACCTGCCGCACCCGCCGCGGCCGCCGATCCGGCGGGCGACAAACCCACCGTGGTGCTGGTGCACGGAGCGTTCGCCGACGCCTCGGGCTGGAACGGCGTGGCGGAACGCCTGCGGGGCGACGGCTACCGGGTCGTGGCCCCGGCCAATCCGCTGCGCGGGCTCGCCGGGGACTCGGCGCGTCTGGCCGGTGAGCTGAAGCGTGTCCAGGGCCCGATCGTGCTGGTCGGCCACTCCTACGGCGGAGCGGTGATCAGCACCGCCGCGGCGGGGAACGCACAGGTGAAATCGCTGGTGTTCCTGTCCGCGTTCATGCCGGACAAGGGGGAGTCGCTGAGCGAGCTGGGGGCGAGGTTCCCCGGCGGACTGCTGAACTCCGCCCTGAAACCGAAGTCGTTCAAGAGGGCCGACGGCACGGAGGGCACCGACCTGTACATCCATCCCGACAGGTTCCGCGACGTCCTCGCGGCCGACCTGCCACAGGACACCGCGGCACGGCTGGCCTCCGCCCAACGTCCCCTCAGCGGCGACGCGTTCACGGACAAGGCGACCGCCGCCGCCTGGAAGACCATCCCGTCCTGGGCACTCGTCGCCACCCGGGACAGGGCCGTGGTCCCGGAACTGGCCCGTTTCGAGGCCCGGCGTGCCAACGCGCACACCGTCGAGGTCGACGCCTCCCACAGCACGCCGATGTCGCACCCCGACGCCGTCGCCGACCTCATCCGGCAGGCGGCGGGCGGGCAGAGCCCCGACACCTCGGCCCTGGCCTCGATGGGCACCAGCACCCTGGTCCTGGCCGGTCTCGGCGGACTGGCGGGCCTGGCCGCCCTGACCGGCGTGGGCGTCGTCGCGGCGTCCCGTCGACGCCGCGCAGCCGAGGGCGGCCCCGGCCCGGCCCTCTGACCCCTGCCCGCCGGCCACGGGCCGGGCCCGCCCTCGGTGGCGCGGTGTCCGGAACGCGCGACGGGCCGGAGCCGGCCCGGAGCCACGGCCTACGGGTCCCGGCGCGGGAGGTCCGCCCGCCCGGCCGACCGCGGCCCTGACGAGGACGGCCGAGGCACCACGACGGTCCCGGCCGGGCCCGCGTCCCCGGATCCGGTGAGTACGGTGCGCGACGGGGCCTCACCGGGGCCGGGAGAGCCCTGGTGAGGCCCCGTCGGGTGGTGTGGATCACGGACAGGCCCTGGACGCCACGTGTAAGGTCCGGCGGGGCCTTTCGTGGCCCCGTGACCGGCGACGACCAGGGGCGGACAGTGCGGCAGAGGGCCTACGGGCAGGTGATGCGGGCCGTCGCCTGCCTGTTGATGGCGTGGCAGGTCTGGATGGTCTGGTACATCGCCAGTCACGAGGCGGTGGGCGTGGAATGGACCTGTGACGGGACCGGCGGCTGCGCCAGCAACCAGTTCGCATCGGCGGCCCCGATCGTCGGGCTGGGCTCGGCCGTCGTCCTCGGCCTGATGTCCGCCCGGTTCCTGCACCGTGCCACGCCCGGCGCGATGGTCGTGCTCAGCGCGGTCGGCGCCATCGCGGGCTGGTACGACGCGCTGGCGGAGGGCCAGGTGGACCACGACTCCACCACCTCCTTCCACCTCTTCTTCCCGTTCGCGGAGTTCTCCGTCTCCGCGTGGCTGACCTTCCTCTGGACCGTCGCCGGGGCGGGCTGCCTCGCCGCCTGGTGGGGCGCCGCCGTGAGCCTGCGCCGCACGGCGGGACTGCGCCGCCTCTCACGCCGCTACCACACCGCCGACGCGGTGCTGGAGGGCTGGCGGTCGGCGGGCGGCGGGTACGGCGAGGTCATGGTGGTGTTCGACGACGCCACCGGGGTGCGCCACCGGGTCCCCGTCGTGGTGGAACGCATCGCCCTGCGACGCGAGGTCCGCGCCGTGTACGACGCCGACCGCCCCGACGACCCCGCCCGCACCAGGGTCGCCGTCTCCCGCCGAAAGGGCCTGAAGCTCGTATGAACCGACCGCTGTCCTCCCTCCGCAGGTTCGTCACCGCGCTCGGTCTGCTGTCCGTGGTCGCCGCAGGGCTCGCGTTCACCGCGCTCGTGCACGGTGCCCTCTTCGGCCCCCGCTGGCTCCTGCTGATCGGTCTCCCCGCGAGCGCCCTGGCCCTGGTGGTGTTCGGCAAGGTGGGCGAGCCCGCGCAGTCGGACGTCGTGGCCCGCGGACTGCGCCCCGGCGGCCCGCGGGCCTTCGCCCCCGCCCTGGTCCACGGAGTGAAGGCGGTGGACAGGGAGACCGGTCGGCCCGTGCTCGACGGGCGTTCGCTGGAATCCGTCTTCGCCTTCGACCTGACCGTGGTGCCCGACGGCCTGCCCGTGTACCGGGTCCAGGTCCATCACCCCCTCGACGTGCAGGGGCTGCTCCACCGGTCCAGAGGGGTCGTCGAGTACGACCCCGAGCAGCCCTGGCGGGTCGTCATCCCCGACAACCCGCCGCGCGCGTGGCTGGCCCGCGCGAACGGCGTCACCCCGCCCGCCGTGGTGGAGCAGCACGTCGGCGGGGCACCGGCCGGTCTGCGGATCTTCGTGGGGAGCGTGGTCTTCGCGGCCGTCCTGCTGGTCCTGGTACGCGTGCTGGGCTGAGCCCGCCGCGCGGAGCGGGCGCGGGCCGCGGCCGGTGGGCCGGGCCCGTCAGCCGCCGCGCGGGTACCGCGCGAGCACCGTGCCGCGCACGTCGGCCCGCAGATACGCGCCGCCGTACTCGTCGGAGACGTAGAAGCTGAAGGTCGGCTGGTAGCCGTCGAACGGCGAGGCAGGGTCGACATCCACGTAGTGATTGGTGGGCTTGGTGATGTGCAGTTCCTTGTCCGCACGGCGGATCAGCGCCGGGAGCGCGTCCCAGTCGAACTTCTTCAGATCCACCGCCTTGTCCTTCGGCATGAGCGTGCCGCCGGCCCGGTCACGGGTCACCTCGCCGTCCCGGTACGTGTAGACGTCGTACAGGTTCGCGTCGGTCTTCACCGGGGCCTCGATCCGCGCGAGGTCCTCGTACAGCGTGAAGGAAGTGACCCGGCTGCTGCCCGTGACCCGTTCGAGCGCGGCGATGACGGACCGGGCCCCGTCCGGCGTCAACAGGTTCCCCTTCCCCGCCTCGTCCGTCTCCGCCGCGCCCTTCGCCTCGTCCTTCTTCTTCGCCGGGCCGGCGGACGGGGTGCCCGAGGGACGGGCCGGGGCGGATGCCGTGCCGGCGGTGGCGCCGGTGTCCGAGGTGGCGCCGGTGCCAGGGGTGGGCAGCAGCGCCCACACGAGGGCACCGGTCAGGGCGGTTCCCGCGAGAGCCGCCGAGATCGCCGCGGCCCGGCCCCGGCGCACCCGGCGGCGGACCTCGTGCTCGCCCAACGGCGCGGGCCGCGGCGGCTCGGGTGCGGCGGCGGGTGCGGGGAGCACGGTCGTCGGGCCGTTCGGCCCATGACCGGGCGGCACGGCGTCCTGCGGTGTGCTCGGTGCGTGACGCGGCGGTACCGAGTCACGTACCGCCGCGGAGGGGCTCTGCGGCGGTACGGGGCTCCGGGGCGGGGCCGCGGGCCCGCCCAGCGGCTCGTCCACCGGGGCAACCGGCTCGTCCGCCGGCTCGGCGACCGCCGCGAGCATCCGGTCCAGTTCCTCCGCGCCCGGCCGTGCGGCTGTGTCCCGGGTCAGCACGGTGCTCAGCACCGGGGCCAGCGCTCCGGCCTGCCGGGGCGGCGGGATCTCCTCGTCGAGCACGGCGGCCAGCGTGGCCAACGTGCTCGCCTTGCGCAGCGGATGCCGGCCCTCGACGGCCACGTACAGCATCATGGCCAGCGACCACAGGTCCGACGAGGGATCGCCCTCCTCACCGCGGATCCGCTCGGGTGCCATGTAGTCGGGCGAGCCGATCACGGAGCCGGTCGTCGTCAGACTGGTGGACTCGCGGATCGCGGCGATGCCGAAGTCCGTGAGCACCGGGCTGCCGTCCGGGCGCAGCAGTACGTTGGCGGGCTTGACGTCTCGGTGGTGGATGCCTGCGGCGTGGGCGGCACGCAGCGCCGAAAGCACCCCGCGGCCGATCCGGGCGGCCTCCGCGGGGGCGAGCGGGCCCTCGGCGAGACGTTCCGCCAGCGACATGCCCGGAACCAGCTCCATCACGATCCACGGGTAGGCGTGGTCGCCGCCGTCGACGATGTGATGGACCGTGACCACACCGGGGTGATCGAGGCGGGCCAGCGCCCGCGCCTCGCGCAGCACCCGCTCGCGCAGCAGCCGGGCCGCGCCCGGGTCGTTCTCCATGAGCGCCGGATCCGGGGGCCGTACCTCCTTGAGCGCCACATCGCGGCGCAGCGCCAGGTCGCGGGCCCGCCACACCATGCCCATGCCCCCGCTGCCGAGCCTGTGCACCAGCTCGAAACGGTCGTCGATCACACGGCGCGCAGGCCCCCCGGCGTTCATGGGGCAGAGCCTACGGGGCGCGGACCAGGTGCCGCGCACCCACCCCGTGCGTCCAGGCGCCGCCGCCAGGTGCGTGCCGCGGCGGCGCGATCCCGAGGCGCCCTCGCCGTGAGCGCATCGCGCCGGGCCTCGCCGCGCGGGACCGGGCGAGAGGCGCCGCCGTACGCCGGGGGAGGAGGGGAGGGCGCCGTGCGCTGGCATGATCGGGGACATGAACGAGAGCATCATCGCCGCGTGTGACGGCGCATCGAAGGGCAATCCCGGACCCGCCGCCTGGGCGTGGGTCGTGGCCGATGCGCAAGGACGGCCGCGGCGCTGGGAAGCGGGCCCGCTGGGCACCGCCACCAACAACGTCGCCGAACTCACCGCGCTGCGCGAACTGCTGGAGTCGACGGAACCGGCCGTCGCGATCGAGGTGCGGATGGACTCGCAATACGCGATGAACGCGGTGACGAAGTGGCTCCCGGGGTGGAAGCGCAACGGATGGAAGACATCGGCCGGGAAGCCGGTGGCCAACCGCGAGCTGGTGATGCGCATCGACGAACTGCTCCAGGACCGGTCCGTGAGGTTCGTCCACGTCGCCGCGCACCGGGTGGACGGCGACCCGCTGAACGCCCTCGCCGACCAGGCGGCGAGCGAGGCGGCGGCGAGCCAGCGGCCGGACGGCACGGCGCACGGCGCCACCGGGTTCCCGTCCCCCGCCCCCGCGCGGGCGACCGAGGGACGGAGCGGACGCACCCCGGCGCGGAAGGCGTCCGGCACGGCCCGCTCCGGGCGCTCCGGCGGCACCATCCGGGCCAGGTACGCGGGCCGCTGCCACTGCGGAAAGCCGTACGCGGCACAGGAGATGATCGCGAAGTCCCCGAACGGCTGGGGCCACCCGGAGTGCCGCACCGAGTCCTCCTGAGCACCGGAGGACCCGCCGGGGGAGCCCGTCGCCCGGGTCCCCCGGACGCGGGCTCCGGCTCGGCGACGGGCCCGCACCGGTCGCTCGCCGCAGGACGCGGATCTCCCGGCCGGTGCCGTCGACTCCCCGCGCGCGCCGTGCCCCGCGTGCCATGATGCGGGCGGGATGGCGGTACCGCGGACCTCCGCCGGTGCCGGAGACACGCTGGGGGGCGTATGGGAGGCACGGGTACGGTCCTGCGCGAGCTGCGCGGCGCGCAGAAGACGGCCAAGGGGGTGTCGCTGTACTCGCGCCACGTGAACCGGCCGTTGGGCCGGCTGTTCGCGGCGGGCGCCTTCCGTATGGGGCTGACACCCAATCAAGTAACCCTGATCAGCGCACTGTTCACCTTCGCCTCCATCGCCTCGGTGGCGCTCTCCCGGCCGTCCTGGGAACTGGGGGCCATGGTGTACGCGGGGCTCGTGATCGGCTTCGCGCTCGACTCGGCCGACGGCCAGCTGGCCAGGCTGACCGGACGGGGCGGCCCGGACGGCGAATGGCTGGACCACGTCGTGGACTGCGCCAAGATGATCCTGGTGCACACCGGGGTGCTGATCTCGTTCTGGCGGTTCTTCGACCTCCCGTCCGAGGGATGGCTGCTCCTGCCTCCGGGCTTCCTGTTCGCCGCCGTGCTGACCTTCTGCGCCGGGCTGCTGCGCGAACAACTGGGCCGGGCGGCGGGCCGGTCCGAGGCGGGCGGCGGCGCCCCGGGCCGGATCTCCCGCGTACGGGCCGTGGCGCTGCTGCCCGCCGACTACGGGGTGTTCTGCCTGGTGTTCCTGTTGCTGGGCGACCAGACCGCGTTCCGCCTCGGATACGCGGCGCTCGGTGCCGTGCACGCCCTCTTCCTGGCGCTGTTCCTCGTCAAGTGGTTCAGGGAGCTGAGAGCGTTCCGGGCTCCGGACTGACCAGCGTGTCCAGCACCCGGCGCAGCTGGGTGCTGGAGGTGTGCACGGTGTACGGGAAGTAGACGACGTCGACGCCGACCTCGGCGAAGTCGCGCTCCAGCCGTTTGCCCTTCTCCGTGTCCCGCCAGTCGTCCCCCTTGAAGATGACGTCGAACCTGACCTGGCGCCAGGTCTCGACCTTGTCGGGCACGGTCTCGACGAACGCGGCATCCACATAGCGGACGCTGCGCACGATCTCCAGCCGCTCCCGCAGCGGGATCACCGGCTCGTGGCCCTTGGCGCGTGCGGCCATCTCGTCCGAGACGACCCCCGCGACGAGGTAGTCGCAGCGGTTGCGGGCGTGCCGCAGGATGTTGAGGTGCCCTATGTGGAAGAGGTCGTAGACCCCCGGCGCGTAGCCGACCCTGTACACCATCCGTTCTCTCCCCCCACGGTGAACACGATCTTCCGTTCCCGTGGTGGTCGCTCGGGCGTGCCGCCCGGTGCCACGGGAATCCGGTATCGGTGTTGATGGAGCAACGACCTTACTGTGAAGAACAGTTGCTCATCCCGTGAACGGATAAGCTCGCTTTTGGGAGTGTTCCACGGGGCACGGAGACATCCGGGGGGAAGGCGAACACCCATGTCCGAAACCGACGGTCATCCAGCGTGGGAGGGCCGCACACTGCTGGTCGTCTCGACGAACTACGCGCCGGAGGAGACGGGGATCGGCCCCTACGCCGCTCAACTGGCAGAGCACTGGGCCGCGTCCGGGGCCGAGACCCATGTGCTGACCGGGATGCCGCACTACCCGGCATGGCGGACCGAGGAAGGCTACCGCGGTGTGTGGCGGGTCACCGAGCGGCGGGCCGGAGTCCTCGTCCACCGGCGCAGACACTATGTGCCGTCCCGCCAGACCGCATTACGCAGGGGCGCGTTCGAGGCATCGGTGCTCGCCCACGGCCTGCTGCCGCCGGCCGTTCCGCGCCCGCCGGACGCGGTGGTCTCCCAGATGCCCAGCCTCGCCGGCGGTGTCCTCGGGGCCCGGCTGGCCCATCGCCACCGCGTCCCGTACCTGCCGGTGGTGCAGGACCTGATGGGGGCCGCCGCCGAGCAGAGCGGGATCAGGGGCGGCGGCCGGGCGGCGGCGGTCGCCGCGGCGGCCGAATCCCACGTGCTGCGCCGCGCCGCCCTCGTCGGGGTCATCCACGAGAGCTTCGTCCCGCGCGTCGCCGGGTACGGCGTGGACCCCGGCCGCATCCGCGTCGTGCCCAACTGGTCGCACGTACCGGTACCCTCGGCCGACCGGCGGGCCACCCGGGCGCGGCTCGGCTGGGACGAGGACGTCCCCGTGATCCTGCACTCCGGCAACATGGGGCTCAAACAGGGCCTGGAGGTCCTCGTGGACGCGGCACGCCTCGCCCCGGACGTCCGCGTCGTGCTCATGGGTGACGGGAGCAGGCGCGGGGCGCTGCGCGAGCGCGCGGCCGGCCTGCGCAACCTCGACTTCCTGCCGCCCGCCGACGCCCGCGACTTCACCGACGTCCTCGCCGCCGCCGACGTCCTCGCCGTGACACAGCGGGCGTCCGTGCTCGACATGAGCGTCCCGTCCAAACTCACCTCCTACTTCGTCTCCGGCCGCCCGGTCGTCGCCTCGGTCGCCGAAGGGGGAGGCACCGCCCAGGAGGTCCAGCGGTCCGGGGCGGGCGTCCTCGTCGCCCCCGAGGACCCCGCCGCGCTGCTGTCGGCCGTACGCGAACTCGTCGAGGCACCCGCGCGGGCCGCCGCCCTCGGTGCCAACGGACCGCGCCACGTCGCCAGGCACCTGGGCCGGGAGGCCGCCCTGGCCCGCTTCGACGCCCTGCTCACCGAGGCCCTCGCGGACGCACAAGGGAGACCACGCCGATGACCCACCCGATCCGCGCCCTGGACGACCAGGACGAACCGGAACTGCTGCGGGACCAGTTCCGCCAGCTGCTGCGCTACCGGACGCTGCTCGCCACGGGCGTGGCCGCCGGGCTGCTCGGCGGCGGCTGGCTCGCCCTGAGCGGCGAGAAGAGCTACACCTCGACCGGCGAGGTGGTCGTGCGCTCCGCCACCTCCGACCCCTTCGCCGCGGGCGCCTCCGCCGACAAGGGGATCAACATCGGCTCCGAACGGCAGACCGCGGTCAGCGACACCGTCGGCACACTGGCCGCCAGGACTCTCGCCCGGGGCGGCGACCCGGTCCAGGCGAGACCGCTGCTGAAGGGCCTCCAGGTCACCAACCCGCCGAACACCCTCGTGCTCCGCTTCGCCTACACCGGCCGCAGCCCCGACCAGGCGCGGGCACGGGCCCAGTCCCTCGCCGACGCCTACCTGGAGATCCGCCGGCAGCGCACCGAGAACAGCATCGCCAACATGGTCGACGGCTACCGCGCCCAGCTCGCCCCGCTCACCGAACAGCGCGACCAACTGGCGGGGCAGGCCGCGGGCAGCGGTGAGGCGGCCGGTGCCCGGGCCGGCCTCCTGGTGACCATCTCCGAACTCAACCGCAAGATCTCCGAGTTGCGCGCCCTGGACACCACCCCCGGCTATGTGACGAAGCAACCGGCCGAGCCCACCGGCCCCAGCGGCGCGGGGCTGCCCCTGCTGCTGGGACTCGGCGGTGTCGTCGGGCTCGCCCTGGGACTGCTGCTGTCCTGGGTGCGGCTGGTCTTCGACCCGGCCGTGCGCTCCACCCGGGAACTCGTCCGCTCGCTCGGCGCCCCCCTGCTCGGCACCCTCCCGAGGGAACGGGCGCCGTCGGGCACCCTGCTCGCCGTCGGCCGCGGCGGGAGCCGGCTCGCCGAGGAGTACCGGGCGGTCGCCTTCCGGCTCGCCTACGACCCCTCGTTCGCCCGGCGCCGCAAACTCCTGGTCACGGCACCGCGCGGGGACGGCGGCGCGGCCGTGGCCGCCGCGGCCAACCTGGCCGCCGCCTTCGCCGAGATGGGACGGGACGTCATCCTGCTCGAAGCCGATCTGCGCGCCCCTTCCCTGGCCGCGGACCTCGGCCCGGCCGTGCAGGGGCCCGGGCCCGGCCGCATGACGCGAGGCCCGCTGCCCTGGCCCTCAGACAGCCGGATGAACGTGGACGTGCCCGGGTCGGGAGCCTTCACCCTGATCGCGGGACGGCGGACGGACAACGTGGCACGCGCCCTGACCTCCGTACCGGTGGGCCGCATCACCGACGAGGCGGACCGGCCGGGCGCCGTCGTCGTCGTACCGGCCCCGCCGGTGCTCTCGTACGCCGACGCCGTCGCCCTGATCGACCGGGTGCCGGGCGTCCTGGTGGTCTGCGACGCGCGGGAGGTCCACCGCAGCGACCTGGAACGGATCCGCGAGATCGTCGAGGCGGCCGGCGGCACCGTCCTCGGCGCCCTGCTGCACCCCGCCCGGACCCGCCGCGAACGCCGGGCCCGCGAGAAGGCCGCCCGGCGCCGCACGCCGGCCGAACGGTCCGGCCCCGCACCGGGCCGCGGCGGACGCAACGGCCCCGAGCACGCCGGCGATCCGGCCGACACACTGGGCCTGCGCGCCTTCGACCCCACCGCGGGACGCGGATGAGGGCACGCGCCGCGATCGTCTGCTCGGTCGCGGACCAGGGCGTGGCGGCACTCACCAACATCCTGGTGCTGGTGGTGGCCGCCCGGCTCTCCACCGCCGCCGAATTCGCCCGGTTCTCGGCGGTCTACCTCGTCTTCACGGTGCTGCTGGGCGTGTCCGGCGCCCACACCGGGCAACCGCTGGTGCTGCGGCGCGGCGGAGGCGACGAGGTGCGCGGCGCCTGCCGGTCGGCACTCGCCTTCACCCTGCTCGCCGCCGCCGCGCTGGGCCTCCCGCTCGCCGCCGTCTGCCTGCCGCTGCCCGGGGCCACCGCCCGCGCCCTGGCGGTGCTGGGGCTCGTCCTGCCGGTGGTGCTCGGACAGGACGCCGCGCGCTACGCCTTCTCCACCCTCCACCTGCCCCACCTCGCCCTGGCGGGCGACACCCTCAGACTGGTCTGCGCGCTCGGCGCGCTCGCCGCACAGCCCCACGGCACCCCGGCCGCCCGGCTCGTCCTCGTCTGGGGCCTGTCCGCACTGCCCGCCCTGCTGTTCTCGGCCGTGCTGCTGCACCGCACCACGGCCGGAACCCCGTCCCGGCCCGGAGAACTGCTGCGACGCGGCCACCTCGGGCGGCGCTTCGTGGTGGAGTTCGGGGTGGGGAACGCCACCGGTCAGCTGTCCGTGCTCGGCCTCGGCGCCGTCGGCGACCCGCTGGTCGTCGGGGCCCTGCGCGGCGCGACCACCCTCTTCGGGCCGCTGAACGTGCTGTTCGGCTCGGCCACCGGGTTCGGCCCGCCGCTGCTCGGGCGGCTCCCCTCGGCCCGCCACCGGGTCCGCGCCACGGCGGTACTCGCCGCCGTGCTGGCCGGGACCGCCGTGCTCTGGGCCACCGCGTCGGCCCTGCTGCCGGACGGAGCCGGCCGCAGGCTGCTCGGCGACACCTGGCCCGCCGCCGCGGCGCTGCTCCCGGCGACCGGCAGCCAGTACGCGGCGATGGCCGTCGGCACCTGCGGGCTGCTGGCGCTGCGCACGCTCGACCCCCGCACCACCCTCCCCGTCCAGGTGGTGTTCTCGCTCGTCACCGTCGTGTTCCTCACCGGCGGCTACGCACTCGGCGGGATTCCGGGCGCGGCCTGGGGCCTGTGCCTGGGGTCCGTCTGCAAGGCGGCTGCCACCTGGACCAGGGTGGCACGGCTGCGTCGCCGCGCCGTCGCGTCACCCGGCCCCCTCAGCGCGGGCGACGCGCGGCCCGGCCCCTGACACCGGCGACCAGCAGCAGGCAGAGCACCGCGATCGCCGGCTTCCCCATGGCCTGCAGCAGCGGGCCGCGCAACAGGATGAAGGCGTACCCTGCGACCAGCGGCACGACGACGGCCGCCGCCCCGCCGGGCCCGGCCCCGGAAACCGCACGCGCGTAGCGCCGGTCGGTGCGCGCGGCGGCGTACCCGATCAACGCGAACCCCCCGGCCATGCCTATCACCCCGAAATCCACCCAGAGCTCGGCCCACAGCGGCGCCGACAGGTTGGTCATGCTCATCCCCATCCACTGGCCGACCCGCACCCCCGTGTCCTCCGGCTTGCCGCTCCACACCGACCGGGGCACGAAGAACAGGGCGGAGCCCGCCAGTTGGTGGCCGTAGGTGTGGCCTCGGGAGCCGACCCAGGTGACGGTGTTGGCCACCATCACCGTCTGGTCGTAGTCCTTCGTGGCCAGCGGCTCGAACACCGACGACGACTCGATCGGCCGGTACCCCGCGCTCTCGTAGCGGAAGCGGTCCGCGTACGGGAACAGCACCAGCGCCCCGGCCACCCCCAGCGCCAGCACCGACCGGTGCATCGCCGAACTGCTCGGGAACACGGTGAACAACAACGACACCAGGACCGTCAGGAACCAGTAACGAGCGTTGGACACCGGGTTGTTGACGACCGCGTTGAGCACCGCCAGCGCACCCCACACCAGCACCGTCGACGGAGTGCGCCGGGCCCGGCGCGACGTCACCAGCCGACGGGAGTAGAGGAGCAGCGCGAGCAGGGCGGGCACCGTCCCGAAGCCCTTGAGGAGCGCCGGACCCACGTGGGAGCCGTCCGACCCGACCCCGCTGAACGCCACCGACGCGCTGATCTCCTGGCGGCTGCTGAAGAAGATCGCGGGCCCGCCGAGCCGCACGACGTAGTAGCCGCTCGCCGCGAACGCCAGCAGCACCAGCAGCCTGAGCCGCGCCCGTTGAGCGGAGGACGGATCCCGCTCGGGACGCGCCGCGAACCGCTCGCGCAGCGGACGCCTCGACGCCAGCAGCGCCCCGAGATCGAAAGCGATGCAGCCGACCAGGACCAGGGCGACGGCCGTCACCAGATCGGAACGCGGGCCGACCAGCGGGGTGGGGGTCTGCCCGATCACCGCCTGCGCGAACGGCGCCACCCCCATCGCGATGTACACGAACATCCAGAAGACGCCCTGCAGCAGCCGCCGCCGGGTGGACAGGATCATGGTGCCGAGCCGGGCACCCGCGTAGCACGTCAGCACGAGCTGCAACCAGTACGCGGTGTCACGGACACCGCTGCCCGGCTGCCCGGCGATCACCGCCGGCAGGAAGCACACCAGCGCGAGCACGAGGGGGACGGCGAGCGCGCGCGACAGCATCGCCCACGACATAGGCTTCGCCGTCGGCCGGACCCGGCTTTCCGGACCGTGTTCCGGCACGGGTGCGGACGGCTCCGTCTCGTGCGCGGACGTCATGGGCTCCCCGTTCCACCGACCGTGAACACTCTAACGAATCAACCCGGTTGAAGGATCGGGGCGACTATTCTGTGCGCAGCCGACCGAGGTTGGGGGAACCCTGGTGAAGATCCTGCACGTCGTCACACTGCACACCCCCGACCACGCCTTCGGCGGCCCGACCAGGGTGGCGCTCAACCTCGCGAAGACCCAGCGGGCCGGGGGCGACGACGCCCGCGTCATGGCCCTGGGCGACGGCTTCACGGGCCCGCTGCCGCATGAGGTCGAGGGGGTGCCGGCCCACCTCTTCCGGGCCCGCCACGTGCTGCCGAGGTTCGAGGTCAGCGGGATCACCTCCGGCGCGCTGCTGCTCGCCGCCCGCGGCCTGATGCGGGGTGCCGACCTCGTCCACGTGCACCTGATGCGCGACCTGGTGACCCTGCCCGTCGCGCTGCTCGCGCTGGCGTCCGGAACCCCCCTGGTCGTCCAGACGCACGGCATGGTCGACCCGACCGAGAACCGGGTCGCCCGGCTGACCGACCTGCTGGGGGTGCGCAGGGTGCTGCGCCGGGCGGACGCGTTGCTCCATCTCACCGAGGCGGAACGCCTCGACGTGAACGCGGTGGCCGCACCCGTTCCGCCGACCCGCACGGTGCGGCTGGTCAACGGCGTCCGGTCGCAGGAGCACAAGCCCGCCCGCGACTCGGGCCGGCCACCGACGGTCCTCTTCCTGGCCCGGATCCAGCAGCGCAAACGGCCGCAGGACTTCGTCGCCGCCATGCCGGAGGTCCTGGCGGTGCATCCGGACGCGCGGTTCGTGCTGGCCGGGCCCGACACCGGCGCACTGCCCGCGACGCTCGAACTCGCCCGCGCACTCGGGGTGACGGGCTCCCTGGACCATGTGGGCCCGCTGGATCACGACGAGGTCCTGGCGGCGGACCGGCGGGCCGACGTGTACGTCCTGCCGTCGATCGAGGAACCGCTGGGAGTCTCCGTCCTCGAGGCGATGTCGGTGGGCACGCCCGTCGTCATCACCCGCACCTGCGGCCTCGCGCCCGACGTGGCACGGGCCGGGGCCGGCCGGGTGATCGACAGCCGGGTCGGCGAGGACGCCAAGAACGCCTCCAAGGTGGCGGGCGCGATCCTGGAGCTCCTCGAACCGGAGGCCGGCGCACGGGCCGGGCGGGCCGCCGTGAAGCTGGTCGACGAGCACTTCACCATCGAGGCGGTGACCCGTACCCTCCGGCGGACCTACGAGGACGTGGTCCGCCGGAGGAATCGCTGAGTCAGGACGCCTTTGTTTGGCGGGATTTGAGCCCGATCTGCCAGCGGTAGAAGCTCATCGCCAGTGCGAAGTCGAAGCCCGCCCGGCCGTCCAGGAACCCCCGCCGGTACAGGTACATGTACACGAAGGACACCAGCGGCTTGAACGGCGCCTTGTGGAACAGCTGCCCCTGACGCGACTTGACCCTGCGCACCTGCTCCTTGACGTCCGGGTGGTGCTCCAGCCACGCCTCCCAGTCGGAGTAGCGGTTGTGCCGCTCGAACCAGGCGGCGACCGGGTCGAGGTCCTGGTGCTCGATCGGGTTCCGCAGAGCCCGGACCGACTCCGCGACCGGTTGGTAGTGGCCCTCCACCTCGCCGATGCCCGGCGCGTCGAGATCCCCCACCTCCGGGTAGTGGCAGCGGGTGCGGTCGGTCAGTGAACGCTTGCGGATGGTGTAGCCGTGCCGCAGCCGCTTTCCGGAGAACCAGTAGCCCAGCGGGATGTCGTACGCCGCCGGTCTCGCTGCCCCGTCATCGGCGAACTCCCGGCGCAGTTCGGCCAGCAGGCCGGGGCTGATCCGCTCGTCGCCGTCGAGCAGCAGGATCCAGTCGAGGTCGGTGCGGACGTGGTCGAGGCACCACTGCTTCTTGCGCGGATGGCCGCCGTCCCAGGTGTACGTGATCACCTCGGCGCCGCACTCCGCGGCGATCTTCGCCGTGTCGTCGGTGCTGTGCGAGTCGACGACGACGACCGCCGCGAAGTGGTCGAGGACCGACCGGACCGCCTCGGCGATGTTGAGCGACTCGTTCCTGGTCGGGATCGCCACGGCGATCGGCAGCTTCCTCATCCGGCCCCTCCTTCGGGCAGCCAGGCGTAACAGCCGGTGGAGGTGAAGGCGCGGGCCGTGTCCGGGACGGTGATCCGGGCCGGTTTCCCCGCGGTGGTGGAACCCGAGGCCAGGACCGCGCCGTCGGCCCCGGCGATCTGCCAGGTGCAGGAGTCGGTGGGGGAGGCGCCCCGGTAGCGGCCCGGCCGGAGCCCGGCACCCTCGTGGGTGCCGTCCGGGTACCCGCCCGCGGCCTCCCGCAGCAGATCGCGGCGGCGGGGGCACAGGTGTGCGATGGTCGGTTCGGCGTCGGCGATCTCGCCCGTCACGATGGCACCGACCGCGGTGTCCCGATCGGCCTTCACCAGGAACGCCAGCCGGTCGCAGGTCTCCTGACCGGTCTGGAGCACGGCCGCCGGGTCCATGCCCCGGGGCACCCGGTCGGTCAGGTACTCCTTCTCCTTCCGGGTGAACGAGCCGGTGGCCGGGGTGAGTTCCGCGGTGGGCAGCTTCGGCCGCTCCTCGTCCCGGTCCTCGTTCGGCGCGGGCTCGGGCGCCCGGGACGCGGTGGCGGCCGGACCGGCCACCGGGCCCCCGGCCGGAGCCGGGGACGTCGACGGTCCGGCGGCCACGTCCGCCGTTTCCCGCCCGGAGGAGGACGAGCCGCAGGCGGCCAGCACCGCCGCCAGGACGACGGCGGCGGCACCGGTGCGGAGCGGGTGTGTCATCAGCCCGTCCTCAGCGCGTAGTGGGCGCTGACCGCCGAGGCGCTCAGCGCGGTCGGATAGACGGCGGTCTCGTCGATCTGCCCGGCGAAGAAGCTGCTCGTCGGCTGGCCCGGCCAGTTCTTCAGGTTGTCGCCGCCCACACGCCAGTAGCCGCTGTAGTTCTCGTTGACGGTGTAGGAACTGTTGGAGGCGCGGAGCTTCCCGTCCACGTACAGGGCCGTGCCCCCGGCCCCCTGGGTGGCGACGACATGGTGCCATGCGCCGTTGTTGTAGGCGTCGGACGTGGCGATGGTCTTCGCGCCGCCGCTGTAGACGCCGAAGACGAGGCGCCCGTCGTCGCGCATGTAGACGTGCTTGTCGAACCGGGTGCTGTTCTGCATGGTCACGTTGCCGAAGCCGATGATCTTCCCGCCCTTGGCCGTCGTCGTCCTGAACCAGGTCTCGACGGAGAACCTGGCCGGCTGCGGATGGCGCCGGTTGCTGTACGCGTACTGGTTCGAACCGTTGAAGCCGATCGCGGTCGAGGGACCCGCGACCGCGGCCGGCTTCTGCCGGTAGGCGGGGGAGTTGCGCAGGAAGCCGTTGTCGCGTCCGGAGCCGGTGTCCGCGGCGAAGGTCGAGGATCCCTCGTCGTACCGCCAGTACAGCGAGGCGCCGTCGGACAGCACTCTGGCGGGGTACTTCTCGGCGGTGGAGGTCACGGTCGCGGAGGCGGCCGGTGACTTGGCGCTGGTGTTGGTGCCGTCGCTCGCGCTGATCCGGTAGGAGTGCGTCTCGCCCGGGGCCACGTCGGTGTCGGTCCACCTCAGCTGGGGGCGGTCCCAGAAGACCGAATACCCCGTCGTCGTGTGGACCGGGGTGGTGGCCCCGTCCTTGTAGATCCGGTAGGTGAGCTGCCCGTCGTCGGCGTCGAAGCTCGCCTGCCAGTTGACCTCGATCCTGCCGGGGGCGACCGTGGACAGGCTGACGTTGGGCACCCAGGGGGCCCCGGTGTCCGGACCGTCCGCGAACCGGGTCAGACCCTGCTGGCGGACCCCGTTGACGCTGGTGAACTCGCCGCCCACCCACAGGTAGTGGTGGCCGCCCTTGTCGGTCTGCGCCATGACCCGCGGGCCGACCGGCTCACCGATGCCGTCGTTGGTGTCCGGGAACCAGGGCAGCAGCTTCGGGTCGTTCACGGACTGGGCCAGCAGATGCCGGCGCGGCTGGTCCGGGAACTCGTCCATGCTGGAGCAGTCGTGGGCGTGGCTCCCGCTGTACAGCACGCCCCGGTGGACGAGGACGGCCTGGGTGGCGCCCAGACAGGTGTCGCGCCAGCGCTGCTCGAAGTTGCCGAGGTTCAGCGCGATCCGGCCGTCGAAGACGCCCGCGCCGGTGCCTTCGTTGGCGGTGTAGAAGCCCGTGGCGTCGGTGGTGATGTCCTGCACCGTGGAGGTGTCGGGGATGAAACCGGCCGGGTAGCCCTTGACGACGGCGCCGGTGACGGCGTCCACCACGGCCAGGGCGTGCGAGTTGGTGCCGTTGACCTTGAAGAAGTTGCCGCCGAGCAGGACACGCCCCCCGTCGGGGGTCAGCTCCACGGCCCGGCCCACCTCGTCGGCGTCGGCCGTCCAGGGCTTGAGGGCGGCTGCCGTGGTGACCGCGGCGAACTTGTTCCGGGTCTGCCCCGCGACCTTGTTGAAGTCGCCGCCCAGGTACACGGTGTCCGCCGTGACGGCCAGGGCCCGCACCGTCGCGGAGACGGACACCTTGAAGTCCTGGCGCGGGGTGCAGGTCGCCGTGTCGACCGCCGCGATGTTGCTCACCCCGACCCCGTTCACCGCCCCGAACTGCCCGCCGGCGTACAGGGTCTTCTGGTCCGGGGAGAGGGCGAGCGCCCGTACGGTCGCCGTACCCGACGACATGGTGAACGACAGCTCGCAACCGGTGGGTTCACCGGTCGCGGCGTCGAACGCGGCGAAGTTCAGCGCGGGCCGCTCCGAGGTGCCGGCCTCGGCCCCCGGCGGCCGGAGGGCGGAGAAGGTGCCGCCGGCGTAGACGACACCGGCGTCCGACGCCGCCATGGACCAGACGATGCCGTTGGTCTGCCAGGTGGCGAGGTCGTCCGCGGTCAGCGAGACCGGGGGAGTCAGCGCCGAGGCCGGTGAGCCAGCGGACGCCGTGGCGGTCAGCGCTCCGGCGAGCAGGCACAGCGCGGCGACACCGGCACGCGTCCGCCGGCGCCCGGCGGGTCCGCGCCCCGTGGTTGCGTTCATGATTCAGCTCCGAAGGTGAGAACGGGCCGCGGCCGGGGAGCCGCGATTCCTGCCCCGTCCGCTGGGTCGGCGGGGCCGGGCCGCCCCGTCATCGGCATGGGGAAGCGGGTGGTGGTGGGGGTGGTGCCGTCCCGGTCCCCGGTCCGGACGGGCGGGCCGGGGACCGGTCCCCGGCCGGGGGCGGGGCGCGGCAGGGCGTCGGGACGGTTCATCGGTCCACCCGCACGGCCGTTCCGGCGAGTTCGTCGGCGAGCCGGCGGATGTCGGCATCGACCATGATCACGGCGAGCTCCCGTGCCCGCACGGACGGTTTCCAGCCGAGCAGCTCCCGCGCCTTGGCGGCGTCGCCGATCAACGCGTCGACCTCGCTGGGCCGTTCGTACTTGGCGTCGTAGCGGACGTGCTCGCGCCAGTCCAGGCCCGCGTGCGCGAAGGCGTGCTCCAGGAACTCCCGGACGCTGACGCCCTCGCCGGTCGCCACCACGTAGTCGTCCGGGGTGTCGCGCTGGAGCATCCGCCACATCGCGTCCACGTACTCGGGGGCGTAGCCCCAGTCGCGCACCGCGTCGAGATTGCCGAGGTGGAGGCGGGTCTGCAGCCCCGCCTTGATCCTCGCCACCGCACGCGTGATCTTCCGCGTCACGAAGGTCTCGCCGCGGCGCGGGGACTCGTGGTTGAAGAGGATTCCGTTGACCGCGAACATCCCATAGGCCTCACGGTAGTTGACGGTCGCCCAGTACGAGTAGACCTTCGCGACGCTGTACGGGCTGCGCGGATAAAACGGGGTCCGCTCGTTCTGCGGCGGCGGGCTGGCGCCGAACATCTCGGACGACGATGCCTGGTAGATCCGGGTGTCGATACCGCTGGCCCGTACGGCCTCCAGCAGCCGCATGGTGCCCAGGCCGGTGATGTCACCCGTGTACAGCGGGGCGTCGAACGAGACCCGCACGTGCGACTGCGCGCCCAGGTTGTAGACCTCGTCCGGACGGATGTCGCGCAACAGGTTCACCAGCGCGACCCCGTCGGCCAGGTCGGCGTGGTGCAGGACGAACGACCGGTCCGGCTCCTCCGGGCCCTGGTAGATGTGATCGATCCGCTCCGTGTTGAAGCTCGACGAGCGGCGTACCAGTCCGTGGACCGTGTACCCCTTGTCGAGCAGTAACTCGGACAGGTAGGAGCCGTCCTGTCCCGTCACGCCCGTGATGAGCGCGGTCTTCGCCATGCGTCCCCCCATGTGATCCGCCCGAAGGGCTGTCGGTCCTCACCGATCTCTCCCGCCGCTCTCCCCCGGGTATTCCGCGATGGGGGAGATCCGCGGTACGGCGCCACCCCGCCGCTCGGCTGCTGGCACAATCCGAGCCATGACGACAGAGTCGCCCGGCCCCGCCCAGGAATCCGTCCGCTCCCTGCTGCCGTCCGCCGCCCGTGTGTTCGTCGCGGGCCACCGCGGTCTGGTCGGGTCGGCACTGGTGCGCCGTCTCACCGCCGCCGGGCACGAGGTGATCACCCGCGACCGCGCCCTTCTCGACCTGCGCGACGCCGAACGGACCGGGGCGTTCCTCCGCGAGGCACGCCCGGACGCCGTGGTCCTGGCCGCCGCCAGGGTCGGCGGGATCATGGCCAACGACACCTTCCCGGTGCAGTTCCTCGAGGACAACCTGCGCATCCAGCTCAGCGTTGTCGCCGGGGCGCACGCCGCCGGGGCCCGGCGGCTGCTCTTCCTCGGCTCGTCCTGCATCTACCCCCGGCACGCCCCGCAGCCGATCCCCGAGAGCGCCCTGCTCACCGGTCCGCTGGAACCGACGAACGAGGCGTACGCCCTGGCCAAGATCGCCGGTGTCGTGCAGACCCGGTCCTATCGCAGGCAGTACGGCGTCCCGTACATCAGTGCCATGCCCACCAACCTCTACGGGCCGGGGGACAACTTCGACCTGGAGACCTCGCATGTCCTGCCCGCGCTGATCCGCCGCTTCCACGAGGCGCGGCGCGACGGCGCGCCCACGGTCACGCTCTGGGGGTCGGGTCGGCCCCGCCGCGAATTCCTGCACGTCGACGACCTGGCCGCCGCCTGCCTTCTGCTGCTGGAGCGCTACGACGGCGAGGAACCCGTCAACATCGGCTGCGGGGAGGATCTGTCCATCCGCGAACTCGCCGATACCGTCAGCGAGGTGACGGGCTATCACGGGACGGTCGCATGGGACGTGTCGAAGCCCGACGGGACCCCGCGCAAACTGCTCGACACCACCCGGCTCGCCGCGCTGGGTTTCGAGCCGCGGATCCCCTTGCGCGAGGGCATCGCCGGCACGTACGCCTGGTGGCTGGAGCAGTCGGCCGCACGGAGCTGAGCCGACCTGCCGGGACCGGCCCGTCCGGGGAACCGGGCGGGCCACCGCCGCGCGCCGGTGGCCCCATGGGCCGGATCCGCTCGTCCGGGCCGTGCCGCGCGGCCCGCGCCCCCGTGATCCACGCATGGACGCCCGTCCCCCTCAGTAGGCCCCGCGCCCGTCGGCGACGGCGCGCAGCGTACGGCCCATGAGCCCTAGGTCGGTGGCCGGAGACCAGTTGTCGACGTACCACAGGTCCAGGGAGACGGTCTCCTGCCACGACAGGTCCGAGCGTCCGCTGACCTGCCACAGCCCGGTCAGTCCGGGCCGGACCGCGAGACGTCTCAGCTCGCGCTCGTCGTAGCGCGAGACCTCCTCCGGCAGCGGGGGGCGCGGACCCACGAGCGACATGTCGCCGCGCAGCACATTGACCAACTGGGGCAGTTCGTCGAGCGAGGCGCGGCGCAGCAGACGGCCGATTCTCGTCACCCGCGGGTCCCGGCGCATCTTGAACATCGGGCCGTCGCTGTCGTTCGCCGCCGCCAGCAGGTGCTTGTGGCCTTCGGCGTCCACCACCATCGTGCGGAACTTCCACATCGTGAACGGGCGGTTGTGCAGCCCCTGGCGGATCTGCCGGTGGAGCGCCGGACCGTCCGAGCCCAGCCGCACCGCCGCGCCGATCAGCAGCAGCACGGGCGCGAGGACCAGCAGTCCGAGGGCCGCGCCCGCGCGGTCCAGGACGGTCTTGAGGAGCATCTGAGGGCCCCGTCGCAGCGGCGGGGCGATGTGCAGCAGGGTCAGCCCGGCCGCCGCGGCGGGCCGCACCCGCGCGGCCGCGACGCCCGAGAGCTCCGACAGCACGGACAGGGGGAGCCCGCCGTCGTGCAGCCCCCAGAAGAGCCGGCACAGCCGCTCCTCCGAGAGATGCGGCCCGGGGGCCACCAGGGCCAGGTCCGCGTCATGGGCGAAGGCCGCGCCCAGGACCGTCGACGCGTCGTCCCCGGCGGGCGCCGGGGCGAGCCGCCCGGCCACCCGCACCCCGCAGTCCAGTGGCGTGGCCCCCACCGGTACGGCGGCCACGACCTCATAGGGGTGGCCGGCTCTTGATCCGAGCACCCGCACCGCGCGCTCCACCCCGAGCGGCTCGCCGACCACGAGCACCCTGCGCAGGGCTCGTCGCCGCCGCCCCGCGCGCGGCAGCCACCGCAGTGCCGCGCTCACCGGCACGCCGGTCAGTGGCACCACGAGGGCGGCCGAGGGTTCGACCGCGTCTGCGGTCACGGTCCGGAGCACGGCGAGCACGCCCACGAGCAGCAGCGCGTCGCCGACCGTGGTCAGCGGCCGCGGCGGGTTCCCTCCGGTGCGTTCGTCCGCGTAGCGGCCGCGCGCGGCGCGCACACAGACCCACGCCAGCGCGGCCACGACCGCCACCACCGCGGCCCGCGGTTCTCCGACGGCCCGCAGGGCCGGCCACGCCGGGAGCCCGAGCCCGAGGAACTCGGCACCGGCGAGTGCGGGCGCGCGATAGCGGGCCGGCCTCCCGGCCACGGCGGGCGCCGGACGCGCACGCGCGACGTCCCGCGCCCGCCGTGGGCCGTCGAGTGCCCTGCCCCGAGGCGGCGGCACGGCGGTCCGTGGACGGGGTGCCCCCCAAGGCCCCGTGGAATCCGATCGGTCCGAATCGGATAACTCGACATGCCCCATGAACCCCCCAGTCACAGTCGCATCGTCATAAACGGGGCGCACCCGTCGATCCTGGGGACCGACGGATGCGCCTTCGCCCGGTGCACGATATCCACACACGTGCCATTTCGCTGGAGTTCCGGTGAAGTTCAGACATGCGCACCGACTCGGAACTCGTCCCGTTCCGTGCCGGGTCTCCGGTTCTGCGGGCACCTGTGCGTACATGGGCGAGTCAGTTTCCGATAGTGCGCGTTTCTGTGCACGGTCCGTCGCATGATCCCATCGATCGGCGCCTGCCGGGAGACCGCCCCGGGGTCGCGGTGCGCGGGCGCGAGGCACGGGGCATCGGCGTCCCGGGCCGGGGGCACCATCGCGGGCCCGGGAGCGTCCGGGCGGCGGGTCGGGGTCCGGTCCGGCGGGCGCGAGGCGGCGCCCGGGCGGGAGAGAGCCGGCTCAGCGCCCGCCGGTCTCGTCCTCGGCGCGGGGCGGCCAGGCCACCGCTCTCCCCGGCGCCAGCCGGTCCACCACCTCGGCCAGCTCCTCGCAGGCGTGCTCGATCCTGCGGCGAATGTCGCTCTGCTCGGTGACCACGGCCGCGAGCAGCAGCGAGGTCAGGGCCACGGAACCGTCGAGCAGGGCGAGGTTGATCATCACATGGAGCATGCTGTGGCCCTCGAACGGCCCTACGCCCTGCGCGCCCGCGACCGCGGCCATCACCGACACGAGGAACGCGCACGGCGCGCTGCCCGCCAGCCGGAAGCTCAGGGCCGCCCAGACGAGCAGCGGGAAGACGAGATACAACATCTCCAGCGAACTCCTGGTGGCCACCCAGGAGACCACGACGGCCGCGACCGCCAGCGCACTCGCCTCGGCCCACCGGTCGCCGCGCCGGGGCATCCGCGCCCTGTGCAGCACCAGCACCAGCGGGGTGACGACCAGCACGCCCATCGCGTCCCCCGACCACCAGGCCGTCCACACCGGCCAGAACCCGTGCAGCGGCAGATCGCCGTCCAGCACCAGGGCGCAGGTGCCCACCGTCGCGCTGATGGCCATGCCCGGCACCGCGCCGAGGAAGACCAGCGCGAGACCGTCGCGCAGCCGGTCCAGCTCCCGGCGGAAGCCGGCTCTGCGGAGCATGAGGTACGAGCAGACGGGGGCCAGGGTGTTGCCCGCCACGACGGCGCCGGTGAGGAGGGAGACGGAGCCGTCGAGCGTGGAGAGGACGCAGAGGGATCCCAGCGCGATGCCGGGCCAGGCTCTGGGGCCCAGATGGATCAGGGCACTCAGCGCGATGCCCGTCGGCGGCCAGAGCGGGGTGACGGCCGCGCCGTGGACGGACACCCCGGGGATCAGCCCGAGCCCGCCGGCGGCGTAGTAGGCGGCGGCCACGGCCAGGACGCACAGGACGGTCCGGGCGGTGCGGCTGGTTCTCTCGCTGCGGATCACGCGTCTCATCAGACACCGGCCCGGACGGGCGGCCGACCCTGACACGCTCGGCCCCCGCCGGTCGTCAGTTCTGCCCGGGCGGGGCCCCGTGGCGCAGGACGAGAACGGCCGCGTCGTCCTCGTGCCCGGTGCGCTCCGCCGAGTCCAGGACCGCGTCCGCCAGCTCGCCGGCCGTGGCGGAGACCCGGGCGGCCACCAGGCGTGTCACGGCCTCCAGGCCCTCCTCCAGCGGGAACGAGGGGCCTTCGACCACGCCGTCCGTGAGCAGGACGAACGCCCCGGGCGCGGTCAGCCGCCGCCGGGTGACCGGATAGCGTTCCCCGGCCTGGACGCCCAGTGGCGGGCCGCCCTCGTCGGAGGTGATCCCCGCGCGGCCGTCCGCCGTGGCCCAGACGGCGGCCACGTGCCCGGCCCGGGCACTGCGGAGCTCCCGGGCGACGGGGTCGAGGCGCACGAACGTGCAGGTCGCGAAGAGACCGGAGTCCACGGACAGCAACAGGTCGTTGGTCCGTCCCATGATCTCCCCGGGGTCCGAGGCGGTGGCGGCCATCGCCCGCATCGCGATGCGGACCTGGCCCATGAACGCCGCCGCCTCGACGTCATGTCCCTGGACGTCCCCGATGGCGAAGGCCAGCGCCCCGTCGGGCAGCCTGAAACCGTCGTACCAGTCACCGCCGATGTCCAGCCCGTTGCGGGCCGGTGCGTACCGGGCGGCGGCCCGCAGTCCGGGAAGGCCCGGCAGCGTCGCGGGCAGCATCCCGCGCTGCAGCGCCTCGGCCAGTTCCACCCGGGCCCGGTGCAGCTCCACCTCACGGCGTGCCCGCGAGGTGAGCTGCTGGAGAGTGGCGAGCAGTTCGCCGGCGCTCGCCGAAGGGGGAGGACGACGCCGGTCCATGGGCCGCTCCGCATGCGGGGGAAGTGACCCGGGCATCGTATTTCGGCCCCGTGCTTCCCGCAGGGCGAGCCGGGGGCGGCGGATGGAGCGGCACGGCCCCCCGGAGCCGCGGAGCGGAACGGGGCCCCGCCGTCCGGGTGAGGCGGACGGCGCCGGGAGCACAGGGTGAGGCCGGGTGCGCGGGGCGAAGCGGAACGCGCGGACGGGCCCGGACGGGTGGATGCTGAGGACAGGGACGGCGAGACCGCGCCGAGTCCGCTGCTCCGGGCCCGCGCGCGGTGGCAGGAGGTGCGCGATGACCCGCACGCTGGAATGGAACGTCCGGGTCGGCCTGTCCGAGGAGGACGGCACGACCAGGGCCGAGGCGGTGCTGGAGACCGGCTCGGAGAAGCTCGTCGGGCACGGGGTCGCCCGTTGCAATCCGCAGGACGTGGACATCCCCGCCATCGGCGACGAACTCGCGGCGAGCCGCGCGATGAAGGACGTCGCCGCGCAGCTCATGCGGGCGGCCGACCGGGAACTGGAATCGGTCGGCGCGGGGCCCGCGAGCGGACCGGTGACACCCCCGTACGCCTGGTCCGACACCACGGCCTGAGAGCAGGACCACCACGGTCCGCGACCGGGTCCGGCGGCGGGACGACCGCGTCCACCCCCGCCCGGTGCGCTGCCCCGTCCCGGCCGGCGGATGCCCGGCCGGGACGGGGCCGGGCTCAGTCGCCGGACGCCTCCCGGCCGGGGGCGGGCAGCCCGATCGGGTTGGGGAACGGCAGCAGCTTCGCCTCCAGCACCTGCCGGGCCGGTACCTCCAGCGCGGCCAGCAGCGCGTCCGCCGTGCTCTCCGCGAGGGGGGCCAGCAGCCGGCCGGCCAGCCGGTCGGTGGTGTTCTCGACCAGGTCCCGTTCCACCGCCCGCCCGGACGTACGGCCGGGCTCCGTCATGCGGCACCCGCGTGCCGCTCGACGATCGCGGCGGCGTCGGTGCCGCGCGGCAGCACCCCGTACTGGAGGCCGCGCTCCTCCCCGAGCCGGGCGGCGACGAACGCCTCGGCGCTCGCCGCGGGGGCGTGCCGCAGCATCAGCGAGCACTGGAGCGCCAGGGCCATCCCCTCGACCGACGCCCGGGCGCGGGCCTGCGCGCCGAGCGGATCGCGCAGGTCGTCGGCCAGATCCCGGCGCAGTCGGCGCACGTGCGCGTCCAGGACGGGGTGGGCGCCGGCCGTGGTGTCCAGTTCGGCCCAGAAGGCGTCCAGCGACTGCGGCGTGCGGCCGATGCCGCGCAGCACATCGAGGGCGATGACGTTGCCCGAGCCCTCCCACACGGCCATCACCGGCTGCTCGCGGTAGCGCCGGGCCAGCGGCCAGTCCTCGGTGTAGCCGTTGCCGCCCAGGCACTCCAGCGCCTCGTAGGCGTGGTGCGGGCCGCGCTTGCAGATCCAGTACTTGGACACCGCGGTGGCCAGCCGCCGGAACAGCTCCTCGGACGTGCCGCTGTCGGCCTCGTAGGCGTGGGCCAGACGCAGCGAGGTCCAGGTCGCCGCCTCCGTCTCCAGCGCCAGGTCCGCGAGGACCGAGGTCATGGCGGGCTGGTCGACCAGCCGGGCGCCGAACGCGCTGCGGTGCCGCGCGTGCCAGATCGCCTCGGACACCGACTCGCGCATACCGGCGGTGGTGCCCAGCACGCAGTCGAGACGGGTGTGGTTGACCATCTCGATGATGGTGCGGACCCCGCGCCCGGGTTCGCCGATCCGCAGCGCCCAGGTGCCGTCGAACTCGACCTCCGAGGAGGCGTTCGACTTGTTGCCGAGTTTGTTCTTGAGCCGCTGGATCCGGATGGTGTTGCGGGTGCCGTCCGCCAGCACCCTGGGCACGAGGAAACAGGTCAGCCCGGCCTCGGCCTGGGCCAGCACCAGGAAGGCATCCGACTGCGGGGCGGAGAAGAACCACTTGTGGCCGGTCAGCAGATGGGCCCGTCCCTCGGAGCCGGAGGCGACCGGCACGGCCCGGGTGGTGTTGGCGCGCACGTCCGAGCCGCCCTGCTTCTCCGTCATCCCCATGCCGAACGTCAGCCCGGACTTCTCGGCCGGGGCGATCGGCCGTGGGTCGTACGAGCGGCTCAGCAGGCCCGGCAGCCAGTCCCGCCCCACCTCCGGATCGCGCCGGAGCACGGGGACCACGGCATGCGACATGGAGATCGGGCAGGCGTGGCCGGGCTCGATCTGGGCGAACAGCATGAACGCCGCCGCCCGGGCCACCGCGGCCCCTGGCCTCGGGTCGGCCCAGCCCGCCGTGTGCGTGCCATGGCGCACCGCCGCGCCGATGACCTCGTGGTACGCGGGGTGGAAGTCGATCGCGTCGACGCGGTTGCCGAAGCGGTCGTGGGTGCGCAGCACGGGCGGGGACGTATGGGCGAGTTCGGCGTCGGCCCGGAACCGTTCGGAACCGACCAGGGCGCCGATCTCGCGCAGTTCCGGCTCGCGCCAGGCCGCGCCGAAGGCCTGGACGGCCTGGACGAGCGGCTGGTTGGCGGCGTACTCGTCGATGCCGGTCCGGGGCGGTGGCTGGTTGGCGACCTCGTGGGTGCGGTGCGGGGCGGGTGCCTCGGGCCGGGGGCCGGCCGGCTTCGGGGTGACGGTCATCGCGGCTTCCTCCTGGAACGACGGGCGGGCGACGGCGGTTGACGGGGCGGCGGGACGGACGTGGGGGTGCGGGCCGGGCGGTGAACGGCCCCGACCGTGCGGGCCGGGCCGTTCGAGACGGGCCGGGTGGATGGTCGAGGTGGTCGGGCGGTGGCGGCTGGTCAGGGGGTGCGGCGGTGGGGTCGGTGGTACGGGTCCGGGGACGCGGGGGGACGCGGCGGAGGGTGGGCGATCACGTGGTACCGGCCCCGACCGCGCGCAGGCACAGCGCGGTGATGCCCGCCACGACCGGCTCCGGATCGGTCCGTTCGCCGACCGGCGACAGCGGGCCGAGCAGGGCCTCGCCGACCGCCCCGATCACGGCGGCGGCCGACAACCGTGCGTTCTGCTCGGGCAGTTCACCCGCCGCCATCCCGGCGGCGACAATCGACTCGGCGAGGGCGTGGTAGTCGCGCCGGTAGGTCAGCCGCTCCTGTTCGACGAGGGGATCGACCGGTTCGGCGAGCAGCGCCCAGGCCGTGCGCGGGGTGCGCAGTGCCCGGCGGGAGAAGACCTCGACCAGGGCGCGCACCTGCTCCGCCGCCCCGGACTCGGCCCGTACCGCCTCGCGCACCGCGCTCAGTTCATGACCGGCGACATGGCGGAAGACGGCGGCGAGCAGCTCCTGTTTGGAGGAGAAGTGGGTGTAGACACTGCCGGTGGCGACGCCCGCCCGGTCGGCGAGCGCGGAGACGCTCGCCGCCGCGTACCCGCCCTCGGCGAGGAGCGCGCGGGCTGCGTCCAGCAGCCGTTCCCGGTGGGCGAGCCGGGTCGCCTCCGTGCGGGCGGTGGGTCGATAGGCCACGATGATCTGAACCTCGATTCATATCTTCATCTGGCACTCAACCATGCTTGTGCGCAAGGGGCAATGGCCCTGCGGCGGACGCGGCCGGGAGCTCCTGCTCGGTCCACAGCGTCTTGCCCTCGGCGCCGTACCGGACGCCCCAGTGCGCGGCGAGCCGGGAGACGATGAACAGCCCTCGCCCACCCTCGTCGACGGTGCGTGCGTGGCGCAGATGCGGGGACACCCGACTGCTGTCGTGCACCTCGCAGGTGAGTGTGCGGTCGAGGATCAGCCGCAGGCGCAGCGGAGGGGTGCCGTAGCGAACGGCGTTGGTGATCAGTTCGCTGACGATGAGTTCGGTGGCCTCGGCGGTCTCCCCGTCGAGGTTCCAGCCGTCGAGCCGGTCGCGCACCAGGGTGCGGGCGACGGCCGGGGTGGTCCGGTCGTGGGGCAGTTCCCATGTCGCGACGCGGTCGGCCGGGACCGCGCCGGTACGGGCGATCAGCAGAACGGCCCCCTCCGCGCGGGTGTCGTCGGGCAGGCTGTAGACGATGGCGTCGCACAGGTCCTGGATGCTGCGTCCGGGCCGCGCGAGAGCCTCCCGCACCCGGTCCGCGCATTCCTCGTCGGGCAGGAGGGTGCCGCTGAAGAAGGCCAGGACGCTGCCTTCGGCGAGGTCGGCAGAGGTCATGGCGAAGGGTGAGCCCTCGGAGTCGAACAGCGAAGGCCCCTCCGGCACGTCCAGGAGGGCCGCGGTGCCACCGGGCGTGACCAGGACCGGCGCCGGGTGCCCCGCCCGGGCCACCGTGCAGGTGCGGGCGAGCGGGTCGTAGACGGCGTAGACGCACGACGCGGTCAGCGGGCGTCCGCTCTCCCGGCCGGCAGAGGGTGCCTGCGCCTGCTCGGCGGCCAGCCGGGTGGCCGAATCGGCGAGCCTGGCCAACACCTCGTCGGCTTCCAGGTCGAGACCGGCCAGGGTGTGGATCACGGTCCGCAGCTGCCCCATGACGATGGCCGCCCGCAGTCCGCACCCCTCGACGTCTCCGATGATCAGGGCGGTGCGCGCGCCGGAGAGGTTGATGGTGTCGAACCAGCGTCCGCTGCCGCGGCCGGGCAGCAGCACGTGCGCCGTCTCGACGGCCACCCCGTCCCCGTCGCGCTGGGGCAGGAGCCGGCGCTGCACCGCCGACGCGATCACATGGTCGCGTACGTAGCGCCGCGCGTTGTCGATGCTCAGGGCGGCGTGGGCGGCGGCCGTCAGGGCGAGCGGGAGATCGCTCTCCTCGAACGGCCGCGTCCCCCGGCACCGGTACAGACTCACGAGCCCGAGGACCGCCCCGCGCAGCGTCAGCGGCGCCACCAGCAGGGAACGGGCCCCGGTCTCCCCGATTAACCGAGCGGTGTCCGGGTCCGCGCCCAGCCACGGCGCCCGGCCGCCGACCGGCACGATACGGGCCCGCAGATCCGCCACGGCCAGGGAGTGCGGCGTACGGGCGGGCAGCCGCCGCATCTCCGGGACGAGGCCGTCCAGCGGGTCGTCCGCACCCGCACCGCGCACCGCCGCGCGGCGCAGCGGGACCGCGGTCCCCAGGGGCCCGGGAGGCGGATCCGAGCCGCGCACCACCTCGTCCACCACCTCCACCACCACGAGATCGGCGAACTCCGGAACGACAGCTTCCGCGAGCGCCTCGCAGGTGGCCGCCATGTCGAGCGATGCGCCCACCTTCGTTCGCACGGCCGCGAGGCACGCCGCCCGGGCGCGCTCCCTCTCCCGTTCCTCGACGTCGACGACGAGGGCCAGCAGCCCCAGGACCCGGCCGTCCGAGTCCTCCAGCCGGTGGACCGACACCAGGAGGCTGCGGTCGGGGCCGGGGGCGTCCGCGAGCCTGCCCCGGACCACCTGGTCGTACACGGGCACACCGCTGTCCAGCACCTCGCGCAGCAACCGTTCCACCCTGTCCGGCCGCTCGAAGTGGTACGCGTCCGTGAAGTGATGCCCCACCAGGTGCTCGGCGGACCCGGCGCCGGACAGGCTGGCCGCCCGCACCAGGCGCAACCGCGCGTCCAGCACGTGCAGCCCTACCGCCGACTGGGCGAACAGGGTGTGGAGCAGCGCCGGCCCCATTGCGTCGGCCCGTGCCGACGCGGGGCCCGGTGCACCGGCATCCGACACGGGTTCACCCCCATGAGACCGCCCCCGCGAATCCGGGGCTGGTGACCAGCCTCGGTCCGCCCCGCACGCCCCGCCACCGGCGGATGGTGCACGGGTGAACCGCGCGACCGGTCCGCGGGGGCCGCCGCCCGCCGCGGGTGGTAGGGCGGACTTCCTCGGAGCGCCGTCGACCCGTACGGCACCGTCCGGGTGCCGGGCAGGGGCGGCCCCCGGCCCGGCACCCGTTCCGCACGGGCCCGGACTTGGCGCATGCCGTGCGGAACCGGCCGGCCGGAGCCCGAACGACGGGAACCGCCGGCGCACCGGGGCCCGAACCGGCCGGAACCTGCGGCGTGTCGAGCCGGCCGCAGGTTCCGGAGCCGTGGACGGCGGCTCCGGCCGGTCCCCGGCGGCCATCCCGACCCGATGGCCGGATTCAGGCGTCCAGGGCCGCGGAGACCACGGCCCGTGCCTCCTCCTGCACCGTGGCGAGGTGATCGGCGCCCAGGAACGACTCGGCGTAGATCTTGTAGACGTCCTCGGTGCCCGAGGGACGCGCGGCGAACCAGGCGTTCTGCGTGGTGACCTTGATGCCGCCGATCGGCGCGCCGTTCCCGGGCGCCTCGGTGAGCACGGCCGTCACCGGCTCACCGGCCAGGGCGTCGGTGGTCACCTGCGCGGGGGAGAGCCGGGCGAGCACCGCCTTCTGCTCACGGGAGGCCGGCGCGTCCGTCCGCGCGTACGCCGGCGCACCGAACCGGGAGGTCAGCGCCGCGTAATGCTCCGACGGGGACCTTCCCGTCACGGCGAGGATCTCCGAGGCCAGCAGCGCCAGCAGGATGCCGTCCTTGTCGGTCGTCCACGCCGAACCGTCGCGGCGCAGGAACGAGGCCCCGGCCGACTCCTCGCCGCCGAACCCCAGCGACCCTTCGGCCAGCCCGTCGACGAACCACTTGAAGCCGACCGGCACCTCCACCAGCTCTCGCCCGAGCCCCGCGGCGACCCGGTCGATCATCCCCGACGAGACCAGCGTCTTCCCGATGCCCGCGGCGGCCGGCCAGCCCTCGCGGTGCGCGTACAGGTAGTCGATGGCGACGGCCAGGTAGTGGTTCGGGTTCATCAGCCCGCCGTCGGGGGTGACGATGCCGTGCCGGTCGGCGTCGGCGTCGTTCCCGGTCGCGATCTGGTAGCGGTCGCGCTGCGCGATCAGCGAGGCCATCGCCCAGGGCGACGAGCAGTCCATCCTGATCTTCCCGTCCCAGTCCAGCGTCATGAACCGCCAGGTGGGATCGGTCAGGGGGTTGACCACGGTCAGGTCCAGCCGGTGCTGCTCGGCGATGCGGGCCCAGTACGCGACGGAGGCGCCGCCCAGCGGATCGGCGCCGATGCGCACCCCGGCGGCGCGGATCGCGTCCAGATCGAGCACGGAGGGCAGATCGGTCACGTAACGGTCGAGGAAGTCGTACGTCCCGGTGGTCGACGCCGCCCGGGCCCGCGCGTACGGCAGCCTGCGCACGTCCTTCATGCCCGCCGCGATGATCTCGTTGGCCCGCTCCTGGATCCAGCCGGTGGCCTTTGACCCGGCCGGCCCGCCGTTCGGCGGGTTGTACTTGAACCCGCCGTCACCGGGCGGGTTGTGGGACGGGGTGACCACCACACCGTCCGCGAGGCCCGAGGACCGGCCGCGGTTGTGGGTGAGGACGGCGTGCGACACCGCCGGGGTCGGGGTGTAGCCGTCGGCCGGATCGACGAGCACGGTCACGCCGTTGGCGGCGAACACCTCGACGGCGGTGGTCCGGGCCGGTTCCGACAGGGCGTGGGTGTCCGCGCCGAGGAAGAGGGGGCCGTCGGTGCCCTGACGTGCCCGGTACTCGACGATGGCCTGGCTGGTGGCGGCGATGTGGTCCTCGTTGAACGCGACGGCCAGGGACGACCCCCGGTGCCCGGACGTGCCGAACGCCACGCGCTGGTCCGGCACGCCCGGATCCGGGCGCAGCGCGTAATACGCCGTCACCAGCCTGGCCACGTCGGTGAGATCCTCCGGCCGGGCCGGCTGTCCCGCTCGTTCGTGCGGCATTCGTCAGTCCTCCGTATCGGTCGGTCGTCGAGGGCTTCCCCGTGCCATCTTCGCGGGTCGACCGCGCCGGTCCGCGAGGGCCCCGCCGCATCGGGACGGCGGAGCGCGGCACGGGGGCGCCGGGGCGGACCGGGCCGCGCGACTCCCGTGGAGGGCTGCACGGTCGGCCGTGGTGGACCGGCGCGCGGCGTCGGACGCGATGCGCCGCGGGGCGCAGGAGCGCCCGCGTACCCGATGTGTGCGGGCGTTCCGCCCACGCGGCGAGGTGCCGCAGCCGCCGGTCGGCGCCCGCCGGGGATGACGGAGACGGCGCAGGATAGCGCGGGCCCGGTACCTGCGGCAGAGTGGGCACATGGACGACCTGACCATCCTCGCCGACGAGCACCTGGCCGCGGCCCGCGCCTCCGCGCACGGCCGCAGCGCCCACCGACTGCTCCACCAGGACCCCCTGCGCCAGACCGTCATCGCGCTCGTCGCGGGCACCGCCCTGGACGAGCACAACGCACCCACCGCGGCCTCCCTCCAGGTGCTCCGCGGCCGGGTGCGGCTGACCGCTGCCTCGGGCGACGTGGAGGTGGGCGCCGGAGGGCTCCAGCCCGTCCCGCACGAGCGACACGGACTGCAGGCACTGGAGGACGCCGTGGTCCTGCTGACCACCGTCAACGAGTGACGCCGACGGGCGCCGGATCCGTTCCACCGCCCGTCCAGACCCGCTCCAGCACCCAGAGCACGAGGCTCCCGGCGGCCAGCGCCGCGCCCAGCAGGCAGACACCGCCCCAGCCCGCCGCCGTCCACACCACCGGGGCGAGCGCCGCGCCGGCCGCACCGCCCAGGAAGAAGAGCGTCATGAAGGCGGCGTTGATCCGGTTGCGGGCCTCCGGACGCAGCGCGTAGATCACGTTCTGGCAGGAGTTGAGCCCGGCCTGCTGGGCGATGTTCAGCGAGATCACACCGACGGCCAGCCACGGCGGGGACGCCTCCCCGGCCAGCAGCGGCAGCCACGAGAGGACGAGCAGACAGGCCGCCGTCCCCGACACCGCCTGCACCAGGCCGCGGTCGCTCAGCCGGGCCGCGATATTCATGCCCACGACTCCGATGACGCCCAGCAGCCCGAACAGCCCGATGGCGGCCGCGTTCCAGCCGTACGGCGACCGGGTCAGCAGGAACGTCAGGGCGGTCAGCTGCACGCTGTACGAGGCCATCGAGAGCGCGCCGATGCCCGCCCGCCACCGCAGCAGGGGCTCCTGCCCGAGCAGCGACACGGTCGAGCGCAGCAGACCGGTGTACGACGGCGAACCCGCCTCGCGCGCGTGCGGCTGCCGGGGCAGCCGCAGCTGGAGCAGCACCGCCATCACGGCCACGAGCAGCGCGTTGACCCAGTACACGGTCCGCCAGCCGCCCAGCTCGGACAGCGCCCCGGCCGCCAGCCGGCCGAACAGTCCACCGAGCAGCACCCCGGACATCACGACACCGACGACCCTGCCGCGCTCCGCCGGAGCCGCCAGGGTCGCCGCGAACGGCACCACGACCTGCGCCCCCACGGAGGTGAGCGCGGTGAGCAGCGTCCCGGCGATCAGCAGCGGCCCGCTGGGTGCGGCGGCCGTCACCACCAGGAACAGGGCGGTGAGCGCGAACAGGGACACCGCCAGCCGGCGGCGCTCCAGGACGTCCCCGAGCGGCACGAGCAGGATCAGCCCCAGCGCGTACCCGGCCTGGGCCGCCGTCACGACCAGCCCCGCGGTGGTGACGCCGATGTGCAGGTTCCGCCCGATGACATCGAGCAGCGGCTGCGCGAAGTAGTTGCCGGAGACCGAGAGCCCGGCCGCCAGGGCCATCAACGGCACCGGACCGCGCCCCGGCACGGGGGAGTCGGGACGTGGGCGGGTAACGGACCGGGTGCGGGCCCGCACGGGGGAAGGAACCATGCGTTCAGCGTCGGGCATCGTCCTTCCATGAGTCCAACACATGTTTTTCATCTCATCGATCGTGATTCACGATGGATGGATGGAACTTCAGCAGATGCGGTACGTCGTCGCGGTGGCGGAACTGGGGAGCTTCACCCGCGCCGCGAAGCGGTGCCTGGTCGTCCAGTCCGCGCTCAGCCACCAGATCGCCCGGCTGGAGAAGGAACTCGGTGCCCGGCTCTTCGACCGCACCAGCCGCCGGGTGCGGCTCACCCCGGCGGGCGAGGCGTTCCTGCCGCAGGCCAGGCAGGCGCTGGACGCGGCGGAACGGGCCCGCAGCGAGGTGGCCGCCGCGGTCGGGGAGATCCGCGGGCGTCTCGCGGTCGGCGCCATCCCGACCATCGGATCGGTCGATCTCCCGGCCGAGCTGCGCGCGTTCCGCCACCGTCACCCGAACGTGGGCGTCGCCCTGCGGGAGGGGGCCAGCAAGGACCTGGTCCAGGAGGTCCGGGACGGCACGCTCGACGTCGCGTTCCTGGGCGTGCCGCCCAGCTACCGGCCCACCGGCGTGAGCCAGCGCGAACTCGCCACCGGCGAACTGGTCGCCGTGGTCGCCCCGGCCCATCCCCTGGCGGGCGAGGCGGACGTGGGTCTGGACCGGCTCGCGCGGGAGACGTTCGTCGACCATCCCGCCGGCACCGCCGCCCGGGCGCAGTCGGACGAGGCGTTCGCGGCCATGGGCCTGACCCGCGAGGTGGCGTTCGAGGTCGGCGGCACCGACTTCATCGTCCGGCTCGTCCGCAGCGGGCTCGGCGTCGCCATGCTCCCGGCCGCCTTCGCGGAGGGGCTGACCGGTGTGCACGTGCTGCGGGTCCGCGAGGCGCCCGCCCGCACGGAACGGCTGGTCTGGAGCCGCTCCGGCCCCACCCCCGCGGCCACGGCCTTCCTGACCGGACTCGGGGTCGACGCGGCGGCCGGCAACGGCGGGAGCACCGCGACCAGTGCCCGGAACACCACGCGCTGACGGGAAACCTCGCACCGTGCGAGGCCCCCCGGAAGACCGCCCCCGGCCCCGGCAGCGGGTCGCGACCGGCGCGCGACGCCCGCGTCCGGAGCCGGTCCCGCCCGTCCGCCGCAAGGGCGTCATCGAGCCACATCGCGCCCGGACGGCCCGCGACCGCGGATGCCGCCCGGACCCGTTGGGCAGGTACAGGTGTACGACCCGGCAGAGAAGTCCCCGGCGACCGCGCCGGAGGGCGTACGAGGTGAGGGAGCGGACCGTGTGGCAGTTCTCCGACGATCGTGGACAGGTGGCGGCCGCTGCGCGGCGCCCGGCACGGGTGCTCGCCTATGTGCAGGCCGGAGCGACCCTGTGGGACCACGGGATACGCCCGACCGCGATATTCGGCTCCGACCACGACGACCCCGCCGTGCCGGACACGGCGAAGACCGGATCGCTCCCGACGGACACGGTCGCCTACGCCGGGGCGGGCAGCGCCCTGGACACGGACACCCTGCTCGGCGGTGGGCCGGACCTCGTCGTGGCCGTCACCTACGGCGGCGGTCACGTGTATGCACTTGCCCCGCAGACCGCCAAGCAGGTGGAGGAGCAGGTCCCGGTCGTCGTCATCGACGTGAGCCGGGCGCGTTCCTTCGCCCAGGTCGCCGAACGCTTCGCGCAGCTCGCCCGGTCGCTCGGGGCCGAGCAGCCCGCCATGGGCACACGCGATCCGGAGACCGCACGGGACCGGCTGCGCACGCTCTGCGCCGGGGCACGCCGACCCCGGGTCCTCGCGCTCTCCCCGGCCGGCCAGGAACGGACGCACCTGGCACGCCCCCGCATGTGGCCCGAACTGCGCGTGCTGGCCGAACTCGGTGTGGACCCGGTGGAACCCGCCGACGGACCGGGCGCGAGCTGGGCGACGGTCGACTGGGCCGAAGCGGCGGCGCTGCGCCCCGACATCGTCCTCGCAGATGTCCGGGCCAACGCCACCCCCCTCGACGACCTGCGGACGAACGCGGAGTGGGCGGCGATCGAACGGACCGCCCGGGTGATCCCCTGGAACCCGGAGCCGGTCTTCGGCCCGCAGGCCCACGCGCGCTTCCTGGGCCTCGTGGCGGACGCGGTGGAGGACGCCCCCGGCCGGTGACCGCGGCCGGGCAGGATGGGGCCCACCGTGACCGCACGCCGCGCCGCCCGCGAGGGGCGACGCGGCACCGCACACCAGGAGACCCCGCCCCATGCCCGACCCCCTCGACCTGCTGGTCATCGGCGAATGCGTCGCCGACATCGTCCGGTCGGCGGACGCGTCCGCCCGTGTCCATCCGGGAGGCAGCCCCGCCAATGTGGCGTACGGCCTGGCACGGCTGGGGCACGCCGCCACCCTGCTCACACAGCTGGGCCCGGACGACCACGGACGGCTGATCAGGAGTCATCTGACGGACGCCGGGGTCGCCGTGCGCACGGACGGTTCGACGGCCCCCACCCCGACGGCCGTCGTGACCCTCGACCGAGAGGGCCGGGCCGCGTATGCCTTCGAGATCGGCTGGACGCTGGCCCCGGTCGCGCCGGACCGGCCGCCCCACCACGTCCACACCGGTTCGATCGCCGCCGTGACGGACCCCGGAGCGGCCACCGTCCTCGCCGCCGTCGAGGCGCTGCGCACGTCCGCGACCGTCAGCTACGACCCCAACGTACGGCCGGCGTTGATGGGCGACCACGACACGGCCGTGCGCAGGGCTGAGCGCTGTGTCGCGCTGAGCGACGTGGTCAGGGCCAGCGACGAGGACCTGGCATGGCTCTATCCCGGCGAGGAACCGGAGACGGTCGCGCGGCGGTGGCTGGACCGGGGCCCGGCCCTCGTCCTCGTCACCCTCGGCGGCGACGGAGCCCTGGCCGTCCTGCCCGGCGGGCGGGTGACGGTCGGCGCGTTCGGCACCGAGGTCGTCGACACGGTGGGGGCGGGCGACGCCTTCATGTCCGGCACCCTGCACGCGCTGGCCGCGCACGGACTGCTCGGCGCGGGCGGCCGGGAGCGGCTGCGTTCGGCGGACCGGGCCACCCTGGCCGACGTCCTGCGCCACGCCTCCGCCTCCGCCGCCGTCACGGTGGCGCGGGCCGGGGCCAACCCACCGGACGCGGCCGAGCTGAGCGCGGCACTCGCCCGCGGTCGAGCGGGCGGCGGGGCGCCGGCACGGGACCCGCGGCGAGCTGTACGGCACGGTGCGGCGGACGGGTGAAATCGATCACTGCGGATGGCCCGGACGGCCGAATCATGACCCGTTCGGCTCAATGAGCGCATCCTCACGGGGGATACGGCCGTTCGACAACCGGTAGGCGTGATCGATTACGGAGGAGGGGGCGGAACATGGGGCGGTCCGATACGGCCGTGGCGGTGACCGGCATGGGGATGGTGACTCCCGCGGGAGCCGACGAGCGCACCTTCTGGGAGGGACTGTGCGCCGGGGTGTCCCTGGCCCGGCGCTGCGAGCAACTGGCCGGTCTGCCCGTCGACTTCGCCTGCCCGGTGGCCGGCATCGACCTGGACGAGGCGGTCGGCGGACGCTCGGTGTGGCGGATGGCCCGGTTCGTGAAGATGGCGCTGGTCGCCGCCCGCGCGGCGGTCGCCGACGCCGGGCTGGCACCGGAGCGGTGGGACGGCGGCCGGGTGGGCGTGGTGCTCGGTGTCGGCGTGGGCGGGGTGGCCGTGCTCACCGACAACGCCCGCAGGCTGGACGTCGACGGGCCGGAGGCGGTGTCGCCGCTCCTCGTCCCGATGATGATGCCCAACGCCGCCGCGGGGGAGGTGGCCATCGCGCTGCGGGCGCACGGCCCCAGCCTGGCCCCGGCCACGGCGTGCGCCTCCGGGGCGACCGCGATCGCCCTGGCCGGAGACCTGCTGACGAGCGGCCGGTGTGACGTGGTGGTGGCGGGCGGCGCGGAGGCGGTGGTGACCCCGCTGGTGGTGAGCGCCTTCGCCGGCATGGGCGCGCTCTCGCTGCGGACCGCCGACCCGGCGGGGGCGTCGCGCCCGTTCGCCGCCGACCGGGACGGATTCGTGATCGGTGAGGGGGCCGCCGCCCTGGTGCTGGAGCGGGCACCCGACGCGTACGCCCGCGGCCGGCGTCCGCGGGCCCTGCTGGCCGGCACCGGTTCCGGCACCGACGCCCACCACCCCACGGCACCGTCCCCGGACGGGGCCGGGGCGCGCAGGGCCGTGGAGGCGGCCTTGCGCGAGGCGGGCTGGGCGGCCCGCGAGGTCGACCACATCAACGCCCACGGCACGTCCACCCGGCTGAACGACACGATGGAGACCGGTCTGATCTCCGGGATGTTCCCGCACCGGCCGACGGTGACCGCGCCGAAGGGCGTGCTCGGACACACCCTCGCGGCGGGAGGGGCCATCGAGGCGGCGGCCACGGTCCTGACCCTGGAGCACGGAGTCGTGCCGCCGGTCGCCAACCTGGAATCGCCGCCCGACGGCTTCGACCTCGACTGCGTGGTCAAGGAGCCCCGGACGCAGGAGGTCCGGCGGGCGCTCAGCCATTCCTTCGGCTTCGGCGGGCACAACGTCGTGCTCGCCTTCCAACGTGCCGACGGGGACGGCCCGGTGCCCGGACGCGAGGGGCCCGGCGCGGGGCGCGGCGCCGGATCGGCCCCGGTGTCCTAGCCGTTGACTGAATCGTTCATGTCTCATGACCGCAACGATCGACAGCCCGTACACCGAACGGTCCATGAACCCCCTCACGGCAGTGCTCCTCGGCGACGACCATCAGCGCGAACACGGCTTCTGGCGGCGGCTGATCGCCACAGAACCGTTCCGCCGACCGGACCGGCCCACGCACGAGCAGCGCCTCGGCCTCGCGTACGACCGCCTGCGCGCTCTCAACGACGCCCTCGGCAACGGTCCGGACGGCCCCGGCGAGAGCATTGGCAACGGCCCCGGTGGCGCTGCGCGGCTCGCCGCCGACCCGCGCGCCCTCTCCGCCCTGCACGAATGGCTCGGCCCGGTCGACCCGGCGCTCACGACCGTGGCCGGTATCCACTACAGCCTCTTCCTCGGCAGCCTTCTCGACCACGACGGTCCCGGCCACCGCGATCTGACCGACTTCCTCCGGCTGCGGAGGATCGGCACCTTCCTCTGCACCGAGGTGGCGCACGGCAACGACGCGGCGGCCATCGAGACCACCGCCCGCTACGACCGCGACCGCGACGGGTTCGTGCTGCACACCCCCCACGCCGGCGCCCAGAAGTTCATGCCCAACACCAGTCCGGCGGGCGGCCCCAAGGCGGGGCTCGTGGCCGCGCGGCTGCTCGTCGACGACACGGATCAGGGGGTCTTCCTCTTCCTCGTACCGCTCACCGATGCCGAGCGGGCCCTGCCCGGAGTCCGGGTCCGTCCGCTCCCCGCACGCATGGGGAGCCCGGTGGACCACTGCCTGACCTCCTTCGACCACGTCTTTGTGGAACGCGGCGCGCTGCTCACCGGGAACCACGGACGGATCGGCGACGACGGCGTGTTCAGCAGCGCGATCGGCAACCGGAGACGGCGCCTCCTCGCGTCGATCGGGCGGGTGACCGCGGGCAAGATCTCGATGAGCGCCTGCGCGGTCGGCTCCGCCCGCGCCACGCTCGCCGTCGCCGTCCGCTACGGCGGCCACCGCCACGTCTCCGGCCCCCGCGGCACCGGAACGGTGCCGGTGATCGCACACCGCAGCCACCACGGGCCGCTCGTCCGGGCCACGGCCACCGTCTTCGCGATGAGCCTGCTGCACCGCAGGGCCCTGGACCGCTGGGAGACGTGCGGGGACCAAGCGGGCCCCGAGAGGGAGGAGGCGGAGCGGCTGGTCGCCGTCGCCAAGGGGTGGATCACCTGGCAGGCCAGGTCGGTGATCGTGGAGTGCCGCGAACGCTGCGGCGCCCAGGCACTCCTGGAGAACAACGGCATGAGCGCGCTCCTCACCGGTGTGGAGGGCGCCGTCACCGCGGAGGGGGACAACCTCGCGATCCACGCCAAGGCCGCCGCGGAGATGCTCCTGGCCACCGACCCGGCCCGGGACGCGGCCCCGTCCGCCGGTGAACCGGGCGAGCTCGCCGACCCCCGCTTCCTCGTCGGGCTTCTGGCGGCCCTGGAGAGGATCTGGTTCGACCGCGCGGGGCGGCGCATGGGGCGCGTGCGGCACGGCGATCCGCTGGTCCGGTGGAACGCCGCCTCGGGTCCCGCCCTGCGCGGCGTCGAGACCCATGCCCACCGGCAGGCGGCCGAGGCGTTCACGGACGCGGCGGCCGGACTTCCGCCCGGCCGCGCCCGTGAGCAACTGAACCGGTTGCAACGTCTGTTCGCGCTGGGACGGATCGCGAACGACAGCGGGGAGTTGCTGGCCGCCGGTTATTTGACTCCACGTCAGGTCCAGGAGATCCCGGACGTCATGGATGAGCTGATCCTTGAACTCGCCGACGGGCTCCCCGAACTCGTCGACTCCTTCGCGCTGCCCGCCGAACTCCTCGCGGACTGGCCCATCGCCGGATCCGACTACATCGACGCCTACGACGACCCGGAGGCCGCCTGGCACCAGGCCGGGAGCCGGGCTGCGATCCGGAACGAGCGGCGGGAGTCGTGAACGACACGGGGACGGCCGGCCGCGGGGAGCGGGTCCGGGAGGCGGTCGGCGTCCTCGTGCTCCGGTTCGTACTGCTGGTCTTCTGGGGGACTCCGGCCGTACTCGCCCGCTCGCGCGCCTTGCCGCCGACCGGCGGTGCCGAATCGGTTCGCCATAAGGCGTAACTGGATCGACGCCACCCAGTTGATCGAGCGTCGGGACGATGTCGTCCCACTGCGCCGACAGCCGTACCGAATGATGGAGAGAAAGCCCATGAGTACGATTCATCCGCGGATCACCGAGGTCCTGACGCACACCTTCAAGGTGCCGCTCTCCGAGATCCACCCGGATTCCACGATGGACAGCCTGGAGATGGACTCCCTCGCCGTCGCCGAGTTCGCCGTCCTGCTCAGGGAGACGGTGGAGGGCGACACGGACCTGGACCGGATTCCCAAGGACGCCACGCTGGCTGAGATCTCGTGCTTCATCGACGTGCCGTGCGGCAGCGGAGAGCGGACGCACGCCGAGGCGCACCTGAGCAACGCGCGATGAACAAGCCGGACATCGCCGTCACGGGCCTGGGAATGATCACCCCGGTCGGCAACGACACCGAATCCACCTGGGAGGGCGTGTGCGCCGGGGTCTCGCCGGTTCGCACCGTCCCGGAACTCGACGGGTGCGCCATCGACTTCGCCTGCACGGTGGACGGGATCGACCTGGACGCCGCGATCGGGGGCCGCGCGTCCTTCCGGATGGGGAAGTACGTCAAGCTCGCCGTCGTCGCGGCCCAGGAGGCGGTCGCCGACTCCGGACTTGATCCGCGGCACTGGGCGGGCGATCGCGTCGCCGTGGTCGTCGGAACCAGCAGCGGGGGCTCCGCGGCACTGACCGAGCAGGCCGTGGTGCTGGACCGGCTCGGACCGGAGGCCACGTCGCCCTCGGGCATCCTGCTCACCATCCCGAACATGCCCGCGGCCGAGATCGCGATCAAGTTCCGGGCCACCGGTCCCAGCCTGGCGCCGTGCACCGCCTGCTCGTCCGGCGCCACGGCCCTGTCCGTCGCCCGCGATCTGCTGGCCACCGGGCAGTGCGACATCGCGATCGCCGGGGCCACCGAGTCGATCGTCTACCCGGTCGCCATGACCGGATTCGCCCGGTCCGGCGCCGCGGCCCGGGCGACGGGCGACCGGACCCGGCTGTGCCGTCCCTTCGCGGCCGACCGGGCCGGCCTGGTCATGGGCGAGGGCGCCGCCGTCATGGTGCTGGAACGGGCGGACGACGCGTACGCCCGCGGCCGACGTCCGCGTGCCCTGCTCGCCGGCACCGGCGCCACCACCGACGCCCACCACCCCACCAGCCCCCACCCGTCCGGCGCGGTGGCCCAGGCCGCCGTCGAGGCGGCGCTGCGGGATGCGGGCTGGGCGCCCGAGGACGTCGACCACGTCAACGCGCACGGCACGGCGACGCCGAGCAACGACGCCACCGAGGCCGCCCTCATCGGCCGGGTCTACCCGCACCGGCCGCCCGTCACCGCGCCGAAGGGCGTGCTGGGGCACTGCATGGGCGCCGCCGGGGCGATCGAGGCGGGGCTGACCATCCTGACGCTCCAGCGCGGTGTCGTGCCGCCGATCGCCAACCTGGACGCCCCGGCCTCCGGGTTCGACATCAACTGCGTCGTCGGGCAGCCGCTGCGGCGGCCCGTCCAGCGGGCCGTCAGCCACTCCTTCGGGTTCGGCGGGCACAACGCCGTGCTGGCCCTCCAACGGCCGTAGACGGCGGTCGGCGCCCCATGCCGTCGGCCGCGGCCATGGGGCGCCGCACCCCGGCCGGACCGACCCCACCCCGGCCACGACCCCGGCGCTACCCGCCCGTGCCGGACACCCGCCACCCGTGCCGCCCGTCATCCCCCCACCCCGCGGGGTGCGAAGGGCGGACCCGCGACTCGCCCGGGTCCGCACCCTCACCCCTCCCGGCCGTGCGACGCCGGGAGCGCCGTACCGGGCCCGCCGCACCGGGTCAGCGATGGCGTCCCCGGCCGAACTCGCCACCGGGGCCTTCGCGGCCGATTTCCTTGCCGTCCGTGTAGTCGATCTGCTCCTTGCGGAGTTCGGCGGAGATCTCCTTCTGCTCGGTCACCCGCTCGGTCTCCAGGCGCACCCGCTCGACGGGTACGGTCTCCTTGCGCGTGGTGGCCCGCTCGGCGTGCAGGGTGACCTCGACGTCCTGCTCACGGATGTCCGTGCGGCCGGTCGTCCTCTCGCCGGGCTGCACCGGCTCCCGGACCACCCGCACCTCTTCGTGCGTCAGCGGCACCGTTCTGGTGACGTTCTCCGTGACGACGTACTTGTGCAGGCGGGCCCTGCCGCTCTCGTACTCCTCGGTGCCCACGCGCAGCTGCTCCTCGGAGCGGATCATCTCCTCCCTGTCGCGGAGCTCGGCGGAGCGTTCGGTGCCCGCCCCCGCGCCGGCCAGGGGGCGGCCGGCCGCCTTGGCGTCGCGGTGCCTGCCCGTGCCCGAACCGGCTCCGGCCATGCCGGAGGTGCGCGGTGTGGTGGTGCGGGAGGTGTCCGCGCCCGCGGCGGGGGTGCCGGTCGTGGCCGACGTCTCGCGCCCGGTGGTGCGTCCGGTGCCGGCCGCGCCCACGGCCCCCGCGCCCGCCTGGCCGCCGAGCCTGGACCTGGTGTTCCTGGCGAGGCCGTAGTGGCGGTAGAGCTCTTCCTCCTCCGCCACGGACAGATGAGCGTCGGCGTCCACCCGAGGGGCGTCCCTGACGCTCTCCTTCGTATGCGAAATGTGCAGGTCGGAGCCCACACGGCGGGCTCCGGCAAGGGGCACGAAACTCTCCTTCATGCCGAACAGGCCGGTCTTCACCGTGATCCAGTCCGGGCGACCGGTGTTGTCGTCGACATACACCCGGCCCACGCTGCCGACCTTCTCGCCCGCGGTGTCGTACACCGCAAGACCGTCGAGTTCTCCGGAATCCGTGAATCCGTCAGCGGCTCCCATGACCGATTCCTCCTCACCCGGGCGCGTCCTGTGGCTGGGTCCATCAGGGGAGGCGCGTCCGATTCCCATCGCGCCTCACCCGGATGGGCGCTGCAACCGCCCCGTCCGAGGAGCCCGGGTGCCCTACGCGCACCGCGTCGGCGGTTGCGGCGTGGCACGGTGCTGCGCGGGCCGCACCTTCGTTAGGCCAATCGGGTGAGAGTGGTCCCCGGGTCGGTGCCACCGGGGGTGCACCGGACGGGTCCGGCCGGGGCAGTACGGGCCGGGCCGGGGAGGGGCTCAGGGGCGGCGCTTATGATCGTCCGGCCGACCGCCGGCCTCGTCCCGCCGTCCCACCCGGGGGTGCCTCATCAGTTCTGTACGCATCAGGCTGCCCGAACAGCGCGGTGAACTGCACGCCCGGCGCGAGGAGGGGCAGGACCTCCACCATCTGGTGTGGCGGATGGGACCGGGGTGGCGGGTGTGCAGCAGCGCCGTGCTCGGCGGCGGCATCGGTCCGCGTGCCTGGATCCTCAACGCCCAGGTGCCCGGCGGCTACCCGCGCATGGACCCGGACCGGCACCTCGCCGAGATCGCCGCCACGGAGGGCCTCGCCGGACCCGGCGTCGGCCTGATGACGGCCGCCGACGTCACCGCGTACACCCTCGCCTCCGACGGCGGCGTGACGGCCACCGCCACCTGCGGCCTCGGCGTGCGCGGCTGGGCCGCGGCACCCGCCGGGGAGGCCGACGGGGAGCCGCCGGGGCCCGGGACCGTCAACATCGTCGTGACCCTGCCGGTGGCGCTGTCCGACGCGGCACTCGTCAACGCGGTCGCCACCGCCACCGAGGCCAAGGTGCAGGCACTCCTGGACGCCGGTCTCGACTGCTCGGGCACCCCCACCGACGCCGTCTGCGTCGCCGCGCCCGCCCCGGAAGCCACCCCGGGCGAGCCCTTCGCGGGACCTCGCTCCCGCTGGGGCGCGCGGATTGCCAGGGCCGTGCACATCGCCGTCCGCGAAGGCGCGCTGCGGCGATCCTGGTGACCCGCCGCGCCGCGGGCCGACCGGGTCGCGGTGGACGGGGACGCCGGGCCGTCTCCGCAGACGCCAGGCTGTGTCTGCATGCGGGCGTCTGCTGTGCGACGTCCGGTACGCACGCTCGCCGTGTTTCGGAGCCGTCCTCGTGGGTCCGGTGCGAGGACGATCCCCGCCCCGCGGTCGCACGCGCCGGACGCCCTGCGGCCCGGCCTTCGGCCGAACGCCGCCGGTCCGAGGACACGGCCCGGGGAGTGCCCGGCCCATGGCCCCGAACGACGCCACCGGCTCCGGCACCGCGGCCGGTCCCGCGCCCCGGAACCGCCGCTTTTGACACCCTCGGCCTCGCGCGGAACCCGGGTCTTCCGCCGACAGCGGCACCGCCCGCGCGACGGGCACCCCCGCGCTCGGGATCGCCGTCCTCGGAACCGCCGCCCGCTCAATCCTCCACGAACATCCCGCTGCGCAGCTTCCGCAGGATCCGGCTGAGCAGCCGCGACACGTGCATCTGCGAGACACCCAGCTCCGCCCCGATCTGGGACTGCGTCATCTCCTGGCCGAAACGCATGTCGACGATCCGGCGCTCGCGGTGGTCGAGGCCGCCCAGCAGCGGTGCGAGCGCGTGCAGGTTCTCGACCGTCTCGATGGCGGGATCCGGGCCGCCCAGAACATCGGCGAACGTACGCCCCGGACCGTTGCGCCGACCCGCGTCCGCCGGTTTGGCCGGCATGTCCAGCGAACCGGCCGTGTGCCCGTTGGCCGCCATGATGCCCTCGCCGACCTCGTCCTCGCCCAGTCCCAGCCGCTCGGCGAGTTCGCGAACGGTGGGGTCGCGGTCGAGCTCCGCGGCCAGGGACTCCGTGGCGCCGGCGATGTCGGCCCGCAACTCCTGGAGCCGGCGCGGCACGTGGACGGCCCAGCCCGTGTCGCGGAAGAAGCGTTTGATCTCCCCGGTGATGTACGGGACGGCGAAGGAGGTGAACTCGACCTCCCGGGAGAGGTCGAACCGGTCTATGGCCTTGATGAGCCCGATCGTGCCGACCTGGACGATGTCCTCCGTGTCGCCGCCGCTCCGGCTCCGGTACCGCGCCGCGGCGAACCGGACGAGGGAGAGATTCATCTCGATGAGCGTGTTGCGCGCGTACTGATGAGCCGGAGTGCCCTCCTCCAGGACCCGGAGACGATCGAAGAACAGCCGGGACAGGTCCCGTGCGTCCGACGGGGCGAGCCTGCCCGCGTCCTCGATCCAGGGCAGCTCGCCGTTGCGGGCGGCGGCCTGCGCGCCGCCCCCGAACCTTCCGGCCCCGGCACGGTCCGTCCCGGTGGTCCGCACGGTGTGCGCCGTCATCTCGTCACACTCCCCTGGTCGTGGGTGAGGTGTTGCGCCTGCCCCCCGAAACGGGTGCTCATGCGAAGCGGCGGCGGCCGGCCCGTGCGGCGGCCGGCTCGTGGCCGGGAACCGACGTGATGACCGGTCAGGAAGGCGCGGACACGCCGCGGAACGGAACCGCCCCACCGGTACGGGGGAGCCCGGTGGGGCGGCCGTCTCCAGCGTGCCACAGCCGACGCTCCGTCGGGGCTGCCCTGCGCTCATCCGCTGGTAGTTGAGTCGAAATCGATGGTGGTGCGAGCGGTGCGCGCCGATCCGGCCCGCTGGCGCACGGGTGTCCGCCGCCGCGACGCGTCCCGAGGCGCTGGGCTCATCCGTTCGAGTGACTGGAAATTGTCGTGAACCGGATGGAGCGCTGAAGCCGATAGGCTGCGCAGAAACGTTTTTCGTCGGTTCCGGTTGCCGGTCTCGGCTTCTGGTTGTGAGGGGTGCGTCAGGTCATGGTGGGTCAGTGGCGTTGGTGGGGGCGGGGCGTGGCAGCCGTGGCCGTACTCGCGGTGGCGGGGTGCTCGGTGATCGACGAGGCGTTGGCACCTGCCACCGAGGACGGCAAACCGTCCGCCTCGGCCACGACCGGGGCCGGCGGCGGGCGGGCCGATGAGGCCGCCTCGACTCTCCCGGGTGTGCCGAGTGCCGAGCAGGCGCGGACGGACCTGACGGGGCTGAAGGTGGCCCCGCACGGTTCGATGTCCGGCTACAGCCGCTCCAAGTTCCCCCACTGGGCCTCCCAGGGCGAGTCCTGCGACACCCGGGAGACGGTGCTGGGCCGCGACGGAACCGATGTCGAGCGCGACGAAAAGTGCCGGGCGGTGTCCGGCGAGTGGGTCAGCGTCTACGACGACGAGGTGTTCACCAATGCCTCGGACCTGGACATCGACCACATGGTGCCGCTGGCCAACGCCTGGCGCTCCGGGGCCCGCACCTGGACGCAGGAACAGCGCAAGGCGTTCGCCAACGACCTGACCCATCCGCAACTGCTGGCCGTCTCGGCGTCGTCCAACCGCTCCAAGGGCGACCAGGGGCCCGACCAGTGGCAGCCGCCCTCCAAGACGTACTGGTGCACCTACGCCCGCTCCTGGGTCTCGGTGAAGGCGACGTACGAACTGTCGGTGACCGAGGCGGAGAAGGACAAGCTCGGCGAGATGCTGGACACCTGCGCCTCATGAACGCGGACCGAGCGGCCGGGGCGCGGAGGCTCGTCGACGACGTCGTGGCGGGGCCCGGTGGGGCGATGACCGACGAGGTCGGCGTCATCACCGGCGAGTTGACCGTCGCCACCGAGCTGCGGCCCGACGGACGCGCCGACATCGCCGTCCAGTACACCGAAGCCGACGAGTGGTACACCCTCGAGGGCAGCCCCGTGCCCCTGCCGCCCGACGGGCTGGACGCCCTGCACCAGGACGTGCTCGCCCGGATCCGGCGGGGGGAAGGCGCACGGGCCGCCCTCTGAGACCGGCCTCCGCCGGCCCGCCGCCCTTCGTCCTCACTGCCGCCACCGGGAGTGAGGGCGGCACGTCGCACGGGTGGGGCCTGACCGCCGGTCGCCGGTTCGGTGACCCGCTCACCGGTCACGAGGACCGTGTCCGCGCGGTTGCCGGGGCGCGTTCGACGGCCGTGTCCTCGTGGCCACCGGGTGTGTGGGGCCACCGGGGATTCGGGACCGCATGGTCCGGCTGTGGGACCTCGCCATCGGGCGACAGCCCGCCGTGGCCGTCGCCGGGTACCGACGGCCGGTGCGCGGGGTGGCGTCCGGCCGGGACGGGCGTACGTCGGCGTGCCGAGCGGTCGGCGCCGTGCCGCGCGCCCACCCGGAGCGAACGCGCCGGGGCACCGGATCCAGTGCCCCGGCCCTGGCGAAGGGACGGTGTCCGGCCACCGGCGGTATGCCGCACGGCCCTGGCCGCCCCAGGGACATGGCGGCCCCCTCATGCCGCCGGTCCGCCGGTCCGCCACCCCGGCGGGCTCCTCGCCGTGACCACCGCCGAGCCGGACGGCCGCCCCCTGCTCGTTTCCGCGGGGCAGGACGGGCCGGTCCGGGGCATCGGCCCGGAGCCCCGCGCGCCCGGCGCTCCGGGCCATGTCCGGTCCCGGCGCACGGTCCCGCGCCCCGGTCGCGCCCGCGGTCCCGGACGCCCGATCCCCGCGGTGGTCGCGGCCCCGTGGCAGACGAACCGGGCGGGTCGGACCGGTGGGGCGCCCCGCATTTTGCGCTGTCGCGAACCTTCGGCCGGTCCGGGGACGTCCGGGAATACGGACACCGGCAACTGCCTTGCCGCTGCTGGGGCGATTAGCGGTCCGCCCCGGCCGGGAGCGTCACGCGTCCCTGTACCGACAGCAGGCAGCCACGAGCCCAGGTACCGAAGGCAGGCAGGAGAGAGGGAATCCATGCCCAAGGCTTACGTGTTCACCCGCAACGGCGGTCCGGAGGCGGAGGCGCTCGTCGAGCAGGACGTGCCGGTGCCCGGCCCGGGTGAGCTGCTCGTCGCCGTGCGCGCGGCCGGGGTGAATCCGGTCGACTGGAAGCTGCGCACGGGGTACGTCAGGCCCGGAAGCGCGCCGCAGCCGTTCCCCACCGTCTTCGGCAGCGAGGCGGCCGGGGTCGTGGAGGGCGTGGGGCCGGGCGTCGAGGGCTACGCGGTCGGGGACGAGGTCTTCGGCAATCCGGTGACCGGCGGGTACGCCGAGTACACCCTGCTGCCCGTCGCGGTGACCGCGCACAAGCCGGCCGGGCTGTCTTTCACCGACGCGGCCGTGCTGCCGGTCGCGGCGGCCACCGCGTACGACGGCGTGCGCCAACTCGATCCGGTCCCCGGCTCGACGCTGCTGGTCACCGGCGCCGGGGGCGGCGTCGGATCGGCCGTCGTGCAGCTCGGACGGCACGTCGGCGTTCACGTCATCGGCATCGCGAGCGCGGACAAGAAGGACTACGTGGAATCGCTCGGCGCGGTGCACGTCGAGTCCGGCGACGGGATCGCCGATCGGGTGCGGGCCGCGGCCCCCGACGGCATCGACGCGATTTTCGACCTGGTCGGCGGCGACACCCTGCGGGCCGTGGCACCGCTGGTCGATCCGGCCCGGCTGATCAGCGCCGGGGGCAAGCCGCTGGCGGTGGCACTGGGCGGCGCGGCCGTCGCCCGGGCCCGCAACGCCGCAGTCCTCGAAGCGGTGGCGGACCTCGCCGCCACAGGAGTGCTGCGCGCCCATGTCACCCGGACCTTCCCGCTCGCCGAGGCGGGGGCGGCCCTGCGCGCGGTGGAGAGCGGACACACGCGCGGGAAGATCGTGATCGAGGTGACCGGGTGACCGCGCCCGGCGCCGCCGACGGCGCGCACCCGCTGGACCGCCCGGTGCACGCCGCGCTGACCGGTCCGCACGCCTCCTTCGCCGAACGACGCGGCCGTGTCCTGTGCTACCCGGCGGACGTGGCCCCCTGGTTCGCGCTGCCGGACGCACCGGATGCGAAGGACTGGGCGGACGCCGCGGCCCTCGCCGGACCCGGCGGAACCGTGGCCGTCACCGCCTTCCGTGAGCCGCCGCCCGAGGACTGGGAGGTCACCTTCCACGCCGAGGGTGTCCAACTCGTCGACGCGGGCGTGGTGGCCGCGCCGTTCCCCGAGGCCGTACGGCTCGGGCCCGCCGACGTGCCCGAGATGCTCGACCTGGTCGCCCGCACCCGGCCGGGGCCCTTCCTGCCCCGCACGGTGGAGCTCGGCACCTACCTCGGGGTCCGGCGCGACGGAGTGCTCGTCGCCATGGCGGGGGAGCGCCTGCGCCCGACGGGCTGGAGCGAGATCAGCGGAGTGTGCACGGACGAGTCGGTGCGCGGACAGGGGCTGGGCAGCGGGCTGGTCATGGCCGTCGCCCATGAGATCAGGCGGCGCGGAGCGACACCGTTCCTTCACGCCTCCGCCTCCAATACCGGGGCCGTCCGGCTCTACGAATCGCTGGGATTCGCGCTGCGCCGCCGTACCTCCTTCCTGGCGGCGCTCGTCCCGGGACACCCGGCGGCCGGTCTTCCGGAATCCGGCGGTGTGCACGCGGCATCCGCGGGCTGATCAGCGGCACGGGCCCTTGCCGTGCTCCACGGGACGGGCCGGACGGCCCACCCGCCTCCGGCTCCGGGACCTTCGGCGCACCCCGGGCCGGCGGACCCCGGGCCGCTCGCGGCGTCCATGCCCTCGGTGCGCGGGCCGGTCCCGCCCGCCTCGGACCGGCCGGTACACCGGGCCTCCCCGTAGCCCCGGCCGCGCCCGGTCCGGGCACCGCTCCTCCGGTCCGGGCGTCCGGGCGAGGGCGGGCGCCCCGGCGTCACCGGGCCGCCACCAGCGGGCGCAGCGGGGATTGCCGCAGCCGGGCCACCACCGGGCCGCAGCGCCGCGCCGCGATCGTCAGCGGCGCGGCCACCAGGGCGCCGACGACCAGCCCGATCAGTACGTCGTGCGGATAGTGGACGCCGATCCACACCCGGGACGCGGCCATCAGCAGCGCGGCCGGGATCGCGATCGCGCCGAGTCTGCGGTCCGTCAGCCAGATCGCCGCCGCCGCGGCGGCGGCGATCGCGGCGTGGTTGCTGGGGAAGGACCAGTCCCCGAGGGCGGGGCACGCCTCCACCGTCACGACATGCAGTGCCCGGCACGGCCGCTGCTCGCGGAAGAGGGACTTCACCAGGTCGTCGGCGAGGTACGCGGCCACCACGACAAGCGGAGCGCAGAGCGCCGCGGCGGTACGGGCGGGCGGCGAGGGGCGCGCGCGCCACCAGGCCGCCAGCATCAGCAGGGCGAAGAGCGCCAGCCCGTAGTCCGACCAGAGACGGACCGCCGAGTCGAGGACGGCGGGGGAGTGCCGGGCCAGTTCGGTGACCCGGACGTACAGGCCGCCGTCGACAGAGGCGGGGGCGGTGGAGGCGAGCGGCATCAGCGAGTGGCTCCTTCGGCGATGCGCGGACCGCGCGAGCGGGGCGGTCCGGCATCGGGCGGGACGGGGGAGACCGGGGCCGCCGCCGCGCCGGCCGGCAGCGCGCGGCGATCCGCGTCGGGCACTGACCCCGGTCCGTGCGCCGCGAGGACCGGTCCCGTGACCCGGACCGCACCTTCGGTGGCCCGCCGCGGCGCCGTCACCCAGGCGGGGACGCCGGATGGCGGCGAGGCGAGCAGGCCGGGCACCGCGCGCACGACGAAGACGCCGGGGGTGCCGGACGACCCGGGCAGTGCGCCGGCGCCCGGCGGGCACACGGCCCCGGGTGCCGGCATCGGTGAGCGATCGGACACGACGGAGGGTCTCCCATAATGATGAGCGGGCGACCTGATGGCACGCCCGGACTGACTACAGTGATGTAGACGGTCTACTTCACTGTAGACGCCCGGAGCGGGAGGAGGGTTCCCATGACCCAGGTGAACGGGACGTCCGGCGGAGAGCCCGGTTCCCGTCCGGACGGCGGGGCCGCCCCGGAGCCTGTGCCCGAGGCCGCGCCGGAGCCCCGTCCGGTACCCCGTTCCGGAACGGAGCGGCGCCCGTCCGGGGAACTGGAATCCACCATCCTGGCGGCCCTGTGGGCGGCCGGTACGCCGCTGACACCGGGCCAGGTGCAGGGCGCGATCGGACCGGCGCTCGCCCGCACCACCGTCACCACGATCCTGTCGCGGCTCCACGAGAAGGGCGTGGTGGCCCGCATCCGCGCCGGCCGGGGCTTCGCGTACACACCCACCGAGGACTCACCCGGACTGACCGCCCGCCGGATGCACAGCGAACTGCGGAAGGAACCGGACCGAGGCACCGTACTGGCGCGGTTCGTGTCCCAGCTCAGCGACGAGGACGAACGGCTGCTGAGGGAGCTCCTCGACGGGGAACCGCGATGATCTACGCGGTGTGGGTGCCGCTGCTGATGCCCTTCGCCGCGGTGCCGACCGCCCGCCGCCTGGCGGAGGCGCTGCCGCCGGTACGAGCCGCGCGGCTGCTCGCCGCGACCGGTGTCGGCCTCGCGCTGTGCGGTCTGCTCGCCCTCGCCCTCCTCGTGGTGCCCGGCGCGACCAGGTTCCCCGCCGTCTCCGCCTTCGGTGAACTCGTCAGGCCGCTGTCCGCCGTCGCTCCCGCGGCGGCCGTGCCCCTGGCGGCCGTGGCGCTGGCCCTGCTCGCGGGGTGCTCCGCCGCCGTCGCCCGCGCCGTCCGCCGCCACTGGGCCCAACTGCACCGGTCCGAGCCTCGGTTCGAACGGGCCGAGGAAGAACTCGCCGTGCTGCGCGACAGCCGTCCCGACGCCTACGCCCTGCCCGGACGCCCCGGCACCCCCGGCCGGATCGTCGTCACCACGGGCATGCTGCGCGCTCTGGACCCGGACGAGCGCGACGCACTGCTGGCCCATGAGCGCGCCCATCTCGTGGGCCGGCACCATCTCTACCTCGCCGCCGTCGAACTGGCGGCGCTCTGCCACCCCGCCCTGCGGTCCCTGCGCGGGCCCATGGGCTACGCCCTGGAGCGCTGCGCCGACGAGGCGGCCGCCGAGGCCGTCGGCGACCGGAGGCTCGCCGCCCGGGCCATCGGCCGCGCCGCCCTCGCCACGCGTGCCGCCGAGGGGGACGCCCGCCCCCGGCCGCGGGCGGCGCTCGCCGCGGCCGCCGGGCCCGTGCCGCGTCGCGTCGCCGCACTGCTCGGCCGCGGCACCCCGAGCCCCCGTGTCGGCCGGGCGGCCGCCGCGGCGCTGCTGGCCTGCCTGGTGGTTTCCGGGGCCGCGGCCCTCGAAGCCACCGGCGATCTCCACAGCAGCATCGAAGCGGCCCAGGGGGAGACCGGGCCGCACTGACGCTCCGGTTCCGCGCTCCGCCCGCCGCGGGGTGCGGAACCGCCTCACGGCGCGCGTGCGGGACACCGGCCTGCGCGGCCGTCGCGGGGTCATCGACAACCAGCTCACGGCGCGTGCGGGACACCGGCCCCGTCGCTCCTCGGTGCCGACGCCCCACCCACCTGATGCCGCCGGTCGTGTACCACCCGCTGCACTCTTTCGCGCCGGTGTGCACCCTTTCGCGCTCCGTCGCGCCACCTCGACGATGAACTGCCGCACCTGCGACATCCGTTCCGGCCGCGCCGCGCCTGATACGCCTCGGCCGTGTCGCGTGCAGAGAGGAGATCTCCATGAGGCAGCGGCCGATCGCCATCGATCCGGCGGGACGCGACATCCACGGTGAGGCGCGATCCCTCCGCCGCCACGGCTCCGTCGCCCCGGTCGAACTCCCCGACGGCATCAGGGCCTGGGCCCCCACCGGCTATCAGGTGCTCCGCGGCCTGCTCGCCGACGACCGGGTGTCCAAGGACCCGGACCAGCACTGGCCACCGTGGCGGAACGGAGAGTTCCGGGAGAGCTGGATCAACACCTGGATCGGTGTTTCCAACATGTTCACCGCCTTCGGCGCCGACCACCGCCGACTGCGCAGACTCGTCTCGCCCGCCTTCACCAAACGGCGGACCGATGCTCTGCGGCCCCGCGTCGAGGAGATCACCACGACGCTGCTCGACCGGATGGCCGCCGCCCCCGACGGCCGTGCCGAGTTGCGCGCCGACTTCGCCCATCCGCTGCCGACGGGGGTCATCTGCGAACTCTTCGGCGTTCCCGAGAGCCGGAGGGGCGACTGCGCGCGTCTCGTCGGCGAGATCTTCGACACCACCGCGACGGCCGAGCAGGCCCGAGCCACCCTGCTGGAGAGCCAGGGCCTGTTCGTGGACCTGGTCGCCGCCAAGCGCGAACACCCCGACGACGACCTGACCAGCGTGCTGATCGCCACCCGCGACGAGGAGGGGTCCCGTCTCACCGAGGCGGAACTCGTCGGCACCCTCTTCCTCGTCGTCGCCGCGGGCCACGAGACCACCGTCAACCTGATCGGCAACGCCGTCCACGCCCTGCTCACCCACCCCGAGCAGCTCGCCCGGGTGCGAGCCGGCGAGGTGCCCTGGAGCGAGGCCGTCGAAGAGACCCTGCGCTGGGCGCCGCCGATCGCCAATATGCCGCTGCGCTTCGCCGTCGAGGACATCGAACTCCCCGACGGCGCCACCGTCGCACGCGGCGACGCGATCCTGGCCACCTACGCGGCAGCCGGCCGAGACCCGCTGCGGCACGGCCCGGACCAGGACGGCTTCGACATCACCCGCCCCGACAAGGAACACCTCTCCTTCGGCCACGGCGCGCACTTCTGCGTCGGTGCCTCGCTGGCCCGCCTGGAGGCGTCGATCGCCCTTCCCGCCCTGTTCACACGCTTCCCCCGCCTGCGCACGGACGAGGCGGCGGAACCGGCCACCCGCCTCGACTCGTTCATCGCGAACGGCTTCGGCACCTTTCCGGTACGCCTCCGCTGAACCGCGGCGGTGCGGGCGGACCGGAGGCCACGAGGCCGCCCGCGCCCCGCATCTGTGTCCGCCGCCGCGGCATGCCGCCCCGGGAGCGCGCCCGGCCCCTGGGACCGTTCCGCGCCGGGGACGATGCCGCCGATCGCCCCGCTCTCCGAGGGACGGCAGCGCGGCTCGCACCGCACTGCCGGTCACCCGCCCCCGCTCAGGTGCTCGCGCAGCCGGTCCAGGAAGACCCGCTGCCCCGCCACGAGCCGCCGCTCCGCCTCCCGCGGGGTGCACCAGGCGAACCGGTCGACCTCCGGGAACTCCCTCAGCACACCCGAACCCCTGGGCCACTCCATGGTGAACGTCCCCGGCACGGCCGCCGCGGGATCGACGTCCGCCTCCACCGCCCACACCATCACGGTCTTGCCCCCGGACTGCCGGGCCTCACCGAGCGGCACCCACGCACCGTCCGGCACCGCGTGACCGAACTCCTCCTCGAACTCCCGGCGGGCGGCGGCCCGGGGCTCCTCCTCCGGTCCGTACTCACCCTTGGGGACCGACCACGCGGCGTCCTCACGCCTCGCCCAGAACGGTCCGCCCATGTGCCCGATGAGCACCTCGAAACCGGGGCCGCCGTCCGCCTCGCCGTCTCCTGCGCCGTCCGCGGTCCCGCAGGTGCGGCGGAACAGGAGAAGCCCCGCGCTGCGTCCGGCACGTTTCCCAGGTGGCATGTCGTCAAGTCTGCGCCCCGGTACCGAAGGCCGTCGCGGACAGCGCCCCCGTCCAGGTGATCGTTTCCGTCATGGGGCGGACCCGTCCTGTTCTCCCCGCGGTTCCCGACTCCCTCTGGTGCGCGGCCCCGTACGCGGGCCAGGCTGGCGGCCGACAGGGTCCGGCCCGCGGGTTGGACCGGGCAACCCATGGAAACGCAGGAGGACTTGTGGCCCCTGGCAGAGCCCGCAGGAGCACCGGATCACCGGGCGGAGCGGTGCGGAGGCGGAGAAGAGCGGCGCGCCCGCTCGTGCTGCTCGCGACCGTGTCCGCACTGACGGCCGGCGCGATCGCTCCCGCCGTCGCCGACACGACCCCCGACCCCCGCCCCCGTACCACGGCCGAGATCCTCAGACCCGTCGCCCCGCCGCCCGCGAGCGGTCCGGCGGGCCGGCCCCGATCGGTCGTGGACGGCGACGGGATGGAGACCGCGCGCGCCTCGCGCCCGATCGCCCAGGGCGTCCGCCTGGACTCGTACGACCGGCTCGAATCCGACAAGTGGCTGCGTGTCGACTCGCTCTCGGTCGATCTCGACGGCAGCGGTGTGCGCGCCGACTACCTCTCCACCGGCAAGGTCACCGAACGGCGCACGGTCTTTGAACTCGCCACCGGACACGATCCCGGCCGGGGACGCCGCACCGTCGCGGCGATCAACGCCGACTTCTTCGACATCAACCAGACCGGGGCACCGCAGGGCATCGGTATCAAGGACGGAGCTGTCGTCCAGTCGCCGGCACCGGGCGTCGACCGGGCCGTCGGCATCGGCCCCGGCGGCGCGGGACGCATCCTGAACCTCTACTTCGAGGGGACGCTCACCCTGCCCTCCGGACAGCGCCCGCTCACCGCGTACAACGCCGCCAACGTGCCCGCCGGGGGAGTGGGCGCCTACACCTCCGCCTGGGGAACCGCCGACCGCGCGCTGACCGTGGACGACGCGACCCCCGTCGCCGAGGCCGTCGTACGGGGCGGCAGGGTCGTCTCCGTCTCGGACGTCCCCGGATCCGGGGACATCGCCGACGGCACCACCGTCCTGATCGGCCGCGAGGCCGGGGCCGCCGCGCTGGGCGACCTGAAACCCGGCGACCCGGTGTCCCTGGCCTACCGGGCCCGCACCGACGCCGGAGCCGTGCCGCACACCGCGGTCGGCGGCCGCGAACTGCTCGTCGTGGACGGGGTCGCCCAGGACCACGAGGGCGAGGGCAACAACACCGCCGCGCCCCGCACCGCCGTCGGATTCTCCAAGGACGGCCGGACCATGCAGATCATCACCGTCGACGGCCGCCAGGCCGACAGCGGCGGCGTCACCCTCACCGAACTCGGCCGGATGATGCGCCACGCCGGTTCGTACAGCGCGCTCAACCTGGACGGCGGAGGCTCGTCGACCCTCGTCGCACGGGAACCGGGCAGCGACACGCTCCACGTCGAGAACAGCCCGTCCGACGGCAGCGAGCGCGCCGTCCCCAACGGCCTCGCCCTCACCGCCCCCGACGGCAGCGGCCGGCTCAAGGGCTTCTGGGTCCGGCCCCGCACCCCCGCCGCCTCCGCACCGGGCGTCGACCCCGTGAAGGGAGGCCACCCCGACCGGGTCTTCCCCGGACTCACCCGCCGGCTCGCCGCGAGCGGATACGACGAGACGTACGGTCCCGCCGACGGCACCCCGCGCTGGCGGTCCGTCCACGGCTCCGTCGGCACCGTCGACCGCGGCGGCCTGTTCACCGCGCGGCACGGCGGCACCACCGAGGTGCGCGCCGAGAAGGGCGCCGCGCGCGGCGGCACCACCCTCACCGTCCTCGACGAACTGGTCCGCATCGAGCCGACCACCCGGCGCGTCGGCCTCGCCGACGCGAACGCCACCGGCACGTTCGGGATCGTCGGACTCGACGCCCACGGCACCTCCGCCCCCGTCGAACCGCGCGACGTCACCCTCGACTACGACCGGACGCTCTTCGACGTCCGGGACGACGGCCAGGGCTCCTTCACCGTCACCACGCGCACGGGGAGCGGCGCCGGGCGGATCAGGGCCACCGTCGCCGGAACCACCACCGTCCTCGCCGTCACCGTCGGCCTCGCCGAACAGGCCGTCTCCTCCTTCGACGACGCCGACTCCTGGCAGTTCAGCCAGGCACGGGCGAGCGGCTCCCTCTCCGCCACCCCCGACGGCCGCACCGGCACCGGACTGAGGCTCGGCTACGACTTCACCCGGTCCACCGCCACCCGCGCCGCCTACGCCGCGCCGCCCCGACCGGTCGCCGTGCCCGGCCGGCCCCAGTCGTTCACCCTGTGGATCAAGGGCGACGGCAACGGCGCCTGGCCGACCCTGCACCTCAAGGACGCCACCGGATCCGACCAGTTGCTGCGCGGTCCGTACGTCACCTGGACCGGCTGGCGGCAGGTCGCCTTCGCCGTGCCCCAGCAAGCCGCCGCACCGCTCACCGTCTCCCGCTTCTACCTCGCCGAGACCGCCGCCACGAAGCAGTACACGGGTGAGGTCGTCATCGACGACCTCGCCGCCCAGGTCCCGCCCGCCGTCGACCTTCCCGAGCAGGCCGCACCGGCCGATCCGCTGATCGGTCCGGCGGCGGCGACCGGGCGCCGGGACTGGCGGTTGGCGGTGATGTCCGACGCCCAGTTCGTCGCGCGCGCCCCGGACAGCGACCTCGTCGCCCAGGCACGGCGCACCCTGCGCGAGATCAGGGCGGCCCGCCCCGACTTCCTGGTCATCGACGGAGACCTCGTGGACGAGGGGTCGCCCGCCGACCTGGCGTTCGCCCGCCGTGTCCTCACCGAGGAACTCGGCGACGCGCTGCCCTGGTACTACGTCCCGGGCAACCACGAGGTGATGGGCGGCCGGATCGACGACTTCGTCGACGAGTTCGGGCCCGCGCACCGGACGTTCGACCACAAGGGCACCCGGGTCATCACCCTCGACACGTCCAGCCTCAGCCTGCGCGGCGGCGGTTTCGACCAGATCAAGGAGTTCCGCGCCCGGCTGGACGCCGCGGCGAAGGACCGCACCGTCGGCTCGGTGGTGCTGATCGAGCACGTGCCGCCGCGCGACCCGACCCCGCAGAAGGGCAGCCAGCTCGGCGACCGCAAGGAGGCGGCGCTCGTCGAACAGTGGCTCGCGGAGTTCCGCCGTACGACGGGCAAGGGCGCGGCGTTCGTCGGCGGCCACGTCGGGGTGTTCCACGCCTCGCACGTCGACGGGGTGCCGTACCTGGTCAACGGCAACTCCGGCAAGGCACCGGCCGGCCCCGCCGACGAGGGAGGCTTCACCGGCTGGTCGCTGATCGGCGTGGACCGGGTGACCCCCGGCGAACAGGCCGCCGCCCGGCAGCGGCCGTGGCGCGGCGGCCCCGACTGGATCTCCGTCCAGACCCGGGCCCATGTCGACGCGCTGTCGGTCGACGCGCCCGCGGTCGTCGGCGCCGGGAGCCGTACACAGGTCACGGCGAGCGTCACCCAGGGCTCCCGCGCGGTGCCCGTGGGCTTCCCGCTGTCCGCAGACTGGACCGGATCGCCGAACGTCCACATCGGCCGTCCGGACGAGGCACGGCAGCGCCACACCGCCGTCCTCGACCCGTCGACCGGCATGCTCACCGCGCTGCGGCCCGGCACCGTCACGCTCGCCGTGACGGTCAACGGCACGACGCGGAAGGCCGCGATCAGGGTCGCGGCGGCCGGGTCCGCGCCGGCCGCCTGACCCGCCCCGGGGCCGGGCCCCCGGCCGGGGCGGCGGGAAGGGCCGTCGTGCCCGGCCGGGCCTCAAGGAACGCGGCCGGGCCCGTGCCGCATCCCCCGGCCGGGGGGCGTGGGACGGGCCCGGGGCCGCTACACCTTGCGGTACGCGTACGCCTCCGACGCCGCGGCCTCCACCGCCGCGGCGTCGCCGCCCGCCGACGCGGTCACCACGGCGGCCACCGCGCCCTCCAGGAACGGCGCGTCCACCAGCCGCGAACCGTCCGGGAGCTCGTCGCCCTCGGCGAGCAGCGTCTTGACCGTCAGTACCGCACTGCCCAGGTCGGCCAGCAGCACCACCCCGGCACCCGAGTCCACCGACCTGGCCGCCTCGGCGATCAGCTCCGCGCTCGTGCCGAGCCCGCCCTCCGGGATGCCGCCGGCGGCGGCGACCGGAGCCGTCGCACCGCCGGCCGCGAGGTCCCGCGCCAACTCGGCGACGGACTGAGCCACCGGCCCGCTGTGCGAGACCAGCACGATCCCCACCCGGTTCTCTCCGCTCATGCCCCGGCTCCGTCCACCTTGGCCGTCTCGGCCAGCGCCGCGATCAGCAGGGCGGAGGACGTCGCCCCCGGATCCTGGTGTCCGATGCTGCGCTCACCCAGATAGCTCGCCCTGCCCTTGCGCGCCTGGAGCGGCACCGTCGCCAGCGCCCCCGCCTCCGCGGCCTTGCGGGCCTCCTCGAACGACGTCTTCAGCGCATCGGCCGCGGGCAGCAGCGCGTCGAGCATCGTCTTGTCCCCGGCCTGCGCGCCACCGAGCTGGGCCACGGCCGCGACGCCCACCCCGAGCGCCTCCGCCAACTGCTCCCGCGTCACCTCGGGCTCGTCGCCCAGGGCCTTTCCGGTGCGACGCAGCAGCGTCCCGTACAGCGGCCCCGAGGCCCCGCCGACCGTCGAGACCAGTTGCCGTCCGGCGCGCATCAGCACGGCGCCCGGCGTCTGCGGCGCCTCCTCGTCCAGGACCGCGGTCGCCGCGGTGAACCCGCGCCGCATGTTGGTGCCGTGATCGGCGTCCCCGATCGCCGAGTCGAGCTCGGTGAGGTGGTCCGCCTCGCGGTCCACGGCGGTCGCGGCCGCGGTCATCCAACGGTGGAAGAAACCGGCGTCGAGCACATGATCTCCTTGTCGTCGGGTCAACGGCCCCAGCGCAGCGCAGGCGTCTGTACCGGCGCGTCCCAGAGGCGCAGCATCTCCTCGTCCACCTGGCAGACCGTCACCGAACAGCCCGCCATGTCGAGCGAGGTCACATAGTTCCCCACGAGCGTACGAGCCACCACGACACCCCGCCCCGACAGCGCCCGCTGCACCTCGGCATTGAACCCGTACAGCTCCAGCAGGGGGGTCGCGCCCATGCCATTGACCAGGACGAGCACCGGCGCCGTCGGCCGCAGGTCGTCGAGCACCGCGTCCACCGAGGCGTCCGCGATCTCCCGAGAGGTCATCATGGGACGCCGCTCACGCCCCGGTTCGCCGTGGATCCCGATGCCCAGCTCCAGCTCGCCGGGCGGCAGGTCGAACGTGGGGGACCCCTTGGCGGGCGTGGTGACGGCGCTGAGCGCCACGCCGAAGCTCCGCGAGGAATCGTTTACCCGGCGGGCCAGGTCCGCAACCCGCTCCAGCGGAGCCCCCTCGTCGGCCGCCGCCCCCGCGATCTTCTCCACGAACAGGGTGGCGCCGGTGCCCCTGCGCCCCGCCGTGTACAGACTGTCGGTCACCGCCACGTCGTCGTCGACGACCACCTTCGCGACCCGCACCCCCTCGTCCTCGGCGAGTTCGGCGGCCATCTCGAAGTTCAGCACGTCACCGGTGTAGTTCTTGACGACGAACAGCACGCCCTCCCCGCCGTCGACCGCGGCCGCGGCCCGCACCATCTGGTCCGGCACCGGCGAGGTGAACACCTCGCCCGGGCAGGCGGCGGACAGCATGCCGGGGCCGACGAACCCGGCGTGCAGCGGCTCGTGCCCGGAGCCGCCCCCGGAGACGAGCGCCACCTTCCCGGCCACGGGCGCGTCACGCCGTACGACCACACGGTTCTCGACGTCGACGGCCAGCTCCGGGTGGGCGGCGGCCATGCCGCGCAGCGCGTCCGCGACGACGGTTTCCGGGGCGTTGATCAGCATCCTCAACGAAATCTCCTAGCGAGGGCGGTGGGCTTCGGTCGGGCTGTCGCCGAGTCGAAGCCGACTCTACTGATGGAGCGTCACATGGTGCTGGAGGCGGCCGGGCGGGATCGGGGGGCCGTTCCGGTCACGCCAGGACGCCGGGCCGGTCGGTCCTCCACGGCCGGGTGCCGTCGGGCCGGCGGCGGGCCACCGCGACCATGGCGTCCTTCCTGTCGGTCAGCAGTGCGGAGACGGGGGCCAAGTCGCCGTGATGCAGCGTACGTTGTCGCTCGCCGCGCCGGAAGACGGGCCGGGCCGCCGAGAACCGTCCGCATGCCCTGCGGTTCCACCGCCCCGGCGTGCGCCGTCCGACGCCGCGCGCTGATCCACCACGGATCACCGGGCAGCCCTTAGGGTGCGAGCCATGGCAGAGAGTGCTGCTCACCGGGGTGCCGCGGGGTGGGACACCGGCGCCGCGCCCGCCCCCGGCACGCCCGACCCGCGCCGCTGGCCGGCGCTAGCGGTGTGCTTGATCGCGGGGTTCATGACCCTGCTGGACGTGTCCATCGTCAACGTCGCCCTGCCGTCGATCCGGGCCGGACTCAGCACACCGGACTCCGACCTGCAGTGGGTCCTCTCCGGCTACGCGCTCGCCTTCGGACTGTTCCTGATCCCCGCCGGGCGCCTCGGCGACGCACGCGGGCGCCGCACGGTGTTCATGGCCGGTCTGTCCATGTTCACGCTCGCCTCGGCGGCCTGCGGAGCCGCCCAGTCCAGCCTCTGGCTGGTGGTCGCCCGTCTGGTCCAGGGCCTCGCCGGCGGCATGATCTCGCCACAGATCTCCGCGCTGATCCAGCAGATGTTCTCCGGTCAGGAGCGCGGCCGGGCTTTCGGCGTGTTCGGCACGGTCGTCGGCGTCTCCACCGCCGTCGGCCCGCTGGCGGGCGGGCTGCTGATCCAGGCCGCCGGCGCCCACGAGGGCTGGCGCTGGGTGTTCTACATCAACCTGCCGCTGGGCGCCGTCTGCCTGCTGCTCGCCCGGCGCCTGCTCCCCGACACCCCGTCGGCCGGTCCGGTGCGCCTGCGCGCCCTCGACCCCCTCGGCGTGCTGCTGCTCGGCTCGGGCGTACTGACGCTGCTGCTGCCCTTCGTCCAGGCCCAGCAGTGGCCGGGCGACCGCAAGTGGCTGCTGCTGGTACCGGCCGTGGCGCTGCTCGCGGCCTTCGTCGGATGGGAGTCCCGGTGCGCCACGCGCGCCACGCAGCCGGTCGTCGACCTGTCGCTCTTCCGGGTCCGCTCGTACTGGCTCGGCTGCCTGCTGGCCCTGGTGTACTTCGGCGGATTCACCTCGATCTTCTTCATCACCACGCTCTACCTGCAGAACGGGCTGCACTACAGCGCCCTGCAGGCGGGACTCGCCATCACGCCGTTCGCGCTGGGCTCGGCCGTCGCGGCGAGCCCCGGAGGCCGCCTCGTCGGCCGCTTCGGGCGCCCCCTCGTGGTCGCCGGGCTCACCGCGGTGGTCGTCGGGCTGGCCGCGACCGCGCTCGCCGTGCACCTGGTGCCGGGGAGGGGCGCGGGGTGGGCGATGGCCGTTCCGCTGCTCCTGGCCGGTCTGGGCAGCGGTCTGGTCGTCGCCCCGAACCAGACGCTGACCCTCGCCGAGGTCCCGGTGGTCACGGCGGGCAGCGCGGGCGGCACCCTCCAGACCGGGCAACGCGTCGGGTCCGCGATCGGGATCGCGGCGGCCGGCTCGGTGTTCTTCGCCCAGCTGGGCGCGGACGGCTGGGCCACCGCCTACGACCACGGTCTGGTCGTGGCGCTCGCCTTCGTCGTCGCCGCCCTGCTCATCGGCCTGGCGGACATGCGCGGAGAACGCCGCAGCCGGGGCCGCACCGCACCAACCGTCCCTCGCGCCGACGCGGACGGAACACCATGAACGCAGGGAGAACGCGATGAGCGACAGCAGGACGAAAGGCCCCGAGGGCAGCGGGGCCGGCGGCCCGGAGGTCGTCGGCAACACGGCGTACGGGCACAAGCCGTTCAAACGGTCCCGCAGCCACTTCGCCGACCGCGTCACCGCCGACGGCCGGGACGGCTGGCCGGCCGAGGCCGGCCGCTACCGGCTCGTGGTCAGCCGCGCCTGCCCGTGGGCGAGCCGCGCCCTGATCTCCCGACGGCTCCTCGGGCTGGAAGGGGCCCTGTCGCTGGCCGTCGCCGACCCCATCCAGGACGACCGCAGCTGGCGTTTCACACTGGACGAGGGCGGCCGGGACCCGGTGCTCGGCATCGCGTACCTGAGCGAGGCGTACGAGGCGCGGGAACCCGGCTACTCCGGCGGGGTCAGCGTGCCCGCGATCGTCGACGTGCCCAGCGGCGAACTGGTCACCAACGACTTCCAGCAGATCACCCTGGACCTCGCCACCGAATGGACCACACTGCACCGGCCGGGCGCCCCCGACCTCTACCCCGAGAGCCGGCGCGAGGAGATCGACGAGGTCATGGAGGGCGTCTACCGCGATGTGAACAACGGCGTGTACCGGGCCGGGTTCGCGTCCGGGCAGGCCGAGTACGAGGAAGCCTACGGGGATCTGTTCCGCCGCCTGGACCAGGTGTCCGAACGCCTCGCGGACCGCCGCTACCTCCTCGGCGACTTCATCACGGAGGCCGACATCCGGCTCTTCACCACACTGGTCCGCTTCGACGCCGTGTACCACGGGCACTTCAAGTGCAACCGGTCGAAGCTGGCCGAGGACCCCGTGCTGTGGGCGTACGCCCGGGACCTGTACCAGACGCCCGGCTTCGGCGACACCGTCGACTTCGACCACATCAAGCGGCACTACTACCGGGTGCACGCCGGCATCAACCCCACCGGCATCGTGCCCGCCGGCCCCGACCTGTCGGGCTGGCTGACCCCGCACCACCGCGAGGAGCTGGGCGGCAGCCCGTTCGGGTACGGCACGGCGCCGGGACCCGTGCCGCCGGGCGAGGAGGTCCCCGCGTCGGGGCGCCCCTGAGCCGGAGGCCGTGAGGGCCGTGCGACGCACGGTCGGTGGCAGGGCCCGCGGATGCGGGGCGGGGCCCTGTCGAGTCACCCGCCGTCACGAGATATCTTGATGTCAAGCAATGTTGCAGACGTGGAGCGGAGCAGACGGTGACTGACTCGACCATCATCTACACACACACCGACGAGGCCCCGGCCCTGGCGACGTATTCGTTCCTGCCCGTCGTCCAGGCCTACGCCTCGACGGCCGGGGTCAATGTGGAGAGCCGGGACATCTCTCTGGCAGGGCGCATCATCGCCTCCTTCCCCGAGCGTCTGAAGGAGGAGCAGCGGATCGACGACGCGCTCGCCGAGCTGGGCGCGCTGGCCAAGAAGCCCGAGGCCAACATCATCAAGCTGCCGAACATCTCGGCCTCGATCCCGCAGCTGAAGGCCGCCATCGCGGAGCTTCAGGCGCAGGGCTACGCGCTTCCGGACTACCCGGACGACCCGCAGACCGACGAGGACAAGGACGTCCGCGCCCGTTACGACAAGGTCAAGGGCAGCGCGGTGAACCCCGTGCTGCGCGAGGGCAACTCCGACCGCCGCGCCCCCGCCTCGGTGAAGAACTACGCCAAGGCGCACCCGCACCGCATGGGCGCCTGGACGGCCGACTCGAAGACGAACGTCGCCACCATGGGCGTCGACGACTTCCGCTCCACCGAGAAGTCCACCGTGATCACCGAGGACGGCGCCCTGCGCATCGAGCTGGTCGGCGACGACGGCAGCACGACCGTCCTGCGCGAGTCGGTGCCGGTGCTCGCGGGCGAGGTCGTGGACGCGGCGGTCATGCGCGTCGCCGCGCTGCGCGAGTTCCTCAGCGCGCAGGTGGCCCGCGCCAAGGAGGAGGGCGTGCTCTTCTCCGTCCACCTCAAGGCCACCATGATGAAGGTCTCCGACCCGATCATCTTCGGCCACGTGGTCCGCGCCTTCTTCCCGAACACCTTCGCCCGCTACGGCGAGGCGCTGGTCGCCGCCGGGCTCTCCCCCAACGACGGCCTCGGCGCCATCCTGAACGGCCTGGACTCCGTGCCGCACCTCGGTGCCGAGATCAAGGCGTCCTTCGAGGCCGAGCTCGCCGAGGGCCCCGCCCTGGCCATGGTCGACTCCGACAAGGGCATCACCAACCTGCACGTGCCGAGCGACGTCATCGTCGACGCCTCCATGCCGGCCATGATCCGCACCTCCGGCCACATGTGGGGCCCGGACGGCCAGGAGGCCGACACCCTCGCGGTGCTCCCTGACAGCAGCTACGCGGGCGTCTACCAGGTCGTCATCGACGACTGCCGCGCCCACGGCGCCTTCGACCCGTCGACCATGGGCTCGGTGCCGAACGTCGGCCTGATGGCGCAGAAGGCCGAGGAGTACGGCAGCCACGACAAGACCTTCGAGGTCCCGGTCACCGGCACGGTGCGCGTGGTCGACGGCAAGGGCGAGGTCGTACTGGAGCAGGCGGTCGGCGCGGGCGACATCTTCCGCATGTGCCAGGCCAAGGACCTGCCGATCCAGGACTGGGTCAAGCTCGCCGTCACCCGCGCCCGCGCCACCGGTGCCCCGGCCGTGTTCTGGCTCGACGAGGACCGCGCCCACGACGCGCAGCTGATCGCCAAGGTGAAGACGTACCTCGCCGACCACGACACCGACGGTCTGCAGATCGAGATCCTGTCGCCGGAGAAGGCGACCGCGTTCTCGCTGGAGCGCATCCGCCGCGGCGAGGACACCATCTCCGTCACCGGCAACGTGCTGCGCGACTACCTGACCGACCTGTTCCCGATCCTGGAGCTGGGCACGAGCGCGAAGATGCTCTCCGTCGTCCCGCTCATGAGCGGCGGCGGGCTCTTCGAGACCGGCGCCGGCGGCTCCGCGCCGAAGCACGTCCAGCAGCTCGTCAAGGAGAACTACCTGCGCTGGGACAGCCTGGGCGAGTTCTTCGCGCTCGCGGCCAGCTTCGAGCACCTGGCGGCGACCACCGGCAACGCCCGTGCGAAGGTCCTCGCCGACACGCTCGACCGGGCGACCGGCACCTTCCTCAACGAGGACAAGTCGCCCAGCCGCAGGCTCGGCGGCATCGACAACCGCGGCAGCCACTTCTACCTGTCCCTCTACTGGGCGCAGGAGCTGGCGCGGCAGACCGACGACGCGCACCTCGCGCAGGCGTTCGCCGGTCTCGCGAAGACGCTGTCCGAGCAGGAGCAGACCATCGTCGACGAGCTGATCGCGGTGCAGGGCTCGCCGGCCGAGATCGGCGGCTACTACCAGCCCGACCCGGCCAAGGCATCGGCCGTGATGCGCCCGTCGGCGACGTTCACGCAGGCCATCGCCTCCCTCGGCTGACGGAGCCGTCGCGGGGCGCCCCTCGCGGCGCTCCTCCTCTCCCGCCCCGGTCGGCACACGCCGACCGGGGCGGACCCCTGTCCGGCGCCGCCTCCACGACCGGGCCCGGAGCGGGTGGGACCGTGCCGGCAGGCGGAGGCTCGTTGGTCGTCGCAGGGAAGCGGGAAACCTCGGCGCCCGGGACCGGCCGTCGGTCCCGGGCCCGCGCCATGCGCGGCCGCGTCTCCGCCGCCCTGACGGGTGAAAGTCATGCCCCGGGCGGGTGCCGGGCCGCCCTCGGCGGCCCCGCGGCTGATTTGCTGCACCCGGGACCCGGCGTGACGCGCGGGAGCGGTCCACCGGCCGGCCCGGTGGAGACGGTGCCCCGGCCGGACGTGCGGCCCCTTGCGAACGACGACCGGAAGGAGCGGCCCAGTGACGACGACGGGCAGGGCAGGGGCAGCCGACGACGAGGAGGCGTACGCCAACGAGCTTCCGGTCCGCGCGAAGGAGCCCGGAAACGTCGTCATCCGGTGGCTGACCACCACCGACCACAAGACGATCGGCACGCTCTACCTCGTCACGTCGTTCACGTTCTTCGTCGGCGGCGGGGTGCTGGCCCTGGTCATGCGCGCCGAACTGGCCCGGCCGGGAATCCAGATCGTCTCGCACGAGCAGTTCAACCAGGCGTTCACGATCCACGGCACGATCATGCTGCTGATGTTCGCGACGCCGCTGTTCGCCGGATTCACGAACTGGATCATGCCGCTGCAGATCGGCGCGCCCGATGTGGCGTTCCCGCGGCTGAACATGCTCGCCTACTGGCTGTACCTCTTCGGCTCGCTGATCGCGGTGGCCGGCTTCCTCACCCCGCAGGGTGCGGCCGACTTCGGCTGGTTCGCCTACTCCCCGCTCTCCGACGCGGTCCGGTCGCCCGGCATCGGCGCCGACATGTGGATCATGGGCCTGGCCTTCTCCGGTTTCGGCACGATCCTCGGCTCGGTCAACTTCATCACCACGATCATCTGCCTGCGCGCGCCCGGCATGACGATGTTCCGCATGCCGATCTTCACCTGGAACGTCCTGCTCACCGCGGTACTCGTCCTCCTGGCCTTCCCGGTCCTCGCGGCGGCCCTGCTGGTGCTGGAGGCGGACCGGAAGTTCGGCGCGCATGTCTTCGACCCGGCCAACGGCGGCGCGCTCCTGTGGCAGCACCTCTTCTGGTTCTTCGGGCATCCGGAGGTGTACATCATCGCCCTGCCGTTCTTCGGGATCGTCACCGAGGTCTTCCCCGTGTTCAGCCGCAAGCCGATCTTCGGCTACGTCGGCCTGATCAGCGCCACCATCGCCATCGCGGGTCTCTCCGTGACGGTGTGGGCGCACCACATGTACGCCACCGGTGGTGTGCTGCTGCCGTTCTTCTCCTTCATGACGTACCTGATCGCGGTGCCCACCGGGGTGAAGTTCTTCAACTGGATCGGCACGATGTGGAAGGGGTCGTTGTCCTTCGAGACACCGATGCTCTGGTCCATCGGCTTTCTGGTCACCTTTCTCTTCGGTGGTCTGACCGGTGTGATCCTCGCGTCGCCGCCGCTGGACTTCCACGTCACGGACTCGTACTTCGTGGTCGCGCACTTCCACTACGTCGTCTTCGGTACCGTGGTCTTCGCGATGTTCGCCGGATTCCACTTCTGGTGGCCGAAGTTCACCGGCAAGATGCTGGACGAGCGGCTGGGCAAGATCACCTTCTGGACGCTGTTCGTGGGCTTCCACGGCACGTTCCTGGTGCAGCACTGGCTGGGTGCCGAGGGCATGCCGCGCCGTTACGCGGACTACCTCGCCGCCGACGGCTTCACCGCGCTGAACACGATCTCGACGATCGCGTCGTTCCTGCTCGGCCTGTCGATGCTGCCGTTCTTCTACAACGTGTGGAGGACCGCCAGGTACGGCAGGGACGTGGGCGTCGACGACCCGTGGGGCTACGGGCGCTCGCTGGAGTGGGCGACCTCCTGCCCGCCGCCGCGGCACAACTTCCGTACGATGCCGCGGGTCCGTTCCGAATCCCCGGCCTTCGACCTGCACCACCCCTCGGTCCTCGCCCTCGTCGAAGCGGTCGACCGCCCCGGGACGGCGCGGACACCCCCGGAGGACCGGCCGTGAACCCGCCCCCACCCGCACGGTGACTCCCCGGTCGGACGGGAGCGCCCGGACCAGCCCTCCGTCGTCCCCGACAGGCGGATTCGCACGCGGCTCGTGAAGATGGGGAGGGACACGGGTGCGTGCGACGGAGCCGGCGACCGGGCGACCGCGCATGCCCAAGGAGGGACGAACACTGTGGCACGACCCAGGATTCTCGTTGTCGGCGCCGGATTCGCCGGAGTGGAGTGCGTACGCCGCCTGGAGCGCAGACTCATTCCGGGCGAGGCGGACATCGCGCTCGTCGCCCCGTTCTCCTACCAGCTCTACCTGCCCCTCCTTCCGCACGTCGCGGCCGGGATCCTCACCCCGCAGTCCGTCGCGGTGTCCCTGCGCCGCAGTCGCAGGCACCGCACCCGGATCGTCCCGGGCGGCGGTATCGGCGTGGACCCCGAGGCGAAGATCTGTGTCATCCGCAAGATCACCGACGAGATCGTCTACGAGCCCTACGACTACATCGTCCTCAGCCCCGGCAGCATCACCCGCACCTTCGACATCCCCGGCCTCCTCGACCACGCCCGGGGCATGAAGACGCTCGCCGAGGCCGCGTACATCCGCGACCATGTGATCGCCCAGCTCGATCTCGCGGACGCCAGCCACGACGAGGCCGAGCGGGCCTCCCGCCTCCAGTTCGTGGTGGTCGGCGGCGGGTACGCGGGGACCGAGACGGCGGCCTGCCTCCAGCGCCTGACCACCAACGCGGTCAAGCGCTACCCCCGTCTCGACCCGAAGCTCATCAAATGGCATCTCATCGACATCGCCCCGAAGCTGATGCCGGAACTCGGGGACAAACTCGGCCGGAGCGCCCTGGAGATGCTGCGCGCACGCGGCATAGAGGTCTCGCTCGGCGTCTCGATCGCCGAGGCCGGTCCCGAGCAGGTGACCTTCACCGACGGCCGGGTCGTTCCCTGCCGCACGCTGATCTGGACGGCCGGGGTCGCCGCGAGCCCGCTGGTGTCCACCTTCGGGGCGGAGACGGTGCGCGGCCGGCTGGCGGTGACCCCCGAGATGCGCCTGCCGGGCTTCGACGGCGTCTTCGCGCTCGGTGACGCCGCGGCCGTACCGGACCTGAGCAAGGGAGGCGGGGCCGTGTGCCCGCCCACCGCCCAACATGCCTCGCGCCAGGGCCGCACGCTCGCCGACAACCTCATCGCCACGCTGCGCAACCAGCCGCTGAAACCGTATGTCCACAGGGACCTCGGCCTGGTCGTGGACCTCGGCGGCAAGGACGCGGTCTCCAAGCCGCTCGGCGTCGAACTGCACGGGGTCCCCGCGCAGGCCGTGGCGCGCGGATACCACTGGGCGGCACTGCGGACCAACGTGGCCAAGGTGCGTGTGATGACGAACTGGACGCTGAACGCCGTGGCGGGCGACGACTTCGTGCGCACCGGCTTCCAGGCCCGCAATCCGGCACGCCTGCGCGACTTCGAGTACACCAACTCCTATCTCACACCGGCCCAGGTCCGTGAGCACACGGCCTCGCTGCACACCTCCACCTGAACACCCTGCGACGCCCTGCCCCGGCCGGTCGGGTGCGCCGTCGAACGGGCCGCCGGCCCCGGGGCGGGCGGGGCTCACGCATCGGGAACGGTCAGATGGACCGCGCGGAGGAAGGCGGCGTTGTCGGGGGTGCGCCGCAGTCGGTCGAGCAGCGTTTCGAGCGCCGCCCGCGAGTCCTTCCTGGCGAGGAGCGCGCGCCGCAGTCGTCGCATGGCCCGCAACTCCACGTCCGGCACGAGGAGTTCCTCGCGGCGGGTGCCGGACGCCTGGAGGTCGACGGCCGGGTGGACGCGCCGGTCGGCCAGTGACCGGTCCAGCCGGATTTCCATGTTGCCGGTGCCCTTCAGCTCCTCGAAGAAGTACTCGTCGGCGCGGGATCCGGTCTCCACCAGCGCGGTGGCCAGGATGGTGAGGGAGCCGCCCTCCTCGGTGAGGCGGGCGGCGCCGAAGAGCCGTTTCGGGCCGAGCGGGGCGGTGGCGTCCACGCCGCCGCTGAGGGTGCGTCCGCCCGCCGCGGAGGCGTTGTTGTGGGCGCGGCACAGCCGGGTCAGGGAGTCGAGCAGGACGACGACGTCCTGGCCCCGTTCGACCAGGCGCTTGGCACGTTCGATGGCGAGATCGGCGAGCGCGATGTGCTCCCGCGCGGGCCGGTCGAAGGTCGAGGCGAGCACCTCGCCCCGTACGGACCTGCGCATGTCCGTGACCTCCTCGGGGCGTTCGTCGACCAGCACCACCATCAGACGGCACTCGGGATGGTTCGTGGCGACGGCCTCGGCCAGTTGCCGCAGCAGTACTGTCTTGCCGGCCCTGGGCGGTGCCACGACGAGACCGCGCTGCCCCTTGCCGACGGGGGAGACCAGGTCGACGAGCCGGGTCGCCGGACCGCCGGAGGGCGTCTCCAGGCGCAGCCTTCGTCGCGGGTGGATCGGGGTGAGGTCATGGAAGTGCGGCCGCCCTCGCAGGGCTTCGGGGGAGAGGCCGTCGACGCGCATGACGTCGGACAGGACGCGGGGTTGGTCGCAGACGCCTTCGACCAGGTCGCCCCTGCGCAGGGCATGACGGCGGATCAGCGCGGCGGGGACCTGCGTGTCGGCGGGGGAGGGGCGGTCGGCCCGGGTGCGCAGCGTGCCGCGCCCCTGGTGGGACATGTCCAGGACCCCGATTGCCTCGGTGGTCAACTCCCGCTGTGATATGGGGAGTTCGAGAGTGCTCGTCATGTGGGTGGTCCTTTCGCGGACAGGGCGAATGAAGCGGCCGGTCGGCGCGAGGGGCGGAGGGATCACGCCCCGGCCGACGGGCACGGAAGCCCGGACGGGAAACCCGTACGGACTGGAGAAGCGGCACGGATGAGCTGGACCGCCGACCGGGAAGGGCGGGGGCGGCAGCCTGATGAAGGAGAGACGGCGCAGGGGGCCTCAGAGTGAGGCATGACGCATGCGCCGAGCGCACCCTAGCACGACATGTGCGCTCCGTACCACGGTGTGTGCGGTCGGTGGTCGGCCGTGGCGGCGGCCCCGGCCCGTCGCCTCCCGCGCTCGACCTGGTATTTACCAGGCTGATCGCCTGAATGCCTTGCAAATGCAAGGCTGACGCACATACCTTGACGCATATGCAGTCCTATACGATCGGGCAGGCGGCGCGCCTGCTGGGGGTCAGCCCCGACACGGCCCGCCGCTGGGCGGACGCCGGAAGGGTGGCGACCCACCGGGACGAGAGCGGCCGGCGGCTCATCGCGGGCCGTGACCTGGCCGCCTTCGCCGTCGAGATCGGCCAGGGCGGCGAAGGCGAGGACGAACCCTCGTACACGACGGCGCGCAATGCCTTTCCCGGCATCGTCACCGCGGTGAAGCTCGGCGACGTCGCCGCCCAGGTGGAGATCCAGGCGGGCCCGCACCGACTGGTGTCGCTGCTCACCCGCGAGGCCGTCGAGGAACTCGGACTGGAGGTCGGCATGCGGGCCACCGCTCGTGTGAAGTCCACCAATGTGCACATCGACCGCGTCTGATCGCGCCTCGTCCGCGAAGCGCACCACTCCCGAGGAGACCGGCCACACCATGACGATCCCCCGCACCGGGCACCGCGCCGCCACCGCGCTCGTGACCGCCGCCCTGCTCGTCCCGCTCGCCGCCTGCGGCGGTGGCGGCGGGAAGGGTGCCGCCGACGCGTCGGCGGCACCTCCCGGCACCCGGCTGACGGTGCTCGCGGCGGCGTCGCTCACCGACGTGTTCACGACCGCGGGCGCCGCGTACGAGAAGGCGCACCCCGGCACCGAGGTCGCGTTCTCCTTCGCCGGATCCCAGGAGCTCGCCGCCCAGGTGAGGCAGGGAGCCCCCGCCGACGCACTGGTCACCGCCGACACGAAGACGATGGACGGTCTGAAGGCCGAGACGGGTGCCCCCACCGTCATCGCGAAGAACCGCCTCGTCATCGCCACCGGGGAGGGCAACCCGGAGAGGATCACCGGACTGAAGGACCTGACCAGGAAGGACCTCAAGGTGGTCCTGGCCGCTCCCGAGGTCCCGGTGGGCCGCTACGGCAAGCAGGTCCTCGACGCCCAGGGGCTCCACGTCGAGCCGGTCTCCCAGGAGCCCAACGTCCGCGCCGTGCTCAGCAAGGTCGAACTGGGCGAGGCCGACGCGGGCATCGTCTACAAGACGGACGCGGCGAGCGCCACCGACAAGGTCGACGCCGTCGACATCCCCGACGCCCAGAACGCCGTCGCCTCCTACCCGGCCGCCACGCTCCGCCAGTCCGCGCACACCGCGGCCGCCGCCGCGTTCGTGAAGTGGCTCAGCGGTCCGGAGGCGCAGAAGATCCTCCGGGCCGCGGGCTTCCAGCAGCCGTAAGCCCGCACGGGCGCCGCGTGCCCCCGGACCGGGGCCGAACGGCGTCCGTGCCCACACCGCCACGGGAACCCCCGATGAGAGCCCTCCGCAGCCGCCTCCCCGGCACGCGCACCCCGGTCGTCCTGGCCCTGCCCGCACTGCTCGCCGTCGCGTTCCTGCTGGTCCCGCTGATCGGCGTGCTGGTCCGCACCTCCTGGGTCGACCTCGGCGCCCATCTCACGGCCCCCGGCGTCGTCCAGGCGCTCAGGCTGTCCCTGCTCGTCTCGTTCTGGTCCCTGGGCCTCTCGCTGCTGCTCGGGGTGCCGCTGGCCTGGCTGCTGGCCCGGGTGGACTTCCCCGGCAAGGCGCTCGTGCGCTCACTGGTCCTGCTGCCGATGGTGCTGCCGCCCACGGTCGGAGGCGTGGCCCTCCTCCTCGGATTCGGCCGCCGGGGCCTGCTGGGCCCCTGGCTGGAGGACACGTTCGGTATCACGCTGCCGTTCCACACCTCGGGCGCGGTGGTCGCCGCGACCTTCGTCGCCATGCCGTTCCTCGTCATCAGCCTCGAAGGAGCGCTGGCGGGCCTGAGCCCCTCGTACGAGGAGACGGCGGCCTCCCTGGGGGCCTCGCCGTTCCGGGTGTTCCGCACGGTCACGCTCCCCATGGTCGCCCCCGGGCTCGCCGCCGGGGCCGCGCTCACCTGGGCGCGGGCGCTGGGCGAGTTCGGTGCCACCATCACGTTCGCCGGCAACCTGCCGGGCACCACGCAGACCCTGCCCCTCCAGGTGTACCTGCTCCTCCAGGACTCCCCGGAGGCCGCCACCTCCGTCTCGCTGCTGCTCCTCGCCGTCGCCATGGCCGTGCTCGTCGCCCTGCGCGGGCGCTGGACCGGCACCCCCCGCGTCCGCTCCCGCGCCCACCGGCCGGCAGCGGACGACGCGGGCGCCGCGGACCGGGCGGGCTCCCCGCCCGACGCCCCCGGCCGCCGGCCCGCCCCGGCGGTGCGGGAGGACTGCTCGCTGCACGCCGAGGTGACCGGTTTCAACCGGCTGACCCTCGACGCCGGCCCCGGCACGACGATCGCCGTCGTCGGGCCCAACGGCGCGGGCAAGACCACTCTGCTGCGCGCCCTCCTCGGCCTCACCCGGCGCTCCCGGGCCGTGCTGCGTCTCGGCGGCACCGATGTCACCGCGTCGCCCCCGCACCGTCGCCAGGTCGCCTGGGTGCCGCAGAACGGCGCGCTCTTCCCGCATCTGACCGCGCTGTCGAACACGGCGTACGGGCTCCGCGCCCGCGGCGTTCCCCGGCGCGACGCCCGCCGTGAGGCCCGGCAATGGCTCGACCGGCTGGGCGTCGGCCCGCTCGCCGACCGCAGACCCGCCCAGCTCTCCGGCGGTCAGGCCCAACGCGTGGCACTGGCCAGGGCCCTCGCCGCGCGCCCCCGGCTGCTGCTGCTCGACGAACCGCTCGCCGCGCTCGACCAGACCACCCGGGCCCATGTGCGCCAGACCCTCCGCAGCCATCTCGCCGAGTTCGGCGGCGTCTGCCTGATCGTCACGCACGACCCCGTCGAGGCCGTGTCGCTCGCCGATCGGGTGCTCGTGCTGGAGGAGGGCCGCGCCCTCCAGGACGCGCCGCCGGCCGAGGTGACCCGGCACCCGCGCTCGCCCTGGGTCGCCCGGATGCTCGGCCGCAACGCCTGGCCGGGCACCGTGACCGCCGACGGCGCGCTCCGTCCGCGGGGCGGCGGTCGGCTGGTCGTCGCGGACCCGCTCCCCGAGGGGGCGGAAGCCCTCGCGGTCATCGCGCCGGAGGCGGTCTCCGTGCACCGCGGCAGGCCCGGCGGGAGCCCCCGGAACGTCTGGCCCGGAACGGTGCGCGAGCTCACCGCCGCGGGCAGCCGGATCCGCCTGGTGATCGGCTCGGACGAGGTGCCCGACCTGGTCGCCGAGATCACCCACGAGGCGGCGGGCGAACTCGGGCTCGGTGAGGGCGTGCCCGTGTGGACCGGGGTCAAGGCCACCGAGGTCACCGTCGTCCCCCTCTGACGGGGCCGGGCGGGCCGCGTCGCCTGGCCCGTGCCCTCGCGGTGCCATGGCGCGCCGCACGGGTCCGGGGCCCGCGCCCCGGCCTCCCGACGTTCCCCGATCGGCGCTCCTGCGGCGTTTTCCTTTGTCGAATCCTTGACCGCGTGCGACGTTGGAAACAGCCACAGCTGTCCTGTCCGGCTATTTCCGACGTGCGTCTTCCAGCGTGGGTTCCGGCGGGCGCCGGGCGAAGGGGAAGTTCATCGTGGAGACCGCCAGAGCCGTCCCGGCGTCCACCGTCGTCAACCTGCGGGACCTGGGCGGTATCGCTCTGGGGCCGGGCCGCCACGTGCGGACGGGTGCCGTGCTGCGTTCCGGCGGGCTCGGCGAACTCGACGTGGAACGGGACACGATGGTGGGTGCCCTCGGTATCCGCACCGTCGTCGACCTGCGGACCGCCGACGAGCGTGCGGCATCGCCCGACCGACTGCCGCCCGGTGCGCGGCTGTTCGTCGCGGATGTGCTCGGCGACAACCCCGGCGTCGCCCCCGCCCGGCTGCGTGCCCTGCTGGCCGATCCGTCGGCGGCGGACCGGCTGCTGGGGGACGGAAAGGCGGAGGAGGTGTTCGCCGGGTCCTACCGGCGGATGGTGCTCTCGCCCAGCGCGGCTTCCGCCTACCGGGCCTTCGTGGAGACGGCGGCCGACGACCGCGCCCGCCCGGTGCTGTTCCACTGCACGACGGGCAAGGACCGCACCGGCTGGGCCGCCGTACTGCTCCTGATGCTGCTCGGTGCGTCGCGAGAAGTGGCTCGGGCCGAGTTCCTCGCGGTGAACCGGGTCGCGTGGGGTACCTGCGCCCCGTATGTGCGGGGCTACCTCGACGCCGGTGGCGACCCGGGGATCGCGTCCGCGATCGTCGAGGTCCGACCCCGCTACCTCGAAGCGGCGTTCGATGCCATGGACGAGCGCTGGGGCGGGCTGGAGGGCTATGTGCGCGACGGTCTGAGGATTCCGCGGGCCGCGGTGGAGCGGCTGCGCGACGGGCTCGTCGTCTCCGCCTGAGCGGACCACGGTCTCCGCCGGGCCGGGGCACGGGGGGCGGTGGTGACTGCCGCACATCCGGATTGACACCATACCCCCAGGGGGTATGGTGTTCGGTGATCGGGGCGGGCTGCCCTCCCGACGGGACCCGATGGAGGAGACCGCCATGAACAACGGGCTGAGGATCGCCGCCTTCGCCGCCGCGCTGGCCGCGACCTTCGGGATCGCCTACGGAGTGGGCAGGGGCATCGATCCCCTGGTGGCCCCCGAGGAGCACCCGGCGGTGGGAACGCACCGGCTCCTCCCCGGCCTTCGGCTCGGGGGCGAGGTTCGCACCGCGGACCTCGCCGTCCGGTCGGCGCCGCTCGGAGAGTCGACCGGGGGTCGGGGCGCCGAGGCCGGTGAAGGGCGCGTGCGCTGAGTCGGCGCCGGTCGCCTGTGGTGGATGGGGTGCACGGGGCGACGAGAAGATCCGGGCCCGCCATCGGAAGGCCGCCACCCGGGCCCGTGAAGCAAATCGACCCCTCCGGCGTCGAGGCCGTGGTGGAGGAGTGGCGCGCCGCGCACCGGTCCCCGTCACTCCGGGCCGCCGGCGTCCGGCCGGCGTCTCGCGACGGTGGGGAGGGGCGGCGGTCGGGCGCAACCTCCGATGTGTAATTCTCTGGGCATGGAATCGAGCATTACGCGTGCCGTTGGTGGTGCGCCGAAGGGTGTGCGCGTCAGGCGCGCGACCGCGCGGGACGCCCGCGCGCTCACTCGGATGGTGCGGACCTCGCGCGCCTACGAGGGGCCCTTCGCCGCGATGGTCGCCGGATACCGGGTGGGCGCCGACTACATCGAGAGTCACCGTGTCTTCGCGGCCGTCGACGCCTCCGACGACCGGATCCTCGGTTTCTACTCGCTGATCCTCGCGCCGCCGGAGCTCGATCTCCTGTTCGTCGCCGACGAGGCGCAGGGGCTCGGCATCGGGCGGCTGCTCATCGGGCACCTGCGCGACGAGGCGCGGCGCACGGGCCTGAACGGTGTCCGCATCGTCTCGCATCCCCCGGCGGAGGGCTTCTATCGGAGTGTGGGGGCCCGGCGGATCGGTACCCGGGCGGCCAACCCGCCCGCCGTGATGTGGGACCGGCCCGAACTGCTGCTGCCGGTCGCCTGATTCCGCTACGGCGCTCCCTGAGCGGCCCCTGGCCGCCGATCTGGAAGGGCGCGGCCGGGGATCCCGGTTTCAGCCTCACGCCATCCCCCGCCCCGCCGCGCAGAGCGCCACGCATGTCATAGGGCGGGGTCACCGTTCGCGCGAGGGGTTACGAGGGGAAGCCCCCGTACGGGCGCGTGATGATCTCCATGGCGTGACCGACCGGATCGAGGAAGTAGACGCCCCGGCCGCCGTCGTTGTGGTTGATCTCGCCCGGGCGCTCCCGATGCGGGTCCGCGTAGTACGTGATCCCGCGTTCCTGGATGCGGGCGAACGCCGCGTCGAACTCCGCTTCCGAGACGAGGAAGGCGTAGTGCTGTGTGGCGATCGATTCCTCGGACGCGGACGCGAAGTCCAGGGTGACCCCGTTCGCGGTGGAGAGCGGGAGGAACGGGCCCCACTCCTCGCCGACCTCCAGGCCCAGTATGGCGGCCAGGAACTCGGCGGACTCACGCTTGTCCCGGGCGTGGACGATGGTGTGATTCAACTCGACAGACACGGTGGAATGCCTCCAACGGGCCTCTCACGGCAGCTCCACGCCTCACCCGGCCGGTGACCGGCGCGCGATGCCGTCCTGTGACGAAAGCCTGGGCGGGGCCGGTTCGGCCGTCGAGGCTCCGACGGGATCCCGGCCGAAAGCCGTAAGGGCTGCCCCCTCATCCTCGGCGGGTGCGCGAGGTCGGCCGCGGCACCTCGCGGTGTTGTCGGAATATCCGTACACATCCAGTATGCGGATGTCCCCTCCGTCTTGCCATGCGCCGTATCCGACGCCGCGCGCTGGTCCACCGCGGAGCGCGGCGCAGCCCTTGGGGTGGGTTCACGTACCCCATGTATCCGGACGGTGCCCCACGGTGACCTCCCCCTCTCGCCCCCCGCCGACGGAGGCCGCGGCCCGGGCCGCCACGAGACGCCCGAGCAACGGGCGGACCGGCAGTGGACCGAACTGCTCCAGGAGCTGTGGGTCGCCCAGACCGGTGTCCAGATCCTGTTCGGCCTCCTCCTCGCGGTCGTCTTCCAGCCGCGTTTCGCCGAACTGTCGGACACCGACCGCGCCATCCACGTGGTCACGGTGATGCTGGGCTCCGCCACCGCCGCGGCCCTCATCGGGCCCGTGTCGTACCACCGCCTGCTCACGGGGCGGCGGCTCAAGCCGCAGACGGTCACCCTGGCCGCGCGGCTGACGCTGCTCGGGCTCGTCCTGCTGTTCTGCACCATGTGCTCCGCGCTGCTGCTGGTCCTGCGGGTGGCACTGCACGACGCCCTCGCGCTGTGGCTGGTCGGCGCGATGGCGCTGTGGTTCCTGGTCTGCTGGTTCGCCCTCCCGGCCCGACTGCTCGCGCGGTCCTCCTTTGGCCAGGAGGGATGACCGCCGGACGCCGCGCTCCGGGTCACGCGACGCCGCGGGCGTCGGTGACGGCGAAGAGGCCGCCGTCCGGGTCCAGCAGGGTCGCCTCGCTGCCATCGCCCAGGGGATGCCGCTCGACCAGGCACCCTCCGCGCCTGCGCGCCGCCTCGACCGCCGCGTTCACGTCGGCGACGGGGAAATGGACCCGCCAGTGCGGACGGACCAGCGGATCGGGGGCGGCCTCCACCGCACCCGAGCTGATCCGGGCCAGCTGGCGCCCGGCGCAGTCGATGACGACCTCGTCCTTCTCGTACGACACCTCGCAGCATCCCGGGCGCCCGCTCGCCCAGCCGAGCACCTCGCCGTAGAAGATCGCCGCGTCGAAGGCGTTCCTGGTGTGCAGGCTCAGCCAGGCGTGCGAATGGCCGTCCGGGGCGGGTGGCGAGGTCGACGGCTCGGTGCGTTCCCAGATGCCGAACACCGCGCCGTCGCGGTCCGCCGCCAGCGCGCCGCGCCCCTTCCCGAAGGCGAGCGGCCCCACCGCGACCGTGCCGCTGCGTTCGCGGATGCGCGCCGCGGCCGCGTCGGCGTCGGTGACGGCGAAGTACGGGGTCCAGGCCACCGCCATGCGATAGGCGGTCGCCACCGCGCCGATTCCGGCGACCGGCACGTCCCCGCGACGTGCCACGGAGAACTCCTGTCCCAGCCGTCCCGGCCGGAAGGACCAGCCCAGCACGGCGGCGTAGAACCGCTGCGCCGATTCCAGGTTGCGGGTCATGAGATTGACCCAGCAGGGCGCTGCGGACCCGGTCAGCGGCGCCGGCATCGACACCGCCCCGGGACGGCTTCCGGTCATGGTCCCACTGCCTTCATCGGTCGTGCGGCCCGCGCGTCACCGCCGGCCCTCGGGGCCACACCAGCCTCGCCGCGGGCGATGGTTCCCGCAACACGCGGAGGCCCCCTGCGCCGCGACCCGCGCGGCGTCCCCGTCGGTGAGCTCCCGGCGAAGTCAGTCGCGTCGCTCGTCGGTGTCGCGCCGGATGGTCTCGCTCCCGTGGTCCCCGAGCTCGTAGGGGGACAGTCCGCTGCCGTCGGGCGGGAAGCTGTCGTCGGCGTGGACATCGCGCTGCTCCATGTGGGTGCGATGGTCGGGCCGTGGCGGCTGCTCATCGGGCCGGGGCGGTGGAAGCTCCTGGAGCCGGCGCCTCCGGCCCAGCCAGACCGCGCCGATCAGGATCCCCACCAGCGCGATTCCGATGATGCCCAACACCGACCCCGTCGCGCCCCGCCCGGCGGCGAGGAGCAGGGCCAGTGAGCCGAAATCTCCGTTCGATACGTCCATGCCTCCCCGATACCCCGAGGGGCAGCCGTCAGTCGATAAGAGCGGCGAATTCATGTTTTAAGAGGACATAAACCTTGTGGGCGTTTCGGGCTCTGGTGCCCGGGCCGGGTACCGGAGCCCGGTGGGACCGGCGGGCCGGCCGCGTCCCCCGGCCCGCTCGTGTCGCCGTCGCCCGGTCCGGGGGTGAGCCTGGAGAGGACCCCAACCGTCGCGGGCTTTGCGAAGGGCCTGCCGCACGACACGGAGCAAAGGGAGCCACGGTGAACGGAACCAAGGAGAGGCGGGCGGAAGCGGGCCCGCACGGCCGGGACGTCTCGGTCGTCATCAGCGGCTGCGACACCGATGACGCGCGGATGGTCTTCGACGCGCTGCGGGCCGCCTTCACCACCGACCGGGCCTCCGTCGACGTGCCGAGGAAGCTCGCCGAGAAGCGCCCCACCGTGTGGGCGGCGACCGTCGACGTCACGGAGGAGCGCGTGGTCTCGGGCCCGGCACCGCTCGGCGCACCCGTGTCGCTCGATGTGCAGGGCGGCTACTGGGCGGTCGAACGGCTCCGGCGGAGCCTGGCGCACGCCTTCGACGTCCGGGTCGTCGGAACCGTCTCCGGCGACCAGGAGGAAGAAGTGCGCCTGCGGCTGAGGAACCGGGCCGGCTGACCGGCGGCCCGGTCACGGCCCCGCTTCGGAGCAATGAGCCGGACGGCACCGCCCCCTCTGGTAGAAAGCGGACAAAAGGCCACCCTGAAAGGTGCGAGCGAGTGGATCCCTCACACGGGCGGGACGACGGTGCGCGACAGCCGGGGGCGGTGGGAACGGCCGGTGACCGTGCCACCTTGACGCTGTACGTCAACGGAGCCGGGCGGACCCTGACGCTCGATCACCGGACCACGGTCCTGGACGCCCTGCGCGAGCATCTCGGCCTCACCGGCGCGAAGAAGGGCTGCGACCACGGTCAGTGCGGGGCATGCACCGTCATCGTCGACGGGCGGCGCGCCAACAGCTGCCTGCTGCTCGCCGTGGCGCACGACGGCGCCCGCGTCACCACCGTCGAGGGACTGGCCGACGGCGACCGTCTCCACCCCCTCCAGGAGTCCTTCCTGGAACGCGACGCCCTGCAGTGCGGCTACTGCACGCCCGGCCAGCTCTGCTCCGCCGTCGGCATGCTCGGTGAGGCGGCGCACGGCTTCCCGTCCCACGTCACCTCGCCCACCGCACCCGCGAGCGCCCCGGCTCCGCTGGACGCCGCCGAGATCCGCGAGCGGATGAGCGGCAACCTGTGCCGCTGCGGCGCCTACCCCCGTATCGTCGAGGCGATCGAGGACGTGGCCCCGTGAAGCCCTTCGCCTACCTCCGGGCCCGGACGGCCGCCGAAGCGGTCCGCGAGCACGCCGCCCACCCCGGCGCCGGATACCTCGGCGGCGGAACCAACCTCGTCGACCTGATGAAGCTCGGTGTGGAGACCCCCGGTCTGCTCATCGACATCAGCCGGCTGCCCCTGGCCGAGGTGTCCGACACGGACGACGGCGGGCTGCGCATCGGCGCCACCGTGCGCAACAGCGACCTGGCCGCCCATCCCGCCGTGCGCGGCCGCTACCCGGCCCTGTCGCAGGCGCTGCTCTCCGGCGCCTCCGGGCAGCTCCGCAACACCGCCACGACCGGAGGGAACCTGCTCCAGCGCACCCGCTGCCCGTACTTCCAGGACGTCTCCAAGCCGTGCAACAAACGGGAACCCGGCACCGGCTGCCCCGCCCGCGACGGAGCCCACCGCGATCTCGCCGTCCTCGGCCACTCCGAGCACTGCGTCGCCACCCAGCCCTCCGACATGGCCGTCGCCCTGTCCGCCCTCGACGCCACCGTCCTCCTGCACGGGCCGGACGGTGAACGGACCGTGCCGGCCGCCGAGTTCCACCGGCTTCCGGGTGACACCCCGCACCGGGACACCGAGGTCCGGCCGGGCGAACTCATCACCCGGGTGACCCTGCCGCCCCTTCCGGAAGGCGCGGGCTCCCTCTACCGCAAGGCCCGCGACCGCGCCTCGTTCGCCTTCGCCCTCGCCTCCGTCGCCGCCGTGCTGAGCGTCCGCGACGGCCGGATCGCCCACGCGGCGCTGGCTTTCGGGGGACTGGCCCACCGGCCCTGGCGCGCCCGCACCGCGGAGCGCGTGCTGCGCGGCGCGCCCGCCACCGAGGAGACCTTCGCCCGGGCCGCCGACGCGGAACTCGCCGGGGCCCGGCCCCTGCGCCACAACGCGTTCAAGGTGGGCCTCGCCCGCAGCCTGGCCGTCGACGCGCTGACCGAACTCGCCGCCGACGGCTGACCGGCCACGGCCACGCCGACACACCGACCAGCAGACGTGAGGACCCGTCATGAACCAGGCCCCGTCATCACTGGGCAGCCCCGTCGTCCGCCGCGAGGGCCGGGACAAGGTCACGGGCGCCGCCCGCTACGCCGCCGAGCACACCCCGCCCGGTTGCCTGTACGGGCGGCCCGTCCCGGCCACCATCGCCCGCGGCCGCGTCACCGCTCTCGGCGCCGACGAGGTACGGGCCATGCCAGGCGTGCGCGCGGTCCTCACCCACGCCGACGCCCCGGCGCTGAAGGAACCGGACGACCCGGCCCTCGCTGTCCTCCAGGACGACCGGGTCCCGCACCGGGGCTGGTACGTCGCACTCGTGGTCGCCGACACGCTCGAAGAGGCGTGTGCCGGGGCCGAGGCCCTGCGGATCTCCTACGAGACCGCCCCGCACGACGTCCTGCTGACCGGCGAGCACCCCGGCCTGTACACCCCCGAGACGGTCAACGGCGGCTACCCCGCCGTGCGTGAGCGCGGCGCCGCCGCACGCGCCTTCGCCGCGGCGCCCGTCCGGATCGACGCCACCTACACCATCGGGCCCCTGCACAACCACCCCATGGAGCCGCACGCCACCACCGCCTGGTGGTCGGACGACGGGCATCTGACCGTGCACGACTCCAGCCAGGGCTCCACCACCGTCCGCGACGGCCTCGCCGCCGCGTTCGGACTCCGCCCGCAGCAGGTCACCGCGGTCTCGGAGCACGTCGGCGGCGGCTTCGGCTGCAAGGGCACCCCGCGCCCGCAGGCGGTGCTGGCCGCGATGGCCGCGCGACACACCGGACGGCCCGTCAAGGTGGCTCTGCCGAGGCGCCAGTTGGCGGCCGTCGTCGGCCACCGCGCGCCCACCGTGCAGCGGGTCCGGCTCGGCGCCGAGGACGACGGCACCCTCGTCTCGGTCGTCCACGAGGTCGTCACCCACACCTCCACCGTCAAGGAGTTCGTCGAGCAGGCGGCCGTGCCGTCCCGGGTGATGTACGGATCCACGCACAGCCGCACCGCCCACCGGGTGGCCGCCCTGGACGTGCCCAGCCCGTCCTGGATGCGCGCCCCGGGCGAGGCCCCGGGCATGTACGCGCTGGAGTCCGCCATGGACGAACTCGCCTCCGCCCTCGGCATGGACCCGGTCGAACTCCGCCTGCGCAACGACGTGGTGGACGAACCCGACTCGGGGGCCCCGTTCAGCAGCCGCGGCCTCGTCGCCTGCCTGGAGGAGGGAGCCGCACGCTTCGGCTGGCGCGACCGCGACCCGCGCCCCGCCGTCCGCGAAGAGGGTCCGCTGCTGATCGGCACGGGCGTGGCCTCCGCCACCTACCCCGTGTACATGATGCCCTCCAGCGCCTCGGCGCACGCGGCACCCGACGGCTCCTACCGCATCGGCGTGAACGCCACCGACATCGGAACCGGCGCCCGGACCGTGCTCGCGCAGATCGCGGCCACCGCGCTCGGCACCCCCGTGGCGAACGTGCGGATCGACATCGGCAGCAGCGCCCTGCCCGACGCCTCACTGGCCGGGGGCTCCTCCGGCACGGGCTCGTGGGGCTGGGCCGTGCACAAGGCGTCCACCGCACTCCTGCGGCGGTTGGGCGAGCGCACCGGCCCGCTGCCCGCCGGGGGGCTGACGGTACACGCCGACACCGGGCGGGAGCTCTCCGAGGAATCCCCTTACGCACGGCACGCGTTCGGGGCGCACTTCGCGGAGGTCGCGGTCGACTCGCGCACCGGGGAGACCCGGGTGCGCCGGATGCTCGGCGTCTTCGCCGCCGGCCGCATCCTCAACCCCCGTACCGCGCGCTCCCAGTTCATCGGCGGGATGACGATGGGCATCGGCATGGCCCTGACCGAGGCGAGCGGGCTGGACCCCGCCTTCGGGGACTTCACCGAGAGCGATCTCGCCTCCTACCACGTGCCGGTCAGCGCCGACGTGCCGCGGATCGAGGCGCACTGGATCGACGAGGACGACCCGCACCTCAATCCGATGGGCAGCAAGGGCATCGGCGAGATCGGCATCGTCGGCGCGGCGGCGGCCGTCGGCAACGCCGTGCGGCACGCCACCGGCGTCCGGTTGCGTGGCCTGCCGCTCACCCCCGACACGCTGCTGCCGTATCTGGTCTGACTCCGAGGCCCCCGAGGCACGGCCGGACCGCCGTTCTCCGTGTTGCGCGGGCCGCTCCAACGGGTCACTCTGGAGTGACCCAAAAGTGACATCCGCTCACTCTTCGTGTTCGGGGGGTCGTTGGTTTCGACGGGGCGAAGTCAGTGGGCCTCGATGTGAGGAGCCTCGACGATGACCGTTCCACCCGACCGGCGCTATCTGGTCGAATTCCAGGTTTCGGCAGAGCGTGTTTCCCAGGTGCGGCGCATCGTCGCCGCGCACCTCCGCCACTGGAGTCTCGAACTCCACGTCCGACCGGTGTGCCGGGGCGTGGAGGAACTGCTGACCAACGTGCAGCGGCATGTCGGCGACCATCGCCGCTGCGTCGTCGAACTCCGCTGGTCGGGGCGGCGTCTCACGGCTTCCGTCGCCGACGACGGCACCGGGATGCCGCGGCTGCTCGGCGACGGCGGCGGACTCAGCCGGGTCATGGCGCTCAGCGACAGCTGGGGCACCTGCCGTACCGGCGAGGGCAAGGTCGTGTGGTTCACCCGGTACGCGAAGGAGCCGCGCACCGCCGGGACGCGGTCGCCCGCGCCGCTGCCCGGAGGGCGTGAGTTCCGACGCCCGCCGAGCGCGGCTCCGGGCACGGTTCCCGGAGCCGCGGCGGTGTCCGGCGCCGCCCCCGCCTCCGCCCCCGTCCTCGTCTGACCCGGGCCCGCCCGACCCGGCCCCGGGACCGGTACCACCGGTGCGGCCGGGATGCTCCCCGGCGCGGACGGCGCGTACACCGCACGCGCGATCCGCGCCGGTCCGCTCGCCCCGGACGGCGCGCGCCGGTCCCACAAGGCCCCGCGTTGCGGTAGGGCGCGGGGCGCGGCACGGTCGAAGTACCGAGGCAAGGAGACCCAGGCATGTCCATCGCGACGGTCAACCCCGCGACCGGTCAGACGCTCCGGACGTTCGACGCGCTGGGGGCGGCGGAGATCGAACAGCGGCTCGCCACCGCCCACACCGCGTTCGGCCACTGGCGCACCAGCGACTTCGAGGAGCGGGCCCAACTGCTCGGCCTGGCCGCCGACCTCCTCGACGAGGACCAGCAGGACATCGCGCGCACCATGACCACCGAGATGGGCAAACCCATCGCGGCGGCCCGGGCGGAGGCCGCCAAATGCGCCAAGGCGATGCGCTGGTACGCCCTGCACGCCGAGGAACTCCTCGCGGACGAGCACCCCGCCCCTGCCGATGTGGCGGACTCCGGCGCCTCCAGGGCCTTCGTCCGCTACCGCCCGCTGGGCGTCGTCCTCGCCGTGATGCCGTGGAACTTCCCGCTCTGGCAGGTCGTACGGTTCGCCGCCCCCGCGCTGATGGCGGGGAACGTCGGCCTGCTCAAGCACGCCTCGAACGTCCCGCAGACGGCCCTCTACCTGGAGGGCCTGTTCCGCCGGGCCGGATACCCGGAGGGGTGCTTCCAGACGCTGCTCGTGGGCTCCGGAGCGGTCGAGTCGATCCTGCGCGATCCCCGGGTCGCCGCCGTCACCCTCACCGGCAGCGAACCGGCCGGGCGCTCGGTCGCGTCGATCGCCGGTGACGAGGTGAAGCACACCGTGCTGGAACTGGGCGGCAGCGATCCGTACCTCGTCCTGCCGTCGGCCGATGTCGCCGCGGCGGCCCGCACCGCCGTGACCGCCCGGACGCAGAACAACGGCCAGTCCTGCATCGCGGCCAAGCGGTTCATCGTGCACAGCGAGGTCTACGAGGAGTTCGCCGAGCGTCTCACCGCGGGCATGCGCGAGCTGGCGGTCGGCGATCCGCTGCGGGAATCCAGCGACATCGGCCCCCTGGCCAGCGAACGGGGCCGCGCCGACCTGGAGGAGCTGGTGGACGACGCGGTACGGCGGGGCGCGAGCGCGCTGTGCGGCGGAGGCCGGCCCGAGGGCCTGGGGCCGGAGCTGGAGAACGGCTGGTTCTACGCACCCACCGTGCTCACCGGCATCACGCCCGCCATGCGCATCCACCGCGAGGAGACCTTCGGTCCCGTCGCCGCGCTGTACCGCGTGGAGTCGCTGGAGGAGGCCGTGGCGCTCGCCAACGACAGCCCCTTCGGCCTCAGCTCCAACGTATGGACCCGCGACGCTGCCGAGGCCCGCCGCTGCGTGCGCGATCTGGAGGCGGGCGGCGTCTTCTTCAACGGCATGACGGCGTCCCATCCCGCGCTGCCCTTCGGTGGCGTGAAGCGCTCCGGCCACGGGCGTGAACTCGCCGGCCACGGCATGCGCGAATTCTGCAACGCGACCACGGTCTGGTACGGCCACGAGCCGGTCGGGACACCCTCCTAGTGCCGCTCCCGGCAACGTTCGCCCCGTTGCGACGCCTGGCACGCACGCGCGCGGCATCGGCCAAAAGCCCACGCAGCCCTTCCCCGAGCTCTCGACTTCGTTCGATCAGGGGAGACCCCGTCCGAGGGCTTCCGGCCGCCGTGCGGTCGCACGCGTCGGACACGATCCAGGAGTAGCAGATGAGTCACGCCGTCCACCCGGCAACGACATCCGGACCCTCCGACGAGGAGGTCGCCGCACTCGACGCCCACTGGCGGGCCGCCAACTATCTGACCGTCGGCCAGATCTACCTCATGGCCAACCCGCTGCTGACCGAGCCGCTGGCCCGCGAGCACATCAAACCGCGCCTGCTCGGCCACTGGGGCACCTCGCCCGGACTCAACCTGGTCCACACGCATCTCAACCGGATCATCAAGTCCCGAGGCGTCCAGGCCCTGTGCGTCTGGGGGCCCGGGCACGGCGGGCCCGCCGTGCTCGCCAACTCCTGGCTGGAGGGCAGCTGTTCGGAGACCTACCCCGACATCGGGCGGGACGCCGACGGGATGGGGCGGCTGTTCAAGCAGTTCTCCTTCCCCGGCGGGGTGCCCAGCCACGTGGCACCGGAGACACCCGGCTCCATCCACGAGGGCGGCGAGCTCGGCTACGCGCTCACCCACGCCTACGGTGCCGCCTTCGACCACCCCGACCTGCTCGTCGCCTGCGTCGTCGGGGACGGCGAGGCGGAGACGGGCCCCCTCGCCGCGTCCTGGCACTCCAACAAGTTCCTCGACCCCGTGCACGACGGTGCCGTCCTGCCGATCCTCCACCTCAACGGATACAAGATCGCCAACCCGACGGTCCTCGCCCGCCTGCCCGAGACCGAACTCGACGCCCTCCTGCGCGGATACGGCCACGACCCCCTCTACGTCGGGGGCGACGACCCGCTCACCGTTCACCGGGCGATGGCCGCGGCGATGGACCGGGCCGTCGACCGCGTCCAGGAGATCCAGAGTGCGGCCCGCGGCGGCGCCACCGCCGAACGCCCGCACTGGCCGATGATCGTGCTGCGCACCCCCAAGGGCTGGACGGGCCCGGCCGAGGTCGACGGCATGCCCGTCGAGGGCACCTGGCGCTCCCACCAGGTGCCGCTGCCCGGTGTCCGGGACAACCCCGATCATCTGCGGCAGCTGGAGGCGTGGATGCGCTCCTACCGGCCGCAGGAGCTCTTCGACGCGTCCGGGCGCCCCACCGCGCAGGTGCTCGGCTGTGTCCCCGGCGGCGACGCCCGGCTCGGGGCGACCCCGTACGCCAACGGCGGTCTGATGCTGCGTGAGCTGCCCATCCCGCCGCTGGAGGAGTTCGCCGTCGCCGTCGACGAACCCGGCACCGTCCTGCACGAGCCGACCCGGGTGCTGGGCGGGCTCCTGGAGGCCGTGATGGCCGCGACCGCGGAACGCCGCGACTTTCGTGTGATGGGCCCCGACGAAACCGCCTCCAACCGGCTCGACGACCTCTACGGGGCCACCGGCAAGGCGTGGCAGGAGCGGATCCTGCCGACCGACGAGAACCTAGCGCACGACGGCCGCGTCATGGAGGTGCTCTCGGAGCACCTGTGCCAGGGCTGGCTGGAGGGGTACCTCCTCACCGGACGGCACGGCCTGTTCTCCTGCTACGAGGCGTTCGCCCACATCGTCGACTCGATGGTCAACCAGCACATCAAATGGCTCAGGACCGCCCGCAGACTGGCCTGGCGCCGCTCCGTCGCCTCCCTCAACTACCTGCTCACCTCACACGTGTGGCGCCAGGACCACAACGGGTTCTCGCATCAGGACCCCGGCTTCGTCGACCACGTCCTCAACAAGAGCCCCGAGGTCGTCCGGGTCTATCTGCCACCGGACTCCAACACACTGCTCTCCATCGCCGACCACGCCCTGCGCAGCCGCGACCACGTCAATGTCATCGTGGCCGGCAAGCAGCCGTGCCACGACTGGCTCACCCTGGACCAGGCCCGTGCGCACTGCGCCCGGGGCGTGGGGATCTGGGAGTGGGCGGGCACCGATGACGGCACCCGCCGACCGGACGTGGTGCTCGCCTGCGCCGGTGACGTCCCTACCCTGGAGACGCTGGCCGCCGCCGACCTGCTCCGCCGTCATCTGCCGGAACTGGCCGTTCGCGTGGTGAACGTGGTCGACATGACGCGGCTGCTGCCCCGTGAGGACCATCCGCACGGAATGCCGGACGCGGAGTACGACACGGTGTTCACCCGGGACACGCCCGTGATCTTCGCTTACCACGGCTACCCGTGGCTCGTCCACCGGCTGGCCTACCGGCGGGCCGGCCACGTCCATCTGCACGTGCGGGGCTACAAGGAGGAGGGAACCACGACCACCCCGTTCGACATGGTCGTCCGCAACGACCTCGACCGCTACCGGCTGGTCATGGACGTGATCGACCGGGTGCCCGGTCTCGGCGTGCGGGCCGCGGCGGTACGCCAGGCGATGGCGGACACCCGCACCCGCCACCACGCCTGGATCCGCGAGCACGGCGTGGACCTGCCCGAGGTCTCCGAGTGGACCTGGGGCGGCTGACGTCGCCGGAGCACCGACACGCCGACGGCCCCGGTTCCGGAACCGGGGCCGTCGGCAGGTGCGCGGGGTGAGGGGGGCCGTCGGCTGCGGCGGGCCGGACGCGCGGCCGGGCGCCCGCGCGGGATCAGCGCGGCGTCCTCGCGGCGTGCGTCCGGCGGTCGGCCGGCGCGTGCTCAGCGGCCGAGCGCACGGGCCAGTTGATCCTTGGTCATGCTCGAACGCCCGTGGATGTTCTTCTTCTTCGCCTCTTCGTAGAGCTGGTCGCGCGTGGGGCCCGCGGCCCCGGTGCGGGAGCGCAGACCGCCGCGCCGCGACGACGAGATGTCCTCGAGGGACGTACGGCTCGCGGTCTTCGACTCGCCCGCGCGGGCGCGTGCCTTGTTGACGGTGCGGGCCGCGATCTCCTCGGCCCGCTCCTCGCCGACGCCGCGTTCCTGTGCGCTCTCCTTGATGTGTTCGTACTGTCGTTCCCGTTTGGCGTTGGATCCGCGTGGCATGGTGTGCTCACTCCTCTCCGGGGGACCTGCCCCCGGGGGCCTTCTCGTGCCCGGCGGGGACCCTCCCAGTGTCCCAGCGGCCCCGGGGGCCCGCACTCGGCAAGGGCGGCGGTGGCCGGTGCCCGCGCCGAACGTCCTTCCTCGTGCGGGGAGCGGGGCGGCCGGGCGGTTCCGGGCCGCGGACGGCACGTGACCGCCGACGGGCCGGGCGGTGCCCCGTCGGCGGTCACGCGTCCGGCGGGCGCCTACCAGATGGAGTCGACCCACTCGGGGTGATCGATGAACGGGTTCCGGTTGTTCTGGTACTGGTTGTATATGACGTCGTTGCGCCGCTTCTCGAAGGAGTCCGGCGGGTCCTGCTTGCTCCACGCCTTCAGGACGGAGAGGCGGCCCATGTACGGGGCCGAGCCGTTGGACACCCGCTCGTTGGGTTCGAGGTCGGCCCAGCCGTCGCCGCCCTCGTAGCGCACCGCCATGTAGAGGATCATGCGGGCCACGTCGCCCTTGACCGCGTTGCGCGGTTCGAAGGAGTCGCTGTCGGTGTAGCTGCCCGGGGCGCCGCTGACCGGGCTGCCGCCGTTGTCGAAGTCCTTGTTGCCGCGGATGGAGTTGACCTGGACGTCCTCCGCCCGCAGGTGGTGGAGGTCGGTTCCGGGGCCGGTGGCGGTGCCGAAATTGCCGTGGGACTTGGCCCACACGTGCTCACGGTTCCACTGGCCGACCGAGCCGCCGTTGTTGTTCTTGGACGTGGAGCGTCCGGAGTAGACGAGGACCACGTTGGAGGAGTTGGCGGGATCCTGGTCCGTGTTCTTCAGGGCGTCCCAGACCTGGCTGTAGGAGATCTTGGTCTGCTTGCTGATGATCGTGTGCAGCGCGCTCTTGAGCGCAGGGCCGGACTTGCCGATCGCGCCCTTGTAGTACGTGTCGTCGAGGGCCTGGAGCGGTGTCGCGGTGGCGGGAGCGGCCGGGGTGGCGGCCGCGGGCGCCGCGGCCGCGGTGCCGGCGAGCACCGCGAACGCGGCGAACGTCGCCAACAACGGGCGGCGGTAACGAAGGTGACGGCGGGGCATGGGGGGGCGTCCTCTCCGGGGCGACGGGCGCCGCGGCGCCCGTCGCAGGGTGGGGACGGTGTCGCGGCGGGCGTGTGGTGAGTGGTCAGCCGGAGCCTTCCACACGCACCGTGACCCTCGTGTGAACGCTGTGTATTTATCATGTGCAGGTCAAGTGGCGACTTCGGTGGCGCCGATGCGGGGCCCGGAGCGGGGCGCGGGGGCATCGGATGCGCCGGACCGGGCGCGGGGCGAGAATGTCCGAAAGGACGAGGAGGCGGCATGAGCGACGAGCCCGAATCCGTATCCGTAGCCGGGGGAGTGACCCCCGACAGCCTCCTGCACACGGGCGGGAGCGACCATCCGACCCCGGAGGACCTGGTGCTTGCCTCCGGGCGGGACCTGACCCCCGAGAACCTTCGCTGGGCCGAGCGCAAGATCGCCCAGGAGGGCCGTTCGGCGATCGACAAGGCGCTGCCTTAGCGCGGCGCGGCCACGAAGCCGGCGGCGGGGAGTGCGCGAGGCACTCCCCGCGGCTCGGCTAGCCTGGGTGCACGTGAACCGTTTGACGACGTCAGAGGCCGAGTACGAGCTGGCCCGTTTCCCCGAGGACCCCCGCGACCCGTTCCGCGCCTGGGACGCCGCCGACGCATACCTGCTGCGGCGGCTGGAGGGGGCCGACAACACGGAACCGGTGGACCTGTCGGGCACCGTGGCCGTGGTGGGCGACCGCTGGGGCGCCCTGAGCACCGTCCTGGCGGAGCACCGCCCCGTGCAGATCGCCGACTCCTACCTGACGCAGCGGGCCACCCGCGCCAATCTGGAGCGCAACGGCGCCGGCGCGGACGCGGTGCGCCTGCTGTCCGCCAGGGATGCCCCGCCCGACCGCGTCGACGTCCTCCTGGTACGTGTACCGAAGAGCCTCGCGTTCCTGGAGGACCAACTGCACCGGCTCGCCCCGGCCGTCCATGCCGGCACCGTCGTCATCGGTACGGGCATGGTCAAGGAGATCCACACCTCCACCCTCGCGCTCTTCGAGCGGATCATCGGCCCGACCCGTACCTCCCTGGCGGTCAGGAAGGCCCGGCTCATCTTCTGCACCCCCGATCCCGCGAAGGCGCGGACCCCCAGCCCCTGGCCGTTGCGCTACGAGCTGCCCGAGGGCATCGGCCCGGCCTCCGGCAGGACGGTCACCAACCACGCCGGGGTCTTCTGCGCCGACCGCCTCGACATCGGCACCCGTTTCTTCCTCGGCCACCTCCCCGCGCGCAGCGGCCCCGACCGGGTCGTCGACCTCGGCTGCGGCAACGGAGTCGTCGGGCTGTCCGCCGCCCTCGCCAACCCTTCGGCGAGGGTCACGTTCATCGACGAGTCCTACCAGGCGGTCGCCTCCGCGGAGGAGACCTTCCGGGCCAACACCGGACCCGGCGCCGAGGCCGACTTCCTGGTCGGCGACGGACTCTCGGAGGTACCGCCCGGCAGCGTGGACCTGGTGCTCAACAACCCGCCGTTCCACTCCCACCAGGCCACCACCGACGCGACGGCCCGCGCCATGTTCCGGGGGGCGCACGCCGCACTGCGCCCGGGCGGCGAGCTGTGGGTCGTCGGCAACCGGCACCTCGGCCACCACATCCGGCTGCGCCGCATCTTCGGCAACTGCGCCACGGTCGCGGGCAACCCCAAGTTCGTCGTCCTGCGTGCCGTCAAGCGCTGACCCCCGCCAGGCTCCCCGGGCACCCGGACCGCCCCGGCCCTTCCAGATTCCTGCAACGCGTTCTACTGTGTGCGCCGCCGTGCGCCGGCGACGCGACCGCGAGACTCCTGGAGGGGCCGTGCACCTGGAATACACGCCTGAACAGCAGCAGTTGCGCGCCGAACTGCGTGCGTACTTCGCCGAACTGGTCCCCGACGATGCCTCCGCCCGGTACGCCGAGCCCACGGCGCAGAAGAAGTTCTACCGCGAGACGATCCGGCGTCTGGGCGCCGACGGCCGGCTGGGAGCGGGCTGGCCGGAGGAGTACGGCGGCAGCGGTCTGACCCCGATGGAGCAGTTCATCTTCTTCGACGAGGCCGCCCAGGCGGGCGTGCCGCTCCCGCTGATGGCCCTCAACACCGTCGGCCCGACGATCATGCGGTACGGCACCGACGAGCAGAAGCGGTACTTCCTGCCGAAGATCCTCGCGGGCGAGATCGACTTCGCCATCGGCTACAGCGAACCCGACGCGGGCACCGACCTCGCCGCGCTCAGGACCCGGGCCGTGCGCGACGGCGACGCGTACGTCGTCAACGGGCAGAAGATCTGGACCACCAACGGCGACACCGCGGACTGGGTGTGGCTCGCCGTGCGCACCGACCCGGACGCGCCCTCGCACCAGGGCATCACCATCCTGCTCGTCCCGACCACGGACCCCGGCTACTCCTGCACCCTGATCAACACCCTGGCCTCCCACGACACCACCGCCAGTTACTACGAGGACGTCCGCGTCCCCGTCTCGCACCGCGTGGGCGAGGAGAACGAGGGCTGGCGGCTGATCACCAACCAGCTCAACCACGAACGCGTCACCCTCGCCGCCCACGGCACCATGGCCGTCCGCGCCCTCCACGACGTCCAGCGCTGGGCCTCGGACACCCGGATCGCCGACGGCCGCCGCGTCATCGACCTCGGCTGGGCCCGCACGCTCCTGGCCCGCACCCACGCCAGGCTCGACGCCATGAAACTGCTCAACCGGCGGATGGTGTCCGCCGCCCAGGACGGGACGCTCACCCCGCACGACGCCTCCGCCGTCAAGGTCTACGGCTCCGAGGCCCGACGTGACGCCTATGCCTGGCTGATGCAGGTCGTCGGCTCGGCTGCCCCGCTCAAGGAGGGCTCGGCGGGCGCCGTGCTGCACGGTGAGCTCGAACGCGGCTACCGCTCCGCCGTCATCTTCACCTTCGGCGGCGGCAACAACGAGATCCAGCGGGAGATCATCTCGTGGATCGGGCTGGGGATGCCGCGCGTACGGCGGTGAGCGCGTGCGGGGCGTCCGGTCCGGGGGCGAAGGCGGGACGGTCCCCGCGGCGCCGGTCACGGGGCGGACGCGAGCGCGGTGACCGGCGCCCGGTGGCCCGCGCGCCGGGGCACACACCCGAGCGGCTCGGTCCCGTAGGGGGAGCCGCCCGGGCGCAGGCGCGGCGCCTACGCCGCCGCGGGCCGCGACTGCGGCTGCGGTGCGGTGAGCCACCCGGTTCGGGCGAGCGCGGCGACCGCCGCGGCGCAGACCGTCCCGGTCGCGGTCAGAGCCGCCCAGGTCAACCAGGTGGCGTCATGGCGGTGGGCGTAGTCCCAGAGCGCCCCGGTGCCGAGGTTGCCGAGGGTGATGCCCAGGCCGGAGACGGAGTTGTAGAGACCGTAGTGGGTGGCGACCAGGCGGTTTCCGGACAGAGCCACGACGGTGTCCATCTCGAAGGGATAGACGATCGCGGACCCGGCGGCCAGCAGGACGACGGCCGCGACCAGGGCCACCAGCACGGCCGTCGACGAGCCGCGCGGGCAGAGGGCGAGGGGCACGAACGCGAGCCCCATCGCCGCCAGCCCGCGCACCAGGGCCTCACTGGGCCGCCAGCGCTCCTTGGCCCAGCCGGTGAGCCGCAGTTGGCCCACGACGGCGACCGCGGCCGAGATCACGAACAGCCCACTGGTGACCGCGGTCCCCTCGGCGCCGAGGGCGTCGGTCGCCGCGAGCGGCAGCGCGAGGTAGACCTGGAAGGTCAGGACGTACGAGCCGATCATCGCCGCCGAGAAGAGCAGGAACGGCCGGTTGGCCACCACGCTGCGCCACTGCGCCAGCACGCCGTCCTGCCCGTCGGCCGGTCTCGTGCGTCGGCCGGGGGTGGGCAGTGAGCGCCATTGCAGCAGCGTGAGGACGGCGAAGATGCCGGCGGCGACCGTGCACACGAGCCGGAAGTCGGCGGCCAGCAGGCCGAGGCCGACCAGCGGGCCGAGCAGCATACCGCCCTGGTAGTAGACGTTGAAGGTGGCGAAGGCGTCCACGCGCCGCTCGCCGGCCTCGGCGGCGAGGTAGGCGCGGACGGCCGGGTTGAACAGGGCGCCGGCAAAGCCTGTCGCGGCGGAGGCCGCGATGAGCGCGGGCAGGTCGTCGACCCAGCCGAGCAGGGCGAAGCCCAGGGTGCGCAGGAGGCACCCGGCCATGATGGGAACCTTGTGGCCGAGGCGGTCGGCGAGGGTGCCTCCGATGAGGAACATGCCCTGCTGGGAGAAGTTGCGGACGCCGAGGACGAGTCCGACGGCCCAGGCGGCGAGGCCGAGCCCGTCGGACAGGTGCGCCGCGAGGTACGGCATGAGCATGTAGAAGGCGAGGTTGATGGCGAACTGATTGGCCATCATCAGCTGTACGCCCGGCGGGAAGGAACGGGTCTGCTCCCACAGATGTTTCATCGGGCGGCTCCCACGGGGCCGTGGTGTTCGGGGCGGGCGAGGGGGTCGGTGACGCGGGTGCAGCGGGTCCACCGGGTGACGGTGCGCTCCCCGCTGTCGGCGATCTCGTCGGGATCGACGGTCGGCAGGTGGCCGAGGAGGCCGTGGGCACGGCAGTAGGCGTCGTCGAAGACCGTGCCGACGTAGCGTTGCGGCCCGTCGGGGAAGACCGCGACGATCCGGTTCTCGGGAGGCAGGGTGCCGGCCAGCCAGCGGGCGACCAGCGCGACGGCGCCGACGCTCCAGCCGCCGGTGGCGTAGTGGTGGCGGGCCAGATGACGGGCGGCCCACACCGCTTCGGGGGCGGCGACCCAGTGGACCTCGTCGAAGAGGCCGTAGGCGACGTTGCGGGGGTAGATGCTGGAGCCCAGACCGCGCATGAGGCGAGTGGCGGCGGGCTGGCCGAAGATCGTGGACCCGGTGGTGTCGACCCCGACGACCCGGAGTCCGGGGAAGCAGCCGCGCAGCACCGAGCCGATGCCCGCCGAGTGCCCACCGGTGCCGACGGAGACGACCAGGGTGTCGATGCGGCCGAGCTGGCCGACGAGTTCATGGGCGAGTGGGGCGTAGGCGGCGACGTTGTCGGGGTTGTTGTACTGGTCCGGGCACCAGGCGTCCGGGTGGACGGCGAGCAGCTCCTCGACGCGTCGTCGGCGGGCCTCCTGCCAGCCGCCGTCCGGATGCGGTGTGGCGACGAGGTCGACCTCGGCGCCGTACGCGGAGAGCAGGCCGGTCATCAGCGGCTCCATGCCGGGGTCGGTGACGACGGTGACCGGATGGCCGTAGGTCGCGCCGGCCAGGGCCAGGCCGAGGCCGAGGGTGCCGGAGGTCGACTCGACGATGCGGGCGCCGGGCAGCAGCCGGTCCCGTTCGCGTGCGGCGCGGACCATGTGCAGGGCGGTGCGGTCCTTGATACCGCCGGGATTGTGGCCTTCGAGCTTGGCCCAGAAGCCGCGTCCGGCGGTGGTGAACGGTGCGCCGATCCACAGGACGGGGGTGTCGCCGACGAGGCCGGCGGGGGTGTGCAGGGGATGTTTCGCGTCGGACAGCAACTGGGCCGGAGACATCGGCAGCGCGGTACCGGTGGGGTGGTTCATGACGTGCTTCTCCTGCGGCCGGCGCCGTGACGGGCAGCCGGCCGATGTGTGAGGAAGGCGACGGAGGTGATCGGTCGCCGTGCGGCCCGGATCGGGTGCGCACGGAGAGGGGCCGATCAGGTCCGCCACACGCCGAGAAGAGCCCGCGCATGTCCGGCGGACGACGCGGTGGAGGAAGCGGGGCAGTGGTGCGGCGCCGGCAGCGGGCCGAACGGATCGGTGACCGAGGGGTCGGCCGACAGCACGGCGGGAAGCGGCCATGACGGGTCGAGGTCGCGCGACGGCTGGACGGTCGGCTCGTCCAGGTCCTGGCAATCGGCGTCCCTGTCGGGCGCGGGCGTGCTCGGCCCGGCCGAGGCCTGCCGGTCCGTCTCGGACGGGGACTGCCCGTACGAGGCGGGAGAGATCGGCAACACGGCGTCGGCGCGCAGGGCGGGGGCCGCCGTCGGGCCGTGGGAGCAGGCGAGGACGTGCAGCAGCGTGGTCAGCAGCACGGCGACCACCGCTCCGGCCCACGGCACGGAGCGGCCGCCTCGCATGACCGACCCGGCTCGCACGAACACGAAAAGTAGTCGGACCGCTGCATAAAGTTCTTGTCAGAGGAGCTCGCGCCCTCGCGTCCCCGACATCGGGGAAGGCTGCCCGAGTTCCGGCACCGCCTGCCCTTCCGGGCCCCACACGACGGGCGCCCCGCCGACAACCTTGCGTCTGATGATCACCGCATTGGGTGAATCCGTCGCACCGATCGGAGCCGGGCCATCGGCGCGGCGCCCCGCGGTCGTACGCGTGCGTCGGCCGTGCGTCGGCCACTCACGCCGCCTACCGGGCGCGTCGCGCCACCTCGCGCCGCACCTCGCCGGCGCCGGGCGAGCAAGCCGTAGGCGCCTGGTGCGGCCAGGGCCGTCCGACGGCCCCGCAACCGCACCGGATGCCGATCGGCGTGCGGAGATTACCGTGGAGATGTGGCCGGGCCTGTACGCGTGGGGGCAGGACGGAGGCACCGTGGGCGACAACGGGACGGAACGCCGCGGCGGGGACCGCCCCCGACGGAGCGCGCTGCCCGAGGAGCTCCAGCACCGCCTCGACGCCGTGGGACGCCGCCCCGCCGCGGCGGCCCTGCTGCTGGAGGCCGTCATGTCGGTCGGGCGGGAACTCGACCTGTCGGAGGTCCTGCGCCGGATCGTCGAAGCCGCCGTCGTCGTGGCCGACGCCGAATACGGGGCACTGGGCGTGGTCGGCGAGGGCGCCCGCCTCACCCAGCTCCTGACCGTGGGCGTCACGGAGGAGCAGCGCCGGGCCATCGGCAGGCTGCCTGAGGGACACGGCATCCTGGGTGAACTGCTCCGCCACCCCCGGCCGCTGCGCCTCGCGGAACTCTCCGAGCACCCCGCGTCCCGCGGGTTTCCGCCGAACCACCCCCCGATGCGCTCGTTCCTGGGGGTTCCCGTCCGGATCCGCGACGAGGTGTTCGGCCATCTGTACCTCACGGAGAAGCGCGGCAGCCGCGCGTTCGACGCCGAGGACGAGACCCTGCTGTCCACGCTGGCGGTGGCGGCCGGGGTCGCCATCGAGAACGCTCGCGCGCACGCGCGTACGCGCGAGCGGCAGCGCTGGCAGGAGGCGGGCAACGAGATCGTCGCGGGGCTGCTGGGCGGGGCCGGCGACCGGGACGTCCTGCGCATGATCGTCGACCGCTCCCGCCGTATCCTCGCCGCGGATCTCGGGGTCCTGGCGGTCCCCGCCGAAGGAGGCGCCGTCCGTGTGGCGCTGGCGTCCGGCACGGACGCCGAGCGGTACCGCGGGCTGACCCTCCCGTGCGAGGGAACGTTCGCCGGGGCGGCCCTCGACGCCGGTGAACCGGTCACCACCCCGGACATCGCGCGCGACCCGAGGACCACCGGCGGCCCCCTGCGGCGGACGGGGCTCGGCCCCGCGGTCGCCGTCCCCCTGGCCGCGGGGAAGCGGACCTGCGGGGTGCTGATGCTGGCCCGCGCACGCGGCAGCCCCGCCTTCACCGACACGGAGACCGCGCCCCTGCCGGCGTTCGCGGGGCAGGCGGCCCTGGCGATGGAGCTGACCGAGCGGCGCGAGTCGGCCGAGCAGATCGCCCTGCTGGAGGAACGCGACCGGATCGCCCGGGATCTGCACGACCTGGCCATCCAGCGGCTCTTCGCCACCGGGATGACCCTGCAGAGCGTGGTGCGCCTCGTCGAACAGCCCCAGGCCGGCGAACGGCTGCTGCGCGCGGTGGACGATCTGGACGAGACCATCAAGATCATCCGGTCCACCATCTTCGGCCTCCGCGCCCGTGACGCCGGACGCACCGGTCAGGGGCTGCGCGTCCGGACGGCGAAGGCGGTCGAGCAGGCGGCGCGGGCCCTCGGATTCCAGCCGTCCCTGCGGATGGGCGGGCTGATCGACACGGATGTGCCGGCCGATGTCGCGGAGCAGATGGTCGCGGTGCTCGGCGAGGCGCTGACCAATGTGGCGCGCCATGCGCGGGCGTCGGCGGTGGACGTCTCGCTGACGGTGGGCGCGGGGCGGTTGACGCTCGTCGTGTCCGACGACGGGATCGGGATGCCCGAGCACGGGGTGTCCCCCAGCGGGCTCGACAACCTCGCGCGACGGGCCGAGAAGCTCGGCGGGGAGATGGACGTGGGGGCGTCGCCGCGGGGCGGCACCCGGCTGAGCTGGCGGGTGCCGCTGCGGCCGTACTGACACCCCGGGCCGTACTGCCACTCCGGGCCGGGCCGGCTGCGCGCCCCCGCCGTGGGGCCGCCCCGAGGGCGTGACCGTCTCGGGGCGCTCCCCGGCCCGGAGGCGGCGCGGAGACGGCCCGGGGCCCTGCGCGGGTCATCGGCGGCGGTGCCCGGCACCCCCGGCCGGCGGGGCGGAATCCCCGGTGTGCGCCGCGATCACGGCCGCTTGGACGCGCCGTTCGACGCCGAGCTTGGCCAGGAGGCGTGAGATGTGGTTCTTCACCGTCTTCTCGGACAGATACAGCCGTTTGCCGATCTGGCTGTTGGTCAGCCCCTCACCGATCAGGGCCAGGACGTCCTTCTCCCGCGGTGACAGCCCCGACAGGGCGTCGTCCTGCGCGCACTCGGCGCCGTAGTCCTCCTCGCGCAGGCTGTCCATCAGCCGTGCCGTGGTCGCCGGGTCGAGGGTGGAGCGCCCGGAGGCCAGGGTGCGCACGGCGGCGACCAGGTCGGCCCCCTTGATCTCCTTGAGCACATAACCGGCCGCACCGGCCATGATGGCGTCGAGCAGGGCCTCGTCGTCGTCGAACGAGGTGAGCATCAGGCAGGCCAGTTCCGGCATGCGGGAGCGCAGCTCACGGCAGACCGTGATGCCGTCCCCGTCCGGCAGCCGCACGTCGAGGATCGCGACGTCGGGGCGGAGGGCCGGGCCCCGGGCCAGCGCATGACCGGCCGTGCCCGCGTCGCCGACGACCTCGATGTCCGGCTCCGCGTCCAGCAGATCCTGCACCCCGCGCCTGACGACCTCGTGGTCGTCGAGCAGGAACACACGGATCGGCTTCCGCGCCGGGAATCCGCACTCCGCGCTCATGGCGCCCTCCTCGTCGTCGACGGGCGGTATGGACCGCTGCCGAGGGGCGGCGCGGCCACGCCCTCACTCATCGTGGTCCGTGCCGGGAGCGGCTCACCAGGGCCGAACGGGTCCCGCGGCGACCGTTCGGCGGCGCCGCCGGGACCGGGGGCCGGAGGGGGCGGCGCCATTCCCCTCGCGGCACGGCGGGGCCGTGCGCCGCGCTCAGCCCGGCCCGCCCGGACCGTGGTCGCCGTCCCCGGCGGCATGACTCCCGAGGACGTGGATGCGGCGCCCGGTGACGCGTGCCGGGGTGATCGTCAGCCACACGTTCCGCGGGCCTCCGGCCCAGGGCGTGGTGCGGGCCTCCTCGTCCAGCCGCCGGGCGGCCTCCGGATCGTCGACGACCGCGACCTCGCCGACGACCAGCACGCTCCACCCCTGGCTCATCGCCTCGTCGATGTGGTCCACCTCGAAGGCGACCGTCCGGCCCGCGGTGGCGGTGAGGAGCGAGCCGCGGGCGCTGCGATAGGCGATCCGGTCGCCGTCCACGAGGTAGTTGACCGGGAGGATGGCGGGCCCGTCGTCCGTCGTCACACCGACCCGGCCCACCCCGTGCGTGGACAGCAGGAGGCTGCACTCCCGGGGGTCGAGTTCGAGCAGTTGTGTGCGATATCCGGCGCGACCCAGCCCCGGCGGCAGGTTCGCCGTGCAGCCGGTCAGCTCGGCCACCGTGACCTCCAGGGCCTCGGCCAGCCGCAGCAGGAACCCGATGCCGGGCGTTGCCTGGTGCTGCTCGACGTACTGGAGGTAGCCGGGGGCGGAACCGGCCCGCTCGGCCACTTCCTCTCTGCTGAGCCCGAGTTCTTCGCGCCGCAGCGCCACCCGTCGGCCCAGTTCCCCCGGGGCCCGGCCCGGGCCGTCGCCCGACGAGTGACTTCCTCCACGCGTCATGTCGTACACGTCCTTCGCGGATCCGTTCCGGCCGCCGTGGGATTCGCTCCCGGCCCTCGCGGGAGGGCTCGGGCCGCCGACGTCCCCGCCGTCGTTCCCCGCGTCCCTCCGCCGTTCCACGTGCGCTTCGTCGGTTTCATGGTGCGCCGTCGGGCGCCGCGGCGCATGGGCCGACCGGCCTGGTCCGGCGCCCGCCCGGACCATGCAGTCGTGCCGGGCACGGGCACAGGATGGCCGTACGGCCCCGTGAACACCGCGTTCGAGCCCGCGGGGGACGGCCCGGGGCATGGGCGTGCGGGGACCGCGGAAACGCAAGGAGAAAGACCGAAGGAGAGAGACCGAAGGAGAAGGACCATGGGCAGCATTCCGCTGGACATGTTCATGGCGGCGCCGCTCGTGGTCGGCACCGATGGCTCCGGGCATGCGCTGCGGGCCGTGCGATGGGCCGCGGCCGAGGCCGCCGCCCGGGGGACGGCGCTGCACATCGTGCACGCCGTCGGGTTCGGCCGGGGAGGCCCGTACCTCAGCGAGGGGGACCGGCGGCGGATCGTGACCTTCGGGAACACCGTGCTGGCAGAGGCCGCCGCGCACGCCCGCCGGGCGGCCCCCGGCGTCGCGGTGACCACGACCTTGTGCGAGAACCGGACGACGCCCTGTCTGCTCGGTGAGGCGGCGCCCGACGCCACGGTCGTCGTCGGCTCGCGCGGGCGCGGGGGGTCCGCGCCCCGGCTGATCGGGCCGGACTCGCTCGACCTGGCCGCCCACGCGTCGCTTCCCGTCGTGGTCGTGCCCGGCGAGGAACGCGAACGGGCGGGCGTCGTCCTGGCGGCGGTGCGGGACGGCCGCGACGCCGAGGCGCTGTGGCTCGCCGCCCGGCTGGCCGTCCGGGACGGAGCCGCGCTGGGCGTGGTGAGCGCCTGGGTCCCCCTCGGGAACGCGGGCGGTACGGCGGCCGGGTGCGTGGGCGCGGACCGGCCCGCCGAAGGGCGGGCGCGAGTCGTCGCCCGGATCACCGAGCCCGTGCGCACGGAGTTCCCCGGCCTTCCGGTGACCGAGCGGGTCGTCCGCGCGGGATCGGTTCCCGACACGTTGGTACGGGCGACCGAGGAGGCCGATGTCATCGTCATGGGGGCGCGTCGGCGTTCCCACCGCGTCGGATCTTCGCCGGGGCATGTGGCACACGCCGTCCTGCACCGCACCCACTGCCCCGTCCTGCTCGCCCCGCGCGGTGTCCCGCCCCTGAAAGGGGCGCACCCGTGAAAGCCTCCTCGAACGCACCTGCGAAGCCCCGCGACGCGCCCCGCACCGTGGGACGACGGACGACGGACGACGGGCCGCGGTACGGCCCCGCAGCAGGTCCCGATCAGGCGGGAGTCGCGCCCTCCAGCCGGCAGTCCACGTCCACCACGCCCTCCACGGAGCGCGCCAGCCGGGCAGCGACGGGAATGAGGGAACTGTCGGGAACACGTCCGGACAGGGTGACCACGCCCCGGGCGACGGAGACCTCGACCGGCCGATCAGCGGCGGGGAACAGCCGGTCGACGACCTCGTGGCGCACCTCGTCCGCGAGCGCGTCGTCGGGCCGAAGGAAGACCTTCAGAAGGTCGGCACGGCTGACGATGCCCTTGAGATCGCCGCGCTCGTCCACGACCGGAAGGCGCTTGACGCGCCGGTCGGCCATGAGGCGGGCGGCCCGAGGGAGCGGCGCGTCGGGCCGTACCGTGACCGCCGGGCTCGTCATCAGGTCCCCGGCCCGGACCGCGCCTGCCTTGGCGGTGTCGGCGAGACGCCGCATCTGCTCGATCATGCCGATCCGGTGCGCGTGGAACTCCTCCTTCGTGAGCAGATCGGCTTCGGAGACCACGCCTATGACGCGTGCTCCCTCGTCGACGACCGGTACGGCGGTGACCTTCCACCGCTCCATGACCGCGACGATCTCCTTGAACTCCGTGTCGGGGGTGACGGTGACGACGGTCTTCGTCATCACGTCGTCGACGGTGTACCGGGCAGGCGCCATGGCAGTTCCTCGGTGGACGTACGGGACCGGCGGGTCGGCCGGGAGCGGCGGACGGGGCCGGACCGGCACGTACGGGCCGGGGCGGGCCCGTACGTCTCGCCGTTCACGTCCACCGTTCGCCGCGTGTCGGCCGGGAGGCAACGTTCTCACACCCTCGCGCCCCCGGCGCCACGGGTACCAGGGGCCGACCGGCCCAGGCGGGGGCCGACCGGCCCAAGCGCGGGGGCCGGGTGCCGGGGCAGCCTGGGAGCGGAGGCGCAGGACGCCGCACGGGAAGAAGGACAGCGTCGTGAAGGCACTCGTATTCCAGGGGCCGGGACAGACCGCGTGGCAGGACGTTCCGGACCCGGTTGTCATGGACGCCGCCGATGCCGTCGTCCGCGTGGACGTCGTGACGATCTGCGGCACCGACCTCCATATCGTCAAGGGCCATGTGCCCGATGTGACCCCGGGACGGATTCTGGGCCACGAGGCCGTCGGCACCGTGGTGGAGACCGGTCCGGAGGTCCGGACCGCGCGCCCCGGCGACCGTGTGCTGGTCTCCTGCGTGTCGGCGTGCGGCCGGTGCGGCTCCTGCCGCGAGGGCCGTTACGGCCAGTGCCGGGGCGGAGGCGGCTGGGTGCTCGGCCGCACCGTCGACGGCGCGCAGGCCGAATACGTGCGGGTGCCGTTCGCCGACCTGACCCTGCACCCCTTGCCGGCCTCCGTCGACAGCGGTGACGGGGTGCTGCTCGCCGATGTCCTCCCGACCGCCTACGAGGTCGGTGTGCTGAACGGCGGCGTGCGGCCCGGCGAGACCGTCGTCGTGGTCGGCGCGGGCCCGGTCGGGCTGGCCGCCGTGGTCTGCTCGGGCCTCTACAGCCCCGGACGCGTCGTCGCCGTCGATCTCGCGGAGAACCGGCTGGCCGCCGCGCGTTCTCTGGGCGCCGACGCGACGGTGAACGCCGCCGAGGAGCCGGAACGCCTGGTCGAGGACCTCACCGACGGGCTCGGCGCCGATGTGGTCATGGAGGCCGTCGGCGTGCCCGAGACCTTCGAGATGTGCACCCGCATGGTGCGGCCCGGAGGCCGTGTCGCGAACATCGGGGTGCACGGCGAACCGGCGACGCTCCACCTCGAAGACCTGTGGGCCAAGGACGTCACCGTCACCACCGGACTGGTCGACACGTACTCCACACCCATGCTGCTGCGGATGACGGCGATGGGCCGGCTGTCCGCGTCCCCCCTGATCACCCACCGCTTCGCACTGGGGCAGATGGAGGAGGCATACGACGTGTTCGCGCGCGCCGCGGACACGGGGGCCCTCAAGGTGGTGCTGGGCGGGGCGCGGCACGACGAGGTCGTCGCCCCGCTCCGGCCGTCGGTCCGCGCCCCATGAGCGGACGCGCGCGCACGGAGGGGTCCGGGAATCCGGTGGCAGCGCCCCCGAGCGGGAGGCCGTGTTCGAGGCCGGGCGCTCGGCGACGACAGGTGCGCCACGGGGCCCGCGTCCGAGTCGCCCGCAGGCCCCGTCCACCGCCCGGGGACCTGCGCGGCCGGGTACCACGACCGGCTTGCCTGCGACATCGGCGGGGGAGCTCAGGTGTGGGCGACGACGGCGACCGGGGCCGTGGAGTGGTGGAGGACCGCATGGGTCACCCGGCCGATGTGGCCGCCGATCCGGGACCGGCGGACGCGGCGGCCGACGACCACGAGATCCGCCGCGGCGCCCGCCTCCAGCAACTGCTCGGCGGGGCGGCCGGCCTCGGACCGCGCGTCGAGGGCCACCGTCGGACACCTCTCGCGCCAGGGCCTCAGCACCTCGTCCAGCCCGGCCCGCGCGGTGTCCGCCATCCGCGCGTTGCCCTCCGGGCTGTACGCGGCCCCGTACCCCGCCAGCGGGGGCAGGGTCCAGCTGTGCAGCGCGACGAGCGGGCAGTGCCGCCGCGCCGCCTCCTCGAACGCGAAGGCGAGCAGGGCTTCGCACGGGTGGCCGGTGTCCACGCCGACCACCACGCGGTGCTCGGCGTGACCGCCCCGCGCGTTGCGCGGTTCCGGCGGACCGCCGCGCGCCCGCCCGTGCGGCGCCGTGTCCTTCGCGGCGCGCACCAGGACGACCGGTCGCTCCGAAGCGTGGACGACCGCCATGCCGACGGAACCGAGGACGACGCCGGCCACGGTGCCCAGTCCCCGGGAGCCGAGAACCAGCATGGTCGCGTCCGCCGCCGCCCCGGCCAGTGCCTCGGCCGGGCGGCCCTCCAGCGTCGCGGAGCCGATGTCGAGTCGCGGGTACTCTGCCCGCAGCTCCTCGCAGGCCCCGCGCAGGAGCTCGTCGACGTACCCGGGGCGGGGACCGGACCCGGCCGCGGGGACGTCGAGGACCGCGTACGACTCCGCCACGTGGACGAGCCGCAGGGGTACGCCGTGCAGGAGCGCTTCCGCCGCGGCCCAGCGGGACGCCGCGGCGCTCTGCGTGGATCCGTCGAATCCCGCGACGACGCGCTGGTCCATGGTGACCTCCCGACGTACTTCACGGCGGCTCCTTCCGCCGCCTCGCGCAGCCCCCGGGGAACCCGCACGGCCGAACGCCCCGGGCCCTCCACGAACCAGGATCCGCCGGGCGGCGGCCGGGAGGGAGGGCCGAACGGGGCGTGGCCGGGGCCGGTCGGCCCGGTCCCGGCGCTCGGACGAGGCAGGATGGCACGGGAAAGGGGGCCACCGGCCCCGGGCGTCCCCGAGCGGCCCCGCGCACGCGGCGCCCGGGACGCCGCCGTGGCGGGCCTTACCGGCGCCACTCGGCGAGGAGGAACCGAGGAGGAACCATGGAAGGCATCACCGGCCGCCCGGAACTGGGCTCCGTCGTGGTGGGCGTCGACGGCTCGGAGCCGGCCCGCCGCGCAGTGTTCTGGGCAGCGGACGAGGCGGCACGCCGCGGCACACTGCTCCACATCGTTCACGGCGCGGACACCGACACGCGGAGTCTGTACCTGTCGGCGGACAGCATCGAGGGCATCCGCAGCGCGGGCCACGAACTGCTGCGGGACATCGCGGCCGTCGTCGCGGAACGGTTTCCGGACCTGCGCGTCACCACGGAGTTCAGCCGCAGCGCGCCCGTGCCCAGCCTGCAGCGGACGGCGGGACTCCGCGGCACCCTCGTGGTCGGCAGCCGGGGCCTGGGCGGATTCGCCTACCTCATGCTCGGCTCCGTCGGGCTGCGGATCGTCGGGGCGGCCACCACCCCCGTCGTCGTGGTGCGGGGCGAGGACGACACGGTGGCCGGTGTCGTCGTGGCCGCCGTACGCGACGAGCACGACGCCGAGAGCGTCCGGTACGCCGCGTGCGAGGCGGAGATTCGCGGGGCGTCGCTGCGACTGCTGCACGTGTGGAACGTGTTCGCGTCCGCCGGGGTGGCCACGCCCATGCTCGACGGCGCCGGCACGGTCGTCGGCGAGCGCGTCCGCCGCCTGACCGACCTGACCGCCCGGATCCGGGAGGAGTTCCCGGGACTCACCGTGCAGGCGGAGGCCGAGAAGAGCCTGAACACGGCCGGAGCGTTGGTGGAGGCGTCACGCCACGCGGATCTGCTGGTGATGGGCGGGCGGCGGTCACCCGGGTACATCGGCCCCACCCTCGGCCGCGTCACGCACGGTCTGGTGCACCACGCCCACTGCCCCGTCCAGCTCATTCCGCGCGGGCACGGGAGCGAGGCATGAAGGACGGCGGGCACCGGCGAACCGTCACCGGCCTCGCCGCGCGGGCGGCGCGAAGGCACGGCCGAGCCGCCGCGGGCCGTCGTGGTGGGCGGGGGCGTCCCGCCGCTCGGTGAGGGCGACGGCGCCGCCGCGCGGACGACGGGCGGAGCGGCGCCCGGACGGAGCGGCGCCCGGACGGAGCGAGGGCTCAGGCGGACTCCACGCGCACGTCCACGACGCCCTCGACGGCGCGGACGGCCCGGACCAGCAGGGGTGTCAGGGAGCGGTCGGGCAGCGGGCCCCGGAGGGTCACGACGCCGTCCAGCACCTCGACGTCCACCTGGCCCGGGACGGGCGGACCGGCGAGTACGGCCGACCGGATCTCCTCGGCCAGCTCCTCGTCGGGGCGCAGGAACACCTTCAGCAGGTCGCTGCGGCTCACGACGCCCTCCAGCATGCCGAGCCGGTTCACGACCGGCAGGCGCTTGACCCGCCTGCGCGCCATGATCCGCGCGGCTTCGGCGAGCGTGGCGTCGGCGTGGACCGTGACGGCCGGGCTGGACATCAGTTCCTCGGCCAGCACCGCGTCGGCCTTGGCCGCCTCCTCCGTCCCGCCGGGCGGCGCCGGACCGCCTTCGCGAAACCCCTCCTTGGGCAGCAGGTCCGCCTCGGAGACGACGCCGACGACGCGGCCCTCGCCCTCGAGCACCGGCACCGCGCTGACCTTCCACGCGTGCATCAACTCGACGATCTCCTTGTACGAGGCGTCGCGGCCGATGGCCACGGCCGTATGGGTCATGACATCGCTGACGGTGTATCGGGAGGCGGCCATGGGCGGTGCTCCTCGGGCGTGGTTCCGGGCGCCGACGCGCGGCGGACGGCGGGGGCGGCGCCCGGAACCGGGCACGCCCCCGCCGCCGCTCACAGGGGGCTGCCGCCGTGCGGGGCGTAGAGGTCGAGCAGACGGATCCGCGCGGCCTGTAGCCGGTGGGCAAGGACCTGACCGACCCAGTGGCCGACGGCGGAACCGAAGGCGGGATCCGCGTCCATCATCATCCGTATGGTCGCGGCGTCGAACTCGTGGGTGCGGACCGGGGTCATCGCGTCCGCTCCGAGGTGCCACAGATACGGCTCGAAGAGCCAGGACCAGCCCACCAGTTCACCGGGGCCCAGATTCTCGATCGCGGCCCTGCGCCCGCCCGGGACGCGGAAGTCCAGGGTGACGGTGCCCGAGCGCAGGATCCAGAAGCGGTCCGCGTAGTCCCCTTCGTCGAAGAGTCGGACACCCTGGTCGAAGTTGACCTCCCGGCCGACGCGCAGCAACCGGGTGCGGTACTGGGCGGGCAGAGCGGTGATACGGGTCGGAGAAGTGCTCATCGACAGCCTCCTGTGGATGGGTCCGGAGCCAGCATCGCCGGGCGGCCGGTCCACGCACATGGGCCGACCGGCCCCTGCCGTGGTTCCGTCCGGCCCCGCGCGGTCGTGGGAACCCGCCGAACGGGCCCCGGGGGGTGGGGCGGCTCCCCGTTCCGGGCCGTGCGCACGGGCGGGACGGACCGGCGGCCGCCCCAGGAAGTGCGTCTCGACGTACCGGCGGACGTCCGCCGTGAGCGAGACGAGGCGCTCCGAGACCTCCACGGTCGGCGCGACGGGCGCCCGTACGGCGCGGGCCCGGGGCGGAAGCGCCGCGAGATCGGCGGAGAACCGCCTGCGGGCCGCGGCGGGCCCCGCACGGGGCGAGATCCGGCGCCCCTCCCGCATGACCGGCTCCAGCAACGGGACCGCGCCGGGCGGCGGCGGCTCGTCGGCGCGGGCGATGAGATCGGCCCGCCCAGGCCGCCGGAACACCTGCTTGCGGCCCGGCGCCGTCACCTTGGCCGGCGACAGCTTCATCACCGGGCGGCCGTCGTACTCGACCAGCTTGTACGCGGAGTCCAGATACGGTGCGTCCGCGCAGACGCCGACCCGGGTGCCGACCGCGAACGTGTCGATGGGTGCCCCCGCACGGACCAGGTCGTCCACCGCGAACTCGTCGAGGCCGCCGCTCGCCACGATCCGGGTCTCCCGGAGCCCGGCGGTGTCGAGTACGGCCCTGGCCCGCGCGGCCAGGGCCGTAAGGTCCCCGCTGTCGAGCCGCACGGCGCACCCCGGCCCCAGTCCCAGCTCGCGCAGCACCCTCGCCGCCGTCTCCACCCCCGCCAGGGTGTCGTACGTGTCCACGAGAAGGGTCACCGGGCCGGGGCGGGACCGGGCGAAGGCCCGGAAGGCGTCCTCCTCCGTCCCGAACGCCTCCACGTACGAGTGGGCCATGGTGCCGACCGCGGTCAGTCCCTCGGCATGGGCGGCCGCCACGTCGCTGGTGCCGGCGAAACCGACCATGGCGCCCAGCCGGGCGGCCTGATGCCCGGCCTCGATGCCGTGCGTGCGGCGCAGGGAGAAGTCGACGACGGCGTGCCCGTCGGCCGCCAGCACGCACCGGGCGCACTTGGAGGCCACGGCGGTCTGATGGCTGACCTGATTGAGCACATAGGTCTCCACGAGCTGGGCCTGGGGGAGAGGGGCGGTGACCTCCAGCAGTGGCTCACCGGGCAGCACCACGCGTCCCTCGGGCACCGCCCGGACCGTGCCCTCGAACTCCAGGCCCAGCAGCGGCGCCAGATCCTCGGGCCGCTGCCCGGTCACGGAGGCGAACACGGCCACGTCGTCCGCGTCCACCCGGTAGTCGGCGAGGTAGGTGAGCACCGGCTCCAGACCCGCGCAGACCAGGAAGCCCCGGTCCGGCGGCAGTTCGCGGACGAACAGGCTGAACGTGGCGGGCCCGGTCATGCCCTCGCGCAGATAGGACTGGGCCATGGTGACCTCGTAGAGGTCGGTGCTCGTGGCCTTCGACATCGACGGCACCCTCCTCCCGCCGCCGTCCTCCCGGACCGCGACCCGCACCCGCACGGACGCGCCGCGCCGGTTTCATCCGCCTTCTTCCACTATCGGCCCCCTTCATCTTGCGGGCCAGCCGGAGGGCCCCGGGGCGGCCGAGCCGGGGTGGTGCGGACGCGTCCGCACCGCGGGGGAGGGCGGGGCGCCCCCGCCCGGCGGATCCGGCCGGCTCACGGACGGACCGCTCCGGTGCCACCGTGGGAAGCGGGGGATGTCCCGTCCGGCGGAGCGGAAGGCGGTGGAGACGATGACGAGACCGTCCGTCGTCGTGGGAGTGGACGGATCGGACATGTCCCTGCGAGCGGTCCTCTGGGCCGCCGACGAGGCGGCCGTCCATGGGCTGCCGCTGCGGGTGGTGCACGTGTCGGGGCGCGCGGGCGACGCGAACGCGGCCCGCACCGGTCGCCGCTCCCCCGAAAGGGCGCGTGCCGAGCGCGTCGTCGAGACGGCCGCCGAGCGGGCCCGCCGCCACCGCCCCCGGACCGAGGTCTCGGCCGAGTTGCTGCCCGGTGACCCGGTCTCCGTCCTCCTGCGCGAGGGGCGCGGCGCCGGGGCACTGGTCGTCGGCGAACGGGGCATCGGCGCCGTCGCCGGGCTCCTGCTCGGCTCGGTCGGCGCGGCCGTGACCGCGTCGGCCCCGTGCCCGGTCGTCGTCGTGCGTGGCGACGGGGCCGATTCCGGGGCCGCCCGCGGGCGGATCCTGCTGGGTGTCGCCGAACCGGAGGACGGCCCCGCGGTCCGGTTCGCCTTCCACGAGACCGCGGCACGGGACTGCGTCCTGGACGCGGTGCACGCTTGGCGGTGCCCTCCCGGCGACCGCGCCGACCACCCGCGTGTCGCCGGTGAGCCGCACCTCTACTGCAAGGCCCGCGCCGCGACCCTGATCGACCACGCGGTCGCCCGGTCCGTGCGCGACCATCCGGCGGTCCGGCTACGCTCGGCGGCCGTCGAGGGAACGGCCACCGAGGTGTTGGTCCGGTGCTCGGCCGCCGCGGACCTGATCGTCGTCGGGACCCACCGCCGCCGCACCCGCCTCGGTTCCCCGCTCGGCCGGGTGGCCCGCACCCTGCTCCACCACGCGGACTGCCCCGTGGCCGTCGTCCCGCCCGAGGCCCGGCCGGGCGGGGGCCCGTTCCACCCGCCCCGTCCGGCCGCGGGGCCGGGGGCGGACGGCTGAGGCTTCCCCGGCGGGCTCCGGTGCCCGGCGGCGGGACCGGCGCCGAGATGATCGCCGAAGTGATCGCCGAGGCGGCCCGCCCGGTCCGCACCGCCCTGCGGCCGCTTCCCCGGTACCAGGACCGTGCCCGGGACAGCCGCGCACTCGAACGGCCACGCGGGGAGTGCCGCCCCGCCGAGGGGAACGCACAATGCCGTAGGACCGGAGTCGCTCCCGGGGCCACCGCCCCCGGGAAGGGGCCGGCCGGTTCGACCGGGTGCGCCCGCTCCCGGCCCATCCGGCACGGGACCGCGCCCGGCCGTACGTGATCGCTTCCGGCCGTCACACCGAGCCGCCACACCCCGAAGGGGGCGTCACATGCAGCACCGAACGGTCGCAGAGCTCATGACCCGGGACGTCGTCCGGGCGCGGCGCGATCTGCCGTTCAAGGAGATCGTCGAACTGCTGGCGAAGAACCACGTCACCGCGGTGCCCGTGGTGGACGAGCTGGACCGGCCCATGGGGATGGTGTCCGAGGCCGATCTGCTGCGCAAGTCGTCCGACCGGGCCGATGCGTCCGGGTTGACACCCGTCCCGCACCTGGAGGCGTGGGAGCGGGCCAAGGCGGAGGGGGCCAGGGCGGAGGAGCTGATGTCGGCCCCCGCCGTGTGCGCGCGTCCGGACTGGACGGTGGTGGAGGCGGCCCGCCTGATGGAGGTGCAGGGAGTGAAGCGGCTGCCCGTCGTGGACGAGACGGACAGGCTGCTGGGCATCGTCAGCCGCAGGGACCTGCTCCGGGTGTTCCTCCGCCGGGACGAGGCCATCCGCGAGGAGATCGAACGGGACGTGCTGCGGCGGACGATGGGCCTCGATCCCGCGACGGTGACCGTCGACGTCCGGGAAGGAGAGGTGGTCCTCGGCGGATCCGTCGAGTTCAAGAGCCTGATCCCGGTCGTCGAGCGGCTGTGCCGGAGCGTCGACGGGGTGGTGTCCGTGACCGAGCGCCTGGCCTACCGGACCGACGACGGCATCCGGAACGCCGCCACCGGCATGTGACACCGCTGCCTCGCCCCCCACCGGACTCCGCATGCGCCACCGGCGCATCTGCGGTACGTGTCGAAGGAGCGCCGCCCGTGCCCGCCGCGGCCACGCCGACGCTTCCCCACAGACCACCGCCGCCGACCGGGAACCGGGGCCCCGTCCGCGGGCACGGCGGCGGAAGCGGTACGCGGAGGCGGCCCGCACCCCGGCGCCCCCCGCCCTCCCGGGTCGTCCGGGTCCTTCCCAGTCCTTCTCTCCCGGTCGTCCCCGGCCCTCTCGCGATACGGAGGCAAGTCGCCATGGAACCAGTCGTCACCGTCGGCCTCGACGGGTCACCGGAAAGCCTGTCCGCCGCCCGCTGGGCGGCCGACGAGGCCGAACGGCGCAGGCTCACCCTGCGCCTGCTGCACGCGTGGCCCCTGCTGGTGCCGGAACCGACCCGTGTACCGGTCGAGATGGACCAGAACTACTGGGCGCGGCGGATCGTGCACCACACCAAGGCGGAGCTCCAGTCCCGCCACCCAGGTCTTTCCGTGGTCGGCAGCCTGGTCGCCGACGACGCCGAGAACGCGCTGCTGCGCGCGGCGGCGGAGTCGGAGATGGCCGTGCTCGGCTCACGGGGCCTCGTACCCGTCGAGAGCTATTTTCTCGGCGACATCAGCCTGTCCGTCGTGGCGCGCGCCGATCGGCCGGTGGTCCTGGTGCGTGCGGGCGTCGGCGAGGACGGCCCCCGGTCCGCGCAGGCCGCGACGGGCGGTGTGGTGGTGGCGGTCAAGCTGCACGGTCCCTGCGACGAACTGCTGGAATTCGCCTTCGAGTCCGCCGCCGCGCGCGGTGTGCCGCTGCGGGCCGTCCACGGCCGGAGCCTGCCGGTGGACGCGTACGTGCCCTGGGGCGTGGACCACGAGGTGTCGGAGGCGATCGCCCGGGACGCGCGCAAGCTCCTCGGCCAGACCCTCGGCCCCTGGCGCGACAGGTTCCCGGCGGTGACGGTCGCAGAGAACGTCGTGCTCGCGAGCCCCGCCAAGGCCGTCGTACGGGCCGCCGAGGGCGCTGGTCTGCTGGTCGTGGGCCGACGCAGGCACCACCGCCCCCTGGCACCGCATCTGGGGCCCGTGACCCAGGCCGCCGTCCACCACGCGCGCTGTCCCGTCGCCGTCGTCCCCCACCACTGACGCGTGGAGCGGCCCGGCACGGCCCTCCGGGGCGCACCGCCCCTCGGGCGCGCGGCGGACGGGGTGTGCGTCCCCCGGCGGAGGGCGGCGCGCGGCGTCACACTGGGCAGGGGGAAGTCAGGCCGTCCGGCAGAAGGTGATCGGCATGATGTGGTACGGCGGCTGGGGCTGGGGCGGCTGGTTCCTCATGGCCGTGGTCACGGTGGTGTTCTGGGCGTTGCTGATCGCCGGGGCCGTTGCCCTGACGCACTACGTCACCGGCGGGCGCGGCCGTCGGCCCGGGCCGCCCCCGGGCGAGGCGGGCTGGGGAGGTCGACGGGCCGAGGACCTGCTCGCGGAGCGGTTCGCCCGCGGCGAGATCGACGACGAGGAGTACAGACGCCGCCTGACCGTGCTCCGTGAACAGAGATGAACCGGCACCGCTCGTCGTGAACACCGTGCGTCGTGAACACCGTGCGTCGTGAACACCGTGCGTCGTGAACACCGCGCGTCGGGGAGACAGCGCTTTTCGGCCCCCGCCCCGCGTGAACACTGCGTTTGGTGAGGGTGCCGGGCATGCGGCCGCCGGGCGCGGTCCCGGATCCGGCGACGGCGGCCGCCCGGCCGCGTCCCGGACGAGGTCCCGTGCCCGGTCGGCCCCGCCCCGCCGCGATGCGTGCCGACCGCCCCACCCCGTACGGATCCCGTGGCCGGGCGTCCATACTGGACGGGCCGGGGAGGGCGCGTAAACAGCGGGCGGAACGACGGGGGCGACAGCACGACATGGCGGACACCAGGCTGGTCCAGAGCCGGTACCGACTGCTCGATCTGATCGGGCGCGGGGGCATGGGCGAGGTGTGGCGCGCCCGGGACGAGTCGCTCGGCCGCCAGGTGGCCGTGAAGTGCCTCAAGCCGGCGGGCCCGTACCACGACCAGTCGTTCACCCGCGTCCTGCGCGAGCGATTCCGCCGCGAGGCCCGCGTCGCCGCGTCGCTCCAGCACCGCGGCGTCACCGTCGTCCACGACTTCGGAGAGGACGACGGCGTCCTCTTCCTGGTGATGGAACTCCTCGACGGCCGCAACCTCAGCCAGATCCTGGAGGACAACGACCGGCGCCCGCTTCCGGTGTCCGACGTCGTCGACATCGCCGAGCAGGTCGCCGACGCCCTCGGCTACACCCACCAGCAGGGCATCGTGCACCGCGACCTCAAGCCCGCCAACATCATGCGCCTCACCGACGGCACGGTGAAGATCTGCGACTTCGGCATCGCCAGGCTGGGCCGCGACATCGGCTTCACCTCCAGGCTCACCGGTACCGGCATCGCCATGGGAACCCCGCACTACATGTCGCCCGAGCAGATCGGCGGGGGCCAGGTCGACCACCGCAGCGACCTCTACTCGCTGGGCTGCGTCCTGTACGAGATCGCCACCGGGGCGCCGCCGTTCGACCTCGACGACACCTGGGCCGTCCTGGTCGGGCACCGCGACACCGAGCCCGAGCCCCTGCGTGCCCGCCGGGCGGAACTTCCCGGATTCCTCGACCGCGCCGTCCTGGACCTGCTGGCCAAGGAACCGGGGGAACGCCCCGGCGACGCGGGCGACCTTCGCCGCAGGATCACCATGGGGCGCAGCGGCGAGCAGCTCCAGGCCGGGCCCACCAGCCAGCTGCCGCTCGTACCGCCCGCCTCCGTCACCCCCATCGGGAACGAGCTGCCGGCCTGGGCCCGCGGCATGACCACCGGACACAAGGCGGTGGGCGCGCTCCTCCCGGCCGCCCCGCCCGACCGCTGGACAGGACTCACCGACGCGTGGACCACCGCCACCGGTCGCCGGCAGCCGGTCGCCGGCACCGGCCCGTGGTACCTCGCCGCGTCTTCGCCCCCGGAACCGGCAAAGCGGCCGGACCCGTCGCCGGAACTCCTCTCCGCGCTCGCCGGCCGTCACAGCGCCGGTCTCAACCTGGGCAGACTCGGCCACTGGGAGGCGGCCGAGGAGGCGCATCGCGCGGTCGCCGCCGAACGCGAGCGGGTGCTCGGCCCCGACCACCCGGACACGCTCTCCAGCAGATACGAGATCGGCGTCGCCCTGGCCCGCTCGGGCCGGGCCGAGGACGCCCTGCGGGAGTTCGTCCGGGTGGCCGGGGGGCGTGAACGCGCCCTGGGCCCCGACCACCCGGAGACCCTCGCCGTCCGCCAGGAGACGGCCTATGTGCTGGGCGGGCTCGGACGGCACGCCGAGGCCCACCGGCTGTACGCCGCGGTGCTCGCCTCCCGGGAGCGGTCCCTGGGCCCCGACCATCCGGACACCCTGCGCTGCCGCCACAACCTCGCCTTCAGCCTCGGCAGACTCGGCCGCGCGGAGGACTCCTGGCGGACGGCGCGCGAGGTGGCGTCCGCCCGCGCCCGGGTGCTCGGCGCCGATCACCCCGACACCCTGGCCACGCTGTACGAGGCGGCCTACGCGCTCGGCCGGCTGGGCCGCTGGACGGAAGCCCTGCGGACCTACCGGGATGTCGTCGCCGGCCGGACCCGATCCCTCGGCGCCGATCACCCCGACACCCTCGCCGCCCGCTACGAGACCGGCATCGCGCTCGGCCGCCTGGGCCGCGGCGCGGAGGCCCTGGAGCAGTACCGCGCCCTGATCGACGACCGGACCCGGGTGAGCGGCCCCACCCACCCCGAGACGCTCCGCGCCCGCCACGGCCTCGGCGTCAGCCTCGGGCGTCTCGCCCGCTGGGAGGAGGCGCTCGCCGAGGCGCGCGACGTCTGCGCGACCCGCGAGCGCGTCCTGGGCCCCGACCACCCCGACACGCTGGTCAGCCGTCGCGAGGTCGCCGTCGGGCTCGGCTGGCTCGGCCGCTGGGCCGACGCCCTCGCGCTCTACCACCGGGTCGCCGGGACCCGCGAGCGGATCCTGGGCCCCGGTCACCCCGACACCCTCGCCGCCCGCAACGACGAGGCGCACTGCCTGGAACAGGTCGGCCGGGGAGCCGAGGCGGTCGAGCTGTACCGCCGCGTCGCGGCACTGCGCCACGGGCATCCCGCGCCGCCCGGCGGCCCGGCACCCACCGGCCCTGGCCGGGCGTGAACGCCCCGTGCTACGAAGGGGCATGCCCGCATCCGACCGCTATGACGCGGTGATCGTGGGCGGCGGCCACAACGGTCTGGTCGCCGCCGCCTACCTCGCCCGCGCCGGACAGTCCGTCCTGGTCCTGGAGCGCCTGCCCGCCACCGGCGGGGCCGCCGTCTCCACGCGCCCTTTCGACGGGGTCGACGCCCGCCTGTCGCGCTACTCCTACCTGGTGTCCCTGCTGCCCCGGAAGATCGTCCGCGACCTCGGCCTGGACTTCGCGGTCCGCGGGCGGGCCGTCTCCTCGTACACCCCGACCGTGCGCGGCGGCCGGGCCACCGGGCTGCTGATCGGGGAGAGCCGCACCCGCGACTCCCTCGCCGCGCTCACCGGCTCGGACCGCGAGTACGAGGCGTGGCAGCGCTTCCACGGCATGACGCGGCACGTCGCCGGACGGGTCTTCCCGACCCTCACCGAACCCCTGCCCACCCGGGACGCCCTGCGCGAACGGACCGGCCACCCGGAGGCCTGGCGGGCCCTGTTCGAGGAACCCCTCGGAGCGGCCGTGGAGCGGTACTTCGACGACGACCTGGTGCGCGGAGTGGTGCTGACCGACGCCCTGATCGGCACCTTCGCCGACGCGCACGACCCGTCGCTGCGCCAGAACCGCTGCTTCCTCTACCACGTCATCGGCGGGGGCACCGGCGACTGGAACGTACCGGTCGGCGGCATGGGCGCCCTCACCGACGCCCTCGCCCGGGCGGCCCGCTCGGCCGGGGCCGAGATCCGCGTCCGGCACGAGGCGACCCGGATCGAGACCGACGGGGCACACGCCGAGGTCACCGTCCGGTCACCGGAGGCGGAACAGGTCGTCGCGGCCCGCCGGGTACTGGTGAACGCCTCGCCGCAGGCACTCGCCGCCCTGCTCGGCGACGAGCCGCCCGCGCCCGCCGAAGGCGCGCAGCTGAAGGTGAACATGCTCCTCACCCGGCTGCCCCGGCTGCGCGACCGCAGCGTCGACCCGCGCGAGGCGTTCGCCGGGACGTTCCACATCGCCGAGGGCTACGGCCAGCTCGCCGACGCCTACCGGGAGGCGTCGGCCGGCCGGATCCCGGCCGCCCCGCCGTCGGAGATCTACTGCCACTCGCTGACCGACCCGTCGATCCTCGGCCCCGGCCTCGCCGCGAGCGGCCACCACACCCTCACCCTCTTCGGTCTGCACGCCCCCGCCCGGCTGTTCGCCGCCGACAACACCGCGACGCGCGCCCGGCTGCTGGCCGCCGCACTCGCCCGGCTCGACGACCACCTGGAGGAACCGATCGCCGACTGCCTGGCCCTCGACGGCGACGGCAAGCCGTGCATCGAGGCGAAGACACCGCTCGACCTGGAACGGGAGCTGGGATTGCCCGGCGGCCACATCTTCCACCGCGACCTCGCCTTCCCGTACGCCACCGGATCCACCGGCCGCTGGGGTGTGGAGACACGGCACGCCAACGTGCTGCTGTGCGGGGCGGGCGCGGTGCGCGGCGGCGGGGTCAGCGGGGTGCCCGGCCACAACGCCGCCATGGCGGCGTTGGGCCGGTGACCCTTCCGCGCTGCCCCGGAAGGTCACGTCGAACACATCGACGGTCGTGAATCCGGCGTCGTACGGGACGAAGACCGCGTCCAGCGGGTGGCGGGCCGTCTCGGCGAGCGTCTTCTCCCAGAACGCGTCGAAATCGCCTGGTTCCTCGGGCTCCGGCCGATAGTCGCGCAGCTGGTCGAGAGGCATGTCGAACAGCAAGTCTCTAGCTCCACTTCAGGGTGAGGGTCAGGGGCTCGCCGGGGCGGCCGGCGGTGTCCGCGCTGATCCGGGTACCGGACCGGTTCGGGGCGACGCGGATGCCCGGATCCGCGGAGAGGACGCGCAGGCCGCGCCACGCCAGGTCCAGCACGACCGAGGACCGCGACTGCGTGGGGTCGGACAGCGACACCACCACCGTCTTCCCCTCGGGGCGCACCAGGACCGACGCCGGGCCGTCCGAGGGCAGCGCCCGCGTGGTGCCCGCGGCCCAGAAGTTCGCGGCGAGCAGCCGGTCCGCGCAGCGGCGCACCGCGTGCACGACGGTGGAACGGGCGATCGCTTCCACCGGGGGTGCGGCCGACCACCGCTCGGTGCGCTCGGCGGAGGCCGCCGGGGCCTGGAGCCAGAAGTAGCCCGCTCCGTCCGGAGCAGTTCCGTCGTCCTGCCGCAGCGTCAGGTACGGGCGGGTCACCGGGGTGTCGGTCCCGTGGCGCGCGGGCCGTCGTGAGCGCGCAGGCGTGGGAGGCGGCGTGAGGCGGGCCGCGTGGGACGCGGTGTCGCGGCCGGTACGAGGGGGTGCGGGGTGCGCGTGCCGCTCCTCCGCGATCGGCCGCGCACGTACGGCGGCGACCGTGTGCCGTACGCCGACAGCGAGCGCGCTTTGCCCCGGCGGGCCCGGGAGCACCCGCAGAACCACGTCGACGCCACGTCCGGGGCGTCGCGGGCATCCTGGAACGGGCGGCGGCCGGCGTCGGCCGACCCGCACCGCGGCGCGGGAGCACCGGGTCCGGCCGGTCACGGAACCGTGACCCCCCGCTGTTCCTCTGCTCCTCCGCCCGTCCGGCCGGGAAGGCCGCCGCCGTCACAGGCGTTGCTCGGCCAGATCGATCCAGCGCCCGACGTCCTCCGGGGCGAAGTGCCGGATGGCCCAGTCGACCATCCGCAGGCTCATGTGCGCCCAGGAGACGCGCAGGACGTCCCCGGGCAGGCCGTCCAGAACGCCGTCCAGGCGGTCCGCCACCCCCGGCGCCTGCTCGGTGGCGTGCAGCCCGAAGCGCAGGGTGACCAGGTCGAACCGGCGGTCTCCCCGGCAGGCGCCGTCCCAGTCGATGACACCGCTGACCGCGCCGCCGCTCCGGAGCAGATTGCCGTGGTGGAAGTCGTGGTGCACGACGTCGTGGCCGGGCAGCCGTCGGGGACGGGAGGCCCCCAGCGCCGCGATCCGGCGCTCCAGGTCACGGCTGCGCCGGCCATGCCGACGCAGCGGCTCGTGAAGGCAGTAGCCGGGGCCGTCGTCGAGCAGATACAGCGGCATCGAGGGGATGTCCGCACGGCCGGTCAGCAGCCCCGACTGCGCTTCGTTGAGGGCCAGTGCCCGGTCAAGTCCGTCGTGGTCGAGGCGGGCCACCGGGGTGCCCGGCAGCAACTCCTGGACCAGAACCGCCGCATGGCCCACCTGGACCGCCAACTCGGTCGAGGGACACGGGTATCCGTGCGCGCGCAACACCTCGCACACCGCCACGGGCCCCGCGCGCAGTTCCTCGATCCGGGTGTCCGGGCGCCACTTCAGCACGGACCGGCGGCCGTCCGGCCATCGCACATAGGCCGCGCCCACCTCGCCGCCCGGGCAAGGCCCTTCCACGGTCAGCCGCAGGCCCGTCCGTGCGTGCAGCTCCTCGGTCAGGCCGTCGGCGTCGAGTCGTCGGGCACGTGTCCAGTCCTGCGGTGAAGCGGTCATCGGCGCATTCTCCGCCACCGGTCCGGCCGGGTGGAAGCGGGCCGGGCCCGCCCCGCTCCCTTCCGGCCGGACCGTCCGGCGCCACCAAAACTCCTTGCCCGAGGCGCCGTCCGGGCCCGACCAGCTGCCCATGACACCGGCCGGCATGCCGCCCGCGTGCCGTCGGTCGACCGCCTCCGTCAGTCCGCCGAGGCCGTCCAGCCCACCGCCTCGACGCGGGCCGCGTCGGCGGGCCGGCTCTCGTCGAAGACCGTCCGGCCACCGTCCTCGACCCGGATCGCGTCCACATACACCCCGCGCCCGACGTAGAGCCGGTCCGTGGTGTACCGCCAGCGCAGCCGTACTTCCTTGCCGCGCCACGCGGAGAGATCGGCGTCGAGCCGGTGCCAGACGCGCCCCGACCAGCCGGAGACCGAGCCCGACGGCCGCGGTTCGGGCTCCGGGCGGCCGTGTCCGCTCATCGGCGCGGTGGTGAACGGCACCGGCTGCCAGGTCGTCCCGGCGTCCGCCGACGCCTCCAGGAAGACGAAGTCGGAATCCGGCTCGGTGTCCCACCACAGGGCCGATGCCAGCCGGGCCCGTGACGAGGCGAGGCGCAGCGCGGGGAGGTCCAGCGTGGCGGTGGACGCGCTCGCCATGCCCGAGAACCACGCCGTGCGGCCCCGGACGGGACGTACCGCGACGGCGCGCGCCATCCGGTTGGCGGTGGCGACCCGCGGTGCGCTGCCGGAACGCCAACTGCGCACCGGATGGACCGAGTTGCCCAGGACGATCAGGAACGAGTCGGTCGTCGGGTCCAGGACCAGGCTGGTGCCGGTGAAACCGGTGTGCCCGGCCGTGCGCGGGGTCGCCATCGCGCCCATGTACCAGTGCTGGTAGAGCTCGAACCCGAGCCCGTGCGCATCGCCGGGGAAGTCGGTGTTGAAGTCCGTGAACAGCAGGTCCACCGAGGCGTCGGTCAGGATCCTCGCCCGGCCGTAGACCCCGCCGTTGAGCAGGGTGCGGGCGAGGACCGCGAGGTCCCAGGCGCAGGAGAAGACCCCGGCATGCCCCGCGACGCCGCCCAGGCCGTACGCGTTCTCGTCGTGCACCTCGCCCCAGACCAGTCCCCGGTCGAGGCCGGACCACGGCAGCCGGGCGTCCTCGGTCGCGGCGATCCCCGGTCTCCAGGAGGCGGGCGGGTTGTACCGCGTGCGGTGCATCCCCAGCGGAGCGGTGATCTCCTCGCGGAGCAGGGTGTCCAGTGTGCGACCGGTGATCTTCTCCAGCACCAGTTGCAGCGAGATCAGGTTGAGGTCGGAGTAGAGGTACACCGTGCCGGGCGCGTTGGCCGGAACCTCGTTCCACAGCAGCTCCAGCTGCCCCTCGCGCGTCGGCGCCGTGTACAGCGGTATCCACGAGCGGAAACCCGAGGTGTGCGTGAGTAGTTGACGGATCGTTATATTCTGCTTCCCGCCGCGGGCGAAGTCGGGCAGGTACGAGGCGACCCGCGCCTCCAGCTCCAGCGTTCCGCGCTCGATCTGCTGCACGGCCAGGATCGAGGTGAACAGCTTGGAGACCGACGCCAGGTCGAAGACCGTGTCCTCGGTCATGTCGATCTGCCGGCCGGGCGGGAACTCGACCCCCGTGTCGGTCTTCTCGTCGTACGCGGCATAGCGCACGGCCTTGCCGATCGGATGGTGGAGCGCCACCGTGCCACCCCGTCCGGCCAGCAGCACCGCGCCGGCGTACCAGGGATGCGCGGGTGAGGCGGAGAGGAAGGTCTCGGCATCGGCGACCAGTTGGTCCAGGTGCTCCTGCGAGAGGCCGGCGCGGGCGGCGGGTCCGCGCCGCAGCGTCGGACGGGCGCCCCCGCGCGCCGTACCCGCCGCGGATCCCGTGCGCATGTCCGACGACCCCGCTCCCGACTCCATGGCCGACGCCCGTTCCGCGAACGGAATCGGCGCCAGGGCGAGTGCTCCGCCCAGGGTCAGCATCCCACCGCCCAGCCTGCGCCGACTGATCCCTCTGCTGCCGGTCGTGTCCTCGGTCATCCGGAACCCCTTCCCGCCGCGCGAAAGTAACTTTCGAATTCACATCAGATGATGAAACTTCTTTCCGGCGCAGAGATTACTGTCACCTCCGCCGTCGCGGAGGTCCCCGGCGCCACAAAGAATCTGACGCTGTATCAGAAAATCTCTTCCTTCGGCCGCCGGGCTGCGGCATCCTGCGCCCCATGGAGACGGAGCTGAGCAAGAGACTGGGTGTCGAGCACGCCATCTTCGGCTTCACGCCGTTCCCCGCGGTGGCCGCCGCCATCACCCGAGCCGGGGGCTTCGGCGTACTCGGAGCGGTCCGCTACACCGCCGCGGACGAGCTCGCGCGCGAGCTCGACTGGATGCAGGAGCACACCGACGGAAAGCCGTACGGCCTCGACGTCGTCATGCCCGCCAGGAAGGTGGAGGGCGTGACCGAGGCCGATGTCGAGGCGATGATCCCGGACGGGCACCGCCGCTTCGTCCGGGACACCCTGGCCGAGCACGGCGTCCCCGAACTCGCCGAGGGCGAGGCGTCCGGCTGGCGCATCACGGGGTGGATGGAGGACATCGCCCGCACCCAGCTCGACGTCGCCTTCGACTACCCGATCAAGCTGCTCGCCAACGCGCTCGGCTCCCCGCCCGCCGATGTCGTCCGGCGCGCCCACGACCGGGAGGTCCTCGTCGCCGCGCTCGCCGGAAGCGCCCGACACGCCCGCCACCACGTGGACGCGGGTATCGACGTCGTCGTCGCCCAGGGCTACGAGGCGGGCGGCCACACCGGTGAGATCGCCTCCATGGTCCTGGTCCCGGACGTGGTCGACGCGGTGGGCCCTCTTCCGGTCCTCGCCGCGGGCGGCATCGGCAGCGGCGAGCAGATCGCCGCCGGACTCGCGCTCGGCGCCCAGGGCGTCTGGCTCGGCTCGATCTGGCTGACCACCGAGGAGGCCGACCTCCACTCCCGTGCCCTGACCCGCAAGCTCCTTGCCGCGGGCTCAGGCGACACCGTCCGCTCGCGCGCGCTCACCGGCAAACCCGCCCGCCAGCTCCGCACCGAGTGGACCGACGCCTGGGACGACCCGTCGGGCCCCGGAGCCCTGCCCATGCCGCTCCAGGGGCTGCTGGTCGCCGAGGCGCTCTCCCGCATCCAGAAGTACGAGACAGGTGCGCTGCTCGGCACCCCGGTCGGTCAGATCGTCGGCCGGATGAACAGCGAACGCGGCGTGCAGGCCGTCTTCGACGACCTGACCCGCGGCTTCGAACGTGCCATCGACCGGATCAACCGCATCGCCGGACGGAGCACCTCATGAACCGGCCGCCCAACGGCTTCTGGGCCCAGGCCGCAGCCGACCCCGGCCGCACGGTCCTGACCGCGCCCGACGGCGAGGACTGGACGGCGGGGCGGCTGCACGCCGAGGCCAACCGCCTGGTCCACGGGCTGCGCGCGGCCGGGCTGCGGCGCGGCGACGCCTTCGCGGTCGTGCTGCCCAACGGCGTCGAGTTCTTCACCGCCTACCTCGCCGCCGCCCAGGCGGGCCTCTACCTCGTCCCCGTCAATCACCACTTCGTCGGACCCGAGATCGCCTGGATCGTCTCCGACTCCGGTGCCAAGGTGCTCATCGCCCATGAGCGCTTCGCGCCCGCGGCGATCGCCGCCGCCGACGAGGCGGGTCTCCCGGACGGCCGCCGCTACGCCGTGGGCGCGGTCGACGGCTTCCGCCCGTACGGCGAACTCCTCGACGGACAGCCCGGCACGCCACCCGAGGACCGCACCCTCGGCTGGGTCATGAACTACACCTCCGGCACCACCGGCCGGCCCCGCGGCATCCGCCGCCCCCTCCTCGGCAAGCCGCCCGAGGAGAGCCATCTCGGGGGCTTCCTCGGCATCTTCGGCATCAGCCCCTTCGACGACAACGTCCATCTGGTGTGCTCGCCCCTCTACCACACCGCCGTCCTCCAGTTCGCCGCCGCCTCCCTGCACATCGGACACCGGCTCGTCCTGATGGACAGATGGGCGCCCGAGGAGATGCTGCGGCTCATCGACACCCACCGCTGCACCCACACGCACATGGTCCCGACCCAGTTCCACCGCCTCCTCGCCCTCCCCGACGAAGTGAAGGGACGGTACGACGTCGGCTCCATGCGGCATGCCGTCCACGGCGCCGCACCCTGCCCCGACCACGTCAAACGGGCCATGATCGAGTGGTGGGGGAGGTGCGTCGAGGAGTACTACGCGGCGAGCGAGGGCGGAGGCGCCTTCGCGACCGCAGAGGACTGGCTGAGGAAGCCCGGCACCGTCGGCAGGGCCTGGCCGATCAGTGAGCTCGCCGTCCTCGACGACGACGGCCGCCGTCTGCCACCCGGCGAACCGGGCACCGTCTACATGCGGATGGACACCGGCGGTTTCCGCTACCACAAGGACGAGGCGAAGACGGAGGAGAACCGCGTCGGCGACTTCTTCACCGTCGGCGACCTCGGCATCCTCGACGAGGAGGGCTACCTGTTCCTCCGCGACCGCAAGATCGACATGATCATCTCGGGCGGGGTCAACATCTACCCCGCGGAGATCGAGGGCGCCCTCCTCGCGCACCCCGCCGTCGCGGACGCGGCCGTCTTCGGCATTCCCCACTCCGACTGGGGCGAAGCGGTCAAGGCCGTCGTCGAACCGGCCCCGGGACACGAGCCGGGCGCCGCGCTCGCCGCCGCGGTCCTGCGCCACTGCGAGCAGCGCCTCGCCGGGTACAAACTCCCCCGGAGCATCGACTTCACCGAGGCGATGCCCCGCGACCCCAACGGCAAGCTGTACAAGCGGCGGCTGCGCGCACCGTACTGGCAGGGGCGCACGGGTGGCGCATGACCGCCCGCCGGGAGGGCGGCGAGCCAAGCAGGCGGGGCGGCCGTCCCCCTTGCCGACCGGACGCCGCACACGGGATCATGGCATCCGTACGAGGGGCTCGGGCGTCGGGCATGCCGTGCCCCGCGGACCCGACAGCGTTCCGGGGGAACTGTGGTCATAGCCGCCGTGTATTTCATCGTCTCCGTGTCGGCGGTCGCCGTCTTCGGCACTCATCTGGACCGGCAGCTCCAGGGACCGCGGCTGCGGGCCGCGTGGGCGGGCGGTCTCACGTCCGAGGCGCGGTGCACGGGCGTGCGCACCGAGGAGGGACAGGACGCGGACGGCGTGCCGATGGTCCGCACCCACCCGACCCTGGAGTTCCGCGCTTCCGACGGACGGGCCGTCACCTTCGAGGAGCGCCGGGAACGCGCCGAGCTGGCCGTGGGCGACGTCGTGACGGTGTATTACAGCGCCCAGGACCCGCAGGCCGCGACGCTCCGCGCCCCGTCGGTGTTCATGCGCCACACCAGGGCCCTGGTCATCGGCACGGGCGCGGTGGTCGCCGCGGTCACGGCGACCGTGCTGGCCCTGGCCTTCTGAAACCGTTCCGGGTGCGTGCGGCAGCCGGGACAACGACTGGCACGCGGACGGGCGCTCCCCGTACGTCGAGCGGCCGTGACCGATGCCCCCGAGCGCGCTCCCGGCTCTGCCGCCACAACTCCCGCCACGGCGGCGGACGTCGGTGATACCCGGGCCATGGGCTCCGGCCCCGTCGGCAGGACGACCGCAACGACCGCGACCGAGGCGCCCGGAACGGGAGGACGGGCCGGGCGGCAGACGGGCCGTCGGCGCGCTCCTCCGCCGAGGGGCCGTTCTCCCGGACGTACGCGACCACCGGCGAGCTCCGTCGCCATGATGTCCCTGACCGGGTTCGCCGCGGTGCCCACCCTGCCCACGGCCGCGCGCGACCTGGACGGGTGTCGCTCTTCCCGCTGATCGCAAGGAGTTTCGTGGCCGCCGGACCGCCCGGGGCGACCGCCGGGCGACCGCCGCCCGGGCCCGGCGGCGACCCCTTCGCCGTCCCACCCCTTGACCACAGGGATCCGGCCGCACAGGATCACGCCATGACAGGTGTACGGAGCAGCACAGTCGACGGTGTCGTGGGCCGCAGCGCCCGCCGGACCCCCGGGCGCACCGCCCTCGGGTACGCGGAGCGGACCTGGACCTATGCGGAACTCGACTCCGCCGTGAGCACGGCCGCGGCGGTGCTCACCGAAGAGCACCGGCTGAGCCCGGGTGACCGGGTCGCCTGCTACGCGCACAACTCCGACACGTACCTGATCGCCTTCCTCGCCTGCGCCCGCGCGGGCCTGGTCCACGTACCCGTCAACCAGAACCTCACGGGCGACGACCTCGCGTACATCCTGGAACAGTCCGGCAGCACCCTCGTCCTCACCGACCCGGGCCTCGCCGACCGCGTCCCGGAGGCGTTCGCCGTCCGCGCGCTGCGCGACGCCCCGGGATCCCTCCTCGACGCCCTGGCCACCCCGCGCCCCTTCGTCCCGGAGCGCGAACCGGATGCCGGGGACCTGGTCCAGCTCCTCTACACCTCGGGCACCACCGCGCTGCCCAAGGGCGCCATGCTGACCCACGGCGCCCTCGTCCACGAGTACGTCAGCGCCATCACAGCGCTCGACCTGCGCGCCACCGACCGGCCCGTCCACTCGCTGCCGCTCTACCACTCCGCGCAGATGCACGTCTTCCTGCTGCCCGGCCTCGCCGTCGGCGCGCACAACATCATCCTCGACGCCCCCGACGTGAACCGGATCTTCGACCTCGTCGAGGCCGGCCGGGCGGACAGCCTCTTCGCCCCGCCGACGGTCTGGATCGGCATCTCCCAGCACCCCGGATTCGCCACCCGCGACCTCGGCGGCCTGCGCAAGGCCTACTACGGCGCGTCGATCATGCCGGTCCCCGTGCTGGAACGGCTCCGTGAGCGGCTGCCCGGCCTCGCGTTCTACAACTGCTTCGGGCAGAGCGAGATCGGACCGCTCGCCATGGTCCTGGGGCCGGACGAGCACGAGGGCCGGATGGACTCCTGCGGCCGGCCCGTGCTGTTCGTCGAGGCCCGGGTCGTCGACGAGGACGGGGAGAAGGTGCCCGACGGGACGCCCGGCGAAGTCGTCTACCGCTCACCGCAGTTGTGCGAGGGCTACTGGGACAGGCCCGAGGAGACCGCAACGGCGTTCCGCAGGGGCTGGTTCCGCTCCGGCGACCTCGCCGTGCGCGACGCGGAGGGCTTCTTCACGGTCGTCGACCGGGTCAAGGACGTCATCAACTCGGGCGGTGTCCTCGTCGCCTCCCGCCAGGTCGAGGACGCGCTCTACACCCACCCCGCCGTCGCCGAGGCCGCCGTCGTCGGGCTGCCCGACGAACGCTGGATCGAGGCGGTGACGGCCGTGGTCGTCCTGCGCGGCGAGGCCACGGAGGCCGAACTCATCGATCACGCCCGTGAGCGGCTCGCCCACTTCAAGGCTCCCAAGAAGGTCCTCTTCGTGGACGAACTGCCGCGCAACGCCAGCGGGAAGATCCTCAAGCGGGAGCTGCGCGACCGGTTCGCCTGACACTCCGGCACGGCCCGGTGTCCGGGGCCGGTACCCGCCCCGGACACCGCGGTGGAAGACTCGGCAAGGTCCTCATGGGTCCTGCAGTGCCGCTCCCGGCCGTGTTCGCGCCCTCGCGCAGCCCGGCCCTTCCCCGGGCCCCCGGCTTCGTGCGAGCAGGGGAGACCCCGTCCGAGGGCTTCCGGCCGCCCTGCGGTCGCGAGCACCGGACGACGCTCCTTCCGGGCAAACATCGCCGGTCACGGCAGTGGTGCCGCATCCTTGACGGGCAAACGGTGCCTGCCGCGGCACTAGTCGAGGCCGCGCTCGTCCACGATCCGCCGGAACTTGCCGACCGAACGCTCCAGCGTCTCGGGGGCGGTGATCTCGACCCCCACCGACACACCGATCCCGTCCTTGACCGCCGCCGCGATCGACTCCGCGGCGGACGCCCGCTGTTCGGGGGTGGTCCCCGCCCGGGCCTCCGCCCGGACGGTCAGGGCGTCGAGCCGGCCCGCGCGGGTCAGCCGCAGCTGGAAGTGCGGTGCGACCCCCGGTGTCCGCAACACGATCTCCTCGATCTGGGTCGGGAAGAGGTTCACACCGCGCAGGATCACCAGATCGTCGCTGCGCCCGGTCACCCTCTCCATCCGCCGGAACACCCGCGCCGTGCCCGGCAGCAGCCGGGTCAGGTCCCCGGTCCGGTAACGGACCACCGGCATGGCCTCCTTGGTGAGCGAGGTGAAGACCAGCTCGCCCTCCTCGCCGTCCGGAAGCACCTCCCCGGTGAACGGGTCGACGACCTCCGGATAGAAGTGGTCCTCCCAGATGTGCAGCCCGTCCTTGGTCTCCACGCACTCCTGCGCCACGCCCGGTCCCATGACCTCCGACAGCCCGTAGATGTCGACCGCGTCGATCGCGAACCGCTCCTCCAGTTCGCGCCGCATCTCCTCCGTCCACGGCTCGGCGCCGAGGATCCCGGTCTTCAGGGAGGTCGTCCGCGGGTCCATGCCCCGGCGCTCGAACTCGTCGAGCAGCGTCAGCATGTACGACGGGGTGACCATGATGATCTCGGGCCGGAAATCCTGGATCAACTGGACCTGACGAGCCGTCATGCCGCCGGAGGCGGGGATGACCGTGCAGCCGAGCCGCTCCGCCCCGTAGTGCGCTCCCAGGCCACCGGTGAACAGCCCGTATCCGTACGCCACATGGACCTTCTGCCCGGGGCGTCCGCCGGCCGCCCGGATCGAGCGGGCGACCACGTCCGCCCAGATGTCCAGATCCCGCTCGGTGTAGCCGACGACGGTCGGACGGCCCGTCGTCCCGCTCGACGCGTGGATCCTGCGCACCCGCTCCTCGGGAACGGCGAACATGCCGAAGGGGTAGTTGTCCCGCAGATCCGCCTTGGTCGTGAAGGGGAAGCGGGCGAGGTCGGCGAGCGTGCGGCAGTCGTCCGGCCGCAACCCGGCCCGGTCGAACGCTGCCCGGTAGTGGCCGACATTCTCGTACGCGTGGCGCAGCGTGGCCCGCAGCCGCTCCAGCTGGAGTGCCTCCAGCTCGTCCCGGCCCAGTCGTTCCGCCGAGTCCAGCAGGGACGTCATCCCGATCTCCCTCTCCCGAGCAGGCGACCGATCATTCGGTCGAACTTTCGGGAGCAGTAACGCAGGAGGTCTCGCCCCATGGCAAGAGGGGCGACGCGGATCGTCCGCGCCGCCCCTCGCCTCCCGCCGCGCCCCTGCCGGGCCCGCGCGGCCCGCCGCCCCTGCGCGACGGCCGTACGGACCGGCCGGGGCGCGGCGCGCCGGTCAGGACCGGTGCAGCAGTGAGGTCAGCACGTCGTGGAGGGTGGCCTCCGCATCGGCGACGGAGCCCGCCGACCGCCAGGCCACGAACCCGTCGGGACGCACCAGCACGGCACCCCCGGACGTCGTGCCGTGGGCCCGGGCCCAGTCGGCCCCGTCCTCCGGCTCCAGATCGGCGCCCGGTCCGATGCCGTACGCCCGCAGCCGCACCGACAGCCGGTCCGCGACCGCCTCGGCCGCCTTCCGCCACACCACGTCCGTGCCGTCCGTGAGCAGCACGAACGTGTGCTCGTACAGATCCAGGGTCGACATGCGTCCGCCCGCCTGCCGGACCCACAGGTGCGGCGCGCGGGTGCCCGGCCGACCGTCCAGCCGCATGGTCTCCGGCACCACCGGCTCGGCCGGGTCGGCGCCCAGCACGGCGCCCCGGGGATAGCAGTAGCCCAGTGCCACGGCGAGCATCCCGGTCTGTCTGCCGCCCACACCCGGGGCCGCGGTGTAACCCGGGTGGCTGTGCTCGCTGGAGCGCGCCGAGGCCCGCGCGCTCGTCGCCCGCGCCACCGGCAGCCGCTCCGCCTCATAGGTGTCCAGCAGCCCCGGGCCCGCCTCACCCCGCAGCACGGCTGCGAGCTTCCAGGCCAGGTTGTGCGCGTCCTGGATGCCGGTGTTGGAGCCGAACGCCCCGGTGGGGGACATCTCGTGGGCCGAGTCCCCGGCGAGGAACACCCGACCGGAGCCGTACCGCTCCGCGACGCGCTCCGCCGCGTGCCACGGGGCCCTGCCCGTGATCTCGATGTCCAGGTCCGGGGCCCCGACCGCGGCGCGGATGTGCGCGGCACACCGCTCGTCGGTGAAGTCGTCCAGCATTTCGCCGTGCTGGGGCTGCCACGGGGCGTGGAACACCCAGTCCTGCTCGTTGTCCACCGGCAGCAGGGCACCGTCCGCGGCGGGGTTGGTCAGATAGCAGACGATGAAACGGCGGTCGCCCAGCACATCGGCGAGCCGCCGCGAACGGAAGGTGATGCTGACGTTGTGGAACAGGTCGCCGGGACCCGTTCGGCCGATCCGCAACTGCTCGCGGAGGGGACTGCGCGCCCCGTCCGCGGCGATGACGTAGTCCGCGCGCACGCTGATGTGTTCACCGGTCTCGCGGCTCTTGAGGACCGCGTCCACCCCCGACGCGTCCTGGTCGAAGCTCTGCAGCTCGGTGGAGAACCGCAGATCGCCGCCCTGCCTGCGGGCCTGCTCCAGCAGCACGGGCTCCAGATCGTTCTGGCTGCACAGGCACCAGCCGGTCGGGCTGAACCGTGCCAGTCCGCCACCCGGGTCGATCTCCTTGAACAACCACGTCTGGTCGTCCCCGGTGAGCGAACCGGCCTGCAGGATGCCGTGGTTGCCGGCGAGCACCGACGCCGCCTCGCGCACGGCCGGCTCGACGCCGGCCGAGCGGAACACCTCCATCGTGCGCACGTTGTTGCCGCGGCCGCGCGGATGCGTCGAGGTGGCCCGGTGCTTCTCGACCAGCAGATGCTCGATGCCGAGCCGGCCGAGGAAGAGTGAGGCGGACAGGCCCACCAAGGAGCCGCCCACGATGAGGACCGGTACGCGAATGTCGACGTTCTCGTTCATCAGTTGCTCCAGCTCGGACGCCGTTCGTTGCCTTGTTTCATGCCCTTGTCGGAGCGGTTCGGACGGCCGCTCACCTGAACGGTTCATAAATCTCGCGCCACCCGGACCAGCGATTCACGATCGGTCACGGAGACGATGCCCGCTGTCACGGGGGCGGACCACTCGCATCCGCCGGGAGAACCCCCGCTCCGCATCCACTCGCCAACCGACGGTTGACGGTATGCCTCCGGGCTGCCCGCGAAGCCGTCCTGAAGGAGACCCAATGATGACCAGCACCCTCTCGGAACGGATTTCCCAGTCCGCCTTCGATGGTTCCCGACTGCGTGTCGTGCTGCTGCTGGACCTCTACGACGGGGCCCAGCAGCAGTTCCTGGAAGCGTACGAACACCTGCGCAACCAGGTGGCGTCCGTCCCCGGGCACATCAGCGACCAGCTGTGCCAGTCCATCGAGAACCCCTCGCAGTGGCTGATCACCAGCGAATGGGAGAGCGCCCCGCCCTTCCTCGCCTGGGTGAACAGCGAGGAGCACGTGGCGATGGTCCAGCCGCTGCACAACTGCGTGCGCGACACCCGTTCGCTGCGCTTCAGCGTCCTGCGCGAGACCGGGAAGGCGTTCGAGCTGACGCCGGAGACGGCCAAGGGCAAGCTCCAGGCGTCACCCCGTCTGGGCGACGGAGTGGTGCGCCACGCGCTCACGTTCACCGTCCAGCCCGGCACCGAGGGCATCGTGGCCAAGATCCTCGCCGATTACGAGTCCCCCAACGCGCGTGTCGACGAAGACACCCGTTTGCGCCGCACTTCGCTCTTCATGCACGGCAACCGGGTCGTACGGGCCATCGAGGTCGAGGGCGATCTCCTCGCGGCCCTGCGCCACGTCGCCCGGCAGCCCGAGGTCAGGGCCGTCGAGGAGGCCATCAACCCGTACCTGGAACAGGACCGGGACCTCAGCGACCCGGACTCCGCCCGCATGTTCTTCACCCGGGCGGCGCTCCCGACCGTCCACCACGTCACCGCCGGCCGCCACAAGGCCGAGGACGTGCGCCGGCGCGCGCTCTTCTACCACGCCAAGCCGGGCTGCGGCATGGCACTCGCGCGGCTGCTCGCCGGCCACGACGAGGAGGCGGCCGACGACCCGGCGAGCATCATCGACAGCAGCACCATCTTCCAGCGCGACGACGTGGTCGTCCGCCTCCTGGAGGCGGCCGGGCCCATCGACGCGCAGCCCGCCCAAGCCATCGGGATCGACGGCCCCGGAAAGGTGGCCAGGCTCGGACGCCTCCTCGACGGCGCCGCCAACACCGTGCCCACCGACGAACGGGAGATCGCGGGCTTCCTCGAGAGGGCCGAGATGTCCCTGATCACCGATCGGCGGGCCACGGAGTCCTGAACCGCGCATCCGCATCCCGGGGGGTTCTCGCTCAACCCGTCCTTACACCGCGCAATGTGCCAGGAGGAAACCAGTCATGACCACGTACCGGCCACACATCGTGGACCTCAGCGAGACGCAGCCCAACCGCAGGCGCGGAGGCGACCTGCGCGCCATGCTCACGCCGACCGCCGTGGGAGCCACCAGTGGCTTCATGGGGTTGGCGATCGTCCAGCCGGGCGAGCGCATCGGCGAGCACTACCACCCGTACTCCGAGGAGTTCGTGTACGTCGTCGACGGCCTCCTGGAGGTGGACCTGGACGACGAGCCGTACAAGCTGCGGCCCGACCAGGGCCTCCTGATCCCTCCCCATGTGCGCCACCGGTTCCGGAACGTGGGCGACGTCGAGGCGCGTATGGTCTTCCACCTGGGCCCGCTCGCGCCGCGCCCGGAACTCGGCCACGTCGACACCGAACACACCGGGCCCGCCGACCGCGTCGCACCGCCGGAGCGGACGGAGGCCCCCTCATGACCCGACGCGTGGCGGTCACCGGTGTCGGCGTCGTCGCCCCCGGCGGCATCGGCGCACCGGCCTTCTGGGACCTCCTCGCGAACGGACGCACCGCCACCAGGGGCATCACCCTCTTCGACCCCGCCGGCTTCCGCTCCCGTATCGCCGCCGAGTGCGACTTCGACCCGGCGGCACACGGTCTGGACGCCGACGAGACCGCCCGGTCGGACCGCTACGTCCAGTTCGCGACCGTGGCCGCCAGGGAGGCACTCGGCGACGCGGGACTCGATCCGGAGAAGGTGGACCCCTGGCGGGTGGGGGTGTCGCTCGGCACCGCGGTCGGCGGAACCACCCGGCTGGAGCACGACTACGTCGCCGTCAGCGGCGGCGGCGCCCGCTGGGACGTCGACCACCGGCCCGCGGGCCCGTACCTGGAACGGGCCTTCTCGCCCAGCACCCTCGCCTCGGCGGTGGCCGAACAGGTCGGTGCGCACGGCCCGGTGCAGACCGTGTCCACGGGCTGCACCTCCGGACTCGACGCGATCGGGTACGCCTTCCAGTCCATCGAGGAGGGACGGGTGGACGTCTGCGTCGCCGGGGCGTCCGACTCGCCGATCACCCCGATCACGGTCGCGTGCTTCGACGCGATCAAGGCCACCTCGCCCAACAATGACGACCCGGAACACGCCTCCCGGCCCTTCGACGCCCGTCGCGACGGCTTCGTCATGGGCGAGGGCGGCGCGGTGCTCGTCCTGGAGGAGCTGGAGCACGCCCGCGCCCGCGGCGCGAACGTGTACTGCGAGATCGCCGGGTACGCCACCTTCGGCAACGCGTACCACATGACCGGGCTGACCGCCGAGGGACTGGAGATGGCCGAGGCGATCGACCGCGCACTCGGCCACGCCCGGATCGACCGCTCGCAGATCGACTACGTCAACGCGCACGGCTCGGGCACCAAGCAGAACGACCGCCACGAGACGGCCGCGGTGAAGCGGGCCCTGGGCGCGTACGCCTACGACGTGCCGATGAGTTCGATCAAATCGATGGTCGGCCATTCCCTGGGGGCGATCGGGGCCATAGAGATCGCCGCCTGCGTACTCGCCCTGCTGCACCAGACGGTGCCGCCGACGGCGAACTACGAGAGCCCGGACCCGGAGTGCGACCTCGACTACGTGCCGCGCACCGCACGTCCCCTGAAGCTGCGCAGCGTCCTCTCGGTCGGCAGCGGCTTCGGCGGATTCCAGTCCGCGGTGGCCCTGACCCGGACAGGTGGGAGGACACCATGAGAAGCCGCAGAGCCCGGCGGACCGTCGTCACCGGCATCGGTGTCGTCGCCCCCGGTGGAACCGGCACCGAAGCCTTCTGGAAGCGGACCCAGGAGGGGATCAGCGTCCTCGACCGGGTTTCCCGAGAAGGGTGCGAACACCTTCCGCTGCGGGTCGCGGGCGAGGTGCGGGACTTCGAGGCGGCCGAACTGATCGAAGAGCGGTTCGTCGTCCAGACCGACCGGTTCACGCACTTCGCGATGGCCGCCGCGGACATCGCGCTGGACGATGCCCGGCTGGGCCGCGCCGACTACGAGAACTCCCCGTACGACATCGGTGTGGTGACCGCCGCTGGCTCCGGCGGCGGCGAGTTCGGGCAGCGTGAACTCCAGCGGCTGTGGGGGCAGGGCCCCACCTATGTCGGCCCGTACCAGTCCATCGCCTGGTTCTATGCCGCCAGCACCGGCCAGATCTCCATCCGCGGCGGATTCAAGGGTCCGTGCGGGGTCGTGGCCGGCGACGAGGCGGGCGGGCTGGACGCGCTGGCCCACGCGGCCCGCGCGATCCGCGGCGGCTCCACGGCGGTGGTGGTCGGCGCGGCCGAGGCACCGCTGGCGCCCTACTCGGTGGTGTGCCAGCTCGGGTACGACGATCTGAGCACCCGCGACGAACCCTCCCGCGCCTACCTGCCGTTCACCTCGGACGCCTGCGGTTTCGTGCCGGCCGAGGGCGGGGCCATGCTGGTGGTCGAGGAGGAGCAGTCGGCACGCCGCCGCGGCGCCCGGGTCCGGGCCGAACTCGCGGGTCACGCCGCGACGTTCACCGGGGCGGCCCGCTGGGAGGAGTCCCGGGAGGGCCTCGCCCAGGCGATCATCGGCGCGCTCCGGGAGGCGGACTGCGCACCGGACGAGATCGACGTCGTCTTCGCGGACGCCCTCGGCGTCCCGGCCGCCGACCGCGCCGAGGCGCTCGCGATCGCCGACGCGCTCGGCGCCCACGGCCGCCAGGTACCCGTGACGGCGCCCAAGTCCGGTACCGGGCGCGCCTACTGCGGGGCGCCGGTGCTGGACGCGGCCGCCGCCGTGCTCTCCATGGAGAACGCCCTCATACCGCCCACGCCGAACGTCTACGAGGTGTGTCACGACCTCGACGTCGTCACCGGCAGCGCCCGCCCCGCGGAACTGCGCACGGCGTTGGTGCTCAGCCGCGGGCTCATGGGCTCGAACGCGGCCATGGTGCTGCGGGGTTCCACCGACACCCCATCGTGAGAAGGAGAAGTCTCATGACCGACCGACTGACCTACACGGAACTCGCCGCCCTGATGAAGAAGGGCGCCGGACTCACCGTGGACCCGCGCGAGATGGAGAAGAGCCCCCAGGCCGCCTTCGACGAGTTCGGCCTCGACTCGCTCGGCCTCCTCGGCATCGTGGGCGTGCTGGAGAACCGGCACGGGCGGGCGCTGCCGACCGACGCGGACCGGTGCAAGACCCCCCGCGAATTCCTCGACCTCGTCAACAACAGCCTCATGCAAGGAGCCTGACGTGTCCGGACACACCGAGAACGAGATCATCATCGCCGCCCCCCTGGATCTGGTCTGGGAGGTGACGAACGACCTGGAGAACTGGCCGGACCTGTTCAGCGAGTACGCCTCGGTCGAGATCATCGAACGGGACGGCGACCGGACGAAGTTCCGGCTGACCATGCATCCCGACGAGAACGACAAGGTCTGGAGCTGGGTCTCCGAACGGACCGTCGACCGCGCCTCCCGCACGGTACGCGCGCGTCGCGTCGAGCCGGGCCCCTTCCAGCACATGGACATCCGCTGGGAGTACTCCGAGGTCCCCGGCGGCACCAGGATGCACTGGACCCAGGACTTCGCCATGCGGCCCGACGCCCCCGTCGACGACGCGTGGATGACCGACAACATCAACCGCAACTCCAAGATCCAGATGGGGCTCATCCGGGACAAGATCGAACAGCGGGCCCGGGACCGCCGCACCGCTCCGATGGCGGCCGGCTGACCCCCGTACCCCTCCCACGGCCCGGCATCCGGTCGCGACCGGATGCCGGGCCGGGACCGAGAAAGGCACGCAACGATGCACCACGCCCTGATCGTCGCCCGGATGGCACCGGGGTCGGCGCCCGACATCGCCCGGGTGTTCGCCGCTTCCGACAGCACCGAACTGCCGCATCTCGTCGGCGTCACCCGGCGCAAGCTCTTCCAGTTCGGCGACGTCTATCTGCATCTGATCGAGTCGGAGCGCCCGCCCGGCCCCGAGATCGCCAAGGTGACGGAGCATCCGGAGTTCAAGGCCGTCAGCGACCGGCTCAGCGCGTACGTGAGCGCGTACGACCCGGAGACCTGGCGCAGCCCCAAGGACGCCATGGCCCGGGAGTTCTACCGGTGGGAGCGGGGAGCCGCCCCCGCCTAGTGCCGCTCCGGCAACGTCCGTCCCGTCGCGCCGCCCGGCACTTCCCCGGGCTCTCGGCCCCGTTCGGGCAGGGGAGCCCCCATGGCCCGCCGCGGCGGCCCGAAGCCCTCGCAGTCCCGCTGCGAGGGCTTTCGGACGTCCGGGCGAGCGCCCGGGCGACGCTCTTCGCGGTCGCGGCGCCGGGCCGGTACGGCGAGGTGCCCCGGGTCCGTCCGGCGGGACGCACCCGGGGCACCTCGCGTGGCCGTGCCTCCCGGTCAGCCGGGGACCACGCGCCGACTCAGTCCGGGACCACGCATTCGAACGCGTCCAGGTAGGTGTTGACCGGGACGATCCTGTCGATCACCAGGCCCGCCTCCGAGATCCGGCCGACCATGCTGTCGCGGGTGTGCTTCGCGCCGCCGACGTTGAGGAGCAGCAGCAGGTCCATCGCGGTCGTGAACCGCATCGAGGGGCTGTCGTCGACGAGGTTCTCGATGACGACGACCCGGGCACCCGGGCGGGCCGCGCGGATGACGTTGCGCAGGGTCCGGCGCGTGCTGTCGTCGTCCCACTCCAGGATGTTCTTGATGATGTAGAGGTCGGCCGCGACGGGGACGGCCTCGCGGCAGTCGCCGGCCACGATGCGGGTCCGGCCGCAGAGCGGCCCCTCGTCCCGCAGCCGGGCGTCCGCCCGCGCCACCACACCCGGCAGGTCCATGAGGGTGCCGCGCAGCGACGGGTGCTTCTCCAGCAGGCTCGCCAGCACGTGCCCCTGACCGCCGCCGATGTCGGCGACCGAGGACACACCGGTGAGGTCGAGGAGATCGGCGACGTCCCGCGCGGACTGCACGCTGGAGGTGGTCATGGCCCGGTCGAAGACCCGGGCCGACTCGTCCGCGTCCTGGTGGAGGTAGTCGAAGAAGCCCTTGCCGTGCACGTCCTCGAAGACGCTCCGGCCGGTGCGCACCGCGTCGTCGAGGCGCGGCCACACCTCCCAGGTCCAGGGCTCGGTGCACCACAGGGAGATGTGGCGGAGGCTGTTCGGGTCGTCCTCGCGCAACAGACGGGACATCTCCGTGTGGGCGAAGCACCCGTCCGGTGTCTCGGCGAAGATCCCGTAGCAGCTCAGGGCGCGCAGCAGCCGGCGCAGCGGCACCGGCTCGGTCCCCACCAGCGTCGCGAGCTCCCGCACGTCGGCGGGCGTCTCGCCGAGCGCGTCGGCGACGCCCAGCCGGACCGCGGCACGCACGGCGGCGGCGCGGGCCGCACCGAAGACGATCTCGCGCAGCTGCATGGCGGGTTGCGGGGGTGCGACGGGGTGCGGGACGGCGGCGGGGGTGGGTGCGGGAGTGGGACTCACAGTGGTCATGCTGGTTCGCTTCTCCTCGTGCGGGGGTGCGCCGGTCAGCACATCCCGGCCGGTGTGGACTTCGTGCAGACGTTGGAGACGAAGGTGTTGCCCGTGCCGGTGTCCCCGTTGGCCAGGTCGGCGGGCTTGTTGCCGAGCGCGACGTTGCCGCTGACGGTGTTGCCGTTGTTCTTGGCGCCGACGAAGCTCTTGAAGAGCACGACGCCGCCGGACATCGGCGTGGCGCCCGTGTTGTCGCTGATCGTGTTCGAGCGGATCCGGGTGTCCTCGGCGCCCGTGAGCACGATGCCGGAGCCCTGGATGGCGGGCAGCCGGTCCGTCTTCGCGCAGTACTTGTTGTTGGCGGTGATCCGGTTGGAGTGGATCGTCATCGCCCCGGCCTGCGGGCTGCCCTCGTCACCGACCACGAACACACCGCTGCAGTTGGCGGTGATGGTGTTGCTGTGAACCGACAGGTTCCTCACGCGCCGGGCGGTGAAGCCGATCCGGTTGTCCCTGAGCGTGTTGCCCCGGAGTTCGGTGCCCCGGGTGTCGGTGGCGCCGCCCTCCTCGCTCACGGTGTTCGCGACGAAGACGCCCGCGTCCCCGTTGGCGCGCGCGGTGTTCCCGGTGAACGCGCCGCGGGTGGACCGCTCCTGGGCGATGCCCCAGACACCGTTCCGTTCCGCGACCACGCGCCGCACGGTCAGCCGGTCCGTCCAGGAGGCCCAGACGCCGTGCTTCTGGAATCCGGAGACGGTCAGCGCGTCGATGGTCACCCCGTCGACGGTCGCGCCGGACCGCCCCAGGACGCAGATCCCGCTCCCGGCCTTCGCGCAGGCGCCCGCCGCCTGCGCCTTCCCGGTCGCCGGGCGGATGACGGTACGGTCGCCGGAACCGCGCAACGTGAGGCCGGACTTGTCGATCAGGACGGTCTCCCGGTACGTGCCGGGCTCGACGACGACGGTGTCACCCGGCTTGGCGGCGTCCACCGCCTTCTGGATCGACTGGCCGGGCCGCACCACGAGGGGGCTCGTGGCCGAGGCGGACGGTACCGCCGTGCCGAGCCCGGCGGCCGAGACGGCCACGGCGATCGCGAGGCTCTTGAAATGTCGTTTCCTCATGTGGCGAAGCTATGGGCGATTTCCCCCCTTTGCCACACAGAGTGAGCGGTCGGGTACCCGGCATAGCCGCAATGGCTCAGGGTGCGGACCGCCGCCCGGGAACGGGCGCCGGAGCGTCGCCGGGGCTCCTCGGTGCCGCCCGGTGCGGGGCGGCCGGTCCGGCCACCGGGACCGGTGCGGGGCCGTTCGAGTGTTCTTCGGCTGCGGCCGGCCCGGCCCCTCCGGACGAGGGCCGCGGGTGGTCGGGCGCTCACGCCCCGCAGGGGGTTCTGGGCGCGGGCCCGGCCCCGGACACCGGCGGCGGGGATCCGGGCGGGGCCGTCTCAGCCCGGGTCGCCGTGCGGGGACGTGGCGACCGCACGGGCCCACCGGTAGTCGGCCTTGCCGCTGGGGGAGCGCCGGATCCGCCCGGTGATCACCAGCCGCCGGGGGATCTTGTAGCCGGCCAGCCGGGTCCGGCAGTGGGCCTGGACGTCGTCGAGCGAGGGCCGCGCGGCCCCCTCGCGCAACTGCACCACCGCCGCCACGTGGTTGCCCCACCGCTCGTCCGGCACCCCGGCGACCAGGGCGTCGTAGACGTCGGGGTGCGCCTTCAACGCCTGCTCGACCTCCTCCGGATACACCTTCTCGCCCCCGGTGTTGATGCACTGCGACCCCCGGCCGAGGACCGTGACGATGCCCTCCGCGTCCACGGTCGCCATGTCGCCGAGCAGGACCCAGCGCCGGCCCTCCCGCCGGAAGAACGTCTCCGCCGTCTTGCGCGGATCGTTGTAGTAGCCGAGCGGCACATGGCCGCACTGGGCGAGCCGCCCGGGCTCACCGGGCGCCACCGGTTCATGCGTCACCGGATCGACCACCGTGGTACGGGAGTTGACCTGGATCCGGAAACCCTTCTCCGGTCCCGAGTCGGGTGTCGCCGTGCCGTTGAACCCCGACTCGGACGAACCGAAGTTGTTCAGCAGCATCGCCGTCGGCACCAGTTCCCGGAACTCGGCGCGCACCGATTCCGACATGATCGCGCCCGAGCTGGACACGGAGAACAGCGACGAGCAGTCGGTTCCCCGCAGCGGGCCCCTGAGCGCGTCGATCAACGGCCGCAGCATCGCGTCGCCCACCAGGGAGACGCTGGTGACCTTCTCCTTCTCGATCGTCCGGAGCACCTCCTCCGGCACGAACTTGCGGTGGACCACCACCCGTTGGCCGAAGTCGAAGGCGATGAACGCGGTCAGCGTCGACGTCCCGTGCATCAGCGGGGGAGCGGGCAGGAACGTGATCCCGTCCCCGCCCGCCACCACCCGCTCCGCCAGTTCCTCCGGGGACTTCACCGGCTCGCCGGTCGGCGCGCCGCCACCGAGACCGGAGAAGAACAGGTCCTCCTGACGCCACACCACCCCCTTGGGCATGCCCGTCGTGCCGCCGGTGTAGATGATGAACCGGTCGTCGGCGGACCGCGGGGCGAACCCGCGCTCCGGGCTCCCGGCCGCCTCCGCGTCCGCGAACGCCACGGCGTCCGGCCCGCGGACCCCCGCGGCCGGTGCCCCCACCCGGATCAGGTGGCGCAGGGTCGGGGCCTGCGCGGCGGCGACCCGGACCCGTTCGTCGAACTCGGCGTCGAAGACCAGGGCCGCCAGATCCGCGTCACGATAGAGGTGGGCCAGCTCGTCCTCCACATAGCGGTAGTTGACGTTGACCGGGACGAGCCGGGCCTTGAGGCAGGCCAGCAGTGTCTGGAGGTACTCGACCCCGTTGTAGAGATGCAGCCCCACGTGCTCGCCGGCGCTGAGCCCCGCGTCGAGCAGGTGGTGGGCGACGCGGTTGGCCGCCGCGTCCAGTCGCGCGTACGTCAGCCGCCGCTCCGCACCCGTGCCGGGATGGTCGACGTAGACGAGCGCCTCGCGTTCCGGGACTACGTCGACGACCGATTCGAACAGGTCGGCAAGGTTGTACTCCACCGCTCCTCCTGACCCCGGCTGCTGACCGACACGGCGTCATTAGAGCGCCGGGGCGCACAAGTGGGAAGGGTGTCGTCCAATAAATCTGACTACCTGTCAGAAAACTATTGAACTGGCTCCCCGCCTCCTGCAACCTGTTCCGGTACGCGAGACGGGAGGCACGCGATGGCTGGTACGGAACACCTCACCGTGCGGCGCGAGGGCGCCACGATGGTGCTCACCCTGAACAGGCCCGAGGCGAAGAACGCACTCTCGCTGCCGATGCTGGTCGGGCTGTACGACGGCTGGCTCGCGGCGGACGCGGACGACACGGTCCGCTCGATCGTCCTCACCGGCGCCGGCGGCTGCTTCTGCGCGGGAATGGACCTCAAGGCCCTGGCCGGTGGGGGAACGGAGGGCGACGAGTACCGCGACCGGATGACCGCCGACCCGGACCTGCACTGGAAGGCGATGCTGCGCCACCACCGTCCCCGCAAACCGGTGGTCGCCGCCGTCGAGGGCCCCTGTGTGGCGGGCGGCACCGAGATCCTCCAGGGCACCGACATCCGCATCGCCGGGACGGGCGCCACCTTCGGCCTCTTCGAGGTCCGGCGCGGCCTCTTCCCCATCGGCGGTTCGACGGTGCGGCTGCCGCGCCAGATCGCCCGCACCCACGCGCTCGAAATGCTCCTCACCGGCCGCCCGTACAGCGCCGAGGAGGCCGCCGCCGTCGGGCTGATCGGCCGCGTCGTGCCCGAGGGCACCGCGTTGGAACAGGCCCTCGACGTCGCCGGGCGGATCAACGCCTGCGGACCGCTCGCCGTCGAGGCCGTCAAGGCGTCCGTGTACGAGTGCGCCGACCTGACCGAGACCGAGGGCCTGGCCGCCGAACTGAAGCGCGGATGGCCGGTCTTCGCCACCGACGACGCCAAGGAGGGCACCCGCGCCTTCGCCGAGAAGCGCGAGCCCGTCTACCGGCGCTCCTGAACCGAGGAGGCAACCGTGCCCGACACCCTCAGCGCACCCCTGGTCGTCGCATTCCCCTTCACCCGCTCCCTCGGCCCGGTCCAGAGCGCCTTCCTCACCGGACTGCGTGAACGCACCGTCCTCGGTGTGCGGACCGACGGCGGAAAGGTCCTCGTCCCGCCCGTCGAGTACGACCCCGTCACCGCGCGGGAGATCCGCGAACTCACCGAGGTCGCCGCCACCGGCACCGTCACCACCTGGGCCTGGAACCCCGCGCCGCGCCCCCACCAGCCCCTCGCCACCCCCTTCGCCTGGGTCCTCGTACGCCTCGACGGCGCCGACACCGCCCTCCTGCACGCCCTGGACGCCGCCGGCCCCGAAGCCGTCCGCACCGGCATGCGGGTGCGGATCCGCTGGGCACCCGAACGCACCGGCGCCATCACGGACATCGCCTGCTTCGAGCCCCACGACGGGCCGCCCGGCCGGACGGCCCCGCACGACGGCGCGTTCACCGACCCCGTCACCGGCATCGTCACCCCCGCCCGCCTCGACTACCGGTACACCCCCGGCCGCGCGCACGGCGCCTACCTGCGGGCGCTCGCCGAGCGGCGCATCATGGGCGAACGCTGCCCGTCCTGCGAGAAGGTGTACGTGCCGCCCCGCGGCGCCTGCCCCACCTGCGGCGTCGCCACCGCGGAACAGGTCGAGGTCGGCCCGCGCGGCACCGTGACCACGTACTGCGTCGTCAACATCAAGGCCGCTCATACGGCGAATCCCGGCATCGAGGTCCCCTACGTCTACGCGCACATCGCCCTCGACGGCGCGGACCTCGCGCTGCACGCGCGGATCGGCGGCATCCCGTACGACCGGGTGCGCATGGGCCTGCGCGTCGAACCCGTCTGGACCGAGGGAGCACGCCACCCCGACCACTACCGGCCGACCGGTGAGCCGGACGCCGCCTACGACGCGTACAAGGAGCTGCTGTAGATGCGAGACGTGGCGATCGTCGCCTTCGCGCAGACCGACCATCTGCGGCGCACCGACGAACTCTCCGAGGCCGAGATGCTGATGCCGGTGCTCCACCGGGTCCTCGACGCGACCGGACTCGGGACCGGCGACCTCGGCTTCGTCTGTTCCGGCTCCAGCGACTACCTGGCGGGCCGGGCCTTCTCCTTCACCATGGCGCTCGACGGGGTCGGCGCCTACCCGCCGGTCTGCGAGTCCCATGTCGAGATGGACGGCGCCTGGGCGCTGTACGAGGCATGGGTGAAGCTCCGGACCGGCCGGGCCGGCACCGCGCTCGTCTACTCCTACGGCAAGTCCTCGCCCGGTTCCGTACGCGACGTCCTCACCCGCCAGCTGGACCCGTACTACGCCGGTCCTCTCTGGCCCGACTCCGTCGCGCTCGCCGCCCTCCAGGCCCAGGCCCTGATCGACGCCGGCGACACCGACGAGGCCGCGCTCGCCGCGATCGCCCACCGCAACCGCGCCGCCGCCGCGGACAACCCGCACGCCCAGCTCACCGGCCCGGTCCCCGCCGGCGACTACGTCGTACGGCCGCTGCGCACCGGCGACTGTCCGCCCGTCGGCGACGGCGCCGCCGCCGTGATCCTCGCCGCCGGGGACACCGCGCGGGCCCTGTGCCCCCGCCCCGCCTGGGTCCGGGGCATCGACCACCGCGTCGAGGCCCATGGCCTCGGCGTCCGCGAACTGACCGAGTCCCCGTCCACCCGGCTCGCAGCCGAGCGCGCCGGAGCCTTCGAACGGCCCGTGGACACCGCCGAACTGCACGCCCCGTTCACCTCCCAGGAGGTCGTGCTGCGCAAGGCGCTGCGGCTCGACGGCACCGTCACCGTCAACCCGTCCGGCGGCGCGCTCGCCGCCAACCCCGTCATGGCCGCCGGGCTGATCCGGCTCGGCGAGGCCGCGAGCCGCATCCACCGCGGCGCCTCCGACCGGGCGCTCGCCCATGCCACCTCCGGGCCCTGCCTGCAACAGAACCTGGTCGCCGTACTCGAAGGGGAGGGCGCTCATGCCTGAGGAGCCCGTGGCCGTCGTCGGCATCGGCCAGACGAAGCACGTCTCCGCCCGCCGGGACGTCTCCATCGCCGGACTCGTCCGTGAGGCCGCCGTCCGCGCCCTGGAGGACGCCGCCCTGGGCTGGGCCGACATCGACGCCGTCGTCATCGGCAAGGCCCCCGACTTCTTCGAGGGCCTGATGATGCCGGAGCTCTACCTCGCGGACGCCCTCGGCGCGGTCGGCAAACCGATGCTGCGGGTGCACACCGCGGGCTCGGTCGGCGGCTCGACCGCGCTCGTCGCCGCCGAGCTGGTCTCCGCAGGGGTGCACCGCACCGTACTCACCGTCGCCTTCGAAAAGCAGTCCGAGTCGAACGCCATGTGGGGGCTCTCGCTGCCGGTCCCGTTCCAGCAGCCGCTGCTCGCGGGCGCGGGCGGCTTCTTCGCCCCGCACGTGAGGGCCTACATGCGCCGCACCGGGGCGCCCGACACGACCGGCTCCCTCGTCGCCTACAAGGACCGCCGCAACGCGCTGAAGAACCCGTACGCGCACCTCCACGACCCGGACATCACCCTGGAGAAGGTCCGGTCCTCGCCGATGCTCTGGGACCCGATCCGCTACTCGGAGACCTGCCCGTCCTCCGACGGCGCCTGCGCGATGGTCCTCACCGACCGTGCCGGTGCGGACCGCTCGCCGCACCCGCCCGCCTGGGTGCACGGCGGCGCGATGCGGAGCGAACCGACGCTCTTCGCGGGGAAGGACTTCGTCTCACCACGCGCGGGCCGGGACTGCGCCGCCGATGTGTACCGGCAGGCCGGCATCGACGACCCGCGGAGGGAGATCGACGTCGTCGAGATGTACGTCCCGTTCTCCTGGTACGAACCCATGTGGCTGGAGAACCTCGGCTTCGCCGGCGAGGGCGAGGGCTGGAAGCTCACCGAGTCCGGCGTCACCGGGCTCGACGGCGACCTTCCCGTGAACCCCTCCGGAGGGGTGCTGTCCACCAACCCCATCGGCGCCTCCGGCATGATCCGCTTCGCCGAGGCCGCGTTGCAGGTGCGGGGACGGGCGGGTGAACACCAGGTGCAGGGGGCGCGCAGGGCGCTCGGCCACGCCTACGGGGGCGGGGCACAGTTCTTCTCCATGTGGCTGGTCGGATCCGAACCGCCCGGCAGCTGACCGCCGACCGCGTCCCGGAAACGGGGGAGAGCGGGTGCGGGGTCCCGCACGCCGCCACCCGGTCGGGGCCGCGCTTCCCGGCCGGGGTACGGGGACGGGGTCGCCCCGCCGAGGGCGCCCTCCAGGACCCCGCCCCGGTGCCCGTCGGGCGGGCCGGGCCGCGCGGGCCCGCACCCGCCGTCCCGGCCGCCGACGAGCACGCCGCCACCGGAACGCCGCGCCCCCGAGGGCCCGGGATCGCCCGCGCCGGGCGGGCGTCCCGGCGCGGCCCCGGCTCCGCGACGTGAGCCCGGACACGTACCATGTCCGCATGTCCTTCCTCCGCCGCCGCAGCGCCGCCACACCCGCGGGCCCCGACTTCGACGTCCTGGCCATGGACCCGGGGGACTGGCCCGGAAACCTCGGCGCGGGTCTGCTCCCTGCCCCGGACGGGAGCTGTCAGGGCGTCTTCCTGCGCTACGACCTGTTCGGCGGCCGCGGCCCCGCGATGATCATCGGCAATCTCCCGGAGGGCTCGCCCGCCCGCGAGACCGAGGAGGGACAGGTCCCGTTCGAGGTCGCCCAGCTGCTGCTCGCGCTGGAGAACGACGATCCTGTCGAGGTCACCGGCACCGAGGACATGCCGGTGATGCAGGGCGACAACCTGCTGATCGTCCACCGGATCAAGCTTTCGGAGAGCCGCATCTCCTGTGTCCAGTTCGACCGGAGCGACGGTGTGCTCGTCACCATCGCCAGCTGGGACCGGCCGATCACCGACGACCTGTACGCGCTGCTGAAGCCGCTGCCCGCCGAGCTGTTCCAGCAGGGCTGAAACGTCCCTGCGCCGCAGCCGCGCGCTCGGCGTCGCGCGGCTGCGGCGGGAGCGCCCGACGGGTGCGGACCCCGGACGCCGTCCGGCCCGGTGCTACACGCCGCTGCCCGCGAGCGGGGCGAAGAGCTCCGTCACCCGCGCCGCCGACACACCGATCCCCGTGGGCCCGCTCAGATGCCACGGGGTGCCGGTGCCCCGCCGCAGATCCTCCTCGCGGTAGCGTCGGCAGCCCCGGTGCCAGATCAGGATGCCCGCGAGCCAGTGCTCAAGCTCCCGCACATATCCGGCCAGGACCTCCCTCGCCTCCGCGTCCAGCCCGAAATCGTCGTACAGCACCGGGAGTTCGTGCTCGGCGACATGGCGGAACTGGCGCAGCCGCGACGTCATCAGGTCGTACACGATCCGTACCCCGGTGGGATAGTCCACCCCGAAGAAGTTCTGCACGACCAGGACGCCGTTGTGCACCTCGCCCTCGTACTCGATCTCCTTCTGGTACGAGAACAGGTCGTTGAGCAGACACGCGTAGTCCGCCGCCGCGTTCTCCAGCGACCGCAGCGGACCGCTGCGGTAGACCTCCTCCGGCACCTTCCGGCCGTGACCCAGACGGCTCAGACTCATCGTCAGTTCGGAGCCGAACGTCATACGCCGCATCTCGACGTAGTCCACCGGGTCGGGGATGCGGTTCTGCGCCTGGTTCGCCAGCTCCCACAACCAGCTCGCGGTCATGTCCTCGACCGCCCCCCGGAACGCGCGCCGCGCGCCCGCGTCCATCGGCGCCGAGGTCCTCGCCCACAGATCGGCGAGCGAACGCTCCAGCGCGTTGACCGGTTCGGGCGTCCCGCTCCCGTCCAGCGGCATGAACAGCGAGAGCCGCTCGTTGGCGAGCCTGGCCCCCGCCAGGTCACGGGCCCGCCCGTGCACCACCGGGAACCAGTCGTCGCCGTACGTCCCCCAGGTCAGCCACTGCGAGGCGAGATCCAGTTCCTCGGCCGTCGCGTCGGGATGCAACCCCGCCGCGCACAGCGGGAGGTCGAACGCGACGAGCCGCTCCTCGTCCCAGATGTGCGAGCCGGGCACACCCGGCTGCGCCTCCAGAATGCCCATCCGGCGCGACCAGTCCACGATCCGCACCCGTGCACCCTCCAGATGCGGACTCAGGGTCGTGCCGAACGGCAGCTCGAAGTCGGGCAGCAGGGACGGGCCGACGTACTGGTACGGCACATGCGTGTGACTGCGCAGCCGGGCCGACTCCGAGCGGTGGGTCAGCCGGATCGACGCCGCGGCCATGCCGAGGCCGGGTACCGCCCCGTCGGCGCCCCCGCCGTTCATGTAGCGGCTGGAGCGCATGTGCCACTCGTGGCCGCCGGACTGCCAGTCCTGCAGGCCCTTGACATACGCCAGGACCGCCGCCGTCCGCTCCGGGCTCAGGCCCTTCTCCGCGCACAGCGGGCCGACTTCGGTGAGCGCGGTGTTCTCGAACTGGTGGAGACGGGACGTCAGCAGATCGTTCACCGCGTCGGCCGCCTCCTGCGTCGAGCAGCCGAGGAAATGCTCCAGGACCAGCACCCCGTTGCTGTTTTCGCCTTCGTCCTCGACCTCACGCTGGTACGAGAACAGGTCGTTGCGCAGATGCACACCGTCGGAGAAGGCGTCCCGCAGTACCCTCAGCGCCCGCTCGCCGGCCACCGGCTCGGGGACCTCCGCGCCCGCCGCGTACTCCACCAGACCCGCCGACCACGGGGCGCCGCCTACCTTGCGCCGCATCTCGATGTACTCGACGGGATTCGCGATGCGCCCCTCGTCGATGTTGGCCAGCTCCCACAGCGACTCGTTGAGGAGGTTCCGCGTCGACTCGGCGAACCGGGCCCGCCAGGCATCGGACATGCTCGGGACCGTCCGCGCCCACAGATCGGCCAGCCCCGCCTCGACCGGATTCGCCGGCTCGGGCGTCCCGGCCCCGCGGTCCATCGGCATGAAGGCCGGCAACCGGTCCAGGTAGCGCTTGCCGCCCTCGCGGTCGCGGGTGCGTTTGAACAGCTCCAGGAAGTGGTCGTCGAAGAAGAAGACCCACACGTACCAGTCGGTGACCAGCGAGAGCGCCTCCGACGAGCAGTCGGGGTGGGTGTACGCGCACAGCAGCGCGTAGTCGTGGGAGTCGAGGTCCTTCTCCTCCCAGACGCCCGAACCCTCCAGCATCCCCATGCCGCGCGCCCACTCCTTGGTATGCCGCCGCGCCTCCTCGACATGGGGATTGAGCCGGGCCGGATAAGGAACGTAGAAGTCCGGCAGGGTGAAGGGCTGAGCCATGTGTGTCCGGCCTTTCCGATGTCTCGCCGTGCGCACGCCGCACGGACCAGGTGTCCGCGCGAGCACTACCCTTCGGCCGTTCAGGGCACGCACATCCGCGATTAGTCACATGAATGGTGGGCCCGGGAGCGGCGGTCCCACGTCCGCCGAGGGCTGCCCCGGGCCGGCCGGAATCCGGGGAGCCAAGTGCCACCGACCACGGGCGGATCCGGTCTTTCCGCAGGTCAGGGCGGGCGTCAGTGGTCTGGTCCACTGACTCGACCGGCGCTCTTGGCCGAACCCTTGACGTGTCGTCACCTCAGGTCGGAGAGTGTGCGCGCACCACGCAACGGTGAGATCGGATCACGCACACCCCCACCGCACGGCTCCCGTCCGTGCGGCTCCAGGAGAGGTTGCCATGACGTCCAAGCACAGGTCCCGACTCGCGGTCGCTTCGGTGGCGGCCGGCGCGCTGAGCATGACGCTGCTCGCTCCCGCGACCCAGGCCGGCGCCGACCCGGTGCGGCCGGAATGCCCGCGCGTTCTCGCATGCGACTGGGTGCCGGCGGCCTACCAACAGACGGGCGACCCCGCCGACAAGGAGACGTACGGCAACTACGACACCGCCGACCGGCCCCGCAGCCACAAGATCAGGTACATCGTCCTGCACGACACCGAGGTGGACTTCGACACCACCCTGAAGATCTTCCAGAACCCGCTGAAGCAGACCTCCGCCCACTATGTGGTCCGCTCCGCGGACGGCCACGTCACGCAGATGGTCAAGAACAAGGACGTCGCCTGGCAGGCGGGCAACTGGTACGTCAACAGCCACTCCATCGGCATCGAGCAGGAGGGTGTCGCCGTCGACGGCGCCACGTGGTACACCCCCGAGATGTACCGCTCCACCGCCGAGCTGGTGCGCTATCTCGCCGCCAGGTACGACATACCCCTCGACCGCCAGCACATCATCGGCCACGACGGCGTACCGCCCACCAGTGCCTCCGGAACCCGGAACATGCACTGGGACCCGGGCCCGTACTGGGACTGGAACCGCTTCATGGCGCTGCTCGGCGAGCCCACCGTGCCGACCGCCCCCAGGCGCAGCGAACTCATCACCGTCAGCCCGGACTTCAAGAGGAACAAACAGGCGTTCCGGGACTGCGAGAAGGGCGTGGACCTGCCCGTCCAGGCCTCCAGCGCCGTCCCGCTCCACACGGCCCCGTCGAAGGACGCGCCGCTCTTCTCCGACCCCGGCCTGCACCCCGACGGCTCTCCCGGCACGAACTGCGCCGCCGACTGGGGCAGCAAGATCAGCGCCACCCAGCAGGCCGTCGTCGCGGACCGCGTCCCCGGCTGGACGGCGATCTGGTGGTACGGCCAGAAGGCATGGCTCCGCACCCCGGCGCACATCCGGACCACCACCCCCACCTCCGGATACGTGGTGCGGCCCAAGGAGGGGCGCGCCGAGGTGCCGGTCTACGGCGTCGCGTACCCGGAGAAGTCCGAGTACCCCGCGGACTTCGCGGACCAGCGGGTGGGATCACCGCTTCCGTACACCATCAAGACCGGGCAGTCCTACCCCGGCGGTGGTGAGGCCCCCACGGGCTACTTCCACGCCCCGACCATCGACTCCTCGTACCCGTACGACCACACCTACTTCCGTGGCCGGGAGAAGTACGTGACCGTGCAGGTCGGCCACCGGATCGCCTTCGTCAAGGCCTCCGACGTGGACATCGTGCGCGCACGCTGACGGCGACCGGCGCCATGACAGCACGCCGCGGGCCCGTGTGTCGGCATCGGGCCCGCGGCGTGTCCCCCCGGGAAAAGGTCAGCGCGTGCCGACCGCGGCGCGAACAGCCCGGCGGGCCATGGCGCAGTCGTCGTGCAGCCGCCGCAGCAGCAGGCGCTGCTCCTCGCTCGACGAGAGCACACCCGGCCGGTCCGGAACGGTGCCCCCGGCCGGTTCCCGCATGGCCCGCTGGACGGCCGTCTCGTAGGTGCGGATCTCCCGCGTCAGTACCAGCATCAGGTTCACCAGGAACGCGTCGCGCGACGCGGGCCCCGCCACCTGCGCCAACTGGCTGATCTGGCGTCGCGCCGCCGGTGCGTCCCCCAGGACCGCCCACAGCGTCGCCAGGTCGTGTCCCGGCAGGTACCAGCCCGCGTGCTCCCAGTCCACCAGGACCGGACCCGCCGGCGAGAGCAGGATGTTGGAGAGCAGCGCGTCACCGTGGCAGAACTGCCATATGGTCTGCCGACCGCCCGCGTACGCCAGGCCGTGCAGCAGCTTCTGGAGGTCGCTCAGGTCACGGTCGGTGAAGAGACCGAGCTCGTGGTACTGGGTGATCCTCGCCGCGTAGTCCAGTGGCGCGTCGAACAGTCCCGGGGCGGGCCGCCAGGCGTTGACGCGGGCGACCGCACCGAGCACGGCCCGCACATCGGCCCGGGGCGGGGCCTCCGTCGGGTGGCGGGTCAGCGCCGCCACCCGGCCGGGCGTCCGCTCGATCACCAGGGCGCAGTTGTCAGGGTCGGCCGCGATCAGCCGGGGCACCCGCACCGGCGGACGGTGCCGGACGAACGCGCGATAGGCCGCTATTTCGTGGCGGAAGCGCTCGGACCACGCGGGCGAGTGGTCCAGCAGACACTTGGCGACCGCGGTCGTGCGTCCCGTGGAGCCGACCAGGAGGACCGAACGGCCACTGCGGCGCAGGACCTGCACCGGGTTGAATTCCGGGCAGATCCGGTGCACCGAGGCGATCACCGTCCTCAGCTGAGAGCCCTGCGGACCGGACAGGTCCAGCCGTCCGCTGAGCGGCGCGCCGCCCACCCTCGCCGATCGCCTCGGCCGGACCGCACCGGACGCCGACGGGGCGGCGTGCGGCGCGAGGTACGGCCCGCCGCCCGCCCCCAGGGGACGAACCGGCCGGGGCGGGGCGCTCACGGAGGACGATGCTGTGTACATGGGGGAGACAGATCCCTTCGTGCGCCGACAAGTTCGCGTGCGCCACCCCGGCCGGCGGCCGTCCGGCACCCTGGGGAGAACCGGGGTCTGCCGGGCGGGGTGGCGCTGTCCTACCTGACACCGGATCACGGGTGGCAGACCATGTGGCGCACCCTGGCGAACCCTGGCGAATAGTCGCGATGCCTCTGACAGGCGGTTACTGTCAACACAGCCGAGAACCTGGGGGCTTGACGTGACCGGAGAACCCAACACCCGCCTGTCCGACCTGTTCGGCCTCGCCGGCTGGTCCAAGGGCGAACTCGCGAGGCTGGTGAACCGGCAGGCGGCGGCCATGGGCCACCCGCAGCTGGCCACCGACACCTCGCGGGTGCGGCGTTGGATCGAGATGGGCGAATCCCCTCGCGATCCGGTGCCCAAGGTGCTGGCAGCCCTGTTCACCGAGCGGCTCGGCCGTGTCGTGACCATCGAGGACCTCGGGTTCGGCCGGCGCGGGCGTGTGGGGAGACGGCGGGAGGCGGGGACGGAGAACAACCCCGACGAACTGCCGTGGGCGCCCGAGCGGACCGCCGCGGTCCTCACCGAATTCACGGGAATGGACCTCATGCTCAACCGACGCGGCTTGGTGAGCGCGGGCGCCGCGCTCGCCGCAGGATCGACCATCACCGGCCCCATGCGCGACTGGTTGCACAGCGACCCCGTGCTGGCCGCCGACATCCCTCGGACCGACGACCCCCTCCACGCGGAAACCGCCGGATTCGACCGGTACGAGGCCGCGCCCATCGGCTCGGAGGAGATCGAGGCGCTCGAACGCTCCGTCGAGGTGTTCCGCGCCTGGGACGCCTCCAGGGGCGGCGGACTCCAGCGCAAGGCCGTGGTGGGCCAGCTCAACGAGGTGGGCGGCATGCTCGCCTACCATCACCCCGAACACCTGCAGCGCCGCCTCTGGGGCGTCGCCGCCAACCTCGCGGTGCTCGCGGGGTGGATGTCCCACGACATCGGCCTGGAGCCCACCGCGCAGAAGTACTTCGTCATCGCCGCGCACGCGGCACGCGAGGGCGGCGACCGCCCCCGCGCGGGCGAGGCGCTGTCCCGGGCGGCCCGTCAGATGGTCCACCTGGGCCGTCCCGACGAAGCCCTGGACCTCATGCAGCTCGCCAAGTCCGGCTCGGGCGACACGATTCTGCCGCGCACCCGGGCGATGCTGTGCACCATCGAGGCATGGGCGCAGGCGTCCATGGGACAGGGCCAGGCGATGCGGCGCACGCTGGGCAAGGCCGAGGAGCTCTTCGTCTCGGACAAGAGCGATGTGCCGCCCCCGAGCTGGATGCAGATGTTCGACGAGGCGGACCTGCACGGCATGCAGGCCCTGGCGTTCCGCACCCTCGCCGACCACGATTCGTCGGTGGCGACCGTGGCCCAGCGCCACGCCAAGCGGGCGCTGGAGCTCCGGGTCAACGGGCGGCAGCGCTCCAAGATCTTCGACTACATCTCACTCGCCTCGGCGTGCTTCATCGCCGACGACCCCGAACAGGCGGACCGCTACGCACGGTTGGCGCTGGTGCCGATGGGGGAGACCTCCTCGCACCGCACCTGGGACCGGTTGCGCGAGATGTACCGGCTGACCGGCCAGTACGCGGGGTATTCGAAGATCGCGGATCTGCGGGAGGAGATCGAGGTCGCCATGCCGCAGCGCGCCGTCGGCAAGCAGCCCAGGCGCTCGTCCGAGATCTGACCGCAGGGCGTCGTGACGGACGGGCGCCGGCCGTACCGACGACCGCGGTCCGGTCGGGAGCAGTCCGGTCCGGCACCACCGCCTGATCACGATCCCCCGATCACTGTCCGATCGGTGGGCATCCGCACGCATGGGGACTGCGGGCCGCTCGTGCTCCTGCCGGTCGTCCCCTGTCCGGCGTCGGTACGTCCGCGTTCCCGCGGGTGTGTCGCCGTGTCTACGCCCCGATGCGGGCGATCAGCACGCACGCGTCGTCCAGGCGTTCGGTGCCGCCGAACTCCGTGACGACCGTACGCACGCACTCCTGTGCCGTACGGGCCCGTGCGAAGCGCGGTGCCAGCGCGAGCAGGGCGTCCGGGCCGGCATCCCGGCCGCTGTGACGGTTCAGCCCGTCGGTGTGGAGGACCAGCACGTCGCCGGGGAGCAAGGGCACTTCGTCCTGCTGGTACGCGACCGCGGACGCCGCGCCGAGGAGGACCCCGTCGGGCGGCGGCAGCGGGCGCCCCTCGCCGTTGCGGAACAGCAGCGGCGCGGGGTGCCCGGCCTGTGCCCAGGAGAGGGAGCCGGTGGCGGGGTCGAAGCGGCAGCAGACGGCGCTGCCGAGAGCAGGCTGCGCGGACGACTCGAGCAGGTGGTTGAGGTGTCCCATCAGGGGCCCGGGCTCGATGCCGGCCACGGCCATTCCGCGCAGGGCGCCCAGGAGCATCGCCATGGCCGAGGTGGCCTGGATACCGTGCCCGGTCAGGTCGCCGACGGTGAGCACCGTCCTGCCGTCCGGCAGCTCCAGGGCGTCGTACCAGTCGCCCCCGATCAGGGAACTCGACTCCGACGGAAGGTAGTGGGCCGCGACGTCCAGCACACCGGCTCCCTGCGAAGGGAGCCGCAGCGGGCCGCGCCACGGAGGCAGCACGGCTTCCTGGAGCTCGACCGCCATCCGGCGCTCGGTCCGTGCCATGTGCTGCCTGCGCCGCACCGCGTCACGGGTCCGGAGCACCGCCTGCTCGCTGCGTCGCAGCTCGCTCACATCCCGCAGGACCGCCCACATGGAGGCCGTGCAGCCGTCCGTGTCGAGGACCGGCTCGCCCATCATGTGGAGCGTGCGCGTCCGGCCGTCGGCCCGCAGGATGCGGAATTCCCCGTCTATCGGCTTCCCGTCCACCAGGCAGTCCGTGACCAGGGCGGTCAGCAGCGGCTGGTCGTCGGGGAGAAGCATGGACGGCAGCTCGTCCAGGGAGAGGGCGCCCGCGTCGGGAGACCTGCCGAAGATCTGGAACAGCTCCTCGGACCAGGTGGCCTCGTCGGTCAGCAGGTTCCACTCGGCGCTGCCCACCCGGCAAATGAGAGAGCCGTTCCCCGGCGGGGACGCCGCACCGCGCGGCACGTCCGGCACGTCCGGTACCGGGACCGAAGGGGGCGGTCCCGGTGTCCGCGGCGCCCCGGGCCCGAGGTCCTCCTTGAGCTGTCCCAGATGGGTGCCGAGATCATCCAGTTGGTGAACGGCCAGTTCGCAGAGCGCCCGGTGCCAGCGCGTTCGCGGGTCCTCCTCGTCGACCAGCACCGCGTCCCGTCGTACGGCATCCACCTCGCCGCGCAGCTGCCGGGTCCGGTCGATCAACGCGTCGACGGCGTGGTGCCCGTGCGGCCGGGGGGCGGGGCGGTCCGCGGACCGAGGGGACGGCATCTCGTACTCCGATACAGGCGCGGCGCGACCAGGTCTGGGAGGTGGACCGGAGACGACTGTCGCACAGCGCGCGGAGGCTCGTAAGGGATTTGGCGACACTCGATACGGTGTTGCTTCTGGCATATGCCATAGGCTGTGCATTCCGTCGATTCATCGAACAGACTTTCTTCTGGCGGAAGTTGACGCTCGCCTCCGGTGTGCGTGCCCCCGCCGGTGCGCCGGTCGTGCGCCCAGGTCATCCGGTGTGCGACGGGGTGTGCGCGGGCGTGCGGAGCAGGCGCGCGGGGCGCGCGGCGCTGCCGTCGCCCCGCGTCGGCTCCAAGGGGAGAGCGCGGGCCCGTCCGGCGGGAATGCGGCGGCGTGCCCGTGCGTTGCAGCAGCCGGAATGAAAACGACACTCATCGCCGAAAGTCGGATGGGTGAGATGTCGAGGAGGTTCGGAGGCAGGCATGGCCCGCAATGAAACGCGTCCCGTCGTGACGCTCCGGTCGACGGCCGGAACGGGCTGGAGCTACACGACCCGCAAGAGCCGTCGGAACGGCCCCGACCGGCTGGTCCTGCGCAAGTTCGACCCTGCCGCGGGGCGGCACGTCCTCTTCCGTGAGGAGCGCTGACGGGCAAGGCCGCGGACGGCCGTCCGCCGGGGGCCGGCTTCCGTGCCGCACCTCGCACCCCTGGGGCGGCTCCCGGGAACGGTTCGCAGTGGTTTATCGTTCATGCATGTGGGTGCGTGCGACGCGTCCACATCTGGACCGCCCCGGCCGGATACCCCCGATCCGGCCGGGGCTTCCCCTTCTCCGAGGGCTTTCTCCGAGGGCCCGGTGGCTCCAGCCACCGTGTGCGGGGCGGGACCGGGACGGCGGGTCAGCCGCTGGAGCGCCTTCCCGGGACCGCCTCGACCAGCAGCGCGCCCACCACGGGCACCACCATCACCGTGGCCGCCGTCTCCGGCCGGAACCGCACCGCCAGCGCGGTCACGGCGGCTCCCGCCACGACAGCCGCCAGCCGGGCCGCAGCCCAGCCGTCCTCCCGTCGTCGGGACCGCGACGCCGCGCGCCCGACGAGGGAGGTGAGGGTGCCGGTGAAGTAGTTCGTGGGCGTCGCGAGGGTGCTGCCCTGGACGCCCATGGCCGCGGCGCCGAGCACCAGCAGAGCCGGCCGGTCCCCGCCGGACGGGGCCGGGCCCACCCCCCACAGCACGGCAGCCGCTCCCAGCAGCCCCGCCTCGACCAGCAGTGTCATCGGCACAGACCACCGCAGCCGCGCGCTCAGCCATGCTCCGCACGCGACCCCGGAGCCGTACGCGACCAGCGCGGTGACCACCCGGAGGGCCATCCCGTGCTCGCCGATGCCGACCGCGGAGGCGCCCAGGAGGACGAGGTTGCCGGTCATCACCCCGGCGAAGACCTGCCCCAGGCAGACGAAGGCGAATGCGTCCGCCGCTCCCGAGGCGGCCGACAGGAGCAGCAGGGCCCACGCGGTCCGCGGATCGCGCCGGGCGGGGGAGGAGAGAGTGGGCACGCCTGCATTCTCGGTGCGGCCGTACCGAATGGCGCCGAAGCGCCGCGGGCGTGGCGAGTCCGCCCTGGCCGCGGCGTCGGTGCCGCGTCGGGCCGGTGCGGCGGGTCGTCGCTCGCCGGACGGCCGGACCCGGTGGCGGGGTGTCCGTGACCGGCCGGTCGCACGTCCGCGGGAACGTGGTCCGGGAGGCCGCCGCCTCGACGGGGCTCGCGGGAAGTGGGGCGGCCGGCGGGGCATGTCGAAGCGGACTTCGTGAACTCCGGGCGCACCGCCACTCTTGACGGCGACTCTGCGTTGGCTATGGTCTGGTCCAAGTGCAAGGCCGTCGCATGGACGCCCGCGACCGCGCGGCGTGCGTTCCGGCGGACTTGCCAGCCCTTCGCACATCTCGGCCCCACACTGGAGAGGCCGGCCTGCCGTCGTCGGGCCCCCACGGCCCGGCCGCGCGCAGCGACGCCTCATGTGAAGGAGAAGCATGCACGCGAAAAGGAAGACAGCCGCAGCCATCGGTGCCGCGCTGGCACCGGTTCTGGCCCTGAGCCTTCCGGCCGGTTCCGCCAACGCCCACGGATACATCTCGTCGCCGCCCAGCCGTCAGGCCCAGTGCGCCGCCGGGACCGTGAGCTGCGGAGACATCAAGTACGAGCCGCAGAGCGTGGAAGGCCCCAAGGGGCTGACCAGTTGCAGCGGCGGCAACGGCCGCTTCGCCGATCTCGACAACGACGCCAAGGGCTGGAAGGTGACTCCGGTCGGCCGGACCACGGCCTTCCAGTGGGTCCTGACCGCACGGCACGCCACGAGCACCTGGCAGTACTACGCGGGCGGCCAGAAGATCGCGGAGTTCAACGACAACGGGGCTCAGCCGGGAGCGACGGTCACCCACCAGGTGAGCTTCGGCGGCTTGAGCGGTAAGCAGAAGGTGCTCGCGGTGTGGAACATCGCCGACACCGCCAACGCCTTCTACGCCTGCGTCGACGTCAACGTCGGCTGACTCGGAGTCTGATGCCCGCCCCTGCCGTCGGTTCTGGTGGGGGCACACGGAACCCCGGCCCGATTCCGGCGGGCCGGGGTTGTGTGTGGGGTGGGTGGTTGGATCAGTCGCGGCCGCCGAAGTCGTCGTCGTAGTCGCCGCCGTATCCGCCGCCGTCACCGCCGTGGCCGCCGTGGTGGCCGTGGTGGTGGTGATGGATCACGCGGAAGCTGCCGACGATCCCGTTGTGGACGTGGACGCCGCCCTTCACGCGGCCCGGGTGGACCCCGTCGCTGGAGCTCCAGGGCCCGACGGTGGCGATGGGGGCGCCGTTGTCGCAGGTGACACCGCGGAACACCTCGATGGTGCGGTGGCTCTCGTTGCGGATGTTGAGGGTCCTGGAGCCGAGACCGCTGACCACGGTCACGCAGCCGCCGCGCTCGTCGGAGTAGGTGCGCTCGTTGATGTGGATGCGGCCCTTGTGGTGGTGCCGGTGGTGGTGGCGGCGCTTCTCGTGTCCGCCTCCGCCTCCGCCGCCGTAGCCCTTGCCCTCGTTGCCCTTGCCCTCGTTGCCCTTGCCGGAGTCTCCGCCGGTGAGGGCCGTGGTGGGGGCGGCCTGCTGGACGATGGGGGCCGCCTGGGCCGGCTCGGAAGTGGCGGCCGAGGCGTAGGTGATGCCGGTGGCCGCCAGGGCCGCCGCGGCCGCGACAGCACCGGTAACAACGGTGGAACGGGTAACCATGTCACTTCTCCTGTCTCAGGGAGGCCGGCTGAGCAGTCGGCCCGTGATTGAACGTACTGACGGTCCCCATACCTGTCATATCGGACACGTTGCCGTGCGGCGCCGGAACGCCCATCGGGGGACACACCGTACGCCGAATGCTATTTCCAGATAATCTGATGATCTATCAACTGCCGTGGATCTAAGGCTTCTTGAGGTTTCGTTGGGCTGTCCGGGCGACTTCTGGAGTCCTGCTCACCCCCGCGAAAGCGTGTCATTCATTGACACGCCCGGGTAATGGTGCCCGCCGCGCCTTCGGTGCCGGTTGTGTTCCGCCCTCCGGCCTGCTGCTTCGTACGGCTGCTTCGTACGGCGTCGTGCTGCGCCGCGCCGCCGGGGCCGCGATGCGGCGGGGCGATGCCGTGGGCGGGTGACCGGGCGGAGAGCGGTGCCGTGGGCCGCCCGGTGACACCTCCGCCTGCTGGTCGTACCGGTGTGGGCGGTGCCCGCCCGCACCGCTGCGGTGCATGGCCCGAAAGCGGTGCTGATGCCCCGGCTGTATCCCCGTCGGGGGAGGGGGCGCGCCCCGGGGGGTGCTCAGCCCGGGAACTCCGTGCGCTCCCACCATTCGTAGACGGGCAGTTGGCCCTCTTCGGTGTCCCGGCGGCGCGTGGTGACTCTGAAGTGCTCGTATCCGCCCCGGAACGGGATCTTGACGTCGTCTCCCGGGGTGGTGAGGGAGACGATGCGCTCGGGGAGGTCGTCGGGGCCGCCTTCGAGGAATGCTCTCGGTGTGTTCGCCATGAAATGCAGTCTCTCCGGTGGCTGCTCGGGCTTCTCCGTGACGCGCCGAGGCCCTGTCCGCCCGGCCGATGCAAACTTCGCAACAAGTTGAGGAGTATCCCTGAGGGGTGGACGGATGCTGCAGATCCGGATCGGCCCGGAGCGTGCCGCGGACGTGGGCGACGGCCTGGCGCGCACGCTCCTCGGGTGGCGTCCGGGAATGAGCGAGGACGAGGCGTGGGAGGCCGGCCGGGGCGTCTGGAAGTTCAACGCCGACCGGGCCCTGTCCCAGAGCGAGGCGCAGATCATCAACGCCGCGGGAACCGTGCTCGCGGTGGCGAGGATCACCGGCATCTCCAAGCACGGCGACCGCTTCGCGCTCCAGGGCGAGTTGCTGCGCGGTGATCCGCGTGTCGGGCGCCCCACTCCCAGCCCGCATCTGTCCCGCAACCCCGTGACCTACATCTGAAGGGCCTGTCCGGTGAGTGATTTCGACGCGATCGACTCGCTGCTCGCCGCCGTCGGCCCGTAGGCCGAACTCCCGGCCGCCGAGGTGCGCCGCGCTCTGCGGGAGCGGGCCCGGCTGTCCAGGGCGCAGGTGGCGCGGGCGCTCGGGGTGGGCCCGTCGACCGCGGCCGGGTGGGAGAGCGGCCGGGACCCTTCCGGTGAGACGCGCACCAAATACGCGTACCTGCTGGACGGGCTCCGGGCCACGCTGGGCGCGGAACCCGGGCCATCCGCCGAGAGCCCCGCACCGGACCGGGGACCCGGCGCCGATTCCGGTGACGAGGGCGGAACCGGGGGCGAGGCCCCGGTCGAGGAAGGGCCCGCTTCGGCCCGCGGCGCGTCGGCCGTCGCCGCGCCGGAGCCGGGGTCCGGGCCCGACGAGGTGGAGCCCCTCGCCGCCCCCGAGCGTGCTGTGCGGACATCCGGCCCCCCAGCGGGTCGCGGGCTTCGCCCAGCACCTGGACGCGGCCGACTGCCGCCCGGCCGGTACGACGGCCGGATCCCCCGACACCCCCTCAGCCGCCGCCCGCGTCGCCGGTCCGTCCGCCCGTCCCGCGCCGGTGCGGCCCACCGCATCCGGCGCGGACACGAAGCCCGCGAGGGGCCCGGCGCGGCGTTCCGGCACACCGGCCCGGCGCGCCCTGCCGGAACCGGCCGGTCCGGCCGGTTTCGGTCCACGAGGCGGTCCGGGGCACGCTGGCCGAGCACCGCGGCGACGTCGACGCCGCCGTCGCCGCCCTGTCGAGGCGAGCGATCCCGGACGCGATGCGTCTGCTGGACGAGACCCGCAGGGGCGCCCGCTACGACCTGATCGCTCACCCCTGGATCCCCGACATCCTGAAGAAACAGACGTCCCGGGGAGCGGACCAGATCTGGGAGGCGCCCGAAATGGACCCGTCATGAACTCCCGCCCGGCCGCCACGAGGTGACGGCGCTCGACGTCAACGGCGCCTACCTCTCCGCCCTCAAGACGCATCTGCCGTTGGGGCAGTTGGAGCACTCCACCGGCTTCGCCCACGACCGCCGCCGCGCCGGTGTCCACCTGATCATCCCGCCCGAGTGGGACCACGCTGCGGTGCTGCCCAAGCCGATCGGCAACCGTGACGAACCCGGCCCGCTGTGGGCGACCGAACCGACCCCGCCGCCTCCTGCTGCGTCTGTCCGGCCCGAAGTACGGGCTGTGCGAACCACCGGAGATCCACGAGTCGTTCACCTCCGGCGCCACCGAGAACCTGCTGGAGAAGTTCCGCGTCGCGCTCAACGAGGCCAGGGACACGGCACTCGCCGGCGATGACGAGGTGACGCTGGAGTACGTGAAGGCGATGTACTCGAAGTTCGTCTCCACCATGGGGGAGTCGAACTACAACCGGGAGTCGAACCGGCCGGACTGGATGCACATCATCCGCTCGCAGGCGTTCGCCAACCTCTGGATGAAGGCCCTCAAGGCCCATGAGGAAGGACTCGCCGTCGTACGGGCGACGGGCACCGACGAACTGCACGTCATCGGTGACTGACGGCGCGTCTTCCCCGAGGGGCGGGGCGTCGCCGAGGTCAAGGTCAAGGACACCTACGCCGTCGGCGACGACGGTGCGGACACCGAGGACCCGGACGACCCCGGCGGCATCGGGGGATAGGGGGACAGGGGGCGACCGGCTGCGCCCCCAGCGCCCCGCCGCCGGCGTGTCCGACGGCCACCGGGAATCCCGGCCGGACGGGGAAACCGTCCACTCACCCCTTGACGACGCCCAGCGGCACCAGTCGGGCGACCGGCCGGGCGAGTCCGGCGCCCTCGGTGGCCTCGACGACCGCGTCGACGTCCTTGTACGCCTCCGGCGTCTCCTCGGCGAGACCGCGCCACGAGGAGGGACGCACGGCGATGCCGCGGGCCTCCAGTTCGTCGCGCAGCTGCTCGCCGCGGACCGTGCGCAGCGCCCGGTGGCGGCTCCAGACCCGGCCGGCGCCGTGGCAGGCGGAGTGGAACGCGTCGTTGCCGGGCAGGCCGACCATGACGTACGAACCGGTGCCCATCGTCCCGGGGACCAGCACCGGCTGGCCCGCCCGGACGAGGTCCTCGGGCAGATCCGGGTCGCCGGGCGGCAGTGCCCGCGTCGCGCCCTTGCGATGGACGCACAGCGAGCGCCGCACTCCGTCCACCTCATGGGTCTCGATCTTGGCGGTGTTGTGCGAGATGTCGTAGACCAGGTCCAGGCCCGCCCCGGTGGCCGTGGCGAAGGCGCGGCGGGCGGCTTCCGACAGCAACTGCCGGTTGGCCCGGCCGTAGTTGGCGGCCGCTGCCATCGCCCTCAGATAGGCGCGGCCGCGCGGCGAGTCGACCGGGGTACAGGCCAGTTGCCGGTCCGGGACCCGGATGCCGTGCCGATGCAGCTCCTGGTCCATCACGCGGACGTGGTCCGTGCACACCTGGTGCCCCAGGCCCCGCGAGCCGCAGTGGATCATGACGCACACCTGGCCCGTCCGCAGCCCGAAGGCCGCCGCCGTGGCGGGATCATGGATCCGGTCCACCGCCTGCACCTCCAGGAAGTGGTTGCCCGATCCGAGGCTTCCCACCTGGTGCAGCCCGCGCTCGACGGCCCGCGTGCTCACCTCCCCCGGCGCGGCGCCCTCCAGTACGCCGTAGTCCTCGCAGCGTGCGAGGTCGCGCGGCACGCCGTGGCCGCGCTCGACCGCGTACCGCGCGCCGCCGACCAGCAGTTCGTCCATCTCCCCGGTGCCGGACAGCTTCCACAGGCCGCCCCGCCCCATGCCGCGCGGGACGGTGCGGTCGAGGGCGTCCATCAGGCGGCGCATCCGGTCGTGGCCGAGCGCCTCGCGGTCGATACCGGCGGCCAGCAGCCGCACACCGCACGAGATGTCGAACCCGACGCCGCCCGGCGAGACGACCCCGCCGCGGGAGATGTCCGTGGCGGCCACCCCGCCGATCGGGAAGCCGTAGCCCCAGTGGACATCGGGCATGGCGAAGGAGGCGCGCACGATGCCCGGGAGCGTGGCCACATTCGCCACCTGCTCCAGTGCCCTGTCCCCGGACGCCTGTGGCAGCAGCGCCCGCGAGGCGAACACCAGACCCGGTACGCGCATAGGCTCCCGCCGGTCGATCCGGAACCGGTGCGGACTCAGTTCCGCCAGTGCGATCTCCATGACCCTTCACCTCCGGTCGCCGGCCGGCCCGCGCTCAGACGTCGAGGGTCACCCGGCAGGTCCAGCCGGCGGGGCCGTGCCACAGCCGCAGGCCGTGGAGCGAGACCGCCTTCGGTACCGCGCCGACCTCCCGGGCGGCCCCGGCGTCGGCCATCCGGAAGCGCACCGACGCCACCGGTCCCGCAGCGGCCGTGCGATCCGCTCCCGCGTCCGCGTCGCCCGCCGTCACGTCCATGTCCACCTCCACGTGGACCGGAATCTCCCCGTACGCGTCCAGCCGGTAGATCATCTCCTCCAGGACGGACACCAGCAGATCCTCGGCGGAGCCGGCCGCGACCTCGCACACGTGCTCCCCGACCGGGGCCGCGCCGGACGGGTCGGCGAAGCTCTCCACCGCCGCGCGCACGGCCTCGGCGACGCAGTCCCCGGCCGTCGACGCCCACGCCTCCACCCGCAGGTCCGCGGTGTGCGGCACGGTCCGGTGGCCGTGTGCGCCGGGATGCCGCCGCGGCACGGGTTCCCGGCCTTCCACGCCGGCGCCTCCCCGTCGTCTCCGGGTACGCGGCCCGATCCCCGGCCCCGCGGGCCGCCGCTCTCTCCAGCGTCGTCCCGCACCCCGCTCCACGGCAACCCGCAAGGTGCGCCACGGGGCGCGGCCCGTCCCCGTGGCGCACCTTGCGGTGTTACTGGCCACCGGACGGGGCACCCGTCATCCGCTCACGGCCGCCCCGGCACCCGCCCCCGGCGGCCCCGCCCGCGACCGGTTCCACGCATCCGGCGCAGGGGGCCTGGCTGGACGACGGCACGGACGCCTGTGCGCTGCCCGGTGCCGACGGCCGGGCGAGCGCCGTCCGGACCGTCCCCGCGAACGGCACCGGCGCGCCCCGCCTCGTCGTGGCGGGCGGATCGTCGCCCACGACGGTGGGCTGATCCGCTCCCCGGGCACCGGCCCCGCACCGGCCCGGGGCAGTGCCGCCCGGTCGCGGGTCCCACCGCGGCGTGGTCCCCTGGATGCGATCACCGTTTCCCGCCGCTCCAGGGAGGCCATGGATGCGCACCAGTGACCTGACTCCGGCCGTGCTCAAGGACCTGCGTCGCCCGCGCCCCTTCCCGGCGATCTCGCTGCTCATGCCGACCCACCGGGCCAGGCCCGACAACGAGCAGGACCCGATCCGCCTGCGCAACCTCCTCGGCGAGGCGACGCGACGCATCAAGGAAGACCCGGCGGTCGACCGCGACACCTGCTTGCGACTGGAGCGGCAGCTCGACGAGGACGCCGTCCTGCGGCTGTTCGAAGCCCAGCGCTCCGAGGACGGGCTGCTCCTGCTGTTCGCGCCGGGAGAGGACCCGCAGGCCTGGCAGTTCGTCTCCCCGCACGACGTCCCCGAACGCATCGAGATCACGACCACGTTCCTCACGCGCAACCTGGTCGCGGCCCACCTGTACGCGCGGCCGTACTGGGTGCTGGTCCTCGACCAGGAGGAGAGCAGGCTCTACCTGGCCCACGCGGGGAACCTGACCGAGGTCGCCGCCCACGGATTCCCGGCCGAGCCGCAGGTCCCCTCCCGCGACGACGCCATCCCCGGCCCGGCATACGGTACCGACCGCACGGGCTACCGCGCGGCCCGCGTCGGACAGTACGTCTCCGACATCGAGGAGCGCTTCGCCCGAGCCATGACCGACCGGAACCTGCCCATGATCCTGGTGGGCAGCCCCGAGCTGACCACCGCCTTCGGGAAGATCTCCCGCCACACCGGGGCGACGGTGGGCACGCTGGAGCTGACGGGGGCCGAGAAGCACGCCGTACCCCAGCTGGAGAAGCGGCTGGAACCCGTCTTCCACAAGATCCGCGAGGAGCGCGCGGCACAGGCCCGCCGGGAACTGGACGCGGCCCGCGGTCGCAAGGCGTTCGTCGCGGGACTCGCGGAGGTGTGGCACACGGTCGTGGACCACAGGGCCGCCCTGGTCCTGGTGGAGGAGGGCCTGCGCGCGGCCGGGCGCGCCGACGAGAACCACCAGCTGCACATCGTCGACGTGCCAGAGGGCGAACCGGCCCCCGAGGGCGTCGAGACGGACATCGTCGACAGCCTCGTCGAGGCGGCCCTGGACGCCGACTCGGAGGTGCGTTTCGTGCCCGACGGCACACTCCCCGACAGCGTCGGCATCGCGGGCACGCTCCGCTACTGAACCGGCCTCCGGTCAGAGCGTCCTCGGCCCGCCGGGCGTCCCGGCCTCCTTCCGGGGAACGGGTCCGGTCCGCGCCAACTCCTCCAGCGGGCGCACCCCCGCCCCGCGGAACAGGCCGCGGGCCGCGGACAGGCGCCGCTCGCGGGCCGGCCCCGGGGCGGTCACCTCGTCCAGCGCCCTCAGCAGCGCCCACGGATCCGGGGCGTGGTCGGCGAGACCGAGCGCCGCCATGCTCCGCACGCCCTCCTCGCCGTGGCCCGGAATCGGCCGGTGGCCCACCACGGGCAGCCCGGCGGCCAGTGCCTCCAGCGCCGTCTGGCCCGCCGCGTTGTCGACGAGGGCGCGGGTGGCCGCCATGACGCCCCGTACGTCGTCCACCCAGCCCAGGGCGTCCGTGTGCGGGACACGGGCCACGCTCCGCAGCAGACGCGTGTCGCCCCCGCAGAGCACGACCGGGCGGTACCCCGCCGAGGCCAGCAACCGCGCGGTGTCCACCACCCGGGAGCCCGCCCCCCAAGCCCCCGTCGAGACCAGCACCGCGGGACGGTCCGTCGAGCCGATGCGCCGCCGCCACCGCGCGGCCGTCGGCGCCGGGGCGTGGAAGCGGGGTGCCACCAGGGCGCCGGAGACAACGGCCGGGCGCCCCGCGGCCCGTCGCACCAGGCGGGCCAGACCGGGCGTCAGGCACAGGTGGAGGTCGTTGCCCGGATGGAGCCACTGGCGGTGCACGGCGAAATCGGTGATGACCACGGCGCTCGGCACCCGGAGGGCCCCGCGGGCGCGCAGACCACCGGTGAGCTGGGCGGCCAGATGGAAGACGGGGACGACCACGTCCGGGCGCCACCGCGCGACGAGCTCCAGCAGCCGCCGCTGTGCGAGCCCCGCCAGCGGAGCGCTGCCGGGGCGGGGGAGACCGCCGCCCGGGCCGCGGAAGAACGCCGCGTACAGCCCGGCGTACACGAACGGGGCCCGGCGGATGACCGTCCGGTAGAAGTCGCGCAGCCCGGCACCGACCCCCGGGGGCAGCAGGTCCAGGACGTCGACCGTCGTCGTTCGCCCACCGCCGACCTCCAGCCGGCGGGCGAGCTCGGCCGCCACCGCGTCGTGCCCGGAGCCCATGCCGGCGCTCAGGACGAGGAAGCGGCCGGGTGCCGGGCTCATCGGCCCACCGCCCCTGGGCGCCGTCCGGGCACCGGGCCGCCCCAGGAACCGGGAGGCGCCGCCCCGCGACCGGAACCGGCCGACGGCGGGGATCCCGCCGCGCGCCGCGGCACACGTTCACCCGGTCGGCCGGGGGTTCGGTCCGGCCCCGAAGCGCCGTCCGTATGGGCAGCAGGCACCTGATCACCCCTGAGATCGGCGGCGCGCGCGGAACCGGCGCCGTGGGAACTGGGCGTGGTGGTCCCATTCTGCGCGCGGGGGCCGTGCCGTGCGGTTCAGTGAGGTGTGGGGCGCGGCGGTTTTGTCCGAGCGCCCCCGGGCTACTCCTAACCAGACCCGGCGGCGCGAGGTCCCCGGCCCGGATCTCCGAGCGAGCCCGAATCCCCGGGCGGGGAGGCGACGCGCCGCACCGTGCCGACACAGGGGAGAGGCCATGTCATCTGGTCCGGGAACCGCCCGCCGCGGCATGCCGGACGGCGGCGTGTCGGACGGCCGCGCCGTCCGGACCGGCGTGGCGCTGGTGACGGGGGCCTCCTCGGGCATCGGGGCCGCGGTCGCGCACCGGATCGCGGCCGAGGAGGGCTGGCGGCTGCTGGTCACCGGCCGGGACCGCGAGCGGCTGGAGCGCGTCGCGGGGGCGACGCGCTCGACGGCGCTCTACGCGGACCTGATGGCGCCCGGCGGAACGGAGCGGCTCGCCCGGCAGGCCCTCGACCTCGCAGGCCGGGTGGACCTGCTCGTCGCGGCCGCCGGCGTCGGCTGGGCCGGTCCCTTCGAGTCCATGCCGGCCGCCGCCGCCGACCGGGTCCTCACCGTCGACCTGGTGTCCGTCGTCCGTCTGGTGCGGCTTCTGCTGCCGCACATGCTCGCGGCCGGGCGCGGACACATCACGCTCATCGGATCGGTGGCGGGATCCACCGGAGTCCGCGGCGAGGTGGTCTACTCCGCGGCGAAGGCGGCGATCGGAACCTTCGCCGACGCCCTCCGCCACGAACTGGCGGGAACCGGAGTGCACATCACCCATCTGGTCCCGGGGGTCGTGGACACCCCGTTCTTCGACCGCCGGGGCAGGCCCTACGCCCGTTCGTGGCCCCGCCCGATGCCGCCGGAGCGGGTCGCCGACGCCGTCTGGGACGCCTATGCCGCGCGCCGCGACGAGGTGTACGTCCCCGGCTGGCTGCGCCTGCCCGGGTGCGTGCGCTCGGTGGCCCCCGGGCTCTACCACCGGCTCGCCGCCCGCTTCGGCTGAATCCGCCGGTACGCATGGACGTGCTCGCCGTGACCCTGGCACTGCTGGCGGCCGTCGCCAACGGCGCCGCCTCCGTGCTGCAACGGCGGGCCGCCATGGAACAGGCGGCGAGCGAAGGGGCGGGCGGCGCACCGGACACGTGCCGGGCGGTGCGTCACGCGGTGCGCCGTTCGGCCCGGCTGGTGCGGCGGCCCTTCTGGCTGGCGGGCGCGTCGGCGCTCGGACTGTCCACCGCGCTCCAGGCGGCGGCGCTGGCGGTCGGCAGCATGTCGGTGGTGCAGCCGCTGATGGCGAGCGAACTGCTCTTCACACTTCTGCTCGGCACCGTCGTGTTCCACCACCGCCCGGACGGCAGGACCTGGTCGTCCTTCCTGATGCTCGCCGTCGGACTGACGCTCTTTCTGGCCGCCGCCGGTCCGTCGCCGGGCGAGGGAAGCGCCGAAGCAGGTGCCTGGCTGCTCGCCGGAGCCTGCGCCGCGGCGGCGGTGTTCACGCTGACCCTGGTCGCCCGTACCGTCCGCGGCGCCACCCGCACCGCTGTGCTCGGCTGTGCCACGGCCGTCTGCTTCGCCTGCACCGCCGGGCTGGTCAAAGAGGTCGCGGGCCGGATCCCGGACGGGGCGGAGGTCCTGAAGACCGGCTACCCGTACGTGATGTGCGGCATCGGCCTGCTGAGCCTGGTGCTGCTGCAGAGCACCCTGCGCGCCGGGACGCTGACCGTCTCGCAGCCGGCCCTCACCCTCGGGGACGCGCTGGTGAGCGTGGTCCTGGGCGCGGTGCTGTTCGGCGAACGGATCGCCGTGGGAGCCCATGCGCTGCCGGCCGTGGCCGGGGCGCTCCTGCTGGCCGCCGGGACCGTGGGCCTGTCGCGTTCCCCGGCGGTGGCAGGGCACTGGGACACGGCGGGGGAGACATCGCGCGAGAGCCCGCCGGGCCACCACCGATAGCCGCACCGACGGAGAGGACGAGGACCCGATGAACCACCGATACCAGCGCGTCCCGCCGGGACTGCGCGTCCCGTTGGCGGTGTCGGCTCTGGTGCTGACCGCGCACATCGCCCCGGCCGGCACCTGGCTCGCGGGCCCGCGCCGGACCTGCTTCCCCGCCCTGGCCGGCCTCGGCCGCACCCATCATGTCGCCCTGACCTTCGACGACGGGCCCGACCCCCGCTCCACCCCGCACGTCCTCGACGCACTGGACCGGCTCTCCGTACGCGCCACGTTCTTCGTGCTGGGGGAGAGTCTGCTGCGCCACCCGGAACTCGGCCGTGACATCGCCCGCCGCGGCCATGAACTGGCCGTCCACGGATGGACGCACAGCCGCCCCTGGCTCCCCGCCGCGGGCCGGGACGTGCGCGAGGTCTCCCGTGCCGTGGCGGCGGTCAGGCGGGTCTCGGGTGTATGGCCCCTGTGGTATCGGCCGCCGTACGGCATCCTGACCGGCGGACGCTGGGCGGCGGCCGTGCGCTGCGGACTGCGCCCGGTCCTGTGGTCCGCCTGGGGCCGGGACTGGACCGACGACGCGACCGCCGAGAGCGTCCTGGCCACCGTGCGCCGTGACCTCCGGGGCGGCGGCACGGTCCTGCTGCACGACGCCGGTCCCTCGGCGTCCGGCCGTCGGCGGCCCGCTCTCGCGGCACTGCCCGGACTCGTCGACGGCATCCGCGCCGAGGGACTGGCCGTCGGCCCGCTCGCCGAACACGGTCTCGTGCCCGCCCGCACGGGAAAGATTTGCTGACGGGTCGTCAAGTAGGTGGCGAATCACACCGAAAGGTGTCGCACCGACCGGGGACCGCACCGGGAATCCACCCGGCTGGGTGGAGTGCGGGCAGACCAGGCACACTTCAGGGGTAGCAGTCCGACCCACCAAGAGGGATCACGCATGATCACGCTGAAGAAGGAAGACGGCCCGGCCGATCTGGACGGGGTGACCCATCTGTCCATCGGGGCGTCCTGGGACCCGACCGCCGGGAGCAGCGGCGGGCTGTTGGGCAAGCTCCGGCAGAAGGTCGGCACCGACCTCGACCTGATCGCCGTCGCCATGCAGGGAGCGGAGCCGGTCCGGCTGGCCGGGCTGGACTCCCTGGACCCCATGGGCAACGGCTCGTTGGTCCACAGCGGGGACAACCAGACCGGGCGCGGCGACGGCGACGACGAGACGGTCACCGTCGAGTTCGCCCGGATCCCGCCCAACATCACGTCCATCGTGTTCATCGCCGCCGCCTACAAGAAGCGCAGTGCCTTCCAGAACGCGCGCAACATCAGCTTCAAGGTGTACGACGCGACGGGCGGCAGCAGCCAGCAGGTCGCCGACATCTGGCCGAGCCTGCTCACCAACGACAACGGCTGCGCCGTGGCCAAGGCGATGCGGGTCGGCGCGGGCTGGAAGCTCGAAGTGATCAACGAGACCGGGAAGATCAAGCAGGGCGACGAGCGGGACCTGATGCGTTTCGCCGTCAGCAAGTAGCCCGGCCGCCCCGCCCCGGCGCGTGCGCGCGGCCCCGGTCGGTACGCCCCGGCCGGGTGCGGTCGGGCCGGGCCGGGGCGCCGACCGAGGTGGTCGGGGCGCCTTCCGGCGGTTGCCGGGACGGACACACGCGGACCGAGCTCCGGCGGGCGGGCGAAGACGGCCTCACCCTGTGCGCCGAGGGCGCCCGGGGGCGCACCACCCGGGACCTGCTCGATGACGACGCCTCACCGGTACGCGCCTTCGACGCCGACAGCGGGGAGTACGTGATGGCCCCCCACCACGCGTACACGGGATGGGGGCCCTGGTGAACGCCGGGAACCTTCCTCACCGGACGCTCCGGGCCGTCGGCTCATCCGCGCCCGCCGCCCTCGGCCAGCCGGATGCCGGTGACCAGATGCGGCCGGATGTGCACCGCGCAGTCCATCATCCGGTCCGACCAGGGCCGGATGAGGCGCTGATAGCGGACCAGGGACTCGGGATCGGTCACCGGCCGGCAGTAGCCCGTTGCGACGACGCTCCACCCCAGATGGGTCAACGGATCGATGACGTCGGCCTGGTAGGCGACCACGACCCCGCGGTCGCCGTGGTCCCGGGCCTGGAGGAACAGATCCGAGTCCCCGTGGGTCCGGATGACGATCCGGCCGCGGTCCAGCACATGGTTCACCGGCCGGATCGCGGGCAGTGCGTGCTGGGTGAAGACGATCCGCCCGAACGACACCTCGCCGAGCAGCCCGAGGGCCTGACCGCTCGTCAGCTCGACGGTGTGGCGCGGCCAGCCGGCCTCCGGTGCGTGGACCGCGGATCCTTCCGACCGGCCGTGCGCGGCCGGTCTCGCGGCCATGGGCAGGGGTGACCGGGGCGGCGGCCGGTGACCTGTGTGGCTCATGACTGGCGACCTGCGTGGCTCATGGGGGCGGCCTCGTCTCCTGATGTGCTCGTCTGCGGTACGAGTACATCGTGTGCCGCTGCGCCCCGCCAGGGCCGAACGGCCCAGGGCCGAACGGCCCTAGCGGTGCCCCGCCCCCGATGGTTTCACTGCGGTGGTTCGCACGTCCGGCCCGGCCTCACGGCGGCAACCGGGGCCGGGCCGCGGTGTGCGGAGTGTTCGGTCGGGTCGGTGGTGCACAGGTGCACAGAAGGGGTACGCGGTGATCGCGGTCGTCGGACACAGGGATCTCGACAGCAGAACGCTGGAACTGGTGGAGACGGAAATCAAGGCGCGGCTGGACTCTCTGGCGGAGGGCGTGGCCGCGCTCGTGCGCGTGGGGGCGGGCCTGCCCCTGGTGTTCGGCCGCACGGTCCGGGCAGCAGGGCGGAAACTGACGGTGCTGCTGCCGGCCCAGGGGGCGGTCCCGGCGGTACTGCCGGAGCGGGACCGGCAGGCCGCCGGTGAACTGCTGGTCCTGGCCGAGGATGTGCGCCTGCTGGCCTTCGACCCGGCCGACCGCGACGCGTGCGTCGGCGCCGACGAGCGGGTCGTGGCGACGTGCCGGTCCGTGCTCGCCGTGTGGGACGGATCCCCGTCCGACGGGCGGGACGCCACGGCGCACCTGGTCGCCTTCGCCCGGGCGCGCGGCATCCACGTGGACGTCGTATGGCCGGACGGTTGCGCCCGACGGAGGCCGGCATGAGCGCATCGGCACAGCGGACGCGGGCCGCGGACGCCGGTCCCCGGACCGTCCACGACGACGCGCCCCACCCGGCGGGTGGGGCGCACGACCGCGCGGCACCGGTGGACGGCGCCCCGCCGGGGACGCACGGGGCGCCGGAACGGATCGGCGCCCGGCCGGGGTTCGGATGGCTGCTGATCGTCACCGCGGCACTCGGGCTGCTGGGATCCTTCGTGATCACCATCGACAAGTTCGAACTGCTCGCCGACCCCGGCTTCGTCCCGGCCTGCACCCTGAGCCCCGTGGTCTCCTGCACGGATGTGATGCGCAGTGAACAGGCATCGGTGTTCGGCTTCCCGAACCCGCTCCTCGGGCTGATCGGGTTCGGGGTGGTGGCGGCCGTCGGGGCGGGTCTCCTCGCGGGCGCCCGCTACCGGCGCTGGTACTGGCTGGGCCTGAACCTGGGCACCCTCCTCGGCGCCGTGTTCTGCATGTGGCTGATGACCCAGGCCCTGTACGACATCGGTGCGCTCTGCCTGTGGTGCATGCTCGTGTGGGTGGCGACCATCTTCATGTTCTGGCACACCACCGTGCACAACCTGCGCCACGGTGTGCTGCCCGCCCCGCGTGCCGTCGTCGCGGCCGTGCTGGAGTTCCCGCTGGTGGTGCCGGTGACCTGGTGCCTGGTCATCGTCATGCTGATAGCAACCCGGTTCTGGTCGTACTGGGCGTCATTTCTGTGACCGCCGGTTCGAGCACGCCCGCGACGGCCTCGCGTCCCGGTCCGGTGACCGGGACGCGGCTCGTGCCGTCGTGACGGATGTACGCCGCCGGAACCCCGGCGGCGGCGAGCCGGGCCGCGGCCACCCCCGTCGAGTCCGGGGCGGCGAGCTCGGGGGCCAGCGCCAGGAGGACGTGCTGCCGTACGAGATCCCCGGAACCCCGCCCCGGTACGCCGCACAGCGCCCGCAGCTCCTGGTCCGTGAACGGGCCGCTGGGCGGAAGCACGGTCAGCCAGGAACGCCCGCGCCGGAAGGCCTCCAGATACGCCGCGTCGTACATGCCCTCGTCCGCCGCGCCGTCCAGCAGCAGCCGCACCTGGTACGCCCGGGACCGTTCGGCGTCGATCTGCTGGAGCAGGGCCTTCACCGGCGCCCACCCCGTGCCCGAGGCGATCACCAGCACGTCGGCGGACGGGCTGTGACCGGGCAGCGCCAGCCTGCCGCGCGGTGCGCCGAGACGTACGGTGTCGCCCTCCCGGGTGTGATGCACGAGCACGTCGCTCACACCGCCCGCGCCACGGGCCCGAACGTGGAACTCCAGTTCGCCGTCCGGGTGCGGTGCGCGGGCCAGGTAGTAGGGACGCCACGCCTGCTCCAGCAGCGGCGACTCCAGGGACGCGTACTGACCCGCCGTGAAGGTGTACGGCTGATGGGGCCGCACCCTCAGAACCGCGAGATCCGGCGAACGGAGCTCGTGCGCGGTGACCGTCGCGCTCCAGCTCGGGGGTTCCGCGATCGCCTCGTCGGCGCCCCGGACCATCGCCGAGACGGCCAGGCGCAGCATCCGCAGCCAGGCGTTCTCCAGCATCTGAGTCCACCGGGAACCCGCCCGCAGGCGCAGTGCCTCGAGCAGCGCCGCCTCGAACGCCTCGAAGTGCGCGGGACGCACACCGAGCTTGCGATGGTCCCGCCCCAACTGCTCGAATGTGCCGATCATGTCGTCCGTGCGGTGCAGATTGCCGATGAGATAACGGAAGATCTCAGCCAGATGGGCCTGCTGGAACGCCATCGACTCCGGGAACAGCGACCGCAGGTACGGGTGCCGCTCGAACAGGGCCCGGTACAGTTCGGCGATCAGGTCCTCCAGCGGGCCGACCAGTGGCAGGCAGTCACCGATCAGCCGCTGGTCCTCCGTTCCGTCGTACGCCTGCGGCCGTTCGGCTCGAGGCGCGACGGAGTCCGTACCGGTCGGGGAGAGGATGCGCCGCCTCAGCCGCATCGCGTCGTGCCGCGCGAGCAGTGCGTGGTAATCCTCGCTCGGGGTGTTCATGGACCGGTGACTCCTTGGGGAAAACGCGGTGAGGGTGGGATGCCGGGACGGGGGGCGAAGTCGGCGGCGCCCCGATGATCTCGGCGGCGTCAGTATGGCACCGCCACCGACTCGCCGACCGGCCCTGGTCACAGGGCCTTTCGGCCCTGTTCGGATGCTGTTAACCATGCTGTGGAACCCCGCCGCACGGGCCGGCGGAGGGACGCACATACTGGTGGTCGCCCATCCTTTCCCCGAGCCGATCGAGCGTGGTGTGAACGACTTCGCGAAGTCCCCGTTGAGCACGGACCCGCCGCGGTCCGCCGACCCCGTGCGCGTCTTCATCCTCGACGACCACGAGGTCGTGCGGCGCGGTGTGCGCGATCTGCTGGAGGCCGAGGACGGCATCGAGGTGGTCGGGGAGGCGTCCGACGCCCGCGAGGCACTCGCCAGGGTGCCCGCGAGCAGGCCCCAGGTGGCCGTGCTGGACGTACGCCTCGGCGACGACCCGCGGGGCGACCACGCCGGGATCGAGGTGTGCCGGGAACTGCGCGCCCTGATGCCGGACCTGGCCTGCCTGATGCTGACGTCCTTCGACGACGACGAGGCGCTGTTCGACGCCATCATGGCGGGCGCGGCGGGCTATGTGCTGAAACAGATCAACGGCGCCGACCTGATCGCCGCCGTACGCACGGTCGCCTCCGGCACGTCGATGCTCGACCCGCGGACGACCGCCCGCGTGATGGCCCGGCTCCGGGGCCCCGAACGCGGCCCCGCCGAGGAGCCGGAGGCCTCGGAACTGGACCGGCTCACGGCCAGGGAACGCCAGATCCTGGACCTCATCGGCGAGGGCCTCACCAATCGTGAGATCGCCGAACGCCTCTTCCTGGCCGAGAAGACCGTCAAGAACCGCATCTCCTCGATCCTCGCCAAGCTGGGCGTCGGCCGCCGGATCCAGGCCGCGATGCTCGTCGGCCGGCTCAAGGACCGCCAGGGCGCCGACCAGATCCGGCGCGGCTGAGCCCGTACCCCGGTGCGGGGGCCGCGGGACGCCGTGACCCGCCGCAGGTCCGCGAGCGACAGCCGCTTGCGGGGTGTCAGCCGTGGAGCGGAACGCGCCACACGATCCGGGTGCCCCCCTCCGCGAGCCGCTCCACCCTCAGCGTGCCGCCGCACAACTCCGCACGAGTGCGCATGTTGGCCAGTCCGCCGCGCCTCGCCGACCGCTCGCCGTCACCGGCCGGGGCCTTTGATCCGGGAACGGTCGTGTGGGCGTCCGGGACTCCGATGCCGTCGTCGGCGACGGTCAGGGTCACCGCGTCGTCCGCCGACAGCACGATGTCGATGCGGCTCGCGCCCGCGTGACGGGAGGCGTTGGACACCGCCTCGGCGGCGACCGCCACCACGTGCTCGGCCAGATCGTCCGGGACGGCGGCGTCCACCGGTCCGTCGATCCGCACGGACGGCCGGAAGCCGAGCGCGCGCGCCGCCGTACGGGCCGTCTCGGCCATCCGGTGCCGCAGCCCGCTGGGCCCCGAGGCGTCCGCCGTGCGCAGATCGAAGATGGTGGACCGGATGATCCGGATCGTGGTGTCCAGGTCGTCCACCGCCCGGCTGACCCGCTCCGCCGCGTCCGGGCGGTCCGCGATGGCCCGGGTGGTGCTCTGCAGCGTCATGCCCGTCGCGAACAGCCGCTGGATCGCCAGGTCGTGCAGATCCCGGGCGATCCGGTCCCGGTCGTGCATCACGGCGAGCTCCTCGGACTCGGCCCGCCCACGGGCCAGTTCCAGCGCGATCGCCGCCTGGTCGGCGAAACCGGACACGAGCGCCACCTCGGTGTCGTCGAACGGCGGACGCCCCGCCGGCCGCCCCAGACGCAGCGCGCCCATCGCCCCGCTGTCCACCCGCAACGGCACGGCCACCACCGGGCCGAGCCCGTCCTCGGCACCGTCACCGAACGGATGGGCCCGCGGATCGGTACGCACATCGGCGCAGTACGCGGGCTCCCCGGTGCGTGCGGCGAGGCCGGCCAGCGACCCCGACGCCGGCACGGACAGCCCCGTCACCCGGTCGCTGTCCCGGCCATGGGCCACGGCGACGGTGAGCCGCTCCTCGGCCCCCGGGGACACCGGGCCCTGCGGCGCGACGGCCGCCCCCGGATGCACCGACGGCAGCAGGACGGCGGCCCGGTCGGCCCCCGCCACCTCCATCGCACGCTCGGCGATCAGATGCAGTACCTCGTCGGCGTCCGCACCCGACAGCAGGGCACGGGTGATCTCGCCCAGCGCCTCCAGGCGTCGCTCCCGGCGGCGGCTCTCGTCGTACATCCTGGCGTTGTCGATGGCGACCCCGGCGGCGATCGACAGCGTGGTCAGCACCGCCTCGTCGTCGTCGTCGAAACCCGCCCCGCCCCGCTTCTCGGTCAGGTACAGATTGCCGAACACCTCGTCACGCACCCGTATGGGCATCCCGAGGAACGTGTGCATCGGCGGGTGGTGCGGCGGAAATCCGTAGCTGCGCGGGTGGCTGCCCAGATCGGTGAGCCGCAGCGGCTTCGGGTGGTGGATCAGCTCGCCGAGGATGCCGCGGCCGCACGGCGACTGCCCTATCCGGGCGGTGAGTTCCTCCGACATCCCCACCGGCAGGAACTCCAGCAGCTTCTGCCCGTCCCCGATGATGCCGAGCGCGCCGTACTCCGCGTCGGTCAGCGTCACCGCCGCCTCCACGATGCCGCGCAGCACCTCGGGCAGTTCCAGGCCGCGCCCCAGCCCCATCACGGCGTCCAGCAGACCGCGCATCCGGTCCGGCCGGCTCGGCTGCGGCCACGGCGCATGCCGCGGGCAGGAACCGCCGGACGAACCGTCCGCCGCCGCGACGCCGGGGGAGGGCACGCCGGAATCGGATCCGGTCGCGAAAGGTGCTGTCTCTTCCATCGGGTCGCCGTTCTCTGGTGCCGTGCGCCGTACGGCGTGGGCCGCACGCCGGGATCTGCTCACCGGATCACCGCAGGGCTGGAACCGGTCCACGGCCTGTCAGCCTACGGCAGCCCGCAGGGCGGGTGACGGGCGGTGCACGCCTCGGGGAGGCGGCTACGGGGCCGACCGGCCCCGTACGGGGACCGGGGCGGGGCCGGCCGGCCCTGCGGAAAGTGCCCGTCGGCCCCTGGGGAGCGCTTCCGCCCACCACCAGCATGGTGCGGCCGGGAAGGTCCGGTCCGTCCGTCCCCCGTGAGCCGCCGGATCTTCCCGACCGTTCCCGGACCGAACCCACGTCCGGGAACGCTCGGACAACCGCAACAGCTGGAGGATTCAGTCCGGTGGACGCATTGGAAACGCAGGGCAGCGAGGCCGCTCCCGCACACGGCCCCCAGCCCCCCGGGCCCCGGTCCGCCCCCGCACCGGGCCCCGATCGTCCCGGTGCCGGGACCGCTTCCGGGACCATCACCGGCCGCCGCCCCTCGCGAGGCCGGCTCGTCGTCTCGTGGCTCACCACCACCGACCACAAGCAGATCGGCACGCTCTACCTCGTCACCGCCTTCGCCTTCTTCCTGATCGGCGGCGTGATGGCGCTGGTCATGCGGGCCGAACTCGCCCGCCCCGGAACGCAGATCCTGTCCAACGAGCAGTTCAACCAGGCGTTCACCATGCATGGCTCGGTGATGCTGCTGCTGTTCGCCATGCCACTCTTCACGGGCTTCGCGAACTGGCTGATGCCGCTCCAGATCGGGGCGCCCGATGTGGCCTTCCCGCGACTGAACATGCTCGCGTTCTGGTTGTTCCTCTTCGGTTCGCTGGTCGCCGCCGGAGGATTCCTCACCCCCCAGGGCGCCGCCGACTTCGGCTGGTTCGCCTACACCCCGCTGTCCGACGCCGCGCACTCCCCGGGCATCGGCGCCGACATGTGGATCATGGGCGTGGCCCTCTCCGGCTTCGGTTCCATCCTCGGCGCGGTGAACTTCATCACCACCATCATCTGCATGCGCGCCCCGGGCATGACCATGTTCCGGATGCCGATCTTCACCTGGAACGTGCTGCTGACCGCCCTCCTCATCCTGATGGTCTTCCCGGTCCTGGCCGCCGCCCTCCTCGCACTGGAGATGGACCGCAAGTTCGGCTCGCACATCTTCGACCCCGCCAACGGGGGCGCCCTGCTGTGGCAGCACCTGTTCTGGTTCTTCGGGCATCCGGAGGTCTACGTCCTTGCCCTGCCGTTCTTCGGCATCGTTTCGGAGATCATCCCGGTCTTCTCCCGGAAGCCCATGTTCGGCTACATCGGCCTGATCAGCGCCACCATCGCCATCGCGGGCCTGTCCGTCACCGTCTGGGCCCACCACATGTACGCAACCGGCGGTGTGCTGCTGCCGTTCTTCGCCTTCATGACCTTCCTGATCGCGGTGCCCACCGGGGTGAAGTTCTTCAACTGGATCGGCACGATGTGGAAGGGGTCGCTGTCCTTCGAGACACCGATGCTCTGGGCCACCGGATTCCTCGTCACCTTCGTCTTCGGCGGACTGACCGGGGTCATCCTGGCCTCGCCCCCGCTGGACTTCCATGTCACCGACACCTACTTCGTCGTCGCGCACTTCCACTACACGCTCTTCGGAACCGTCGTCTACGCGATGTTCGCCGGATTCCACTTCTGGTGGCCGAAGTTCACCGGCAAGATGCTGGACGAACGCCTGGGCAAGATCACCTTCTGGGTGCTGACGGCGGGCTTCCACCTCACCTTCCTCGTGCAGCACTGGCTCGGCTCGCAGGGCATGCCCCGCCGGTACGCCGACTACCTGGCCGCCGACGGCTTCACCACCCTCAACACCCTGTCCACCATCGGGTCGTTCCTGCTAGGACTGGCCTTCCTGCCCTTCTTCTACAACGTCTGGAAGACCGCCCAGTACGGCAAGCCGGTCACCGTCGACGACCCCTGGGGCTACGGCCGCTCCCTGGAATGGGCCACCTCCTGCCCGCCGCCCCGGCACAACTTCACCTCCCTGCCCCGCATCCGCAGCGAGTCCCCGGCCTTCGACCTGCACCACCCGGAGATCGCCGCACTCGACCACGTCGGATCGCACTGACCCGTGTCGACGACCGGTTCGTGCCCCGTTCCCGAGAAGGAGAGATGACCGATGTCCCATGGAGTCCTGGCGCTCGGCGTCGCCGTGCTCTGCATATCGGGGCACGTCTGGTACCTGCCCGCGTGCATCGATCTGCGCGCGGCCCAGGACCGTCCGGTCTCACGACGGCCCGCCGCGGCCGCCGTGCTGACCGGGTGGGCGTCCGCAGGGCTGACGATGCTCCTGCTGCTCACACCACTCAGCCCGTGGGCGGCAGCGACGGTGGGTTCCGCCGGACTCTCCGCCACCCTGACCCTGGCCGCCCGTTCATGGCTGCTCCGGCGCCAGGAGCAGTGCGAGGAGGCGGCCCGCTGGGCCGCCCTCCTGCCGGTGCACCCCGCGGCCCCCGCCCGCCGCACCGATCCCGCCCGGCACACGGAGGACGAGCGCTGAGCCCGCTGTGACGGAGCGGCAGAGCGCCGGATCCTGCCTGGCAGATCACGGTAGTGTCGGCTGAGGACGATCGGACGCGTTCGCGGAGCCGGCCCACGACGAGGGTCGGGGCTCGGAGGCGGCGGAGCATCGCGCCGTCGCGGACGCCATCCGGAACCGCAACGGCCTGGGCCGGGAGGAGTAGCCCGTGGGGCCGTGATGGCCCGACGGGACGCATGCGATCGGCCCCGGTCCTACGGCTGGACGAGCCGCCCGGTCTCCTCGTCGGTGGCCGGGCGGAGCACGACGGGGAAGGCCCGGTCGCCGATGCGGCAGGTCAGCCGGACCGGGTCCTCTGGCACGACGCGCCGGCCGGACAACCAGGCGTGGACGGCGGACAGGGCGGCGGCTGGGTCGGCGCGCACGACGCGGCCGTCCACCGACCAGGGCTCGACCAGTACGGCGTGGGCGCGGTCCACACCGCGGATCCGGAGCACGCACAACCCGGGGGACAGCACGGCCGCGGCCGAACGGCAGCCCGGGTACTCGGACAGGGCCTGCCGGGTCCATCCGGACGCCGTCCACGCCGCGTCCGGAACGGCGGTGGCGGGCGGGTACGTGCGGCGGTACAGCAGACCGGCCGAACGGGAGAGCTGTTCGCACGCGGCACCGTGCTCCACCGCCAGGTGGTGCCCGGGCGGACCGAGCCCGGCGGGCCGACGGACAATCCGGATCGCGGTGCCGGAGACCTCGGCGTCGACGTCGAATGCGACGGGCACACGGGAGGTGCCTGCGGGGGAGGGCAGCAGTCGGGGCGGAGCGCCGAACGGGGGCGGATCGAGACCGAGCAGTGCGTACACCTCGGTCCGCAGCAGTTCCAGCGCCTCGCCGCATCGGTCGAACGCGGCCCGGGCCGCGGCGAGTCCGGGCCCCGGCTGATAGGCGGCCAGTGCCTCGCGCACGTCGGAGGCGGGCCCCAGCTCCGGGATCCGGCGCAGCAGGGTGTCCATCGGGCTGCCGGGAATCAGCTCGCGACCGCCGCCGTGCACGCTCACGGCCGGCCGGTCACCGGCCGCGGAGTAGTACAGCGCGGTCGAGCCGTGATCGGTGATCAGTGCATCGGCGGCGATCAGGACGGATGCCCAGTCCTCGTACGGGCCGGTGAGCACCATGCCGGCTTCGAGGGCGGGCGCCAGACGCTCGGTCAGCTCGTACTCGCCCAGTCGGCTCCGCTCGTTGGGATGCACGATCAGCGCCAACTGGTACTCGTCGTACGGGAGATGGTCCGCGAGTTCGGCGGGGAGCCCGGGGCGCCGTTCGAGCAGTGCCTCCGGCCCCCAGGTCGAGGTGAGCACGAGCAGGGTGCGCGGCCCGGTGCCGAGGGCGGCACGGTACCGGTCGCGGAGGGGGAGGGAGGCGAGCATGCGTTCCAGGGTGGGATCGCCGACGACCTTGGCCCGTTCGGCGGCCTCGGGGTCGACGGCGGCCAGTCGGGCGACCTGATCGGGATGAGCCAGGGTGTGCAGGGTGACCGGTGTGCCGTCCCTGTCCGGCAGCAGGTATCGGGGATCCAGTCCGGAGGCGGAGTCGGCGGAACCCTCGCCCGGAATCGACTTGTTGAACCCCGCCCCGTGCGGGAGCAGTACACGCGCGCCGTGGAGCAGGTCCAGCTCGCCCTTGGGACTCGCCGCGAGCACCAGGTCGTGGGTACGCCGGCAAGCTTCCTCCCACGGCAGGACACGGCCCTTGACCGCATCGATCACGGACAGGGTGTCGACGTCGAAATCCGATCCGGGAACCAGGGTGAAGAGACGGGTGAAGCGCTCATCGCCGGAGAACGCGTGGAGGGTGTCGAGCAGGCGGTACAGGGCCACGGCGGACCGGGCAGCCAGCAGTACGGCCTTCTCGCCCGTCGCCCGCCGGGTAGCGACCGCTCGCACGCTACTCGAAACGGGAGGTGTCACCGGCTCCCCGGCGTACGATCTCGACCCCGCCGCCGGAGAAGTCGACGACGGTGGTCGGCTCGGTGCCGCAGTCGCCCGAGTCGACCACGATGTCCACCACGTGGTCGAGCCGCTCCTTGATCTCCCAGCCCTGCGTCATCGGTTCGTCCTCGTCGGGCAGGAGCAGCGTGCTGGAGAGCAGCGGTTCACCGAGTTCGGCGAGTAGCGCCTGGGTGACGACGTGGTCGGGGATCCGGACGCCGACGGTCTTCTTCCTGGGGTGCAGCAGTTGGCGCGGCACCTCCTTCGTCGCCGGGAGGATGAACGTGTAGCTGCCCGGTGTAGCCGCCTTGACCGCGCGGAACACGTCGTTGTCGACGTACACGAACTGCCCGAGTTGCGCGAAGTCCCGGCACACGAGTGTGAAGTGGTGGCGGTCGTCCAGGTGCCGGATCGACCGGATCCGGCCGAGTCCGTCGCGACTGCCCAGTCGGCATCCCAGGGCGTAGCAGGAGTCCGTCGGATATGCGACGAGCGCCCCCGACCGGATGGATTCGGCCACGGACCGGATGGTGCGCTGCTGGGGGTTTTCGGGGTGGACGTCGAAGTACTTCGCCATCCGCCGAGTCTAAGGGCAGTCCGGTCGATCCGCGGCGGAACGGCGCATGGCGTCGGATGCGGTGCGTCGCAGGGCGGAGTGGCGCCCGTGTACCGGCGGTACGCGGGCGTTCCGGTGACGCGGCGAGGAGCCGCACCCGTCGTCGGTCCCCGCCGGCGGGCCCGGGACAGCCCCGAGGCACAGGCGGCCCCGTCCAGCCGGGCACGGACGTCCGCGCGTCCGGGGTGCCGCCGGAGGACCGGCGGCACCCCGCGGGGCTCACTCCTTGACCGCGCCCGCGTTGGCCGTTCACGAAGTGGCGCTGGAAGCAGAAGTGGAGCTGGAAGCAGAAGAACAGCACGGCCACCGGGAGGGTGGAGAGCAGGGCCGCCGCCAGTTTCAGCGGGTACTGCGTCCCGCCCCCAGCCCGCCCGAGACAAATCGGGCCGGGCCCGTGGTGAGCGTCTCGTACTGGCCGGACCGGGTGCTGACGAGAAAGTGCGTGAACTCGTTCCACGACCCCTGGAACGACAGGATCGTCAGGGTGATCAGCGCCGGCCTGGCCATCGGCAGGACGACGGACCAGAAGATCCGGAACACTCCCGCCCCGTCCACCCGCGCAGCCTCCTCGACCTCGCGCGGTATCGACTCGAAGAACTGCTTCATGATGAAGACGCCCGCCGCGTCCACCAGCAGCGCTACGACCAGGCGTTCGGGCACCCAGGTGCGGACGAGTGGGAGGCGTGGGCGGCGCGGCTGCGCGACCACTTCCCCGCCCGGGCCGGTTGGACTCCGACCGGCCCAGGGGCGCCGGGTTGCGGCGGCTCACGTCGCCGGGCGTACGGACGCCCCCACCGGGCGCAGCGCCTGACGGACCGACCAGAGGACGGAGACGAGCGGTACCGCCACCACGGCACCCAGCACCCCGGCCGTGATGGCACCGCCGATCACCGCGACCGCGACCACCACGGGGTGCAGTCGGACGGCCCAGCTCATCACGATCGGGTGCAGCAGATGGCCCTCGATCTGCCCGATGACCACGATCAGCGCGATGACGACGGCCGCCACGACGGGGCCCTGCGCGGCCAGCGCCACCACGGCGGCGATCGCCAGTGCGATCGGCGAGCCGATCAGCGGGACGAACGCGGCGAAGAACTCCAGCAGTGCCAGCGGGAACGCCAGCGGCACCCCGAGCGCGAACAGGGCCAGTCCGACGAGCACGGCGTTGGTCGCCGCCACCAGGACGATGCCGCGGGTGTACCCGGTGAACGTCCGCCAGGCCGCCCGCCCCGCGATCCGCACCCGGTCCCGTGTCGTCTCGGGGAGCTGGGTGCAGAACCAGTCCCAGTGCCGGTCCCCCGAGTGGATGAAGAAGACCGAGCAGAACAGGGCGAGGGCGAAGACCGTCACCACCTCGACCAGCCGTCCCACACCGGTGAGGGCCGTACTGATCAGGGTGGAGCGGTGGTGGGAGAGGAACGCGCCGATCCGGGACTGGAGACCGTCGAGCACATGCGGGTTCAGCCGAAACGGCGGCGCCTCCAGCCAGCGCTTGATCCGGCCGAGCCCGTCGCCGAACTCCCTTTCCAGCCCGGCGCTTTCTGCCGCCACCGTCTCTCCGACGAGACTCAGCACACCGAGGACCAGGACGATGCTGCCGATCAGGGCCAGGGCGACGGCGAGCGGCCGCGGCAGCAGACGGGCGAGGAGGTCCGCGACGGGACGCAGCATCGCCGTGCCGACCAGGGCGAGGAAGACGGCTACCGCCACCTCGTGGAACCGGCCCAGGACGGCGAAGGCACCGTACACGACGGCCCCCACGACGAGGATGCGCCAGGCGTAGGCGGCGCACGTCCGCAGAGTGGGGTTCACCCAGGGTACGGAGCCGCGGGACGGTGCGGGACGTGCGCGGGTGGTCCGGCGCGCAGGGCGGGGCGAGCCGCGCAACGCCCCGAGGGAGGGGGCACGACGCCGTGGCCGACGGCCTCCGGGCGGCCCGCCGGAGGCCGCGCTGTCGGGCTGCGGATACGATGACCTGGGCATTCCCCTCCTGGTACCAGCAGGGAGCGTGTCGAGGGGAGCTCGTGCGGCGACATGCGCGGGAAGTCACCCTACGGGCGGAGCCGCCCCCACCGGGCCCCGCCCACCGGGCCCCGCCCACGCGGGGCGTACGGCGGCGGGGCGAGCCGGTCACCGCCCGTTCCGCCTTCCGGGGGCGCCCGCCGCACCGCGTCTCCCCGACCCCGTCGCCTCCGTGTCACCCCGCGACGGGGCGCGGCGCATACTGGACTGAGATGCGTGATTGGAGGACTCCATGATCGTCCTGGGTGTGATCCTGCTGATCCTCGGCCTGGTGACGGGCATCTCGATTCTGTGGACCATCGGCATCGTTCTCGTGGTGATAGGGCTCGTCCTCTGGGTCCTGGGCACCGTGGGGCATGCTGTGGGAGGACGGCGGCACTACTGGTAGGGGACCCGCCGCTTCCCGTGGTCCCGCCCGGCCGAATCCGCCGAGGAGGCCGGGGAACCGTGGGGCGACTGCACCCCCTTCCCGGGCTCCCCGCGCCACCGTCGGGACCGGAGCGATCCTCTCGACGCGCCGGGTCCGTGGCCGCGGCATCGCGGCCCGGCCTCGTCGACACCGGTCGTTGACGGGAGCTGATGACAGCCGCCGGTGAGACCGTGACGTCGAGGGCTCCTGCACGACCTGTGCACGCTACGGGCGGCCGGCGCCGGTCGCGGGCCGGTGCGCCGTGGCGTGCCGCACCGGCGGGCATGGGAGCCGTGACGCCCGGGCACCGGACCGCGGGCCGGGCCCGGCCCGTGTGGCAGGGCCCGTTGAGCCGTGCCGGTGCCGGTGCCGGGCGCGGGACGGAGCGCCGCGGTGGCATCACGTCCGCGTCCGCGCCGGATTCACCCCCGGATTCACCCGGAGCGTTCGACGAGGAACGGGAGCAGCCCGAGGATCTCGTCGAGCGCATCCGGTGCCAGCGGAACGCTCTCCAGACCGCGGCGCGCGCCGTCCAGATGCCGGTGGGCCTCGGCCAGAGTGGCCTCCCGTCCACCCGCCTCCTCGACGAGATCGGCGGCCCGCCGCGCGGTCGCGGCGTCGAGCGGGTCCCCGGTGCCGAGCAGAACCGCCAGACGCTCCGCGCAGGGACGGCCCGAGGCCAGCGCCGCGAGCACCGGGTACGTCTTCTTCAACCGGCGCAGGTCGTTGTGGACGGGCTTGCCCGTGGCCTCCGGATCCCCCCAGATCCCGAGGAGGTCGTCCACGGCCTGGAACGCCACCCCGAGGTGGCGCCCGGCGTGGGCGAGGGCGTCGACGGTCGCGGACGGAGCACCGGCGAGCACACCGCCGAGTCCCATCGCGCAGCCGAGGAGTGCGCCGGTCTTGTGCTCGGCCATCCACCGGTACTCCCGGGGACGCACCGCCTCAGGACCGGTCCAGGGGCGGGACTCGAAGAGCAGGTCCTCCGCCTGACCGCGCACCAGGTCGGTCAGCGTCGCGGCGAGATGACGCACCGCCGCCGCGCCGTGCGCGCCGGGAGCCTCGGCCAGCGTCCGCACCGCCAGCGCGAACAGCGCGTCGCCCACGAGGATCGCCGGTCCCGTGCCGTACACCTTCCAGGCGGTGGCACGCCGTCTGCGGGTCTCGTCGCCGTCCATGATGTCGTCGTGGAGGAGCGAGAAGACATGGATCAACTCGACGGCGACCGCGCCGACCACGGCATCCTCCGCGGGCGCACCAGCGGCCTCGGCGGCGAGCAGCGCGAGGGTCTGACGGACGCCCTTGCCCTGCGAGCCCGGCGATGTACCGCCGTCCGCGGCGTCCCATCCGAACGAGAAGGCCGCCATCTCCGCGTGCCACGGGTGCAGTTGGCGCACGGCATGCACGAGCGCCGGGCGGACCAGGTCGCGGCAGCGGCCGAGGGTCTGTGGTGCGGTGGGCCCGCACGTCGCGGACGGTGAGCTCATCGTCGCCCGCTCTCCTCGTCCGCGCCGCCGACCGGAGCGACGCCCAGTTCGGCGAAGGCCTTGTCCACCATCTCGCGGGCGTTGAGCAGGCCGATCCGGTCCAGGGTGCGGCGCAGCTCGTCCAGATCGGCGGCGGTCCGGTCCCGGTCGCGGCCCAGCCGGGCGAGCGACTTGACCAGGCCCAGCCGGGCCAGGGCCTCGCCGCGGGGTTCGGCCATGTCGTGGAACTCGGCGAGCGCCTGCTCGTAGACCTCACGCGCCTCCTCGTAACGGCGGGCCCGGAAGAGCACGTTGGCGCGCATTTTGTGGTTGTACGCCAGGGCGCTGGACAACTTCATCTCACAGCAGGCGAGTTCGGCTTCCGAGAGCAGGGAGAGGGCACGCTCCGGGTCGTCCCGCAGCGAGATGATGTCGGCCATGCCGCGCAGTGCCCAGGCCCGGCCCCGCCGGTCGTCCGCTGCTCCGGCGAGCTCGGCCGCCTCCTCGAACATGGCCAGCGCGCTGTCCAGCGAACCGGTGTTGCGGTGGATCTGGGCTATGCCCTCCAGGGCCCACACGGTGTGGCGGGCCTCGCCCCGGGCGCGCGCCTCCGCCAGCAGTTGTTCGTGCAGGGCCGCGACGGTCCGGTAGTCGCCCTGGATGCGCCCGGTCTCCGCGAGACCGGCGAGCGAGTACCCGCGGGCCACGATATCGCCGCCGCGTTCGCCCATGTCGGCCGCGAGCTCCAGCAGGCGGAACGCGAGCCTGAGCCGGCCGCGCTGCCGGGCGAGCGTCCCGCCGCTCCACAGCGCCCACGCCATCGACCCCTGATCGCCCGCCGCGCGGGCCGCGCGGTAACTGGCCTTCCACGCCTGATCGGCTTCTTCGACGTGGCCGAGCCGACGGTGCGCCTCGGCCACCGCGAGCCCGCACCGTGCCACCTCCTGCTGTGACCCGGTGAGCTCCGCCTCCCTCAAGTGCCCTAATCCTTGGGCGAGTACGTCCGTAAGTGAGGCGTTCACCGACATCTTGGTGAGCGCGCCCTGATACTCGGGCGCCAGAGCCTTGCTGTGCATGGAGACCTTTCGCGCGCGTCCGGGCCGCCGACCGTCAGCTATACATGCCATGTATACGCGCGATGCATAGCTGTCCGGTGGTCACACCCGGGCACTCGTGGGGTTGTATCGCGTGCGGCGAACCGCCTTGCTGTGGATCAAGACGGCGGGAGGATGCCCGAGGTTGCTCCGGGAGCTACGGAATTCGAACGCCTGCTGTCGCGCGCGCGAGCGCCGGTCGTCCCGGGGCCGGTCGGCCGACCCGTGGAGCACGGGCAGGGCGGCCGGTTCGGGGGGCCGGCCGGGCGCCGGGGGCGGACGGTGGTCCGGGAAGGGGCCGGGACGCGCGGCCTGTGCCGCCACCAGGCCGCGCGCCCCGGTGCGCGTGGCGCCGATTTGGTCGGTGAACCGGCGGGCTCCCGGCCGGGGCGTACGTCAGCGGCCGAGCGGCCTGCCCCATGCGGCGGGGGCGGCCGAGGCGAGATCGGCCCCGCGTACCGGGCGCCGCTCGTCGTACCAGACGGCGGTCAGCGGCACGTCGAACGGGAACTCGATGTCCGTACCGTCCTCGAACGAGACGACCACATGGGTGTCCGGGCCGGACGGGTGGTTGTCCACCCACTGCACGTGCTCCACCGTGGGCGTCAGAGCCCCGTTGGGATCGACCAGCCGGTAGCCCTCGTCCACCTCCTGGGACCGCACGGGCACCAGCACCGGTTGCTCCCTTGCCGTTCGCTCGTTCCGGAAGTACGTCGTCATCCGGCTGAAATTACCCGACCGCAGGATCGGCGGCGGCCCGTGAACGCGGACGATTCCCACGACCGGGTGGTCCCCGCGGCGCCGCGCTCGTACAGGGGCGCGGTCGTCTCTGGCGGGATCACCCGTTGGGCGGAGCGGCGGTCGGGCGCCGGTGACCGGCCGACGACCGGAATCGTGGCCCCGGGGCGTCGCCGCATCGAGCGGCAGGGGCCGGGACCGGCGGTGGGGCGCCACCGGCCGGCGAAGCGGCATGGGAGCCTTCTGGCTAAGCTCGACGGGGCCGGACATCCAGACCGGCAGGGGGGCCGGAACCAGACCGACGGAGGCTCCCATGACGACTGCATGCGAAATGCGCGATGTGGCCCCCCGCCTCGCCACCGGCGCGTTCATCCTGAACTCCGGCCTGGGCAAGCTGAACGCGGACGAGGAGACTGCCCGGGCCATGCACGACATGGCCTGTGTCGCCTACCCGTTCCTGAAGAGGATCGAGCCCGGCCGGTTCACCCGGATGCTCGCGTGGTCGGAGGTCGCGATCGGCGGGGCCCTGCTCGCCCCGTTCGTGCCGACGCGTGTGGCCGGACTGGCGCTGACCGGGTTCTCCGGAGGGCTGCTCGGCCTCTACCTGCGGCTGCCCGGTATGCGGGAACCGGGAAGCCTGAGACCCACGCACAACGGCATCCCGCTGGCCAAGGACACATGGATGCTGGGCATCGGGATCGGCTTCCTGGGCGCCGGTGCCCGTGCCGGTGCGGTGGAGACCCGCCGCTCCCGGTGCCGGCGGCGCGGGTGCCGGGGCTGACGGTCAGCCGGGCCCGGGGCGGGCCGTGACGGAACACACGCCGGACGGGGCGAGTCCGGGGGCCGGCCGAGGGGGCCGCGAACGGCGGAGATCGCCGGGCGGTTGCGGATGAGCGGGAGCACGCTGAAAGCCCACGTCAGCCGCATCCTGACTACGCTGGGAGTGGGAAACCGCGTCCAGGCGGCACCGGCCGCCCGGGACGCAGGGCTGATGAGCAGCGCTCCGTCCGCGCAGGAGGAGCATGGGTGACGGTCTGGGGTGCGGTGTCCCGGGAAACCTGGTTCCGTGGCGGAGGCGGCTCCACTCACAGATCCAAGGAGTGATCATGAGCGATGCGGATGAATACCGTGGTCGCGTGAAGGAGTTGCGCGCCAAGGCGAAGAACCTCAAGGAGGCCGCCGAGCGCGCCACCGACCCCGAGGAACGCCGGCGTCTGAAGGAGAAGGCTCGCAGGATCGAGGTGGAGAGCGAACAGGTCAGCGGCATGGCGAGCGGGGACATCTACCCCATGGAATGATGCCCGCCTTGTGTCCCGTCGTGTCCCGTGCGGCGACGGCTCGCACCCCCATGGGCCCATGAGGCGGCCGATCGCCCGGCGCGGCGGCGGAAGGTGCGCAGGCGCCGTCGCGCAGGCGCCCGCCGCCAGGATCGTCGGTGCGGCACTTCGCCGCACGGCCCGGCCGCGGATCGGGCGCCGGTGCCGTGCGCGTGTCGATGGCGAGGGGTTCGTACGGCAGCGGCCATGGTGAGGGCATGAACAGCGCAGACCTACTGACGGACGCGTTCGGCCGCGTTCAGGAGACCGTGCACGCGGCGGTCGAGGGCGTGTCGCGCGCCGACCTCCACGCCCGGCTCGACGACGGAGCGAACACGATCGCCTGGCTCGTCTGGCACCTCACCCGGGTCCAGGACGACCACGTCTCGGACGTCGCCGGTACCGAGCAGGTCTGGATCGCCCAGGACTGGGCCGCCCGCTTCGACCTGCCCTTCGACGAGTCGGCCACCGGCTACGGCCACAGTGCCGAAGACGTCGCGGCCGTACAGGTGAAGTCGGGTGCCCTGCTGCTCGGCTATTACGACGCCGTCCACGAGCAGACCCTCGCCTTCGTGCGCGGGATCGACGGCAGATCGCTGAACCGTGTCGTCGACGAGGCGTGGTCACCGCCGGTCACCCTCGGGGTCCGGCTGATCAGCGTCATCTCGGACGACCTGCAGCACGCCGGGCAGGCGGAGTTCATCCGCGGGGTCCTCTCCCGACGGTAGCCCGCCATGTGCGCGGGGCCCGGCGGTGGCCCCCGGCGCTCACGGGGGGCGTACCCCGTCGCAGGGCGGCGCGGAGCGCACCGGCCCCTCGTACCACCGTCCTCCCCGCTTCTCCGGTTCCCCGGTGCCGAGGCCGTGGACCGCGCGGTCCCGGCACCGGGGTACCGGATGTCTCACACCTTGAGCCCGACGCCGCTCACCGCGTGGCCCTCCGACTCGTCCGCCCCGCCGAGTGAGGGGTCCGGACGCCAGGCGGACGACTTCACCACGCCCGGTTCCACCAGTTCCAGACCGTGGAAGAAGTCCGCGATCCGCTCCGGGCTGCGCAGGTGGTACGAACTGGCCGAGTTCGCGTTGTACGAGGAGACGGCCTGGTTCAGCGAGTCACTCGTGTTCGTGCCGTCGCTGAGGGCCAGGTAGCTGCCCGGGGGGAGGGCGGCCAGCAGCCGGTCCACCAGCCCCCACGGATCGTCCTCGTCGGGCAGCTGCCCCATGATCCCCAGCATGGTCAGCCCGACCGGCTTGCTGAAGTCCAGGGTGTTCGCCGCATCGGCGAGGATCGCGTCGACGTCCCTGACATCGGCGTCGATGTACGCGCACGCGCCCTCGGGGGTGCTGGTGAGCAGGGCGCGGGCGTGGGCCAGGACGAGCGGGTCGTTGTCGACGTACACGATCCTGGACTCGGGGGCCACGCGCTGGGCGACCTCGTGCGTGTTGTTCGCCGTCGGCAGACCCGTGCCGATGTCGAGGAATTGGCGTATGCCGGCCTCCGCGGTCAGGAAGTGCACCGCGCGGGCGAGGAAGGACCGTTGGAGACGGGCGATGGCGGCGAATTCCGGGAACGCCTTGAGGATCATGTCGCCCATCTCGTGGTCGACGGCGTAGTTGTCCTTGCCACCCAGAAGGTAGTTCCAAACGCGAGCCGAATGGGGCCGGTCCGTGCGAATCCGGTCAGCCGGGGACTGCGGTGATGTACTCATGGCCAGATCTTCACATATGCCATAAGGGCTTGCCTCAACCGAGGTCAGGGATGGGGGCGGGAGCCGGGCGAGCGCTTCTTGCCGAGGCGTTCCGGGGAGGGTCGCTGACGGACCCTCAACAGCGGTCTCGCGCGGCGGTTCGCCGGGGCGGACTTCCCTCTTCCCTGCGGCCGAAGGGTGTTGGACGCGGTCCCTGCGGAACACGCGCCCCGGGCGCAGCCGGAACGCGGTGGTCCACGTCCTGGCGAGAGCCCGGCAGGCACACCGTTCGGGACGTCCCTCACCGGGACACGCGGGCTCCGCCGGGCTCGCGCGGGCCCGGGATGACAGAGTTCTCGCAGCAGCCGGACGCGCCGGTTTGCGCGGGGCCCGGCAGCCGGACGCGCCCGCGTCCGCGCGTCGGGACGATCCGGTATCCGCACGTCGACGATGGGACAGAAGTCATGCCTCTCCAGGGCGAGTACGAGCCGAGCCCCGAGAAGTGGGTCCGCGATCAGGTCGAGCTGTTCGAGGGCTCAGGAGGAACGGAGGGAACCATGATGCGGGGCCTGCCGGTGGTCATCCTGACCAGCCGCGGGGCCAGGAGCGGGAAGATCCGCAAGACTCCGCTGATGCGCGTCGAGCACGACGGCACATACGCCGTCGTCGCCTCGCAGGGCGGGGCCCCCAACCATCCCGTCTGGTACCACAACGTCGTGGCCGACCCCCGGGTGGAGCTCCAGGACGGCCCGGTCCGGCAGGACATGAACGCCCGTGAGGCCATCGGCGAGGAGAAGGCGCTGTGGTGGGGGCGCGCGGTCGAGGCGTTCCCCGACTACGCCGACTACCAGCACAGGACCGAGCGGCAGATCCCGGTCATCGTCCTGGAACCGGCGGCCCGGCCGCACTGACGGCCACGGGGGGAGACGCCGCGATCGGCGCGGCGTCTCCCGGGACGCCCGGTCTTCACGGCCCCGGGGCCGGGCGTGTGCGGCCACCCGGCGGACACGTCCCGGACCCCGCCCCGGGGCCCCGCGGCTGTGGGGCGAGGAGCACTGCTTCGATGTCGGCACGCCGTCCTCGGAGAGGTACGGCGGCGTGCCGGACCCCGGGGCGTGGGGGCGCCTCTCGGCCCGCGGCGCACGCGAACGGACCCCGGGTCCCGTCAGGCGGTCAGCTTCCCGGGCAGCCAGCTCAGCTGGGCCGCCTTCTGGAACGGCCCCCCGCCCTCGTGGTCGTTGAACTCGTACACCTCGATGGCCTTGTCCGGATGGGCGTAGGCGTTGTAGGCGGCGAAGACGGTCGACGGCGGGCAGGTCATGTCCTCCAGGGCCGCCGAGAACAACGCGGGCGCCCGGCCGCGCGCGGCGAAGTGCACCCCGTCGAAGTAGGAGAGCGTGGTCCTCGCGTGTTCGGCCCGGCCCCGGTGCGTCTTGAGGTAGTTGCCCACCTCGCGGTACGGGGTCCGGTCGGTCACGGTCAGCGCGCGGGGGAAGTCGCACAGGAAGGGGACATCCGGCGCGATCGCCGCCAGGTCGGGTACCAGCCCGCCGACGGCGAGGGTGATACCGCCGCCCTGGCTCTCGCCGACGGCGGCGGTGCGCGCCGCGTCGGTCAGCGGATGCGAGCGTGCCGCCTCCACGGCCCGGACCGCGTCGGTGAACACGCGCCGGTAGTAGTAGGAACGGGGGTCCTCGATGCCCCGGGTCATGAAGCCGGGGAACGAGGGCGCGCTGCCCACCGGGTCGGGGGTGTCGCCGACGAGCCAGCTGCTGCCCTGGCCCCGGGTGTCCATCACGAAGTGGGCGAACCCGGCCGACGCCCAGAGCAGATGGGTGTGGGGCAGGCCCCGCCCGCCGCCGTAACCGATGAACTCCACGACCACCGGGAGCGGTTCCGTGGTGCCGGTGGGCAGAACGAACCAGCCCTTCACCGGGTGACCGTCGAAGCCGGCGAACGTGACGTCGTACACGTCGACCGTCTTCAGCCCCGTGTCCGTGCGCGGCTCGAACCGGGCGCCGAGATCGTACGACCGTGCCTCGTCGAGGGTCTTCGCCCAGAACGCGTCGAAGTCCGCCGGTTCCACCGACCGGCTGCGGTAGTCGCGCAACTCCTCGATGGACAGATCGAACAAGGACATGGGGAACCGCCTTCGGCACGGGGGTGAGTCGTCACCCGTGGGGTTGTCGGTCACACCGTACGGGCAGCGCCGGAAGACCGACGACCTCGTGGTCCGGCCCCGCCCAAGGGGGCGGACCGGCGGGGCCGGGGACCGCGTCCCGGTCCGGGGGAGGGGACGGCTTCCGGGAGCGGGACGGGCGGGGCGCGCCCACGGGCCCGCGACCACGGGCCGCGGCGGCCGGCGCCGGGGTCGTGTGCTGAACTGTCGAAGGCACATCGGACTCAGGAGCACCTTGTGAGCAGTTACCGGCACCCCGGCACGGTCTTCACCGACCGCTACTTCACGGTCCCGCTGGACCACGCGGATCCGGACGGCGAACAGATCGAGATCTTCGGCCGCGAGGCCGTGGCCGGCGGCCGGGCCGACGAGGAGTTGCCCTGGCTCGTCTACCTGGAGGGCGGTCCCGGATTCGGCGCCCGGCGCTTCATCGGCGCGGAGGCATGGCTCGGCCGGGCCCTGCGGGAGTTCCGCGTCCTGCTCCTCGACCAGCGCGGCACCGGCCTGTCCTCGCCGGCCAACCGGCAGACCCTGCCGCTGCGCGGCGGCCCGCGCGAACAGGCCGACTACCTCGCGCACTTCCGGGCCGACAGCATCGTGCGCGACTGCGAGCTGATCCGCGCCCGGCTGACCGGAGGCGAGCCGTGGACGGTCCTCGGCCAGTCCTTCGGGGGTTTCTGCACCGTCCACTATCTGTCGGCCGCTCCCGAAGGACTCAGGTCGGCCCTCATCACCGGCGGACTGCCCTCGCTCGACGCCCATGCCGACGACGTCTACCGGGCCGCCTATCCCCGGATCGAGCGCAAGGTCGCCGCCCACTACGCCCGCTATCCGCAGGACGTCGAGCGCGCCCGGCGGATCACCGCCCACCTCGCGGAGCACCGCCCCCAGAACGCGGGGCACCGGCTGACCCCCGAGGGATTCCAGTCCCTCGGCATCATGCTGGGCAGCGGCAACGGCAGCCACCAGCTGCACTACCTGCTGGAGAACGCCTTCGTCCGCACCCCGCGCGGCAGCGATCTCTCCGACACCTTCCAGGAAGCCATGCGCGCGGCCACCTCGTTCGCCGGACATCCGCTGTACGCGCTGATGCACGAGGCGATCTACGGCCAGGACGAACGCCCCACCGGGTGGTCCGCCGAGCGGGTGCGCGCCGAGTTCCCGCAGTTCGACGCGGCCGCGGCGCTGGAGGGCGACGGACCGGTCCTGTTCACCGGCGAGTCCATCCACCCCTGGCACTTCGAGGTCGACCCGGCGCTGCGCCCGCTGAGTGAGACCGCCCACCTGCTGGCCGCCCGCACCGACTGGGCGCCGCTGTACGACCGGGAGCGCCTGGCCGCCAACGAGGTGCCGGTGGCCGCCGCCGTCTACCACGACGACATGTACGTCGACACCGGGCACGCGCTGCGGACGGCGCGGGCGATCAGAGGGCTGCGTACCTGGGTCACGAACGAATACGAGCACGACGGGGTCCGCGCCGGAGGCCCGAGGGTTCTCGACCGGCTGCTCGCCCTCGTCCGGGGCGAGGTCTGACCCACCGCATCCCACCCGCCGGCACGACGGAGGGAGCCGGTCACGCCTCCGCGCGACCGGCTCCCTCCGCCACGGCGAGGAGGTCAACCCTGGATGGTCCGCAACGTCGCGTCCAGGTCCATGGCCGAGCGCGGGGCGCGGTTGTACGGCAGCTTCGACAACGCCGCCGCCATGCCGCACGTGTTGGTCACGGCCGAGAAGACGAGCCCGGAGCCGACACCGGCGGAAACCCAGCGCGCGGCCGGGAAACGCAGGCCGGCCAGCAGCCCCGCCACCACGAGCGAGCCCGCGGCGAGCCGGACCTGGCGTTCCATCGGCCAGGTCGTCCGGGCACCGGCGGGCCGGTCGAGAGCGCGGCCTTCCTTCTCCCAGGCCGAGGTCCCGCCCGACAGCGTCATGGCGTCGACGTCGGCCACCGCCAGGATGTCGCAGGCCCGGGTGGAGCGGACGCCGGAGGCACACACCATCAGCAGCGGTCCGCGGGCCGCGGCGGATTTGAGTGCCGACACGGCTGCGGGGAGGTGGTCCAGCGGGACGTTCAGCGCGCCGGGGACGTGCCCGGAGGCGTACTCGCCGGGGGCCCGCACATCGACGACGGTGAACTCCGCGAGCCGGGCCGCGGCCTCGGCGGGGGAGAGGGAGGCGGTGCTGGTCACGAACAGTTTTCCTTTCGTCCACCGGGGGCGCGGAGCGGTTCGGCCCGTCCGTCCCCGTTCAGGGTAGAATACCCCTTGGGGTATCAGAGGAGGGTGTGTGCAACTCGACATGGCGGCCGATGAACTGAAGTCGGTCCTCAATCGCCTTCGCCGCGCTCAGGGCCAGCTGGCGGCGATCATCCGGATGATCGAGGAGGGCCGGGACTGCGAGGACGTCATCACGCAGATGGCGGCCGTGTCCCGTGCTCTCGACCGCGCCGGCTTCGCGATCATCGCCACGGGCCTTCAGCAGTGCCTGGCCGACGGCGGAAGCGAACCGGCGGACCGCGACCAGATGCGGGCAAGACTGGAGAAGCTCTTTCTCTCGCTGGCCTGAGCCGTTCGTCGCCCATGGCGTTCCGGCCGCGGCCCGCGAGGGGTGCCGGCCGGAACGCGAGCCGCGTCCGGGCGCCGATGGGGTCCGGGACGGCGGTCCGGGCCGTTCCAGAGGGCTGAACAACCGCTAGTGCCGCGGCAGTGGTTTCGCCAGCGAGGGGCCGGCCCTCCAGGCGGCGCCGGAATCCCTCGACGACGCCGAGGCCGCCGCACTGCACATCGGATACCGGACCGCCCCGTTCGGCCCGCACCGCCGCGCACGGCTGCGAGCGGGAGAGACCTCCTGGTCCACGTGGCGGCCGGTGGCGTCGGCGTCGCGGCCGTCCACCTCGGCAAGGCCGCTGCGGCCGCCGTCCATCGGTGTCGTCTCCGGGCCTGGGAAGGCCGGGACCGCCGCCGCGCACGGCTGCGACCTGGTCGTCGACCGGCCGGACCGAGGACGTCGCCGCACCGGTCAAGGAGTTCACCGGCGGACGCGACGCCGACGCCGTCACCGGGTCGGTGGGAGGAACCCGCCCCGTGACCGGCCGGGACGAGCGGCCCGTGACAGCGGCGGGGGTCGGGTGGAGGCGCGGGCCACGCGCCTCCACCCCGCCCGTCCGGCGCCGGGGCCGGGTACCGCGCACCCCTTTACCTGCTGTTTAATTGCGATGGATTCGCAATAACAGTCGATCTTCAACAAGGGGTGTGCAGAGTATGACGGGCCGATCGATACGGGGAGCGGTCGCCGTGACACTGGCGACCGCGCTGTCGCTGTCCGCGGCGGCCTGCTCGAAGCCGAGTGGCCCGGACAGCGGCGCCTCCGGCTCGGGGGCGGGCGAATCGGCGGTGGTCGGCATCGCCTACGAGCCCGACAGCCTCAGTCCGCTCCTCGGCTACGGCAAGGACGGCAACTCCAAGATATTCGACGGGCTGCTCACCCTCGACGCGGACATGGAGCTGCGCCCCGCGCTGGCCTCCGCCCTGCCCGAGGTGAGCGCCGACGGGCTCACGTACACGTACAAGCTCCGCAAGGGCGTGAAGTTCAGCGACGGCAAGCCCTTCGGCGCCAAGGACGTCGTCTTCACCTACCGCACCATCCTGGACCCGAAGACCAACAACGCCTCCCGCTCCGAACTCGACGCCCTGAAGAGCGTCGAGGCGGCCGGTGACGACACCGTCGTCTTCCACCTCAAGTACCCCTACGCGCCCTTCGCCCAGCGCACCGTCCTGCCCATCGCCCCCGAACACGTCGCGGCCGGGCAGGACGTCAACAACGGCGCCTTCACCACCCGCCCCGTCGGCACCGGGCCCTATGTCCTGACCAAGTGGTCCAAGGGCGAGAAGCTGAGCTTCCGCGCCAACCCCGACTACTGGGGCGGCGCGCCGAAGGTGAAGAAGTTCACCATGGTGATCATCAAGGACGACGACGTGCGCGCCACCCGGCTGCGCTCCGGCGAACTCGACGGCGCCATCCTGCCGCCCAACCTGGCCAAGGGCTTCGCCAAGGAAAGCGGCATGAAGACGTACGCCGCCACCACCTACGACTACCGCACGGTGACCCTGCCCACCCACAACAAGGTCACGCGCGACAACGCCATCCGGCGGGCCCTGGACCTCGCCGTCGACCGGCAGGCCATGGTCGACTCCATCCTCAACGGCGAGGGCAAGCCCGCCTACGGGCCCGTCCCCACCGACAGCGAGTGGTTCACCAAGGGCACCGAACGCTCCCACGACCTGGCCGCCGCGAAGAAGATCCTCGACGACGCCGGATGGAAGCCCGGCAAGGACGGCATCCGCGTCAAGGACGGCGTGCGTGCCGCGTTCCCGCTCTGGTACCTCAGCGGTGACAAGCTCCGCCAGGACCACGCGCTCGCCTACGCCTCCGACGCCAAGAAGGCCGGCATCGACATCACCACCGACGCCGGCACCTGGGAGGTCATCGAGCCCCGGATGAGGCAGGACGCGGTCCTCGCCGGCGGCGGATCGCCCGCCGACCCCGACTTCGACCAGTACTCCATGCTGAAGTCCTCCCTGGCGGGCGAGGGTTTCAACAACATGGCCTGGTACGAGAACAAGACGATCGACAAGGCCCTCGAACAGGGCCGCAGGAGCGGTGACAAGGCCACGCGCAAGGCCGCCTACGACACCATCCAGCGCGAACTGGTGAAGGACCCCGGCTACACCTTCCTCACCCACATCGACCACCTCTACGTCGTGAAGGACCGCTTCGGCCCGCTCACCAACCAGATCGAGCCGCACGACCACGGCCTGGCCACCGGCCCCTGGTGGAACGTCGAGGACTGGACGCCGAAGAAGTGAAACACCGCCTCCCCTGGGGGCCGATGGGCAGGATGGTGGGACGGCGGGCACTGCTCGCCGTCCCCGTCCTCGTCGCGGTGACGTTCGGCGTCTTCGCCGTCGCCGCCGCCTCCCCCTTCGACCCCGTCAAGGCGTACGCGGGTACCGCCGGGCTCACCGCGTCGCAGGAGAACCTCGATCAGCTGCGCGCCAACCTGGGCGTCGACCAGCCGCTGGTGCTCCGCTGGTGGAACTGGCTGACCGCCGCGCTCCAGGGCGACCTCGGCGACTCCAGCGTGATGCGCCAGCCCGTCGCCGACGTCATCGGCGAACGCCTCGGCTGGTCCGTGTTGCTCGCCGGGACCGCCTTCCTCGTCGCCGTCGTGCTCGGCACGGGCCTGGGCGTACTCGCCGCCCGTCGCCCCGGTGGCCTGCTCGACCGCTGCGTGTCCGCCGCCGCGTACACCCTCGAAGCAGCCCCGGCGTTCTGGCTGGGACTGCTCGCCATCTGGTTCTTCGCCGTGAAGATCGGCGCGCTGCCGGCCGGCGGCCTCACCGACGCGGCCAGCGACACGATCACCTTCGGCGAGGTCGCCACCCATCTGGTGCTCCCCGCGGCCGTGCTCGGAATCTCGCAGCTGCCGTGGTTCTTCCTCTATGTGCGCCAGGGCGTCGCCGACGCGCTCGACGAGGATCCGGTGCGCGGTGCCCGCGCCCGCGGACTGCGTGAACGCACCGTGCTCCTCGGCCACGCGCTGCGCTCGGGGATGCTGCCCATGCTCACCCTCATCGGCTCCCGCGTCCCCGAACTGATCACCGGTGCCCTGCTCGTCGAGACGGTCTTCAGCTGGCCGGGCATCGCCGCTGCCACCGTGCAGGCCGCCACCTCCGTCGACTTCCCGCTGCTCGCCGCACTCACGGTGCTCGCCACCGCGGCGGTCGTGCTGGGCAACCTGCTGTCCGATGTGCTGTACGCGCTCGCCGACCCGAGAGTGGGTTTCGATGGCTGAGACCCTTCTCGGAACCACGCGCCGCACCAGCCGCCGCGTCCGGCTCTACTCCTCCGCCGGGATCATGGCCGCGGTGCTGCTGGCCGTCCTCCTCGTCCCCCCGCTGGTCCAGCTCGACCAGCAGGCCGTCGACCTGTCGGCCCGGCTCCGGCCGCCGTCCTGGGAGCATCCGTTCGGCACCGACGACGTCGGCCGCGACCTGCTGCTGCGCTGCGTCTACGGGCTGCGCGTCTCGCTGCTCGTCGGCGTCGTCGCCGGCCTCACCGCCACCGTCGTCGGCACCGCCGTCGGCGCGCTCGCCGCCGCGTCCGGCGGCTGGGTCGACCGGCTCGTCATGCGGCTCGTGGACACCTTCTCCTCCGTACCGCACCTGCTGCTGGGCATCTTCATCGTGGCCATGTTCCGGCCCGGCGTCGGCCCGGTCATCGTCTCCATCGCCCTCACCCACTGGCTGTCCACCGCGCGCATCGTCCGCTCCGAGGTGCTGTCGCTGCGTTCCCGGCCGTTCATCGACGCGGCGATCTCCGGAGGCGCCTCGCGGAGCCGGGTCGTCGTGCGGCACCTGCTGCCCGCGGTGCTGCCGCAGGCGGGCCTCGCCGCGGTGCTGATGGTGCCGCACGCCATGTGGCACGAGTCCGCCCTCTCGTTCCTCGGGCTGGGACTGCCCACGCACCAGGCGAGCCTGGGCAACCTCGTGCAGACGGCGCGCGGTTCGCTGCTCGCGGGGGACTGGTGGCCGACGCTCTTCCCCGGCCTCTTCCTGATCGTCCCGACCCTCGCGCTGGCGGGCCTCGCCGGTGCCTGGCGGGAACGGATCAACCCGCGCCGCCGATCGGAGCTGATGCTGTGACGACCACCTCGCGACCGCCGGTCCCGGACACCGCAGCCCCGGCCCTCTCCGTCCGCGGGCTGACCGTCCGCTTCCGGATGCGGGGTGGCCGGCACGTCGCTGCCGTCACCGACGCACACTTCGACCTCGCCGCGGGGGAGTGCCTCGCCCTGGTCGGCGAGAGCGGCTGCGGCAAGTCCGTCCTCGCCTCCGCACTGCTGGGCCTGCTCCCCGGCAACGCGGAGACCGCCGGCTCGGCGGTGCTCCAGGACGGCACCGACCTCCTCACCGCCGATGAGAAGACCCTCGCCCGCACCGTGCGGGGCCGCCGCGTCGGACTCGTCCCGCAGAGCCCGGCGGCCCACCTCACCCCGGTCCGCACCGTCCGGGCCCAACTGGAGGAGACCCTCCGCGAGCTGACCGGCACCCGCAAACCGGAGCTGCGCGCCGCCGCGGAACGGGCCGCCGAACGTGCCGCGTTCCCCGTCGACCACCTCGACCGCCACCCGCACGAACTCTCCGGCGGCCTCGCCCAGCGCGCCGCCACCGCGCTCGCCCTGATCGGCGACGCGCCCCTGCTCCTGGCCGACGAACCGACCACCGGACTCGACCGCGACCTGGTCGAGCGGACCGTGGACGAACTGCGCCGCCACACCGACGGCGGCCGGGCGCTGCTGATCATCACCCACGACCTCGCGGCGGCCGAGCGGATCGCCGACCGCGTCGCCGTCATGTACGCGGGCCGCATCGTCGAACTCGCCGACGCGGAGGGGTTCTTCGGGAAGCCAGGGCCACGCCACCCGTACGCCCGCGGCCTCCTCGACGCACTTCCGGAGCGCGAATTCGCCCCCATCCCCGGAATGCCCCCGGAACTCGGGGCGCTCCCCGAAGGCTGCGCGTTCGCGGCCCGTTGCCCGCGAGCCGACGACCGCTGCTCCGTTCCACCCCCGTTCGACGGCCGTCTCGCCTGCCACCACGGTGTGCCGGCGGACGCGGAGGAGTCCGCCCGTGCTTGAACTCACCCGTATCACCGCCGGATACGACCGCCTCGACCCCGTGGTCCGTGATGCCTCGCTGACCATCGCGCCGGGGGAGTCCGTCGGGCTCCTCGGGCCCAGCGGCTGCGGCAAGTCGACCCTGGCCAGGGTCGCCGCCCTGCTGCACCAGCCGGACGCGGGCACGCTCACCCTCGACGGCAGCCTGGTACGCGGCTGGCGCCACCGCGCCCCGCGGGAGCAGCGGACCGCGATCGGCGTCGTGTTCCAGCAGCCCCGGCTCTCCGCCGACCCCCGGCTCAGCCTGCGCGAACTCATCGCCCAGCCCCTGCGGGCGACGGGCCGGCGTGCCGAGGTGACGGACCGGGTGGCCGAACTGGCGCCGACCGTCGGGCTCACCGCCGAACTGCTGGACCGCCGTCCGCACGCGGTGAGCGACGGCCAACTGCAACGCGCCTGCCTGGCCCGGGCGCTGGTGCTCCGCCCGCGCTGGCTGATCTGCGACGAGATGACGGCGATGCTGGACGCCTCGACGACCGCCGCACTGGTCGCCGTCGTCGAGGCGTACCGGCACGAGTCCGGGGCCGGGCTGCTGGTCGTGGGCCACGACCGGGTCCTGCTGGAACGCTGGTGCGACCGTACGGTCGGCTGGTCGGAGGTCTGTGCCTTCGGGCCGGCGGCCCCGGAACCCCGGGAGACCGCGCGCCGGGCCGGGTGAGCGAACCGGCGCACACGGCAGGGCGTGCCGCGGTGCCGGTTCGCGGCGCCGAGGTCCGTCGCCCCCACGGCCGCCCGCCGACCGTTCCGGCCGCACCGCGCCCGGAACGCGACCGCCGGACAACACCCGGATGGCGGACACGCCAGTCCGCCGGATGGCCTCCCCACTGCGCCACACTGGCGGCCGAATGCCGCATTCCGGCGCGGCGGAGGAGGCTGACCATGGTTATTTCGATCTCACTGGTGATGTTTCTGCTGATCCTTGTGGTGATCTTCTTCCGCAACGGGGGACTGAAGATCTCGCACGCGCTGGCCTGCGCCCTGCTCGGGTTCTTCCTCGCGGGTTCGAGCATGGCGCCGACCATTCAGGAGGGCCTGACGGCCACGGCCGACGTGGTCAGCAGCCTGGGGCCCTGACGGCCACACCGGCGACAGCCGCCGTCCGTGCTCCGAGCGCCCGCATGACACCGACGACATCGCGGACGTGGACGGTCATGGGGAACGCCTCGACCAGGCCGGACGGGCGGACGCAGCCGCGCACGTCGACCGCGACCGCGCCGGAACTTCGCCGCGGATTCACGGAGCGACGAGCCGGGAACGGATCAGGAACCGCACACCCTCCGGAGCCTCCAGCGAGAACCCGCTGCCCCGCCCCTCCACCACATCGACGACCAGCCGGGTGTGCGCCCACACCTCGGACTGACTCCGCGAGATCCAGAACGGGATGCTCTCCGCCACCCCGTCCACCCGGAGCGAGGCCAGCAGCACATCGGAGCCGCCGGTACGGAACTCGCCGTCCCGGTAGCACATGGGAGCGCTGCCGTCGCAGCAGCCGCCCGACTGGTGGAACATCAGCGGGCCGTGGGCCGCGCGCAGTCGCCGAAGCAGGTCGGCGGCTGCGGGCGTGAGCTCCACCGCGGGCGCCTCGGGCGCGCTCACCGCGTTGCTCCGCGGCAGGGAACCGCCGATGCGCGCCGGACCGGCGGCAGACACTTCGCCACGTCCTGTCGGTTCTCGGGGAACCGGCCCGTACCGAGCCGGTGCATGCCGTGCGGGTCCATGAACGCGTCCCTCCACCTCTGTGCGGGATCCGAGCGTCGGCGCGGCGGATCGTGCCTCGCGGCCCGGCCCCGCCCGTGCGGCGGGCCCCGGCCTGCCGATGCCACCGTACTCCCGCCGGGCGCCGTCCACGAGGCCGCAGCAGGCCCCGTCGGCCGGCGACGACCCGGGTGTGCCGTGCCCGTGCGGTCCGGGCCGTCTGGGTTCGGGGCCCCGTGGCCGGCCCCGCGACGCCGATGTGCTGGTCGGCGCGCGCCCCGCCGCGACACGTGCGGTCCGGTGCGGCGACACGCCGGCCGGGGCGGCCGAGGGGCGGTCAGCCCACCCTGACCCAGTCGAGGGTGCGCTCGACCGCCCGCCGCCAGTTCTCGTACCCCTCCGCGCGCCGCTCGTCGTCCCACCGCGGCTCCCAGCGCCTCGACTCCTGCCAGTGCCCCCGCAACTCACCGACGTCGCGCCAGAATCCGGTGGCCAGGCCCGCCGCGTACGCGGCTCCCAGCGCGGTCGTCTCGGTGACGACCGGGCGGCTGACGGGCACGCCGAGGACATCCGCCTGGATCTGCATGCACAGGTCGTTGGCGGTGACGCCGCCGTCGACCTTGAGCACGTCGAGGTGGACACCGGAGTCCCGTTCCATCGCCTCGACCACGTCACGGCTCTGGTAGCAGATGGACTCCAGCGTGGCTCGGGCCAGATGGGCATGGGTGTGGTAGCGGGCCAGCCCGACGATCGCGCCGCGCGCGTCCGAGCGCCAGTACGGGGCGAAGAGCCCCGAGAACGCGGGCACGAAGTACACGCCTCCGCTGTCCTCGACGGTACGGGCGAGCCATTCGCTCTCCGCCGCCTCGCCGATGATCTTCATCTGGTCCCGCAGCCACTGCACGGCGGATCCGGTGACCGCGATCGAGCCCTCCAGGGCGTAGACCGCGGGACTCTTCCCGAACCGGTACGCGACGGTGGTGAGCAGCCCGTGCCACGACCGGACCGGCTCCGTACCGGTGTTGAGAACGAGGAAGTTGCCCGTGCCGTACGTGTTCTTCGCCTCGCCGGGCTCGAAGCACACCTGTCCCACGGTGGCCGCGTGCTGGTCGCCGAGCACCCCGGTCACCGGGATCGCGGCCCGCAACGGCGGTGAGGTGCAGGTGCGGCCGTACGCGTCCGGGTCGGACGACGGGTTGATGGCCGGCAGCATCCTGCGGGGGATGCCGAAGATGTCCAGCAGCTCGTCGTCCCAGTCGAGCGTCTCCAGATTCATCAGCATCGTCCGGCTCGCGTTGGTCACGTCGGTGGCGTGGATGCCGCCCTCGGGACCGCCGGTGAGGTTCCACAACACCCAGGAGTCCGTGGTCCCGAAGAGCGCGTGCCCGCGTTCCGCGGCCGCCCTGACGCCCTCGATGTGATCGAGGATCCACCTGATCTTCCCTCCGGAGAAGTAGGTGGCGGGCGGCAGACCCGACTTGTGCCGGATCACCTCGCCGTATCCGTCGTTCTCCAGTGCCTGGGCAATGGCGTCGGTGCGGGTGTCCTGCCACACGATGGCGTTGCAGTACGGGCGGCCGTTGCGGGGATCCCAGACGACGGTCGTCTCGCGCTGGTTGGTGATGCCGACGGCGTCGAGGTCCTGGGCATCGAGTCCGCCGGTCCGCAGCGCGTTCTGCATCACGGAGCTGGTGCGCTCCCAGATCTCGATCGGGTCGTGCTCCACCCAGCCGGGGCGGGGCAGGATCTGCTCGTGCTCCAACTGGTGCTTGGCCACCTCCTTCCCATCGTGATCGAAGATCATGAAGCGGGTGCTGGTGGTGCCTTGGTCCAATGCGCCGATGAAGTCCGCCATGGCGTGCTGCCTCTCCTGATTCCGCGCCCGATGCCCGGGAGCCGGCCGTCATCCCTCCGGCGGCACGGGGACGCGGCCCTCCGGCTCCGGTTCCGCGGCCGGGATGAAGCGACCGACGAGGTACTTGTAGAGGAAGGCGCCGAGCGGACCGCCCACGAGCGGCCCCACGATCGGCACCCAGAAGTAGAAATTCCCGTACTGGTCCCGCCATGCGTTCCCATAACCCGTCAGAAAACTCGCAAGTCTGGGCCCGAGGTCGCGAGCGGGATTGATCGCGTATCCGGCATTGGTTCCGTACGCCATGCCGATGGCCACCACGATCAGCCCCACCACGAATGGCCCCATATTGGCGCCCGGCGCCGTATTGAGTACATCCGTGACCGCGAGGATCAGCAGTATCAGAATGGCGGTGCCGATGATCTGGTCCCGTAGTGCTCCCCATTCGGTGACAGGAAGCGCGGTATTGCCGTTGGCGGGCAGAGTGGAGAAGACCGCTTGCGTCTTGATGGTGTGTCCGGGATCCACCCTCGCCAGTGCTTCGGTGTAATTCCAGCGCACCACCAGTGCGGCGACGAAGGCTCCGGCGAGTTGCGCGAGGGAATAGGGCGCGACCTTCTTCCAGGGGAAATCCTTGAACACCGCGAGCGAGAGCGTCACGGCAGGGTTGAGATGAGCACCGCTCAGCCGCCCCGCCACATAGACGCCCAGCGTGACACCGAGCCCCCAGGCCCAGGCGATGCTGTCGTGGTTACCGAGTCCGCCCGGCGGTTCGGTCAGCGCACCGCCGGCCGCGACCTGGGCCACCACGCCGCAGCCGAAGAGGACGAGAACCATCGTTCCGACGAATTCCGCCGCGAGTTCCCCGCCCAGGCCCGACAACACGCGCCGCTGCATGGGGTTCTCGCTTCCTGTCAGGGCACGGGCCGTCGGCGGCATTGATCCAGAAATGAGCGTAGATGCATGGTTCCGCTTCCGCCTGCGATGGCGAGGCGTTGGTGTGAGGGCGAGGCATTGGTGTGAAGGCGGGACCCGACGTGCCCGACGGTGCGGACGACGCCCGGGGCGGGTGTCGTGCGACCCGAGGCGCGGGTGCTCGACATGACGCCGGGCCGGTCTCGGAAGGGTGGGGGGCTGGTGTCGTGCGGCGCGAGGAGAGGCATCCGCCATTGGCGCGCATACGGCCGCGACTGCGCACGAGAGCCTCGACGCCGTGGTGGGCGGCCGTCGGCAGGGAGCACTCACCAGCCGCGTCTTTGCGCTCGGACCCGGAGGCGTGCCCGCCGGACGGCGGCGGGACGCTGTTGTCCGGCGGGCGGCGTCGGGGCCATACGGCTGCCGCCCTCGACGGCGCCCCGCTCCGCGCGCCCTGGCCGACCTCCGGGCCTCGCCCGCCCGTCTGCGCGAGGTGCGCCGGCGGCGTGAGGGAGGGAGTGAGGCCCGTTGGGTGCCGCCGTGCCCCGTACCCTCGCCGGCCCCCGGACCTGCGCGTTTTCACCGGCCGAGGCGGCCGTGAGTCACGGACGGGGGGCGTGCCGGGCCGTCCCGAGAGCTCTGCTCGCTATCTCCGGACGAGTGAAATGTCCAATTTGGGAGCGTATGAAGCGAATTGCAAATTTGGTAACTAAAAAATGACTTAGGTGCATGTTGGGGAGTTTGGCCTCCAGGCGGAATGCCCCTTTTGTCACTTCGTGGCGTGAGTCACTCACAAGCCTTCCGGAAAGCCGGGCCGTGCCCTGGCTCCCCTTGTCGCACAAGGGGGAGTGGGTTCGCGCTGTGAGCTGGGTTACTAAGAATTACGTGAATTGATCAAGTGAATCAATTGTGATCAAAAAATGAGGGCTTGTTCCGTTCCGCTTTTCTCGCCTACGGTCACCGTCAATCCGGACGGAACGCCGAATCCTGCCGCCGTCCGAGAAACCGACCACTCATGACGGCAGGAGCGGGGGAACCAGGTAGGCCGCCGGTCCGGTATACGGAACGGCTCGGGGTGAAGTCGCATTCCCGTGCGACCAGACATCTCCAGTCTGAACCCGACAGCTCACCTCGCAGGCGACGGAGAGGAATTCACCATGACCGCAAAGGGCACGCGCCGTCGCCGTTCGTCCACTTCGCTGACCCGTGGCATCGTCGCCGCGGCCGGTGTCGCCCTGGTGCTTCCGCTGATCGGAGCGGGTTTCGCCGAGGCCGCTCCGACTCAGGCCACCACCGGAAAGGCTGCGGTGTCGACCGCCGTGAGCACCAGCGTTTCCCCGCAGAAGGCCGCGACCGTCACGCATTCCGTGATCTCCGGAGAGACCCTCTCCAAGATCGCGCAGAGCTACTCCCTCAAGGGCGGCTGGCAGAAGCTGTACGAGGCCAACCGGGAGACCATCGGGAGCGACCCCTCCCTGATCCACCCCGGAATGGAGCTGGCCGTAGGCGCCCAGTCCGGCTCGAAGGCCGCCGCCGGCGCCTCCGGTGCCTCGTCCGCGACCGTCACCGCCGCACCGGTCTCGTACTCGAACAACCTGGACGGCTGGATCAGGGAATCGCTCGCCATCATGGCCAAGCATGGAATTCCCGGCAGCTACGACGGCATCCACCGCAACGTCATCCGCGAGTCCTCCGGCAACCCCCGGGCCATCAACAACTGGGACTCGAACGCCGTCGCCGGAACGCCGTCCAAGGGTCTGCTCCAGGTCATCGACCCGACGTTCCGTGCCTACCATGTGCCCGGCACCGTGTTCGACAGCTACGACCCGGTCGCCAACATCACCGCCGCGTGCAACTACGCCGCGGACAAGTACGGCTCCATCGACAACGTCTTCGGCGCCTACTGACGCACACCGGCACCGGCCCGGTCGCCGGCCGGGAACACGACGGGATGCGCCCCTCGGGAAGCCGCACGGCTCCCCGTGGGGGCGCATCCCGTCTCGTACCGGGCCCCCGTCGCACCGCCCGCCGGGCGGGGCCTGCCTCGCCCGTGGTCACTCCAGGGTGCTGCCCGTCGGCCGTTCCGGCCGCCGCAGCGGCGGTCTGGGGACCGTCGCCGCCGAGCCCTCCCGGACGGAGTGCACCGCCGCGTCGTGGAGGCGCCGGCTGTCCTCCTCCGAACGACAGGGCACGGGGCTGCCCGACATGGTGAACCAGTCGATCGCACCCGTGTACTGCACGGTCACCTGAGCCGTGTCGTCGGCCCAGGTCGTGTGCACGGTCAGGTCCCCGGTCAGGACGCCGACCTCGTCCGTGAGCACGCCGCCGTGCCCCGAGAACACACCACGAGTCGTCCATGACGCCCAAGCCATGTGTCCAGGCTGGCACCGGGTCCGCGGATGCGCGACTCGTGGGAACCTGTGTGCCCGACCGTGCATGCCACGTCGCCAGGGGTTACGGCCCGCGCGCGGACGGCTCCGGGGCGCTCCGGGGCGCTGCCCCCGGTCCGCCATGCGAAACGCGCGGAACTTTCCTTCCGGGCCGGCTGCGGTTCCCGCACCCTCCGAACTCCCGCAGTTTGACGCACTTTTAACATCGAACCGTTGAATCGTTGCTCCAAAACAACGAATTCCGAAGGTAAATAGCTCTTGACCTACGGAACTCGTCAGGATTGCATGTCGCGCTGGGAGCGATGAAACCACTCACCACGTCCTCGTCTGGAGGCGATACCGCTCCCGTGCTCACACCTCGCATCTGTTGATCGGAAATGCACGATGACCGAAACGCTCAGCGCTCCCCAGGCGCTCGCGCCGGCGACCGGCCCCACCCCGCAGAAGCTCAAGCGTTCCATCGGCGTCGTGGGCGGAACACTGCTCACGCTGTCCTGCGTGACGCCCGCCTCGACCCTCTTCGTGGTCGTACCGGACCTGTTCTCCAGCCTCGGCACCTACACCGCCCTCACCATCGCCATCGGCTCCCTGCTCTGCATCGCGGTCGCCTTCTGCTACTCGGAACTGGGCACCCTGATCCCGAGCGCCGGGGGCGAGTACGCGATGGTGTCGACCATGGCGGGGCGGCTGGCCGGATGGCTCGTCTTCGTGCTGTCGCTGCTGGTCGTGATGATCGTGCCGCCCGTCATCGCCATGGGCACGGCCGACTACCTCGCCCCGGTGGTGCACATCCCGGCCTCCGTCGCGGGCGCCGGCGTCATGCTGCTGGCCACCCTCGCCGGTCTGCTGGACCTGCGGGCCAACGCCTGGATCACCGGGATCTTCCTCGTCCTCGAAGTGATCGCCGCGGCCGTCGTCGCCGTACTCGGCTTCGCGCACTCCGAGCGCGGGGCCTCGGCCCTGGTGCACGGCCAGGTCGCCTCGTCGAACGGTACGACCTCCACGGTCACCGCGATGATGGTGGTCTCGGGACTCGCGATCGCCCTCTTCATCACCCAGGGCTTCTCCACGGCCGTCTACCTCTCGGAGGAGCTGGAGAACCCGCGCCGCAACGTGGCCCGCACCGTGCTGGCCACCCTCGCCATCTCCTCGGCGGTCATCCTCGTCCCCGTCATCGCCATCACGCTCGGTGCCCCGGACCTCGCGGCGCTCACCTCCGGCGACCTCAACACGATGGTCGCCGCCTGGTCCAACTCGGCCGTCGGCACGTTCGTCAGCCTCTGTGTGGCCCTCGCCATCATCAACGCGGGCATCGTGATGGTCATCCAGAACTCGCGGGTCCTGTTCGCCTCGGCCCGGGACAAGGCCTGGCCCGAACCGGTCAACGGCGCGCTGTCCCGGCTCGGCCGGTTCGGCTCCCCGTGGGTCGCGACGCTGGTCGTCGGCATCCCCGGTGCGGCGCTCTGCTTCGTCAACCTGGACACCCTGTACGGCGTCACCGGAGTCTCCGTCACGGGCATGTACCTGCTGGTCGCGGTGGCCGCCCTGCTCTGCCGCCGCGGCGCGCACCGCGACGCCCCGGCCTGGCGGATGCCGCTGTGGCCGGCCGTCCCCGTGCTGCTCATCGCCGTGCTCGCGTACATCCTGACCCAGCAGGAGGCCCAGTACCTGCTGTGGACCGGCGGCATCACCGCGGTCGCCACCCTCTACTGGGCCCTGTACCTGCGGCCCCGCGCTCAGACCCGCTGGCTGGTCAGCATCCCGGAGGACGCCCACTCCTGACCGGATGGCCCGGCCCGGCCGCACGAGCCGACCGGCCCGGCCCCACCACGGCGTGACGACGGCCGTCGCCCCGGACAGACGTCCCGGGCGGTGGCCGTCGCCGCATCCGGGGGGGCGGTGGACGCGCCCCCGTACGGCGCACCATGATGGGCCGCCGGGCGCGGGACCCGGCTCTCCCCGGCGGCGGAGGGCCACCGCGGTCCGTGGGCGCGAGCATCCGACGACGGTCGGGCCACGCGCTCCAGACGGTTCACCGCCCGTGCCGTCCCGCACCCCGCCCCGCCGCCCCTGAGCCGCCCGCGAAAGGTGGTGCCGTGCCGGTCGTCCTCGTTTCGCTGCTCGCCGGTACCTGGCTGCTCTCCGGTGCCCTGGTCACCGGGACCGATCCGCTGATCGTCGCCGTGGGCCGCACCGCGGTGTGCTGTGTGGCGCTCACCGCCGTCGCCGCGTCCCGCCCGGACGGCAGGGACGCCCTGCGCCGGACCGCCGCGCGGCCGGGCACCGTATGGCTGCTGGGCCTGCTCGGATTCGCCGGGTACGCGGCCGGTACCCTGCTCGCCATCCCGCGCATCGGCACCTCGCTGACCAACCTCGTCGTCGCGCTGATGCCCGTCGTGTCGGTGGTGGTGGGCGCGATGTTCTTCGGCGAGCGGCCCGGGGCGCGCGGGGCGGCCGGGGCGGTCCTGGCGTGCGCGGCGGCGACCGGGTACGCGTTACTCGGAGCGGACGCGGGACACGTGGACGGGGCGGGCCTCCTGCTGGCGGGAGCCGCGACGGCGGGCTTCGCGGTCTACGGCTACCTGTACCGGCGGCGGCTCGCGGTCCTGCCGCCGCTCGCCGTGCTTCCCGTACTGCTCGCCGCCGCCACGTGCCTGCTCCTTCCCATGTCCCTGCCCGCGCTGCTCGGCCACCCTCCGACGATGGCCGCGACCGGTGGCATCGCGCTGCTCGGAGCGGCGGTCTACGCCCCCGCCTACGTCGTGCAGCACCGGCTCATCCTGCGGCGCGGGCCCGTCGTCACGGCGGCGGTCCAACTGGCCGTGCCGTTCACCGTGCGCCTCGGCGACTGGGCGCTGCGCACCGCGCCCGCGCCGTCGGCCATCGAACTGCTGCTCCTCGCCGTGTGCTGTGCGGGCATCGCCCTCGTCACCGTCCGGCCGGACGGCTCGACGCGGTCGAATGGCCGCCCGGCCCCGCTCCGCACCTCGCGCCCGGCTCCGCCCTCGCGGGATGTGTGAGGCCGGCCCCGGGGGTGCCCGGTCCGGTGCCATGTGCCGGCCCGCGCGGACCTGCCCCGTGCACCGTTCCGGCGCCCGGAGCGGCATCCGGCGCACCGGCCCGCGCGACGTGCGGCGCGAACCGGTGCGTGTGCGGACGCGGGCACGGCTCAGAAGGTCACGTCCGAGCAGGCGTAGAAGGCGTTGCCGGTGTCGGCGATCGTCCAGACGCCCAGGATCAGGTGCTTGCCCGACTTCTGCGGCAGGACTCCGGAGTGGCTCTCCGTGGCGCCCGGCAGACGGCCGCCGAAGGGCACGGTCAGGAACGGCTGGGGCTCCAGGTCGGCCCGGGTGAGGGGCCTGGCGGGGTCGTAGCCGTCCTTGGTGATGTAGTAGCGGAAGTCGGTCGTGGCGTGCCGCGCGCTGATCCGCCAGCGGAAGGTGTAGTCCTGCCCGCCGGTGATCTTGGTCGCGGGCCAGTTGCCGCCGCGCGGGTCGTCGAGCTCGGAGAAGCGGCCGATGCCGCCGGCACAGATCGTGCCGTCGACCGGACCGCGGGCGGGGAAGCCCTTCGGTCCCTCGACACTCGGCGGCTCCCACTGGATCTGTCCGCAGTTGCGCACGGTGCCGTTGCCGCACAGCTGCTGGCGGCTGATGGGAGCGTCGGTGTAGCCGTGGCTCTGGGCGGTGCCGGCGGTGGCGACGAGGGAAGCCCCGGCGATGCCGAGCCCGAGCAGTAACGAGGTGATCCTTCTGCGCATGCTTCGCTCCTGAGGGAGGTGGGGGCGCTGCGGGACCGGGAGAGGAGCGGACGCTCCGTCAACCGGGGCCGAGACCAGCGAACATGACCCGAAGAGGCATTAGGTCTAGACCAAGTTCGAGGCTAGCCCGAGGAATTGGTCATGTCCATACCAGGTGCCCGATCCCGGTGAGACGGTCGACCGCACCCGGACACGAAGGGTGATGCCGCGACTGAGGTCCCGGCAGATCCCCGCGGACCTGGCATCGTCCACACCCCGTGAAGCCGCACAGCGGCCGGGCAGCGGAGCCGTGGAACGCCTTCACCCGCGACCTCGGCCGTGGCCGGTCCGCTTCGTGCGTGTGTTCCGGCCGAGCCCTCCGGGTCCAGGACCCCGACGGTTCTGCGGTGCTTGCGGCGCTCGCGGTCAGGCCGTGTGCCACGCTGATGGAGTGTTTGTGACACTCGACGCCCTGGACTGGGCGAATCTGACCCACGCCTACGGTCGCGCCACCGACGTGCCCGAGCAGATCCGCGCACTGCGCTCCGCCGACCGCGCCGTCCGGGAGAGCGCCCTCGGTGAGCTGCACGCGAACATCTTCCACCAGGGCACCCGCTACCAGGCCAGCGCCGCCGCCGTGCCGTTCCTCCTGGAACTGGTCGCCGATCCCTCGGCACCGATGCGGCCGGCGCTCCTCGGACTGCTGACCGCTCTGGCGATCGGCTACGACGACGCGCACCTCCCCGCCGGATACGCGATCGCCGCCCACCGGGAGGCCGCCGAGGGCGGGCCGGAACTCCTGGCGGATGCCGAGGCGTGGATGTCCGCGGGACCGGATGTGCCGGACGCCCGTCCCGGCCCCGAAGAGGACGCCGACGAGGAAGAAGAGGGCGAGGAGGAAGAGGAGGACGACGACGAACTACCGCCGCTGTACGCGTACCTGGACGAGCTCACCGACGACGAGCAGACCCGGCTGCACGCCTTCTTCGAACTGGCCGCCTATGACGCCGTGCGCGCCGGGCTGCCGATCGTCCGTGCCCTGCTCGGCGCCGAGGACTCCGACCTGCGTACGGCGGCCGCCCACACCCTGGCCTGGTTCCCGGAGGAAGCAGCAGCCACCCTGCCCCCGCTGATACCCCTGGCCGACGACCCCGACCCGGTCGTCGCCGCCACCGCCCTGGTCGCCGTCGGCCTGCTCGCCGGACCCGGATCGGAGCGGGTCGTGCCCCTGCTGCACGCCGCCCTGGACGACACCAGGGAACTGGTGCGCTGGGGCGCCGCCACGGCACTGGTCCGGCTGAACGGACCCGAGGCGGGCCACCGGGCCGTTCAGGAGCTCCGGTCCCGCCTCGCGGGGCAGGCAGAACGGGGCGACGAAGTACCGTTCCTCGACGGCGACGTAAGGGGACACGCCGCGCTGTCGCTGTGCCTGCTCGGTGACGCGCACGCGGACGACACGTACACCGCTCTGCTGGCCTCGCTGCCGGACATCTCCGGTACCGAGGCGCTGACCGTCGTCCAGGCCGCTCTGGGACTGGCGTTCCCGGAGGGCGCCCCGCCCGGTGAGGTTCCGTTCGCCGCCCTCGACGACCGTGGTCGACGGCTGGTCCGGGTGCTCGCCCAGTCGCCCGGAACATGGCTGGTGGACGGGAGGCCCTTCGGCAACTTCGCCATGCTCGTGAGCGGTTACGGGCTGCCCGGCGACGCGCAGGCGATGGCCGCGTACACGGCGGGCGGACCGTCGACCCGTAGGGCACGGTGAAGCACACGGCACACGGTGTCTGGCACACGCCGCGCCCCGCGGCCGCCAGGGCAGCGCGGCGCACCACGCGGACCTCGTCCGCCCGGACCCCGAAACGCTGTCACCCGTCGCGCACGTGTGTGCGGCGGCCTGGCAGACTCCGCGTCGTGAGACCTGACCTGACCCGACTGCGGGACATGATCGACGCTGTGTCGGAGCCGGGCCGAGGACCCGCCGCCACCCCTGAGCCGGCGATCCGTGAGGCCGAGGCACGCGTGGGGCCGTTGCCGCCGTCGTACCGGTGGTGGCTGGCGGAGTACGGGCGCGGCCGGGCCGGACGTGCGGAGATCGCGAGCGTCATACCGGTCGATTCAGCCGACGACGTGTACGAGTCCATCACCGCCGGCTGGCGGCTGGACGGCACCCGGCTGTGCTTCGCCGTCGAACCCGACTGCGGTGACAGTTACTTCTTCGCCCTCGACCGGGACGGCGGGGCCGGGGACGGGGAACATCCGGTGGTGTGCCAGGACGGAACGGACGGTGGCGAGTACCCCGTCGCGGAGTCCTTCGCCGGTTTCCTGACCGTCCAGGAGGCGCTCTCGCGCGGGCTCCGAGAGGGCCCCAACCCCGCGATCGCCCGCCTGTGGCGGTCGACGCCGGGCGTCCTGCTCGACAACGGTGTCCTGGTGTACGGACCGGACCTCATCGGGGAACGCAACGAGACCTTCGAAGTCGCGCGGTACGCGCCCCACTGGGTGCTGATCGGCGACGACAGCGGGGGAGGCGGGCTGTTCATGCGCCGCCACGGCCGGGACCGGACGCGCGTCCACCGCCTGGATCTCGGAGCGGTCGACGAACACATCGAGGCGAACGGCGACCTGGTGACGGACGACCTCCTCGGCTGGCTGCGCGCGGGCGGCCCGCTGCGCTGACGAGGAGCCCTCGGCGGCTGACGACGCCGGCGGGGCCGGGGGCGTCGTCGGCCCCGCTCCAGTTGTCGGCGCCCGCGGGCTCCGGCATTCCGCCGCCCGGTGAGCGGGGGAGTCCGGGCGTGCGGTTCGGCGGCGTGAAGGTAGCCTCTCCCGATGCGCATTGGGATCGTCGGAACCGAGAACAGCCACGTCGACCACATCGTCGACCACCTCAACGTCCGGAGGGCGGGCGGTGACGCCCGCGTCGTGGCGCTCAGCGGCGGGCGCAGCCGACGCAACGAGACGCTCGCGTCCACCGGCGCGGGGATGGCGATCGTCGATGCGCCGTCGGACCTGCTCGGCATGGTGGACGCCGTCATCGTCGCGGACCGGCACGGTGCGCGCCACCGCGAGCAGGCGGTCCCCTTCCTCGCCGAGGGACTGCCGGTCTTCGTCGACAAGCCGCTGGCCTGCACCGTCGAGGACGCACGGGCCATGATCGACACGGCGCTCGCGCACGACGCACCACTCACCTCGTCCTCGGCCCTGCGCTGGATTCCCGACGCCGAGGCGCTGGCGGCCCGGACCGCGCGCGCCGGACGGCCGCATGCGGTCGTCATGTCGGGGCCCGCCGATCCCGACGGCGATCACGGAGGGATCTTCTTCTACGGAATCCACCCGGTGGACCTCGCGCTCCGACTCGCTCCCGGCGAGATCTCCGGCGTCCGCACGGAGACCACCGACACCACCGTCACCGCCACGTTCACGGCGGGTGGCACCCGTGTCGTCGTGAACTTCGTCAAGCCCACCGAAACCCGTCAGATCCCGTTCCACGGTATGACGTTCACCCGGGACGGCATGGTGGAGCAGACCCTCACCCTGGACGCGCACTACTGCGTGCCGGGTCTCGAAGTGTTCCTCGAGATGGCCCGCACGGGCAGAGCTCCGATCGACTATGCGGACCTGCTGCGCCCCATCGAGGTCCTGGAAGCCGTGGCCACCGCACTGCGCCCGCGACGGACCGCTGCGCGGTGAGGTGACGCGCACGTCGCCCCGCCCCCGCCGGAACCCCGCCCCACCCGCCGTCGCGCTTGCCCCGCCCGGCTCCGGTGCTTATGAGCCACCCCGGAATACCAGCGGCTCCGGCGCTCCGCCCGGCTCGCACCGGTGGCCGACGCGCTTGTGGGCGCGTGCCGACAGCGCCTGTCGCGGCGTCGGATCCAGGGGGGCGTCGTCCCCCGGAGGCGCGGGCGGGGGCCCGGCGGGCGCATCGCCGTTTCCGGTCCGGTACGTCATTTCCCGGGATCGTCCATGGCCGGCCGGCCATGAAAAGCAACACACGTCTCGTATGAGAAAATATGAATGCACGCCTGTAATCCATATGATTATCAACCCCCTTGGGGTGGGGTGAATTATTCCTATTCCGCCCGGCTGGTCCGCCTGCTTCATTGAAGAGTGAACGAGGCGTGGATTGCCCGGTGATGGCTCGCCCCGCTGATACGCGGCTGGAATCCGACGGTTGGCGGCGCCCGGAGGGGAAAGAAACAGGAGCGGGTCTGCTCGGCCTCCCTGCCCGGCGATGCGGGGGTGGCGAAGCAATCCGTACTGTTCTCGAAATCAAAGGCTCATACGTGAACTCCGGCGTCCGTGCGCCGGTCTCGTGTGCCCGCAGGAAGTCGTCAGTCCTCTTTCGCGGTCTGCGCATTTTCTGTGTGTCTTTCAAGAAGGTGCTGCGGATGGAGAATTGCGAGCCAATGCCCGGTGGCGGTCCGGAAACCGGCGCCGGTCCGGCAGCGGGGAAAGGTTCCCCCACCTCTCGGGTGCGCGGTCTGCTCAGGGTGTCGGCGTACCCGATCCTGCTGGTCGCGGTGGTGTCGGTGGCGGCGGCGGCCCTGCGGTTCGGCTGGGAGCCGGACCGGGTGAGCCCGCTCTTCCTGATCGGTACCGTCTTCTATCTCACCGCTCTCGAGCGGCTGATTCCCCATCAGCGATCCTGGCATCCGAACGCCGACGAATGGCGCTGGTACGGCGTCTATTTCCTGCTCACGATCGCGTCCAGCGCCCTGGCCCAGTACCTGGTCACCGCGACCGTCTCCGCGCTGACCCCCGAGGAGCCCGTGCTCGCACTCTGGGAGGAAATCCCGACGGCTCTCCTGACGGGTTCACTGGCGAGCTATCTCGTGCACCGTCTCGGCCATAAGAACCCGATATTATGGCGGTTCCATGGAGTGCATCACGTACCGGAAAAGATCAATGTCGCCAATAATGGCGTCAATCACATCCTGGACATCGTGATCGCCCAGGGTTTTGTCCAACTGGCCCTGGCGCTGATCGGATTCTCGCGTGAATCCGTACTCGTCGTGGGATTGTTCGTGGCCGCCCAGGGGTATTTCGTCCACGCCAATATCGACGTACGCATCGGCCGGCTCAACCACGTCCTCGCCAGCCCCGAACAGCACCGCCTGCACCACAGCACCGATCTGTCGGAGGCGGGCCACTACGGCTCGGACCTGTCGATCTGGGACCACCTCTTCGACAGCTACACCTGGCGGCCCGGCCGGGAACCGGCCGCGATCGGACTCGCCGAGCCCGCGTCGTTCCCGCCGACCGGCGAGATCACCACCACCCTTCTCCACCCCTGGCGTCGCACGAAGAGAGCCGGGCCCGGTCCCGTCTGACCGCTCTTGCCCCTCTCGGACACCCGGACAGCCCTCCCGATCCCTGCCGTGCCCGGCGTCACGACTTGAGGAGTACGACCTTGCCCGACGTGAACAGTTCCTCTGTGCGCGACAAAGTAGCGATCATCGGCATGGGCTGCCGACTCCCAGGCGGTGCGTCCGACCACCGCACGTACTGGCAGAACCTCATGGAGGGCAAGGACTGCATCACACCGACGCCGGCCGACCGCTACGACGTCACGACGCTGGCCAGCAGGCACAAGGACAAGCCCGGACGCCTCGTCGGCGGCCGGGGCGGATACATCGACGGATTCGACGAGTTCGACCCCGGGTTCTTCGGCATCAGCCCGCGCGAGGCCGACCACATGGACCCGCAGCAGCGCAAGCTGCTGGAGGTGGCCTGGGAGGCACTGGAGGACGGCGGTCAGCGGCCCTCGGAGCTGGCCGGGAGCAACACGGCCGTCTTCGTCGGCGCGTTCACGCTCGACTACAAGATCCTCCAGTTCTCCGACCTGGACTTCGGCTCGCTGGCCGCGCACACCGCCACCGGCACCATGATGACGATGGTCTCCAACCGGCTCTCGTACTGCTTCGACTTCCGGGGGCCCAGCCTGTCGATCGACACGGCGTGCAGTTCCTCCCTGGTCGCGGTGCACCTCGCCTGCCGGAGCCTGCACCACCGTGAGACCGACCTCGCGCTGGCCGGCGGGGTCCTGCTGCACATGGCGCCCCAGTACACCATCGCCGAGACCAAGGGCGGGTTCCTGTCCTCCGGCGGCCGCTCCCGCACGTTCGACGCGGCCGCCGACGGCTACGTACGCGCGGAGGGCGTCGGCATGGTCGCCCTCAAGCGCCTCGACGACGCCCTGCGGGACGGCGATCCCGTCCACGCGGTGATCCTCGGCACGGGCGTCAACCAGGACGGGCGCACCAACGGCATCACCGTGCCCAGCGCGGATGCCCAGGTCCGGCTCATCCGGAGCGTCTGCGCCGGAGCCGGCATCACGCCCGGAGACCTCCAGTACGTGGAGGCGCACGGCACCTCGACACCGGTCGGCGACCCGATCGAGGCGAACGCGCTGAGCCGGGCACTGGCCGAGGGCCGCAGACCGGGTGACGCGTGCTACGTGGGGTCGGTCAAGACCAACATCGGGCACACCGAATCCGCCGCGGGCGTCGCCGGGCTCATCAAGGCCGTGCTCTGCCTCAAGCACCGCCGGATCCCGCCCCACATCAACCTGGAACGGATCAACCCGGCCGTGGACGCCGCCTCCGCGCCGTACCGTATCCCCACCGAACCGGCCGACTGGCCCGCGCACGAGGGCCCCGCACGCGCCGGAGTGAACTCCTTCGGGTTCGGCGGCACCAACGCGCACGTCGTCCTGGAGGAGGCACCCGAACGGGAAGCCCCGCCCACCGCGCGCGAGGAGCGCGCCTGGAACATCCTCCCGCTCAGCGCGAAGACCGCGGACACCCTGCCGGACGTGGCCGCGGGCATCCGTCGCGAGCTGGCGGGCACCCGAGGCCCGGCGGCGTCGCTGCCCGATCTCGCGTACACCCTCGCCCGGCGCCAGCACCTCGAAACCCGGCTCGGCGTCGTCTACTCCTCACCGGACGAGCTGGACGAGGGGCTCGCGGCCTTCCTCGGCGGCGAACCCCATCCCCGGGTCGTCCAGGGCAGACGTCTCGACGCCGAACAGTGCGGCCTGGTCTGGGTCTTCACCGGAATGGGCCCCCAATGGTGGGGCATGGGACGCCAACTGCTCCAGAGCGACGAGGCGTTCCGGGAGGCCGTCACCCGCTGCGACCGCGCGGTCCGCGAACTCGCCGGCTGGTCACTGATCGAGGAGATGACGGCCGACGAGGCCGATTCACGCATGGCCGAGACCTGGCTGGCCCAGCCGGCCAACTTCGCCCTCCAGATCGGGCTCGCGGCAATGTGGCGCCGGTACGGCGTGCGGCCCGACGCCATGGTCGGTCACAGCACCGGCGAGATCGCCGCCTTCTACGAGGCGGGTGTCTACACCCTGGACGACGCGGTGCGGATCGTCGTCCACCGCAGCCGGCTCCAGCAACTGCTGACCGGCACCGGCACCATGCTCGCCGTGAGCCTTCCCGAGAAGGAGGCGCAGACCCGGGCGGCCGTCTACGGGGACCGGGTGTCCGTGGCCGCGGTCAACAGCCCCTCGGCCGTCACCCTGGCCGGGGAACACGACGCCCTCGCCGAACTGGCGGAGGAACTGCGGGCGGAGCAGGTCTTCGCCAGGTTCCTGACCGTACAGGTGCCCTACCACAGCGCGGGGATGGAGGTGATCAAGGACGAACTGCTCGCCTCCCTGGCCGGGATCGAACCGCGCCCGGCGACCGTTCCGCTGTACCTCACCGGCCAGGACGGCACGGCACACGGCACCGAACTGGACGCCGGGTACTGGTGGAAGAACGTCCGCGACCGTGTCCGCTTCCGCTCGGCCGTGGACCGGCTCGCCGACGACGGCTACGGTCTGTTCCTGGAAATCGGTCCCCACCCGGTGCTGGGCCACTCCATCCGCGAATGCCTCCACGGCCGGGGAACCACCGCACGCACCCTTCCCTCGATCCGCCGCCGGGAGAACGAGCCGGAGCGCTTCGCCGCCTCGCTGGCGCAGTTGCACACCCTCGGCATCCGCATCGCCTGGGACGCCCTGCACCCCGCGGGCACTCCCGTGACCCTGCCCCGCTACCCGTGGAAGCGCGACCGCTACTGGACGGAGCCGGCCCCCGTCGCACGGGTCCGCCTCGGCCACGCCGACCATCCGCTGCTGGGCCGCCGCACCACACACCCCGAACCGACCTGGCACGCCGCGCTGGACACCGAGCGGCTGCCCTACCTCGACGACCACCGCATCCAGTCCACCGCCGTCTTCCCGGCGGCGGGCTATCTGGAGATGGCCATCCAGGCCGTCCGCGCCCTGACCGGCGGCACACACGCCGTGCTCACGGACATCGAACTCCGCAAGGCGCTCTTCCTGCCCGGGGGCGAGGAGCGGGCCGTACGCCTGACGCTCTCGCCGCGGAACGCCGCGTTCACGATCGCCTCGGCGGGAGAGGACGAGAACGCCCGCGCGGTGCACGCGAGCGGAGTCGTACGCTCCGGGCAGCCCCGCCCGCCCGGCCCCCCGGTCGACATCGAAGCCGTCGGCGCACGGATGCCGCGCCGGCTGGACGGCGAGGGCTGCTACGCCGGGCTCGCGGCCCTCGGGTACCACTACGGTCCCGCGTTCCGCGCCGTCGAGGAAGTGCGGATCGGCCACGGCGAGGTCCTCGCCCGGCTCCGCCCGCCCGCGGTGATCGGCGACGACGCGGCACGGCACCACATCCACCCCGTGCTGCTCGACGGATGCTTCCAGGCGCTGCTGACGACGCGGCTCCCCGGCGACGGCGCCGACCGTCAGGGCTCCGGCATCCGGCTGCCGCTGTCGATCGACGAGGTCCGCCTCGCCCCGGTCGGGGACCGGCCCTTCTGGGCGCACGCCACGGTGACCCGCGAGGACGCCGAGGAAATCGTCGGAGACATCGCCCTCTACGCGGACGACGGCGAACCGCTCGGGCGCATCGAGGGGTTCCGCGCGGCCGACGTGGAGAAGGCATCGACCGCGGTCGGCCTCGGCACCATCGACTCCTGGCTCGCCGAGACCGTCTGGACCGACCGGCCCCACACCGACGGGACGGAGAGCACGAACGGGAGCCCGGCCGGGCACGGGACCGCGAACACGCACGGGGACGCGGACGAGGAGAGGGCCGGTGCGGTCCCCGCCACCGGGGCCGGCTGGCTGGTGTTCGCCGACAGCCGCGGAGTCGGCGACGCCCTCGGCGCCCTCCTCACCGCGCGCGGCGAACGATGCCACCTCGTACGCCCGGGGGAGTCGTACCGGAGAGCGGACGACGGAAGGGAGTTCACCGTCGCCCCCGGCTCCGAAGAGGACCTGGAGCGGCTCCTCGCCGACCTGGACGAGGCCGAGGACGGCGAGAGCGGCGGCCGGACCGGAGCGGACGCCGCGGACGGACGCGGCGGCGCGACCCCGTACCCCGGCACCGTCGTGCACCTGTGGAACCTCGACCTGCCGCGCCTCGCCGACGTGACACGGCCGCACCTCGCACACCACCGCGACACCGGCGCCTACTCCCTGATCACGCTCGCCCGGATACTGCTGCGCCGCGAGGGCGGCGGACGGCTGCACATCGTGACCCGCGGCGCTCAACACGTCGAACCCGGCGAGGCGGTCGAGCCGCTGGGCGCGCCCGCATGGGGCGTCGGCCGGGTGCTCCGGCACCAGGAGCTGCTCACCCACCCCGGCAAGCTGATCGACCTGGACCCCCGTCCGCGGGAGGGCGGGGACGCCCGGACCGAGGCCGCGGCCCTCCTCAGGGAGATGCTCACCGACGACGAGGAGGAGATCGCCCTGCGCGGCCCCCGCCGCCTCACCAGCCGGGCACGGCGGGCCGATGGCCTGACCCGCCCGTTGCCGCTGAGTCTGCGCGCCGATGCGAACTACCTGGTCACCGGAGCCTTCGGAGCACTCGGCCGACTGCTGTGCCGGACCCTGGTGCGACGCGGGGCGCGCGGCCTCATCCTCATCGGACGCACCACGCTGCCGGAACGCACCGCCTGGCGGGACCTCGAACCCGACACCGCCGAGGGCCGCTCCGCCGCCTTCGTCAAGGAACTGGAGGCCCTCGGCGCACGCGTCGTCCTGGCACCGCTCGACATCACCGACGAGGCCGCGTTCACCACCTGGCTCGACGGCCACCGGCGCGCCGACCCGCTGCCGGTCCGCGGGGTGTTCCACCTGGCCGGGCAGGTCCGCGACACCCTCGTCGCGGACATGGACCACCGCACGTTCACCGACGCCCACGACCCCAAGGCCGTCGGCGCCTTCCTGCTCCACCGCCACCTGCGGGACGAACCCCTGGACCACTTCGTCCTGTTCGCCTCCGTCGCCTCCCTGCTGACCACCGCCGGCCAGACCAACTACGCCGCCGGAAACGCCTTCCTGGACGCACTGGCCCACCACCGCAGGGCACTCGGCCTGCCCGCCCTGAGCGTGGACTGGGGACCGTGGGCCACCGGCATGATCGAGGAGCTGGGGCTCGTCGGCCACTACCTCCACAGCCGCGGGATGAGTTCGCTCTCACCGGAGGCCGGCATGGCCGTCCTGGAGCGGGTCATCGGCCAGGACCGGGCACAACTGCTCGTCGCGACCGTCGTCGACTGGCCGGTGTTCCTGGACTGGTACGCCTCACCCCCCGCACTGGTGGCGGAACTGGCCGCGGGCGCCCGCGCGGACAGGGCCGAGTCGGGGGCGGGCGACGGCCTCCTCGACACCTTCCGCGAGGCGGATGCGGCCGGACGCCTGGCGTTGGTGACCAGCCGGTTCACCGCGGTCGCCGCCGCGGTGCTCCGGGTGGGGCCCGAGCAGATCGACCCGCAGTCGGGCCTCAACGCGCTGGGTCTCGACTCGCTCCTGGCGATGGAGCTCCGTGCCCGGCTCGGCGCCGAACTCGGCGTGGCCCCGCCCGTGGTGGCGCTGCTCAGCGGCACGACGGTCGGCGAACTGGTCGCACAACTCCACGACGGCCTCGCCGAAACGGTGGCGCCGGAGGACGGGGGCGGGGGCAGTGCGGCCGTAGAGGTGTTCGACGATGAGTTCCGCCACCCGCTGACGCAGAACCAGAAGGCCCTGTGGTTCCTCCGCCAGCTCAATCCCGAGGGCTACGCGTACAACATCGGCGGCGCCGTCGAGGTCCGGGCCGTCCTCGAACCGGACCTGATGTTCGAGGCCGTCCGTCACCTCGTCGCCCGCCACCCCGCGCTGCGGACCAACTTCCTCACGGTGGACGGCGTGCCCATGCAGCAGGTCTCGCCCGAGGGGAGCCCGGACCTCGCCCTGTTCGACGTGCAGGACCTGGAGTGGGAGGACATCCACAGCACGATCGTGGCCGAATACCGCAAACCGTACGACCTCGAACACGACTCGCTGTTCCGCTTCCGCCTCTTCAAGCGCGGCCCCGAACGCTGGGTGATCATGAAGGCGGTCCACCACATCATCTCCGACGCGATCTCGACGTTCACCTTCATCGAGGAACTCCTCGCGGTGTACGAAGGGCTGCGCCAGGGCCGGGTGCCCTCGCTGCCCCCGGTCACCGCCCGCTACCTGGACTTCCTCAACGCACAGAACCGGTTCCTGGCCGGGCCCGCCGCGCAGCGCATGCTCGACTACTGGCGAGCGCACCTGCCGCAGGAGGCGCCGGTCCTGGAACTGCCCACCGACCGGCCCCGCCCCGCCGTCCAGACCCACAACGGCGCCTCGGAGTTCTTCGTCCTGGACACGGCGCTCACCGCCCGCGTGCACGCCCTGGCCCGCCGGCACGACGTGACCCCGTTCATGGTGCTGCTCGGTGCCTACTACGTGCTGCTCCAGCGCTACTCCGGACAGGACCACGTCATCGTGGGCAGCCCGGTCACCGGTCGGACCGAGCAGGAGTTCGCCTCCGTCTACGGCTACTTCGTCAACCCGCTGCCGCTGCACGCGGACCTGTCCGGCGATCCGTCGGTCGCCGGACTGCTGCAACAGGTCCGCACCGCCGTGCTGGGCGGCCTGGACAACCAGGAGTATCCGTTCGTCCTGCTGGTCGACGAACTCGGGCTCCAGCACGACCCCAGCCGCTCCGCCGTGTTCCAGGCCATGTTCATCCTGCTGACACACAAGGTCGCCACCGAGAAGTACGGCTACCGGCTCGACTACATCGAACTTCCCGAGGAAGAAGGGCAGTTCGAGGTCACCCTGTCCGTCTACGAGGACGAGGCGGATCACCGGTTCCACTGCGTCCTCAAGTACAACACCGACCTGTTCGAGGCGGAGACGGTGCGGCGGATGGCGTCGCACTACACGAAGCTCGTCGACAGCATGACCCGGGCGGCGGCCGAACACCCCGTCACCCGGCTGGACATGCTCGGCGCCCGGGAACGCGAGCGGCTGGTCGGCGAGTGGAGCGGCGCCGACCGCCTCCCCACGCCATCGCAAGCGGGGGAGAGCGGGACCAGCGCGATCCGGCCGGTGCACGAACTGATCGGTGAGGCCGCCGACCGGTGCCCCGGCGCGGTCGCCGTCACCGTACCCGCACGTCACGGGCAGGCCCGTCGGCTGACCTACGCGGAACTGGCACTCCGTTCCGACCGGCTGGCGTCACGGCTGCGGGAGAACGGGGCCGGGGAAGGCACGACCGTGGCGCTGTGCCTCGACAAGTCGCCCGACCTCGTCGTGGCGCTTCTCGCGGTGCTCAAGACCGGCGCCTCCTACCTCCCGCTCCCGCCCGACCACCCCGCGGACCGCATCGCCGGAACCCTGCGGACCGCGGGGGCCGCCCTCGCCGTCGTCGCGGACGACACCGCCCGCAACCGGTTCGCGGGACTCCCGGCCAGGACCCTGACCCTGCGCGAACTGTACGAGGCACCGCCCGCGCCGCAGGAGTCCGCGCCCGGCGCCGCCCATCCGGTGGACCTCGACGCGCCCGCCTACGTCATCCACACCTCCGGCTCGACCGGGCTGCCCAAGGCCGTGCAGGTCAGCCACCGCAGCCTCGCCTCCGCATACCGGGCGTGGCTCGACGCGTACCGGCTCGACCGGGACGTGCGCGTGCACCTCCAGATGGCCGCCCCCTCGTTCGACGTCTTCACCGGGGACCTGGTCCGCGCGCTGTGCTCGGGCGGCACCCTCGTCCTCGTCGACCGCGACCTCCTCTTCGACACCGAGCGCCTCTACCGCACCATGCGCGAGGAACACGTCGACTGCGCCGAGTTCGTCCCCGCCGTCGTGCGCGGACTCATGGACCACTGCGAACGCGAGGGCCACCGAATCGACTTCATGCGTCTGCTGGTCGTCGGCTCCGACTCCTGGAAGGTGGGGGAGTACCGGCGGCTGCGCGACCTGTGCGGCCCGCACACCCGCCTGATCAACTCCTACGGGCTCACCGAGGCCACCATCGACAGCGCCTTCTACGAAGGCCCCGCGGGCGGCCTCGAACCCGGCCGGACCGTGCCCATCGGACGCCCCCTGCGCAACAGCACGCTCCACGTCCTCGACCGCCACGGCGAACCGGTGCCCCCCGGCGTCCCCGGCGAGCTGTGGATCGGCGGCGAAGGCGTCGCCCTCGGCTACGTCGGCGACCCCCGGCAGACGGCGGAACGCTTCGTGACCCGAACCCTCGACCGGGGACCGGACGCCGGCCCCGTACGCCTCTACCGCACCGGGGACGCGGCACGGTGGGACACCGACGGCGTCGTCCACCTGCTCGGGCGCGTGGACGGGCAGATCAAACTCCGCGGCCACCGCATCGAGACCGGCGAGATCGAGACCCACCTCGCCCGATGGCCCCAACTGGCCCGCGCGGTCGTCACCGTGCGCGCCGACGCGCGGGGGGAGGACCTGCTCTGCGCGTACTGCGTACCGATGCCCGGAGCGGAACTCGACCGGCGCGCGCTGCGCCGGCACCTCGCGGACCTGCTGCCCACCCACATGATCCCCGCGCACTTCGTCGTCCTGCCCGAACTTCCGCTGACCGCCAACGGAAAGGTCGACCTCACCGGCCTTCCCGAACCCCGGCCCGACACCGCCGGGGAGCCGGAGAAGACCCCCGGCACACCGTTCGAGGTGAGCATGGCCCGGCACTGGAAAGAACTGCTCGGTCTCGAACGGGTCGGTCCGGCCCACGAGTTCTTCGAGACGGGCGGCAGCTCCATCAAACTGATCGAACTCATCCACCGCCTCCGGCAGGAGTTCGGCGTGGGCATCCCCGTCAGCCTGCTGTACCGGGTCACCACCCTGCAGGGCATGGCCGCGACGGTGGAACGGCTCGCCACCGGCGGCCTCGAAGACGATCTGCCCTGTCTGGACTTCAACACCGACCGGGAGAGGACGCTGTTCTGCTTCCCGCCGGCCGGCGGCCACGGGCTCGTCTACCGGTCGTTCGCCGCCCGCCTGCCCGAACACCGGCTGATCGCCTTCAACTACGTCCCCGGCGAGGACAAGACCTCCCGCTACGCCGACCTCGTCGAGTCCACGCAGCCGGAAGGGGGCGTCCGGCTGCTCGGCTACTCCCTCGGCGGCAACCTCGCCTTCGAGGTGGCCAAGGAACTCGAAGCCCGTGGACGCGAGGTCACCCACGTGATCGTCCTGGACTCGCACCGCGTCACCGAACCCTACGTCCCCGGCCCCGAACACCTTGAGGTCTTCGAGGCGGAACTGGCCGGACACCTGCTCAAGCACACGGGATCGGAGAGCGTCGCCCGAGAGACCCTGGACCAGGCCGCGGAGTACCTGGCCTTCTGCGGCCGCCACCCGAACCTCGGCACGGTCTCCGCGACCGTCGGCGTCGTCACGGACGAGGAGAAGACCGCCCTCTACTCCTCCGACGCGCGCGGCACCTGGCACGGCAGCTCCACCACGGCCACCACCGTGCTCCGCGGCTCCGGGATCCACGCCGACATGCTCGACCCCAAGCACGCGGCCCGCAACGCCGACCTCGTGCGCGGCATCCTCCAGGAGGGTGGCGGCCATGGCCGGTGACACGGAGGACGCATGGGGCCGCGACGGGCGCGCGGCGGACGGCGCGCCCCGGGTCATCGTCGTCGGCGCCGGCGTCGCCGGACTGTCCACCGGGTGCTACGCGCAGATGAACGGCATGAGGTCGCGCATCTTCGAGAAGCACGTGCTGCCCGGCGGCTGCTGCACCGCGTGGTCGCGCGACGGCTACATCTTCGACTACTGCATCGAATGGCTGATCGGTACGGCCGCAGGCAACGAAGCCCACCAGATCTGGCGGGAACTGGGCGCACTCGACGGCAAGACCATCACCAACTTCGAGATGTTCAACCGGGTCGTCGACGAGACCGGCCGGTCCGTGGTCTTCTACAACGACCCGGACCGGCTGGAGAAGCACCTGCTCGAACTGTCGCCCGCCGACGCCCGCCCGATCCGCTCGTTCTGCCGCGACCTGCGGCGGTTCACCGCCATCGAGCTGTACCCGTTCCTGACCGCCCCCGCCTTGCGGACCCTGCGCGAAAGAGCCGCGACGCTGCGCACCGTCCTGCCCGCGTTCCGCCTCTTCTGGCGAACCGCCTCCACCCCGATGCACGAGTGCGCCGACCGGTTCCAGGACCCGCTGCTGCGCCGGGCGTTCCGCAACATCTTCTTCCAGGACCCCGAGGGCTTCCCCGTACTGCCCTACCTGTTCAACATGGCGAGCGCACACCACCTCAACGCGGGCTTCCCCCAGGGAGGCTCGCTGGGCCTGGCCCGGTCGATCGAGGAGCGGTACAAGGGCCTGGGCGGCGAGATCGGCTACCGGGCACGGGTCGAGAGGATCCTGGTCGAGGACGGACGCGCCGTCGGCGTCGAACTGCGCAACGGCAGGCGGTACTACGCCGACCACGTCGTCGCCGCCTGCGACGGCCACACCACCGTCCACGGCCTCCTCCAAGGCCGGTACACCGGACCCCGCATCGACAAGCTGTACAACGACCTGCTGCATCGCCGGGGCACCCTCTTCCCCGCCGTGGTCTCCGCCTTCGTCGGGCTGAAAGGTGAGCCGGGAGACGACCGGGCGCACAGCACCACCTACCTGCTCACCCCGGAGGACGCGGCCCGACTGCCCGGGGCGCTCCAGAGCAGTCTCGTGGTCCAGTTGCGCTCCCGCTACTCGGACGGATTCGCCCCGCCCGGCCACTCGGTGGTCCACTGCACCTACTTCAGCGACTTCGCCCACTGGAAGGAACTGCGCGCCGCCGACCGCAAGGCGTACCGTGCCCAGAAGCACCAGGTCGCCGCATTCGTCCGGGGCTTCTTGGAACGCCGGATGCCCGGCACGGCCGACCGCATCGAACTCGTCGACATCGCCACCCCGGCGACGACCCGCCGCTACACGGGCAACCACGACGGATCGATCCTCGCCTGGAAGGCGTTCTCCGAGGCCGACGACATCGCGGCCGAACTGGTCGGCAAGGACCGGATGCGGCTGCCCGGCCTGCGTGGCTTCTCCATGGCCGGGCAGTGGGTGGGCCTGGGCGGTCTCATCCGCGCCGCGTCGAGCGGTCGCTTCGTCGTCCAGTACCTCTGCGACGAGCTGGGACGCCCCTTCACCGCGTACGAGAGCCCGGGCGGTGAGCCCTGGCATCCGGGGAAGCTGGGCCGGCTGCCCCAGCTCGACCGATGGTCCACCCGCGGGGACACCCGCACATGAACACCGAGGAGAGCACGCGCGTGTCGCGTTCCCGACGAGAATCGATGATCATCATCGGCGCGGGGCTCGGCGGCCTGTCCACCGGCTGCTACGCCCGGATGAACGGCTACCGCACCCACATCCTGGAGATGCACGAACTGCCGGGCGGCTGCTGCACCGCCTGGGACCGCGGCGACTTCACCCTGGACCCCTGTGTCAGCTGGCTCCTCGGCAGCGGGCCCGGCAACGAGATGCACCAGATCTGGCTGGAACTGGGCGCGTTGCAGGGCAAGGAGATACGGCATTTCGACGTCTTCAACGTGGTCCGCGGCCGGTGCGGCCGGGCCGTGTACTTCTACTCGGACCCCGACCGCCTCCAGGCCCACCTGACAGAGCTCTCGCCCGCCGACGCGCCCCTGATCCGCGGCTTCTGCAAGCAACTGCGCGCCTTTCGCAAATGCCTCGCCGTCTACCCGTTCCTCAAGCCGGTGGGGTTGATGTCGGCGCCGGAACGCTGGCGCATGCTGGCCGGGTTCATTCCCCACTTCAACGCCGTGCGCAAGTCCATCGGCGTTCTCATGACCGACTTCTCGGCCAGGTTCAAGGACCCCCTGCTGCGTGAGGCGTTCAACTTCATCCTGTACGAGAAGCACCCGGCCTTCCCGGTGCTGCCGTTCCACTTCCAGCTCGCCTCGCACGCCAACCTCTCCGCGGGCGTCCCCGAGGGCGGGTCGCTCGGCCTCGCCGAGTCCATCGAGCGCCGTTACCGCGCTCTCGGCGGCGAAGTCACCTACAACGCCAAGGTCGAGGAGGTGCTGGTCGAGGACGACCGGGCCGTCGGGGTGCGGCTCAGCGACGGGGAGGAACTGCACGCCGACATCGTCGTCTCGGCCTGCGACGGCCGCACCACGACCATGGACCTGCTCGGCGGACGCTACCTCGACGACACCTACCGCCGGCTCTACACCCGCACGATCCGCGAGCCCGGCATGGTGTTCCCCGGCTACTTCATCCTCTTCCTCGGCCTGCGCCGCGCATTCCCCGACGCCGACCCCTGCACGACCTACCTGCTCGACGAGGAGGTGGCCGCCGAGCTGACCGGGATCCGCCATCCCAGCGTCAACGTCCAGTTCCGCAGCAGGCACTACCCGGAACTCTCGCCCCCGGGCACGAGCATCGCCTACGTCACCTACTTCTGCGACATCGCGCCCTGGCGGGCCCTGGACGAAGGACCGGAGCAGGTGACCCGCAGCCGGGGCGGCCAGAAGCTGCACACCCTGCCGGTCCGCCACGGCCGCGGCTACTACGCAGCCAAGCGGCGGGCCCGGGAGGCACTGATCACGCTCCTGGAACGGAGGCACCCCGGGATCAGGGACGCGATCGCCGTCCGGGACGTGTCGAGCCCGCTCACCCAGGTCCGCTACACCGGCAACTACGACGGCACGGTGCTCGGCTGGCAGCCCTTCGTGGAGAGCGGGGAGACGCTGGAGACGCTCATCAAGAAACACGGCCCCGGCCTTCCGGGACTGCGCGACTTCTACCAGTCCGGTGTCTGGGCGACGACCGGCGGCCTGATCCGGGCGGCGGCGGCGGGCCGGCACGTCATGCAGTTCATCTGCCGGGACGACGGACTGGGATTCACCGCCTCCGTCGACGACAGCGCGCCGCTTCCGACCCATCGCGTCATCCCGGTGGGACCGCGGCCGGACGCCGCGGCCGGCCCGGAGGGCCGTCCGCCCCTCGCCGACAGAAAGGCAATGCGATGAGGACCAGGAAGTGGGTCGTGCGGGAGCACATCGAGGGGGTGCCCGACGTCGGCCGGGTCTACGAGATGGTCGAGGAGCACCTCGACACCGACCTCGCCCCCGACGAGATGCTGCTGAGGACGCGCTACGTGTCCGTGGACCCCTACTTGCACGGCATCGCCCTGGACACCCGGCTCGGCGCCCACATGGGCGCCGACTCGATCATGGAGGTGCTGGACGCCGGCCCGCTGGCCGCCCACCGGCCCGGCGATCTGGTGCAGGGTTTCGGCGGCTGGCGCACCCACTTGGTCAGCAACGGCGCGGCGACCCCCTGGCAGACCGGAACGTTCCCGATGGTCTTCCCCGCCTACCGCCGCCTGGATCCCCACTGGTACGACGACGAGCTCCCGCTCCCCACCGCGCTGAGCATCATGGGCGGACCCGGCATGACGGCCTGGGGCACCCTCACCAAGTTCATGTCGGTCCGCCCGGGGGACACCGTCGTGGTCAGCGGCGCCTCCGGACAGGTCGGTTCGCTGGTCGGCCAGCTCGCCAAGCTCGCCGGCGCCCGCGTGGTGGGTACCACATCGACCCCCGAGAAGGCGGACTACCTGGACGAGCTGGGGTTCGACGCGGTCGTCGTCTACCGCCACGGGGACAGCTGGGAGGCGGTGCGCGAGGCCCTCGGCTGGGTGGCGCCCGACGGGATCGACAAGTACTTCGACAACCTCGGAGGCGCCGTCACGGACGCCGCCTTCAGCATGCTCAACGTGGGGAGCCAGGTGGCGGTGTGCTGGCAGTGGGCGACCCAGGTAGGCCGGGAGGCGACCGGCCCCAGACTGCTGCAGCACATCATGTTCCCGCGCACCTGCGTGCGGGGCATCTTCTCGCTGGAGTGGTTCACGGAACAGAACTGGCGCGCACTCCACGACGAACTCGGGGGCCGGGTCAGACGGGGCGAGGTCCGCTTCGGCCACACCGTCCACCACGGCTTCGAGAACATTCCGGATGCCTACCGGAGCCTCTACGAGGAGACGGGGGCCCACCGCGGCAAGGTGCTGGTGAAGCTCTGACCGGCCGCCGTCCGGGCCGGTCCGCTCATCCGGCCGCCCCGGGCCGGAACGCGAACCCGGCGACCGCGGACCGCCCGGAACCGCATCCCGCACGCCCGACCGTCCGTCCGCCCGTGCCCCGTCCCGCCCACCGTCCGCCGAACCCGCATCCGTGGAGGACTCCGTGCCCCGTCCCGACGACAACGACGCCACCACCGGCCCACCGACGCTTCCGCTGCACCGTCTGGGATTCGACCCGCCCGGCCCGCCCCGGCCCGTCGCCCTGCCCGACGGAACCCGGGCCTGGCACGTGACCCGCTACGCCGATGTGCGCAAGGTCCTCACCGACCCCCGGTTCGGACGCGCACGGCTCCGGACATCCGACGCCGCCCCCCTGACCGGTCAGGCCGGACTCGTCGCCAGCACCGACCTGATGTTCAACCAGGACGGCGAGGACCATCTGCGTCTGCGCCGCACCCTGCGCGGCGCGTTCACCCCGAGGGCGGTCGCCCGCTGGCGCCCCTGGATCGCCTCGATCGTGGAACAGCGTCTGGACGCCCTCGCGGGCGGGGGGTCTCCGGCGGACCTGGTCGCCGGTTTCACCCTGCCTCTCCCGGTCGAGGTGATCAGCCGGCTCATGGGTCTCGGCGCCGCCGCGCGGGAGCGGCTGGGGCACTGGAGCCGGTACGCCTTCTCCGACGGGTCCCACGCGGATGAGGACATGGCCCCGGCGCTGGCGGAGTTCGCCGGGTTCGGAGCGGCGCTCCTGGCAGAGCGGCGCGAGACCCCCGGCGAGGACCTGACCAGCATGCTCGTCCGCGCGGCCGACAGCGAGGGCGACATCCCCGAGAGCCAACTGGTCCACCTCGTGTGCGGACTCATGGTGGGCGGACACGACAGCACCATGACGATGCTCGGCAACGCCCTGCTCTACCTGCTCGGCGAGCGCCGGGACTGCTGGTCCCGGATCGGGGCCGACGAGGAGGGTGCCGGAACGGTCGCCGATCGGCTGCTGCATCTCATCCCACTGGGAGACGACCGGGGGACCGCACGGCACGCCGCGGTGGACACCGAAGTGGGCGGGATCGTCATCCCGGAGGGATCGGTGGTGCTGGCAGACTGCGGCGCGGCCAACCGCGACCCCGACGTGTTCTCGGCCCGGCGACCGGACGATCTGTTCCGCCCCCTGGAGGCGCCCACCCTGGCGTTCGGCGCCGGCCCCCACTACTGCCTCGGCGCCTGGCTGGCCCGGCTCGAACTCCGGCTTTCCCTGCACCGGCTCGCCGCGCGTTTCCCCGGACTCCGGCTCGTCCGGCCGGCCGACGAGATCGAGTGGCGGCGGAACAGCACGTCCCGCAGCCCTCGGCGCATCCCTGTCACCTGGTAGCCGGGCTCTCCCGCGACGCCGCCGCTCACGGGGCGAACCGGAAGGCCGGGCCGGAGGGCGTGCCCGCGGCGCCGCAAGGCCGGAAGGCGGCATCCGGAACGATGACTTCGGGCACCGCCCGAAGCGCGCTCGCCGACAACGGGTCCGCCGGGCGTGATGGTGTGCGTTCGGCGGCACGCGCGCTCAGCCCAGGTGAACCGGCAGCGACTCGACCCCGTACACGATCGACAGCTTGCGGAAGGACAGGTCCTGCGGCTCCACGGCGAGCCGCATCCGGGGAAACCTCCGGGCCAGTGCCGGGTAGGCGGTGCGCAGTTCCATGCGCGCCAGCTCGGCGCCGACACAACGGTGGAATCCGTGGCCGAAGGCGAGATGTGCGGTGGGATTGCGGTGCGGATCGAAACGTCCGTCGTCCCCCACGTACGACGTGTCGCGGTTGGCGCCGCTCAGCGAGCAGAGCACCATGTCGCCCTGGGGGATGACCACCCCGGCTATCTCTATGTCCCGGCGGGCGAACCGGGGGAAGGCGATCTGTACCGCGGAGGTGTACCGCAGCACTTCCTCGACGAACGGCGACGCCGCCTCGTCGTCCGTCCGTATCCGCTCGAACACGGCCTCGTTCCGCAGCAGTACGAGAGAGCCCAGGGCGATCGTGCTGGCGGTCGTCTCGAACCCACCGGTGAGCACGCCGTCGGCGAGGCCGGCGAGCTCCTCGTCCTCGATGTCGTCGCCGTGCTCTTTCACGATCATGCCGAGCAGCCCGTCACCGGGCTTCCGGCGCTGCTTGCGGACCACGTCCCTGAAGTACGCCAGGGACTCCGACATGGCGCCGAAGGGCGCGGTCGTCCCGGCGAAGAGGTCGAAGCGGTCCATGGCCAACTGCTGGAAGTCGTGGCGGTCCTCGTAGGGAACCCCGAGCAGTTCGCAGATGGTGAGGGAGGGGATCGGCAGTGCGAACTCCTTGACCAGGTCGACCGGGCCGCTCCGGGACTCCATCGCGTCCAGGCGCTCCGCGGTGATGGCGTCGATCCGGGGCGCGAGGCGACGCAGGCGTCGCATCGTGAACTCCGGGGTCAGGATGCGGCGCAGGCGTGTGTGCACCGGCGGGTCGCTGAACCCCAGCCCGCCGGGGCTCTGTTCCGCCGCGACCCCGGCGTTCACGGCCAGATGGGCGAAATCGGTGCTGAAGCCGTCGGGCGAACCGAGGACCGCCTTCGACTCCTCGTATCCGCTGACCACCCAGGCGTCCATCCCGAACGGCAGCGAGACCTTGTGCACGGGTTCCGTCGCGCGCAGAGCGGCCAGCCTGTCCACCGGGTCCAGACCGTCCCTGCGCAACAGCGCCAGGAGATCGTCCGGCAGCAGGCGCATGGTGGAGGAGCCGAGGCCGTACTTCTGGATCCTGGACAGATAGGTGCGCCCGAGCCGGGCAGTGATACGAGAACGGAGCTTCGTCCTCAACGTGTTCTCCATAAGTCGTCGCGCGGTCCGCACCGCCGGGGCGCGGAGATGAGAGAGAAGGGCGTGCAGCGGGCTCGTGATCGGACATGGAACGGCGCTGCGACGCCTCGTGCCCGGTGATGACACGTCATCACCGGGTACGAGCCGTAAGAGCGCTGATGACACACGGTAGCGTGAGTGCGCATCACGATTGTTCGACACTGTTCGATATGGGCCGGGTGTGCCGGCGGCAGCTCGGACTCGACGTACGCGCTGATGTCCTGCTGTCCCGTGCGCGGTCGGGCGCGACGAGCCGGACGACGGTGCGAGCCAGGTCCGGAAACTGACCGGATCGGCCCGGTTCGGAGGGCTGTCCTCACCGGCGTGATCGAGACCGGGCGACTGCCGCTGCGGACCCGTCGTCGTCGTTCGATGGCGACGCCTTCGTCGAACTCCACGCCGATCCGGGAGTCGACCGGTTCGCCGGGGCCTGTTTCCGTCAGCAGGCGCTGGAGCGCCTCGCCGCGGTCGAGCGCCAGTGGGGCGAACGGGGGCACGGCCCTCCGTGCGGTCCCGCTCAGGCCGAACGGCGAACTCATCGGCCGAAGCGCCCTTTGGTGCGGGACGAGTTCGACCAAGCCGAGTCGGGCCGGACGTTCCGGGCGGAGCACGGGGGAAACGGGTACGCCACCGGGGCGGGGCGGGCATGCCCCGACGGGGGCTTCGCCCCCTCGACGAGGACCGTTTCACCGCGTTCGTCCGGCACGGCGACGATCCGTCGATGGGAGTCGCCGAGCGTCTCGGTCCCACGCCGCCGCAGCACGGTCGACGGCCATGCCGTCACGGTGTACGCGGCGGACCGCCCGGACGCACGCGCGTCCCGTCGGCGACGGCACCGGGGACGGCCATCCGGGCGGGCCCGCCGCCGCGCCGAGCAGACGGCCGCGCCCCGACCCGCAGCACCAGACGGTCGGCCCTGGGGACGACAGCGGTCGCGCGAGCGGTGGGACGCGGTGCCGCCTCACCCCGGCCGCTTGCGGCGCACGCTTCGCCACCGCGCGGGATGTGGCCTTCGGGCGTTCGCCGGCGCGCTCGTGCGGGCGGTGCCGCTCGATCGGGGCCGATCGGCCGGGCGCCGACGAACCGGTGAACGCGCCCCTGGCGAGCCGGAGGACCGCTGCGGGACCGGTGCCGACGGCGCCCTTCGGCTTCCGAGGACGTCAGTCCCAGAGGGCGTGGTACACGACCCGGTGCGTCTGCGCCGGTGTGCCGTCGGTGTAGTCGAGCCGCAGCCGGGTGAAGTGCTGGAGCCCGGGTTGCCCCTGCAGGCTCTTCGGGCGGTCGAGCCGCACCCGGACGGGATACGTGTGGAAGGTGCCCGCGGCGCAGTAGGGCCGGCAGTCGTTCACCGCGTCGAGCCCGGTGCCCTCGGCGGACGCCCGGTCCCAGCGGGTCCAGCGCAGCGAGACGAGGCGGTTGTTGCCGTCACCGCAGGCGAGCAGGAAGTCGTCGGGGCGCACGCGCGGCTGCGAGAAGCAGTCGACGACCACCGTGCGGACCGAGGGGGGTGGGGCGGAGGGGTGCGCCGGCGGTGCCGAGGACGCGGCCGTCGGCACCGCCGCCACCGCGAGCGCCGAGGCCGCACACACCACGACCGCGTTCCCGAATGCCTTTCCGCGCATGCCGCCTCCCCAACCGCTCCTCGGGCCGAGGGCTCTCGCCGCCCGCCCGTAACGGGCCGGCGCCGCCCGCCGCACGAGCGCATCGTGCGGGTTGGGACGCGCCGGATGCTGCAATCGGGCACGGCGTGCCGTCTCCCGCAGACCCGTTCGGCCGGTTCTTCGGGGGAGGCCGGCAACCGTCTCCTCAGTCGACGGTACGACCGCGTCCGGGCATGCACCACCCGTGCACGCCGCGCCCAGCGACCGGCTGGCCGCGGGGCGACGACCGGAGTCGATGGCCGTCGGTGCGGACCGCCGGGCAGCCTCGCCGGGCCCGGCCCCGGTGGTGCCTTCGCTCAGAGGGCGGCACCGCCGGGGCGTCCGGCCTCGGGGACCTCCAACAGGACGAGGGCGATCGCGGCCCGGTCATCGGCGGCCCCGGTGGACCACTGCTCCGTGTCGGCCCTCAGGAAGGACACGAGAGCCGAGGGGTCGGGAGTTCCGCAGCCGTCACCGAAACGGCCCGCCAGCCGCTCGGCCAGCGGGTAGAGCTCGCCCTCCGTGTTCCGTGCCTCGCTCACGCCATCGGTGTACAGCAGGACGACCTCGCCGGTCCGCAAGGGGTGCGTGGTGATCTCGGCCTTCTCCCCGCCCAGCTCGCCCAGTCCCAGCGGCAGGGCCGGGACGGTGGGGAGCCGTCGCGTCCCGTGCGCCGTGAGCAGCAGCGGTTCCGGATGCCCGCGATCCACGATCCGCACCGACCCCCCGCCGGGCGGGAACTCCAGCAGGAGGGCCGTGACGAACAACTCATCGTCCCCGGTCGGGTGGCCGGAGTTGCGGGCGATGCTGAGCTCCAGGTGCTCCGCCAGACGGCTCAGGTCCGGCCACTCGTGGGCCCAGACCCGGAAGCTCCCGAGAACGGCGGCGACCGTCTCGACCGCGTCCAGCCCTTTCCCGCGTACGTCCCCGACGACGACCCGTACCCCGAAACGGGTCTCGCACAGGTCGTAGAGGTCGCCGCCGACGAGCGTGCCGCGCTCGCCCGCCTCGTAGAAGCCCGCCGCCCTCACCGGACCGAGGCGTTCCGGGAGCGGGCGCAGCAGGGTCAACTGCATGGCCTCGGCGACCGAGCGCGCCCGGACCAGGTTCGCCTCGGCCCTGAGCCGCTGCCAGGCCAGCCAGGCGCCGACGAGGCCGATCATGGCGGTGGAGAGGTAGAGGGCGAGATGATGCGGCTCCCCGATGTGCCCCGGGCGCCGGGAGGCCAGCCAGATCTCCAGGGCCAGACACAGGGCGGCGAACCCCGCGGTGCGCCGGGGCGTACGTGTGGTCGCCGCCACCGGAGGGACGCCGACCAGCAGAAAGCTCAGCGGCTCGCGGCTGCGGGCCGCGAGGTCCGCCGCCACGTCCAGAGCGATCAGCAGCAGCGGAAGCCACCAGGCCCACGTCCGGGCGCCGAGGCGAAGGCGCCACCGCCGCGACCGCCCGGCCTCTCCGCCTCCCACTCCACCGGAATGTGACATAAAGGAACTTTATTGGCATAACGGCATTCTTTGATGTCGCTGTCGGGCCTCTCCTCCTTCGTCGCCGGACGTTTCCGAGGGTGGGAGCGCGTACCTGCGGCTCGAACCGGGAGCGGGATCCGTGCCGAGGCCGGGCCCCGGGCGTCGGCGTGCCACCCGGGCAGGGCCCCCTGATGGAGCGGAATGCGAGCGGGTTAGCATATGAGCGCCGCCTAGCTCGAAAGATAGATCTGTGACTGTCAACGATGACTCGTTCACTAACTGGATGAACCGCGAGGAGATCGCGGAGTCGATGATCCCGATCATCGGGAAGCTGCAGCGGGAGCAGGACGTCACCGTCCTGGTCCACAGCCGCTCCCTGGTGAACAAGTCGGTGGTCAGCATCCTCAAGACCCACCGATTCGCCCGCCAGATCGCGGGCGAGGAGCTCTCGGTCACCGAGACGCTGCCATTCCTCCAGGCACTCACGGCCCTCGATCTCGGCCCTTCCCAGATCGACATCGGCATGCTCGCCGCGACGTACAAGAACGACGACCGCGGCTTGTCCGTGGCGGAGTTCACCGCCGAGGCCGTCGCGGGCGCCACGGGCGAGAACAAGATCGGCCGCCGTGAGCCGCGCGACGTCGTCCTCTACGGCTTCGGCCGTATAGGCCGCCTCGTCGCCCGACTGCTCATCGAGAAGACGGGTTCCGGCAATGGCCTGCGGCTGCGCGCCATCGTCGTCCGCCGAGGAGGCGACCAGGACATCGTCAAGCGCGCCTCGCTGCTGCGCCGCGACTCCATCCACGGCCAGTTCAACGGCACCATCACCGTCGACGAGGCGACCAGCACGATCGTCGCCAACGGCAACGAGATCAAGGTGATCTACGCCAACGACCCCTCGGAGCTCGACTACACGGCGTACGGCATCGACGACGCCATCCTCATCGACAACACCGGCAAGTGGCGCGACCGCGAGGGCCTGTCCCAGCACCTGCGCCCCGGCATCGCCAAGGTCGTCCTGACCGCTCCCGGCAAGGGCGACGTCCCCAACATCGTGCACGGCGTCAACCACGACACCATCAAGCAGGACGAGCAGATCCTGTCCTGCGCCTCCTGCACCACCAACGCGATCGTGCCGCCGCTGAAGGCGATGGCGGACGAGTACGGCGTGCTGCGCGGCCACGTGGAGACCGTCCACTCGTTCACCAACGACCAGAACCTGCTGGACAACTACCACAAGGCCGACCGTCGCGGCCGTTCCGCGCCGCTCAACATGGTCATCACTGAGACCGGCGCCGCCTCGGCCGTCGCCAAGGCGCTTCCCGACCTCGAGGCGCCGATCACCGGCAGCTCGATCCGCGTCCCGGTGCCGGACGTCTCGATCGCGATCCTGAGCCTGCGGCTCGGCCGCGAGACCAGTCGCGAAGAGGTGCTCGACTACCTGCGCAACGTGTCGCTGACCTCCCCGCTCAAGCGCCAGATCGACTTCATCACGGCCCCCGACGCGGTCTCCAGCGACTTCATCGGCTCGCGCCACGCCTCGATCGTCGACGCCGGCGCGACCAAGGCCGACGGCGACAACGCGATCCTCTACCTCTGGTACGACAACGAGTTCGGCTACTCCTGCCAGGTCATCCGGGTCGTCCAGTACGTCTCCGGTGTGGAGTACCCGACCTACCCGGCTCCGGCGGTCTGACCCCCGTCCCGCCCCGCCCCGTTCCCTCCGGTTTCCCGGCGGAAGGGGCGGGGGCGGGGCGCAGACCGCAGGGGAGACCCGCGAGACCGCGGAACCCGGACCGGACCTCCCACGAAGCCCTCGCCCGTCAGCCGACGGGCGAGGGCTTCGTCATGACCGCGCGCGCCGAGGCGCCGGGGAGGAGGAGCGGTATCGGCGCGGCCGCGTACCGCGCCGTGCCGCCTCGCCACGCGGAACCCCTGTTCCCCGAGCCCGCGACCCAGGGCCTCTACGGCGTCCCGGGCCGGCCGTGGCCCGATCGGTACCGCGGCGTCGCCGACCCGTTGATCACGCTGACACTGGCCGCCGCGGCCACGGAAGAACGGGCCCGGCTCGGGACCAGTGCTCTCGTCGCACCCCTGCATGTGCCGTTCCAACTGGCCCGCTCGCTCGCCTCGTTGGACGCGGCGAGCGGCGGCCGGGTGGTCGCGGGCCTCGGCACGGGGTGGTCGTTGGACGAGTACGCGGCGGCGGCCTTCGCCCCCTTCGACAGGCGCGGCGCGGTCCTGGACGAACTGCTCGACGTGTGTGCGGCGGTCTGGGGCCCGGACCCGGTGGCATACAGGGGCGAACTGACAACCATCGCCCCGTCCGTGGTCGGGCCCAAGCCGGCCGGGCCCATTCCGGTGTACCTGCCCGCGAACAGCCCACGGGCCACCCGCCGCCTCCTGGACCGGGCGGACGGCTGGATGCCCGTGGCGGCGGGCGCCGCCCAGCTCGCCGAAAAGTGGCAGCGGGTGCGGGACGTGGCCGCCGAACGCAGCCGGGAGCGGCCGATCGACGTCTGCGCCCGCGTCAACGCGCTCTACACCGCCGATCCGGTCGGCAGCGGGGGACGCCGCCCCTTCCACGGCAGCGTGGCGCAGATCGTCGAGGACCTGGCGGCACACGCCGAAACGGCGGTGACGGCGTTCATCCTGGACCTCCAGAGCACCACGCGCGATGCCGCGGAACTCGTCGACGTGGCCACCGAGGTGTACCGGACGGCGCGAGCGGCGGGCAGCTGACCGCCCCGCTCCCGGTGCCCCGGCCCGACCCTCCAACCGGCCGGGGCACCGGAAGCACCGTGGGAACGGCACACCGACGGGCCCGGTCGGCCCGCTCCGGCCCGACGCCGGGGCGAACGCACCGCACCGGCGACCGCCGAGCGGCCCCGCCGACGCCGCGCCCCGCTGCCGCCGAGCACGTACGCGCCGCGCCCCGCTGCCTCCCGTACCCGCTGACGCCCGGAACCGTCCGCATGGACCACCGCGCCGGAGGAACCACGCGACGGACCGCGCCGGGTTCTGCGGTTTTCCACGGCGAGAACGGCAATCTCTCAAGAGGGTGTGCCCCACGGCCCCGGATCAACCACCGAGAAAGGCATGGACATCATGAGCGAAACGATCGCGGACGTGCAGATCCCGGACAGCACCATGGCGCGGGAAGCCACCGAACTGGTCCGTGAGGTGGCCTCACCACTCCTGTTCGATCACTCCCGGAGGGTCTTCCTCTGGGGCGCGCTGCGCGGCCGCGAACAAGGACTGCGATACGACCCGGAGCTGCTGTACGTGGGGGCGATGTTCCACGACCTGGGACTGACGGAGCGCTACCGCCGGACCGACCAGCGATTCGAGATCGACGGCGCCGACGAGGCGCGGAGGTTCCTGCACACCCACGGCATCACCGGTGAGGAGGCCGACCGCGTCTGGACGGCCATCGCCCTGCACACCACACCGGAGATCCCGCTCCACATGGCACCCGAGATCGCCCTGGTCACCCGGGGGGTGGAACTGGACGTGCTGGGCATCGGCTACCACACCGTCTCCGACGAACAACGCGCGGCCGTCGTCTCCGCCCATCCCCGGCCGGACTTCAAGAAGCGGATCCTGGCCGCGTTCACCGAAGGCATCAAAAGCCGCCCCGAAACGACATTCGGCAACGTCAAGGCAGACGTACTCGCCCATTACATGCCCGGATTCGTGCGCGGCGACTTCGTCGACGTCATCCTGAACTCCGACTGGCCGGAATGACCACCGGGCCGTGGTCGCCGCACCGCGGGGCGGCGACCACGATCCGAGGCAGGGCGGCCGGACGCCGCGAGCGCGACGACGCCCCCTTCCGAGGACCGCCGACGGCCTCGTCGGCGGTCGGCCGTCCGGCCCACACCGGGTAGCGGGCAGGCGCGGGCGGCGAACCGGGCGACCGGCACAGCCTCTCGTCCCGCCGGCCGCCCGGGACCCGCCCGGAAGACCGGGCCCCACACCTCCGGCTACGGAGAGACCACACCCCCGGTGACGCCCCCGGACACCCGCCCCGGCCGTCGGACCGCCCCACCACATGCGGGTGAATTCCCCGCTGAACCACGACGGCCTGAACAGGACGGCCATCGCCATGGCCGAGGATCTGAGCAGGCTCCGTGACGGCCCGGTGGAGAATCTCCGGCCCGAGCGCGCCGGTCGCGGTCGTACGGGACCACAGGAACAACCCCCTTCCGTCGGAACGGTGCGGTGGCGTTCGCACACCCGTCGCCGCTCACCGCCGATCCGGTCACCGGCCTCACAGCGAGCCCCGACCGAGCCATCAGCCGAGCCGACGCCGCAGCCCGTTCTCCGGGGCGGCGGGCAGGAGGACCATGCCCCTCACCGACGAACGCGTTCCCCTGCACCGCCTGACGTTCGCCCGGCCCGGTCCGCCCCGGCGCACCACACTGTCCGACGGCAGCCCCGCCTGGGTGTTCACCCGCTATGCCGACGTCCACCAGGTCATCGGCGACGGCAGGTTCAGGCGCACCCTGATCCGCGCCTCGCGGGACGGCGCCACCGCTCTCGTGGATTCCCCCGATGCCGTGGGGAAGCTGGACGACGTCCAGCACCTGCGGGTGCGACGCACCGTCCAGCGCGCCTTCGGTCCCCGCGCGGTCGCGCGCATGACCCCCTGGGTGGCCGATGCGGTCGACGAACTGGTCGACGCGCTCGCCGACCACGGCCCGCCGGCGGACCTGGTCGCCCACTACACCCGGCCGCTCCCCATCGCGGTCATGAGCAGGCTGACGGGCGTGCAGGACGTCAGCGACGCACGCCTGCTGCGCTGGACCGAGAACGCCTTCGCCACCGGGGCACAGGACCCGGCGGAAGTCGCCGAGGTCACACGCGAGTTCACCGATTTCACCATCGGCCTGCTGGCCGAGCGGCGACGCACCCCCGGCCCGGATCTGATCAGTTCCCTGGTCCGTGCGGCGGACGGGGAGGGCGGAATCCCCGAACCACAGCTCGTCAACCTGGTCAGCATCCTCGTCGTGGGCGGTTACGACACCGTGATGACCGTGCTCGGCAACTCCCTGCTCTACCTGCTCCACGAACGCCCCGAGGTCTGGACCCGCCTCGGCACGTCCGACGAGGAAGCGGCAGGGCTGCTGACCGAACGCCTGCTGCACCTGCTCCCGCTCGGCGACCCCACGGCCCACTCCAACCCCCTCCAAGCCGAGGAGGACATCGAGGTCGGCGGTGTCACCGTCCGGGCCGGGGAGATCGTCACCGTGGACCGAGGTGCGGCCGGCCGGGACCCGGCGGCGTTCTCCGACGAACCCTTCGACGACCTGTTCGCCCCGCTGGAGAGCCCGACCCTGGCCTTCGGCGGAGGGCGGCACTACTGCCTGGGCACCTGGCTCGCCCGCGCCGAACTGCGCCTGGCGCTGCACGCACTCGCCGCCCGCTTCCCGCACCTGCACCTCACCACCCCCGTGGACGAGATCACATGGCGCCGGGGCACCATCACGCGAAGCCCCTTGCACCTTCCGGCCCGCTGGTGATCCGGCCGGTGGTCGCCCCGCCGTACGCGAGGCCGGGCCCGGCGCGTCGGCGCGATCTGCCGCCCATGGCGATCGGTACCCCGACCGGCGGGCCGGGTGTGATCTGCCCCGACCCCGGTGTGTAGGAAGCCGTCGGCAGCGTGCGCCTTCGCCACGGCCTCGCGGCAGAACCGACCTGGCGCACACCGGGCCGCCTGCCCGCCGACCGCGGGCAGGCGGCCCGGTCACGTCGTCGCCGCACGCCTCTTACGGCGCGGGCCACGGCCCAGGTGCTCGTTCAAGTCCCTCTCCCCGGGACCCGGGGGTGCGACGCTCGACGACGGTCTCCGCGGGAATGCCCCGCCAACTCGTGCCCGGAGCGAGGTGCTCGCCCTTCATGAGCAACGACAGCGCGTCGAGCCGGACGCCCTCGCCGACGACGGAGTCATAGAGCACGACCGCTCGCGTGCCGATGCTCGCGCCGTCTTCGACCGTGACCGTCGACATCTTCATGACACGGTCTTCGAACAGGTGCGTCTGCAGTGAGGCGCGCAGACCGATCGCGGCGTCGTCCCCGATTCTCACGAGGTCGAACTCCGTGAGGAAGGTGGTGGCGATCCACGTGCCTCTGCCGATGTGCGCCCCGAAGAGCCGAAGGACGACCGGCAGATACGGCGTTCCGATGAGGAAGCCCGCACCGACCGGCACCGCGGCCGCTTCGAAGAGGCCGGTGACGAACTCGGTACGGCGTACGAACAGACTCCACAGAGGCTCGACCCGAGGACGGTAGGTGCCGATGACCAGACGCTTGACCACCGCGCAATACGTGATGACCACGAGGCTCGCGGCCATCACGAGGACGGGTGCCGCGAGCACGGGCACCAGCAGGCCCGGTCGGCCGGTCAACCACGACAGCGCCAGCAGATACAGATAGGCGCTCGTGCCGAGCACGGACGCGGGCATCGTGATACGGAAGAACTCGATGCCCAGACGCTGGAGCACCGCCGTGCGGGTGGGCCGGAACGTCAGTTCCTCCGGGAACGAGCCGCTGCTCTGGCGGACCGGCAGACGCATCGCCGGCGATCCGAGCCACGTGGTGCCGTCGGCCACGTCGTTCTGCGGCGGGACCGTACACACTCCGACCAGGGACCCCGGTCCGGTCCGTGTTCCCGCGAGCAGGAGGGCGGAGTTGCCGATGAACGCGCGCCGTCCGACCTCGGTGGGGCCGAACGCCACCCGGCCGGCCGCGAACGTGGCCCCTCCGATGCTGGCCAGGTCCGCGACGAAGCTGCCTTCGTGGAGGGTGAGCAGGTCCGGGTCGATGTGCGAGACGGTGGAGACCTCGGCGCTCCGGCCGATACGGGCGCCGAGCAGTTTCAGCCAGGGCACGGTGTAGAGGGTGGCGTACAGCGAGTTGGTGAAGGTGAGACTGACCTCCAGTAGTTTGTCCGACACCCACTTGCGTACACCGAGCCAGGAGCGCACCGGGTGGATGCCGACCGGCGCTGTCGGCAGGACCAGGCGCTTCCCGGCCGCGACGACACAGCAGACGGTGACCACGAACACGGGGCCGGACAGCGCGGTGGCGGCGATGCCGCCCGCGATGCCCCGGTTCAGCGTCGCCCACCAGAACAGCGCGATCCCCGGAAGGGTCGTCGCCAGTGCGGTGGTCTCCAGGAGCATCAGGCCGATGAATGACGCGGCGACATGATGTGCCCGCCATCGGCCCGCGCCCCCGCCGGTGCTCAACATGGTCTCGACCACGGGGGCCAGTGCCTTCACCTGGCGCGCGGGGGATCCGGCCCACCGGGTGCCGACGGTCACCTTCTCATCGGGGCCGATGGTGGACTGCTCGCCGAGCGCGGCGTCGGCCTCCATGCGTGCGCCCGGTTCCAGGACCGCGTTCCCGCCCACGAAGGCGCGCGAGCCGATCTCGATCGGGGCGACCGTGACCCACCCGTCCGATACTCGCCAGGTGGTGAGGGAGACCCCGTAGCCGATCGACGCGTCGCCGCCGATGCTCACCAGGCTCGGCAAGGTGATCAGGCCGGTGGCGATGGTGGTGCGTGGTCCGACGCGCGCGCCGAGCAAGCGCAGGTATCCCGCCATCAGGGAAGAACCGCTGAGCACCGGAAGCGGGGAGAAGCCGAGCAACAGGTTCGCCGTCCAGAGCCGTATGTAGACCAAGCCCCACAAGGGGTAGCGGCCCGGCCGGATACCGGCCGACAGCGGACGCACGAGGGCGACCGGCAGGAGCCAGCGCACCATCAGATAACTGAGATACACGCCGATCGTCGTCTGCACCGAAGCTTGGACCGAGATCTGGCCACCGTGCCGGCTGTACACATAGGCGATCGGAAAGCCGAGTACGAACAGCAGCACGTAGATGACGCTCAACTGAGCGGTGCCCGCGACGGCGATCCGGCGGGTGCGGTGACGGATCGGTTCGGGGCGCGGCGAAGCGGTTGCCCGGCCCGCACCGGGCCCGGTGTTCAGCCGAGGGGCGAGGTCGCGCACGGTGGGATACGTGTAGAGGTCGCGCAGTGTGGTGCTCGCACCGATGCCGCGGTCACGCAGGGCCGACACGACCTTGGCCGCCAGGAGCGAGTGCCCCCCGAGATCGGTGAAGAAGTCCGCCCGGACCGACAGGGTCTCGGGCGCGATCCCGAGCACCTCCGCCCAGACGTCCCGCACCCGCGTCTCCAGTTCGCCCTCGGCCGACACGAGTGGGCCGCCGCCGACCAGCCTCCGGCCGCTCGGCGTGGGCAGGTGTCTGCGGTCCACCTTGCCGCTGGACATGGAGGGAAGAGCCGGGAGGATGTCCAGATAGGACGGCACCATGTACACGGGCAGTCTGTGCCGCAAACGGTCGTGCAGCTTGGCGACGAAGGCGCTCTCGTCCCCCCGGCTTCCCGGGGCACGGACCACGTAGGCGCACAGTTCGCCGCTTCCCGCCGCCTCGGCGCGGTCGCTGCCGTGCGAACCGTCCGTCAGCGTGGTGACCGCCTCGACCACGTCGGGGTCCTCCAGCAGGGCGCTGTCGATTTCGCCCAGGTCCACCCGGTAGCCCCGGATCTTCACCTGGTCGTCGGCCCGGCCCAGGAACTCGATCTCGCCGTTCGGGGTCCTCCGGCCGAGGTCGCCGGTGCGGTAGAGCCTGCTGCCGGGCGGTGCCAGCGGATGCTCGATGAACCGGTCGGCCGTCAGCGCAGGCTGCCCGACGTAGCCACGGGCGACGCCGGGGCCTCCGATACAGATCTCCCCCACCTGGCCGTCGGGCACCCTTCCCAGCCGTTCGTCGAGAAGCACCACCAGGTAGGTCGGCAGCGGCTTTCCGATGGTCACCATTCGGTCCGGTCGCAGCTCCGCCCAGGTCGCGGTGACCGTGGCCTCGGTGGGGCCGTAGGTGTTGAGCATGCGGCGCCCGGGCGTGCTCCATCGCTCGACGAGTTGGGCGGGACAGGTCTCACCGCCCACCACGAGGGTGCGGATCCGGGGCAGTTCCGGAGGAATCGTCTCCAGCAGCGTCGGTACGCAGTACAGCACCGTGATCCGCAGGTCAGCGAGGAAATCGCCGAGTTCTGCTCCGATATGCCCGGGACCGGTCGGCCCTGCGACGAGGGTCGCACCGACCGACCACGTCGGCCAGATCTCCTCGATGGAGAAGTCGAAGGAGAACGTCATGCCCTGGTACACCCTGTCGTCCGGCTGCACGCCGTAAACCCCGGGCACGATGTCGAGAAAGTTGCAGATGCTCGCATGGGTGACTTCCACCCCCTTGGGCCTGCCGCTCGATCCGGAGGTGTACATGATGTACGCGGCAGGGTCGTCGTCCCTCGTGCCGCTGCCGGTGAACTCCGGCAGTGGCCGCGTCGCGGGCATACCGGCCAGTTCGTCGGCGCACGCATCCAGCCGGACCACAGGGCAATCGAGTTCGGCAGCGGCCGGTGCGAGAGCAGACGTGGTCAGCACCAAGTCCACCTCCGCGTCCCTGGCGATGTAGGCGAGCCGGTCCGGGGGCGATGCCGGATCGACCGGAACGAACACCGCACCGGCCTTCCCCACCCCGAGCAGCGCCGCATACGCCTCCACCGACCGCGGCAGCAGCAGCACGACCCTGGAACCGGGGCCGACCCCCAGCCCATGGAGAAAGTGGGCGATCCGATTGGCGCGTACTTCGACGTCGGCATAGGTCAATGCCTGGTGGTCGCACTCGAGTGCCGTGGCCGACGGGGCACGGTCGCACGAGGACTCGAAGAAGAAGTGCAGGCGGCGACGCCCCTCCTGAGACGGCGTCGAGCCCGGAACAGCCATCATCTCCGTGTCCTTCCCATAGGCGCGGGGCACACCAGCTGAGCCGAGGGCCCGGCGCGCCCCGACCGCCCACACCTCACCGTTGCCGCTCACCGGCTGGTGGACCGGTCGCCCAGGAGAGAACCGAGCGCCCTGGGCCGCCGGTGCCGGAATCGCCCGAAGGCGCTCCGCCGGTGCCGGGCCGGTGCTCCGCGGGGCGAGCACGCCGATGACGATAAACCGTGTCGTCGGCCATGCGGTGTCTTCGACCGCGACGGCGTCCGTGTCGTTGACCTGAAGGGGGGACCGCCGTCCGACCGGTTCCGCCGGTCCGCGACTCCACAACGGGCACGCACTTCACCGCAGCCGGTGCTCGTCCGCGCCGGCCGCACCGTACGTCGCCGCCAGGCGGGCACCGTCTTCCCGGCGGGCACCGTCTTCCCGGCGGCGCGGCACGGGCGCCGCGTCCTGCCCGGCGGTGAGCAGTCGGCCGTCCCACCGCACCGTCAGGCGGGCGGTGAGAGAACCGGGCGGCTCGGCCGTGCGACCGAGGAGTTGCTCCTCCCGGAACAGCAGCCGCGAGGCGGGGCGAGGCCCAGCACGTAGGACTGGACCAGAGTGCAGCCCCCGGTGCTGATCAGCGGTTGAGGGAGCCCGCGCAGACGGGCCCGTTCGCCGACGGTGAGCCTCGGGTCGTAGTCCGCGGGCGCGGGGATGGGACCGCGCAGGGCGATGGTGGCGGCGGCTGTGGGCACCTCCGGGTCGGCGTCGCTCCCGGCCTCGATGTCGGGCCCGAGACGGTGTCCTTCGAGTGGTGCGCTCATCGCACCGATCCCCCCGACGCGGGCGCGGCCGTCGCGGGTCCACGGTCTCCGGAGGTGGCAGGGGTCGTCGGAGTGCGGGAGCGGGAGTGTCGTCGTGCGGCCGGTGATCCCGATGGAGCTGGAATCGGATGCTCCGATGGCATGGGGACCAGAGGACAGGCATGCGGTCAGGAGGCTGATCGCGATTCCGGCCAGGTGGTCTCGGTGGCGAAGGGGCCGCCGTTGCCGAACGCGAGCCGTGCGAAGTTCTCGGCGATGCGGCGGTGCCCTGCGGGGTCGGGGTGGATCTCGTCGGGCAGCGGGAGTTCGGCGTAGTCCGCCTCGCCGTAGAGGTCGCGGCCGTCGAGGTGGTGCAGGTTCGGGTCGTCAGCCGCCCGTTGTTCGACGATCCGGGCGAGTTCGTCGCGGATGATGTCGAGCGTCAGGCGTCCGGCGGCGCGCTCGGCCGGATCGCCCGTGGCCTTGAACCGCAAGGACCCGCCGTCGAAGTCGGGCGCGAGAGGGCCGGGGGTGTCCTCCTGGACCGGGCACAGGATGGGGGACACGACCAGCAGCGGCGTGGTCGGATGTCCCTCGCGGATGGTGTCGAGGAAGCCGTGGACCGCGGGGACGAAGGCGCGCAGGCGCATCGCGTCGGTGTTGACGACGTTGATGCCGATCTTGAGGCTGATCAGGTCCGCGGGGGTGTCCCGCATCGCACGGGCGGTGAACGGGTCGACCAGCGCGCCGCCGCCGAACCCCAGATTGACCAACTCCACTCCACCCCGGGCAGCGGCCAGCGCCGGCCAGATGGCGGTCGGGTGGGCGGCGTTCGAGCCGTGGCTGATGGAACTGCCGTGGTGCAGCCACACCTTGCGCCCGCTGTCCGGCGCCCGTTCGACCGGGGCATCGGTGCGCAGGGCGATCAGCTCGGTGATCTCCGTGTGCGGAAGCCAGATCTCGACGCCCTTGTCACCCGCCGGCAGATGGGTGAACCGGGCGGTGCCGACAGGCCCCTCGCGCAGTTCGACGGACTGGGAGGCCATGTCGATCATGCGGACGTTGCCGCCGGTGACCGTGGCCTGGGCGGCGAGACGGCCATCGACCAGCAGGTCGTACACGCCGTCCGCCGGGGCCGGGAGGCCTCGGTAGATCCTCTTGGTGGGCAGCGTGTCCAGTTCGATCGTGGTGGCCCGGGTGCGGAAGGCCAACCGCACGCCGGAGGGCTGAGCCTCGGCCATGGCCAGTTGGTCGTCAGGGACTTGCCGACGGGCCCGGACGGGCAGCCGGTGCGGCAGCAGACCGTGCGCCGTGCGTTCCACGTCGAGGAATCCGCGAAGGATGTCTGCGGTGACGGGTGTGCTGATCCAGTCGTGCTCGGTGTTCATCGCCTCAGCCTGTTGATCAAGAGCTTCGGATTGTTGGGGGACGCCGGTGTGCTGTGCGGCAGATCCCTTCGGAGGTGGGGAGGCCCCCGAGGGTCAGGGTGCGGTGCGGTTCCGCAGCAGGGCGTCGAGGGAATCCACGATCCAGACCCAGGACTCCTGCGAGTCGACGGCGGTGTGGCTGAAGCCTCCGGCCATTTCCAGGCTGACGTAGCCGTGGAAGACGCTGCCCAGCATCCGGACCGCGTGCGTCTGATCCGGCTCCGTCAGGTCGTAGCCCCGCAGGATCGCCCGCGTCATCTGGGCGTGCCGAACGCCGGCGCTGGCGGCCGCCGTCTCGGGGCTGAGCCTGAGCCGGGCGGCGGCGTAGCGGCCGGGGTGCTCTCGGGCGTAATCGCGGTAGGCATCCGCGAAGGCGGCCAGGGCTTCCTTGCCGGCACGCCCGGCCAGGGCGGCTGCGACGCGGTCGGCGAGTTCCTCCAGCGCGAACAGGGCGATCCTGGTCTTGAGGTCCTGGGAGTTCTTCAGGTGCGAGTACAGACTCGCGACCTTGACGTCGAACCGGCGGGCGAGCGCCGAGACGGTCACCTGGTCGAAACCCACCTCGTCGGCCAGTTCCGCACCCGCCCGGGTCAGGCGCTCCGGGGTCAGCCCTACTCGAACCATAACCTTCCTCCTAATCGGCGATAGTCATTATTCATTTGCCTAACACCTTTAGGAAATCTAGCCTGCCGCTCATGAGACCGCTGACCGAGCAAGAGATCCGTGCCGCGTTCGTGAACTGCACCAAGGGTGAGGCGAAGCGCCTGTCCGTCCCCCGCGATCTGGCCGAGCGTCCCTGGGACGACCTGGACTTCCTTGGCTGGCGAGACCCGCAGGCCCCTGACCGGGCCTACCTCGCCACCGAATGGGACGGCCGCCCGGCAGCGCTCGCCCTGCGCTGCCCGAGCCCCGCCCTCCGGCAGGCGCGGCGCAGTATGTGCACGATGTGCATGACTGTCCATACCGGAGGGGTCTCGCTCATGGTCGCGGCGAAGGCGGGGAGAGCCGGGCAGCAGGGCAACTCCGTGGGCGCCTACATGTGCAGTGACCTCGCCTGCCCGCTGTACGTACGGGGCAAGAAGGACGCGGGCGTCGGTGGGCGGCTCCGCGAGTCGCTCACCCTGGAGGAGCAGATCCAGCGGACCGTCGCGAACCTTGCCGCGTTCATCGCCAAGGTCACCACATGAAGCATGACTTCGGTGTCCGGGAGGCAGGAGTGCCACAGACTCGACCCGAACCAGTCACCAATGGACGGTGTCGGCTCAGGGAACCGATGGCGGCTCTGATTCCTCTCGTGACCGGCTGTCGACGGCAGTGAAGGACTCGGCTGCGTGTCAGGGCTGAAGCCAGTTCGAGCAGCTGCTCGGCCCCTGGGGCGCAGTTGTTGTCGCGACGGGGCCTCGGCATGATGGGGGTCGCATACCGTGAATCGCCGCTGCCCCTTGGCTCCTCGTGATGGGTCCAGTCGGGATCCATGTCGCGATATAGCGCTAGTCTTCTACTCGCGCCGCTGTCTGCGTCGCGCGAAGACGTTCGACAGGACCAGGACGGAAGCATGTCGGGAGAGATTTCGCCAACCGGGAAGCGCTCCGGCCCGGGCTCGTCGCCCGAGCTGCGAGCCTCTCATGCCGACCGGGACCGAGTGGTGGATGTGCTGCGCATCGCAGCGGGGGACGGCCTGCTGACCGCGGACGAGTTGGACGAGCGCCTGGAAGCCGCCCTGTCGGCCCGGACTCTGAGCGAACTGACCACGCTCACCGCTGACCTGCCGCCCGCATCGGCTATGGCCGGCGTGACCGGAGCAGAGGTCAAGGACACAGTTCGGATCGAACAGGTCCACAGCGGCGCGGTCGAGCGCGTGGGTCGCTGGGTGGTACCGCGGAGACTGGAGCTCGCGGTGACGTTCTGCGGGGTGACGCTTGACTTCACTGACGCAGTGATCACGCACGACACCTTGCGGATCGACGTGGACATGACGGGGAAGGCCCTGACACTGATCACGAGGCCGGGCATCGTGGTCGATACCGATGGTCTGCAGCTGGCACACAGCAGGGTCAAGCACCGCCAGGTTCCGACGAATCCCGATACGCCGGTCACTCTGCGGGTGGAGCTGGTCGGTCGAAAGGCCCACGGCCGCGTGGTGGTGCGGCCGCCGCGCCGGACGTTCGGGCAATGGCTGCTGCGCAGGCCGGCGTCCCTTTCTGCAGGCGATTGACTCCATCGGTGTGAGCCGTCGGCGGGGCGGTCGCCGAGGTCTCCAGAACGGGGCGACGCCCGGGTATGGCGGGTGAGGTCGCTGCCGGAGCGACCGGGCGGCCGGCTGCGCCGTCACCGCAGGCGGAAGCGGCGCTGCCACATCGCGTCCCAGGCCGGGCACCGCCCCGGATCGGTCGCGTCCAGCTCGTCCCGTCGCGCCTCGCTCGTCGTCCCGGCCGCCGACCGGGCAGCGCGGCCCGCCGAACGCAGCGGTTCTGCGCAACCGGAGGGTGGGCGCGTGTCATCGGAGTCGGAGCGACCTGTATCACTCGTGGTCGCCGGGGCGGTCGCGAGTGACACAGGTCGACGACCGGGTCGCATCGGGAAGTGGCGGCGCTCCCTCGCGTCGTCAGGCGTCGGAGCGCCGAGGGCTCACTCTTGCCCTGTCCCGAGCCGCTCGGCCAGGAAGTCGATGATTTCGTTCCGGGCCTGCATGGTGGGGTGACCGTCCTGGTCGACGAGGTGTGCCGTGACGACGCTGTGGGCGCAACCGACGACATCGCGGAAGAAGGGCGGTGGGTTCGTGTTCGCCGTCCCGGCTTCGAGTACGCGGCCGTCGAATGCGTCCCCGAGCAGTGCTCGGTAGGCCGCGAACCGCTGGCCAGTGCACCACCTGTCGTTGTCGAAGCGGTAGGCGAGAACCTTCAACCCGTCTCGCGCTACGCGCTCGGCCACGGCAGCAGCGTCTTCGTCACTGATCTCCAGACCGCCGGCGTCGTCGAGCGGAAGCGAGGGATGGTTCACCACGGGCGCGATGACGGCCGGTTCGAGCGCCATGGTCAAGGCGAAGTTGCCGGTAAAACACAGACCGACGGCGCCGACGCCAGGCCCGCCACGTTCGGCGTGCGCCAGGCGAGCGAGGCCGCGCAGCCAAGCGACGACGGGGCTGGTACCTCCACCGGCAAACGCTCGGAACTCGGCGCTGACACACGCGCGTCGAACGATGGTCTCCTGTGCCTCGGCGAGCGGATAGGCACCGTCGACGCCGAAAAGGGAGGGCAGATACACGGAGAAGCCGGCATCGCGCACCCAACGCGCGAACCGAGCGACGTCGGGACTGATACCCGGCATCTCGGGCATGAGGATGACGGCCGGTCCTGACCCGGCAACGTACACGGTCTTGTCGACGTCGTCGACGCTGACGGCTCTCCGCGAAAAGTCGTCCAAGGGGTCGTTCTGCTCTCGCATGATTGTCATGATCGGGATCATGATGGAGGGCCGCCCCCCTGAGAAGCGGCGGCATCGCCATGTTTCCCGGTAATATCGCCACCTGATCCCGAGGTGCCGGAGGGCAGCATGAGTCCGCTGCGCGTTGGTGTGCTGGCCTACCCCGGCTGCTTCGCGTCGGAGGTGTTCGGAGTCCCCGACCTCTTGGCGATGGCCACTCACGTCGCCGCGGCACAGGGCTCGGTTCAGCCGGCCTACGCGGCGTCGGTCATCTCGCCCCGGCGGCGGGTGATCGCGTCCGGCGGCTCGGCCATCGACGTCTCGGCGGTTCGCCCGGTAGACGTTCTGATCGTGCCGGGCTTCGAGCTTTCGCCCATGCTCGATCTCGACGCGACACTCGCAAACCTGGGACCGGAAGTAGCAGCGATTCGATCGCAGGCGGCTTCGGGAACCGCTGTCGTATCGATCTGCGTGGGTGCCTTCCTGGTCGCTGAAGCCGGGCTGCTCGGCGGGCGCGAAGCGACCACGTCCTGGTTGTTCGCGGATCGGTTCGCCCGCCGGTACGCCGACGTGCGCCTCCGCTCGGAGAGCTTGGTCGTGACCGACCGGGGGGTGACGACCACGGCGGCCTTCAGTGCCATGTACGACTTCGCGCTGCAGTTCATCCGCGAGCACGACGGCCCCCGCGTCGCCCGCAGCACCGCGCGCATCGCGCTTGTCGATGACGCGCGCTCCACACAGGCTCCCTATGTCGACGCGCGGCTCATACCCACTGTAGGCGGGGAGTTCTCGCTCAGCGTCAAGCGGTGGCTCGACCAGAACCTCAGCGCTCGCTATGACCTGCCCGCCCTCGCCCAGGAGTTCCACGTAAGCACGAGGACCATGCTCCGTCGCTTCGGCGACGAAGCCGGCGAGACGCCACTCGCGTATCTGCAGACGGTCCGGGTGCGTCGAGCCAGACACCTGCTGGAGAAGACGGACAAGACCGTCGCAAGCATCGCCGCCGACGTCGGGTACCTCGACCCCGGGACGTTCAGCGGCATCTTCGCCAGACACACGGGCCAGCGGCCGGGGGAGTATCGCGCGATATTCCGTCGTCGCCGCGGTCGCCACGGGCCAACTCGACGAACGGAGAAGTGAGACTTGTCCGGACCGCAACGGGCCCCCTCCCAGGGCCCGGAGGGATGCGGGCCGTTCGCCGCGGTCGTGGGCGCGGTGGCCGCCGCCGGCGGGGATCTTCCGGGCTTCTTGACGCCGACGTGGATCATGTCGCCGGGCCGGGGGTGTTCGTGGCGTCGGCTGCTGGCCCTGGTGGCTCGGATGACCTGGCTTTGACGGCCCCATGGGGCCCACACGGCTTCAGCTGACCAAGCCGGTCATCGCGGTAGCGGAGGGATATGCGGTGGCCGGCGGGCTGGAGCTGGCCATCTGGTGCGATCTCCGAGTCGTGGCCGACGATGCCACCTTCGGTGTCTTCTGCCGGCGCTGGGGCGTGCCGCTCATCGACGGCGGCACGGTCCGGCTTCCCCGCCTGATCGGAATGAGCAGGGCGATGGACATGATCCTCACCGGCCGCCCGGTCGATGCCCGGGAGGCAGCAGAATCCGGGCTGGCGAACAGGGTGGTCGCGGCCGGAAGCGCCCGCGCCGAGGCTGAGGCGCTGGCCCGTCGGATCTCGGGGTTCCCCCAGACATGCCTGCGCAATGACAGGAGATCCGCCTACGAGCAGGACGGGCTTTCGGAGCCCGACGCCCTCCAGTTCGAAATGACGGTGGGCCTGACGTCACTGCAGACCGACGGGGCCTTCGGTGCTGCCCGCTTCTCCGCCGGGGCCGGACGGCACGGCTCCTTCGGCTAACCTTCTGCGCCGTGGATAAGCCGTAGATAACAGGTGCCGTCGTACATCCACCGGCAGGTGTCGCCCGTGCTGCGGCTGTCGCCGCAGCCGAGCATCCCGGTCCGCGAGTCGGATGCGGCCGACGAGGGGCGGGGCGAATCCCTTCCTCGGCGGCGGCGTCAAGACCGAACAGATCCCAGGTAGCGGGGCCAGGTCCTTGACAGACACGGCCCCGCTACTCCAACAGGGGGTCAGCCCGCCCAGACCTCGGCCTCGTCGGCCGGGACGGTGGTGGCCAGGCCCAGTTCCTTGCGGGCGGCGACCGACTTGTGCGGGTCGATGTCGGTGAACGCCGAGTCGTAGGCGATGTAGAACGCGTCGGCGTCGGCGGCGTTCGCGGCCTTCTTCCAGTTCCCGGCCGCCTTCGTCAGGGTCGCGCGGAGCTTGCCGACCTCGGTGCCCTCGATGCCGTCCAGGCCCTTGACGTGTGCGTCGAGGGCGGCCGCGACAGCCTTGGCCTGCGCCTTGTAGCCGTCCAGGTCGTCCTCGACGCTGTCCTTCTCGGACTGGTTCGCCCACAGGGCCTCGTAGACCGCGTTCGAACCCTTGAGGTACGTGGCCTGCTCGGGCTTGAGGGACTTCGCGGTGTTCAGCGAGCCGCTGAACTTGCCCTTCTCCGCGGTGTAGGTGCAGCTCACCGCGCGGTCACCCGTCGCCCAGCTCTCCTTGGTCGGGGTGTAGTAGAAGAGGGCGACGCCCTTGGGGAGCGCCCAGGCGTCCGGGGCGTACTTCTGCGCCTCGACCGGGCAGCGGTTGTCCGCGATCGTCGCGACCTCGTCGTCGCCGGGGTATTCCTTGCCCTTGTCGATCGCGAACTCGCCGACGACCTGGCCCTCGTGCGCCTCGTCGCAGGGCACGATCTCGACGGCGTACGCCGTGCCCTCGTCCTTGCCGTTCGGGTTGTAGCAGTCACCGATGTCCAGCGAGAACACCGAGCGCTGACGAGCCACCTTCTTCGCGCCGTCCTTGGCGCTGTTGACGGCGTCGGAGACGCCCGAGCATCCCACCGCGCCGATCGCGAGCAGGGCGGCAACGGCAGATATGCCGCGAAGGGAACGATACGGAGCACGGATTGTCATGACGTGTACATCCTCATAAGTGATCTTTATCAACGCCCGCGCATCGTATGCCATTCCTGTGGCCCGGTTGTGCGGTGGCCCTCACCTCACCGCGACGTCTCTGACTCGCGGCGGGCCGCGAGGGTTGTATCCGGGCTGCTCGCAGGTGGGAGTCGGGAGGACCCTGTGGCACTTCTGTGGAGCCGGGCGCTGTTGGCGAGGTACGCATTCGCCATGAACCGGTCACACCTCTTGTCGGCCGGATGCCCGCGGGATCTCTGCCGTCGGCAGCCTTGCATCACCTACTGCGTCCATGTCACCGCGATCGACTCATGCTGCTTTCACTCAGCGTCATGGACCCTGGGCATCGGTCACAAACGCGCAAGCGGTGCCTGGCTCGTCAAGGCCCGCACCAAGCGCCGCTCCGGGCAGCACCACCCTGGCGCCCCGGACCCCCCGGTACCGGCCGGATCGCGCCCTACCGCTTCCGATGGACCGTCCGGACCCTGAACGTTATGGGGGACACCGAGAACTCCGCGACAGGCCCGGACCACCCCGACGACGATCCGCAAGCCCTCCGTGAAGGCGCCACCGCACCCGCACCACCCGCCCCGTCCCACTGCCCGGACTGCGGCCTCGCACAAGACCGCTACGCAACCCACTACGAAGGCCACTGGGTCCTTCTCGAACCCCGTGCTCTCGTCCCCGCCCACACCCTGCCCCCGCGCCGGCGCTGGATCATCACCACGGACGGGGCGGCCATGAACCTGTGGGACGCCGAGCCCATCCCCGGCACTCAATGCCGAATCGCGCACCGTATGGTCTGCCCCTACCTCCAGCTCGAAGACCCTTGGCCCTGGGCGACCGTGCTCCGTCAGGAGAACGAACGTCGGGCGCAGCGCCTGTTCAACCTTCCCGACGGCTGGGATCTCCCCAACGCGGGCTGACAGGGGCCGACCGGTACCGTCGACCACGGCCGGACTGGTTCACCGCTGGTGACATGTTCTCCAAGCCGGCCCACGCGCCTCGGATCAGGGGTCTGGTCCGGGGCGCAACCGCAGCGGACGACATCTGCCTCGAACACCCCGCGGGCGCCCCGGACCACGGGGCGGTCCGGGGCACTGCCGCTGTCCTCTGCACGGTGCAGGCAGCGAGCGGGCGGCGTGCTGTGCAGCGTGGTGATCGGATGCGGGCCGACTACGGTCCTGGCGCGGGAAAGAGCGGACACTGAGCTCCTTCCAGCCTGCTGGCTATGACTGAGAGTCGTTGTGTGGACGGTCGGCCACGACGTCTGGTCACATGTCCGGTAGAAGAAGCCGGCGCCGTGCCTGCCCGGCCTCACGGGTCAGGGTGTGCGTCTGCGGCGGGCGCGGGCTGGAGGCTGCCCCGTGAGTCTCGTGCCCGCTCGTCATGGCGCCCGAAGGCGGTGCTTGAGCGTCGGTCGGCAAGCTCTGCTCGCCCTGGCCCATCTGTACTGCAACGACCCCACGGTGGCGATCCATCCCCTCTCCATACTCGGTTCAATTCTGAACCGTGAATGATTACTGTCCCCGTGTGGCAGGTCTGTGTGAGTGCATGAAGGAACAGACGAAACAGACGAAACAGACGAAACAGCGGATCACCTCTGCGGCACTGAAGTTGTTCGCCGAGCACGGATTTGATGCCGCGACGGTCAGCGAGATGGTCGAAGTCGCGAAGGTCACCCTCTTCGCCTACTTCCCAGTAAGGAAGCGCTCGCGCTGCAGGGCGTTGGTCAGGAAGACCTGGCCGAGATCGTGGCACAGCGACCGATGGAGCACTCCCCGCTCCAGGCGCTGGATCATCACTATTTCCTGCTGCGGGTAGCCCGTGTCCTACTGATCCTTCACTTCTGTGCACCTCGCTTGGTCGGGCTCGTTGGTGGGGCACATCCCCTGAAGTGGTGTAGCCGATCACGGTGGCAAAGGACCGGTTCACGACCGGAATTCGGGCTCCGCGGCCACTGCCGGACTGACCGTGCGTCAGCGCCGGCTTCAGCGCAAGCACGTCGGCCAACCTGATAGCAGCCGAGCGATCGTGAAGATCACCGGCGGGATCGGCTGCACGACTTGGCGGCAACCGTCGTAGGAAGTCCACGTCCGCCGCGCCCGAAGGCTGTCCGGGCTCACCAAATACCTTCTGACACAGGTGTGTTGGAATTCCCTTATGGCCACTCCCGCTGACGGAACCACACGCCTGAGTCCGGACGAGCCCGCGCACCGTCTGCGTGCCGAGATCGAGCGACTGAGAGACGAGGCGAGGCGCCAGAGAACACTCGCCCACCGCCGGGCGGAGTTCTGGACCAAGACGGACATCGCCCTCGGTTTCCCTGCGGCCCTGCTCGCGGGCACGGCGGGAGCGGCAGGACTGGCCTCGGCGGATGTGCGCATTCCCACCGCCCTCGCCGCTCTGGCCTCCGCCGGGCTCGCGGCGGGAGCGGGCTTCCTGCGCAGCGACACAAGGCGCCGCGCCAACAAACGCGCCCGGTACGCATGGGCCACCGTCGAGGCCAGGGCCACGGTGGCACTGACCCATGAGCACATGACCCATGCGGACCTGGGCGACCTGCTGGAATGCCGCCAGGCTGCGCTGGCGGCCTACGACGGAGAGGAGCCCCGGCCTGGGGCGTCGTGATCCGCAGCCCTTCGGCTGGCGCCCCGCGTTGAAGAACTCGGAGTGGGTGGCCGGCCTGGCAGGCGTAGCCGCCCCCGCGTCATCGCAGCCGAGCGACGGTGAAGAGCACCGGCAAGATCGGCTACTATCCCGCCGCCCGCGAGCAGTTCGTCATCGTGATCCTGGCGCGCGTCACCGCCGACACCTGGCAGCGCCTGGCCCTGATAGCCCGCCACCGCTGATGGGGTCGACTGATACTATTCCGCTGGCTCCACGGTGAAATAGGGCACACCCCGCCTGTCGAATACGAGGCCAACTACTGCCACGTATCCACGAAACCCTAGGTCACAGTCAACATCTGGGGTCTCTACCGAACCCGGAAACGGTTCGGTCCTGACCATTCTCGACGCCGGGCATCCAGACGCCGGTCAGGAGCCGGACACGGCTGGATCGGCCGGCTCCGAGCGCAGTAGCTGCAGGGCCCGCTCGGCGGCGGGCTGGAAGGCGTGCGGTTCAAGGTGCAGGCAGGCTTCGTACAGATCCGTCAGCTCGCGTACCTCGAAGCCGTGCCGGAAGGTGCTGTCCGAGTAGACTCGCGCCAGCCGTCGGCATCCTTGAAGTTTGGTGCGTTGGCCGTTTGGAAGGCGATGAGCTTCTTTACTAGGAGAATTTCGGAGATGAAGACGTCCCAACGCACGGTGCTTGGCACCGTCTCGGCCATGCTGTTGCTCGGTCTCGCAGGGTGCGCAGCTCCCGAAGGGTCTGCGGCACCAAAGAACAAGGAGCCTCAGAAAGCAGAGACGGAGGCTCCTGTAGCCAAAGAACGCAAAGCGCCCCAGTCTTGCACCGCACTCGACCTGACGCCGGGAGCAGAAATCGATGGTGCCGCGCTGGGCGTGTGCGTCTCGGAAGCTCTCTCAAGCTACGGCTCGGGCAAGATGCAGCTCACCGCCGACACCTACGGTGACATTGAATTCACTTACGATCCCAAGTACAGCTTCCAGGGCGAGATGCAAGGCTCTGACGGGCCGTTCAAGATGACTTTCCTGGATGATGTCATGTGGATCGACAGGGGTTCGGGCCCCGTCAAGGGCGATCTCAAGTCCGACGACCCCGAGGAAAAACTGGTAGGGGTGACCGGTGAACTCTATCGCATCTACTCGGACTTGGATCAGACAGCGCAGATGGTGAAGTCGCAGCCGGTCTGGAAGGTGGACGAGGCAATGGATAAGGTCTCGCTCCCCAACGGTGAGTCGGTGGAATCCTACAAGATCGTGAGCGACGGCCCGTTCAGTTGGAACGAGATCCCGGTGAGTGAGTTCATTCTCTGGTTCGGAAAGGACTGGGTGCCGGTCGGCGACCAAGCCTCGGTGGAGTTCATGGGCACGAAAGGCACGCACACTCAGAAGTTCTACGATCTTGGCGAACCCGTTACGATCAAGCCGTTGAGCTAATACTCCAGCAGCGAGGCTTTCCCAACCTCTTGGATATTCACGAAGGTTGGGGCGACTGAGCAACGAAGCTCCTGGTGGGTGGGTTGTCGATCAAGATCAACCTTCTCCGCCAGGAGCTTCATGTACCTGTCCACCCGTCCGGGTTGGATCCGTCTGTTTCCGTCGTGCGGCTGGTGGAACGAGAACTGGCTGCTCACCGATCAATGTCGCGGTGGTGAGCTCCCGCAGCCTGATCTCAGGTTGATCGCTCGCCGTCAGCTGCGCCGCGCGTACGGCGGCCCGCTCCTGTCCTTGCCCAGAGGGTACTTCGCGTCCTTACGCTGGAGGTTGGCCATGTGCTGCCCGGGCACCATCGTCTCGCCCTCGCCCCACACCGCGTCCTGACGCGGCGCGAGGTGCCCGGTGGCGCGCCGGTAGACCGGAGCGCGGTGAGCGTGGCCCGGCCGGTGCGGCGGTGCACATCGCTCTGTGACGGAGCAGTGATCTTCAGGGGTGCGGCTGCTTTGGTCTGGTGTCCCGTTGATTCGTTGGGAGTTGAGTCTTTGGGGAGCGGTTGTATCGGGTGTGATGGGCATGGCCTGGTGTCGCGTTCGGTTTTGATGTGCGGGCTGTTGGCCCGTGGTCCTGCTAATCGTGTGGGAATGATCTCACCTATACTGGACGCGTGATCATAGGGGGTGTCATGAGGCGACGATGGGTGTGGATGCTGGTCCTCAGCATCCCCGCGCTCGGGCCCTTGGGGCTTGCCGTCGCGGCGCTTGTGGTGTTCGTCGTCAACGGTCCGACAGCTGAGTTCTGGTTCCCCGGCCGGAACACAGACGGCATGATGAGGGCCTGGGGTGCGTCCATCGCTTATGCCTTCATGGCAGCTCTCGGGTTCTCCATGGCATGGGCCTTGTCGAAAGGCGCCGACCAGACCAGCGCGGAGGGCAGCGAAGATCCACCGCGGAATCGCAGGAATCCCTGACGAGACCTGCCACGGTCTTTGTGGGAACGTCGGGCTGGTTTGTGGTGGTGTGTGGCCTCGCCGTTCGTAGTGACTGCGACGAGGCTTGGTGGTGGCAGCGGCTCCAGGACCCGCCGCTGAATCCGGTTACGCGGGCGGCTTGTGGCTGCCGTCCAGCGCTGGACGGTTCAGGCGTGGCCCCGGACGCAGACGACGAGTACCGCGACAACGGGACACCGCCCCGACCCACCAGTGCATGCCGAGGGCATCGAGGTCTGCACGCTGCTGGTCGGTGAGCGTGCCTGCGCTTTTGCGGACGTTGTCGAGTCATGTGCCGAGCTTGACCACCACGACCCCCTCAACTCGGTTCTGACGGCCCGACGAGCCGGTCTCCGTCTCCAACTGCTCGGCGTGCTTCCGGGGCACCCGCAGAAGCCGGCGCAGGTGGGGCGGATCGCGGGCCCGTCACCGGGACGAGCCGCCTCGATCACGCTTCATTCCGGACGCGCACACATCGAGGAACGACATGAGTTCCTCCGCCTCGCCCTCTCCCGCGCCTCCCGATGCAGGACCGGGACCAGGCCGGACGAGTCGGCCCGGTCGCCGGACTTGCGCAGCAGATCGGCCTCGAACACTACGCCGATGAGCCGGTCCTGGTTCGTCCACCACGTGCACCGCGGTGACGTCGTTCACCGCCAGCAGCCTGGTGATCCTGGAACGGCAGAGCACGCCGCGCGCGGACGGCATCGTGGGTCATGAACTCCGCAACCATGCGATGACGCATCTGACGTGCGGCGAAGCGTTGACAGGTACTTCACCCCTCCCTAGTATCGCCCACACCGATATCGCTGTAAGCGATATGCGACGAGTTTTGAGGTTCGCCGCACCGCGGTCGGCGGCTGCGGGAAGCAGGGCCGCGCCCCAGCGTCTGTCCTAGCCCTTCCGAAAGGGATGCTCCATGGCTCTCGTCATCGTTGTAAGCACCTTCGCGTTGGTCCTCGCGGCCGCCAGCTTGTTCTCGCGTCGGTACGTGAAGTCCGGTGAGGACTTCTACCTCGCGGGGCGCCGTATGCCCTGGTGGGGAATCGGGCCCACCATCGCGGCCGGCCTCTTCGGTGGAACGTCCATGCTCGTCGTGGCCGGCAATTCGATGAGCTACGGCGTGAGCGCCATCTGGATTCTGGCCGTGCCGTCGTGGATCGGCGCCTTCGTGGCCACCGTCTTCTTCGCCAGGAAGGTCCGTGGGCTCAAAGGGGTCGCGTCCGTCCCGGATATCGTCGCCCTGCGCTACGGGGAAGGCACACGCACGGTCTTCACCATCGTCACCATCTTCTTCTATGTCGGATTCACCACCTCGCAGCTCCTCGCGCTGGGCATTTTCATCCACGGCTTCACCGGCGTCCCCCTGCTGCCCGCGATGGGGGCCACGCTGCTCGTGGGTCTGGTGCTGGCCGGCGCGTCCGGTTTCCTCGGTGTGGTCATCACCGACGGCATCATGTGCGTCATCCTCGCCATCGGCGTCGGAATCCTCGCGGTGACCGGTGTGCGGTGGGCGGGTGGCTGGTCCGGCATCGTCGACACCCTGGCCGCGGACAGCCCCGGACACCTCGACCTGTTCTCCCCGTCCATCACCCCTGGTGTCGCGATGGCCTACGTCGCGGCCTTCGGCCTCGCACTCGTCCCGCAACAGGACATCCTGCAGCGGTTCGCCAGCGCGAAGAACGCGAACCATGCCGTCCGCGGCGGCCTGTTCGCCCTGCTGATCTTCATTCCGCTCTACCTGTTTCCCATCGTCGCCGGCCTCGCCGCGACCGTGTGGCTGCCGCGGAAGGGCCACGGCGCCCTGCCCGCCGAATCACTCATCTCGTGGACGTCGAAGACCATGTACTCGCCGTGGGTCTCGGCCTTCCTGTTCCTGGCCGTGGCGGCGGCCATCCTGTCCACGCTCACCACCACCATCAACTCCTGCGCCCTGAACATCACCAAGGACGTCTACCTCCGCGTGACCGGGGACAAGGCTTCCCCGTCCCGCACCGTCGCCGTCGGCCGGATAGCCACAGTCCTTGTCGGCCTGGGGGCTTTGCTGTTCGCCACGGTTTTCGATTTCATTCTCGGGGCGCTCTACCTCGCGTTCTCCATCGCGTTCGCCGGCATGCTCGTCCCGATCGTCGCCGCGTTCTACTGGAAGCGCGCCAACGGGCACGGCGCATCGTGGAGTGCACTGTCGGGCAGCGGGTTCGTCATCCTCGACTTCGCCCTGCGCGAGCTGGGGGTCTCCGTGCCCTGGCCGGGCGAGCCCTACTCCCTGCTCATCGCGTTCTGCATCTCGTTGTTCGCCCTGATCGCAGGCAGCCTCCTGACGGCACCGCCGCCCGCTCACATCGTCGACGGGTTCGGCCGGTCGAACGACCCGAAGCTCACCGCCACGGCGTGACGCGCCGCTCCCTCCCTTTCACCCGTCATGTTCGTCTGTCGTAGACAAGGATTCGTCATGGGCGTGCCATTGAGTGCCACCTACCGGAACGGGCAGGTCTCGTTCTGGCGCAAGACCGCCGGCGATCTGCCCGCTCGACCGCCGCTCGAAGGCGACCTCCAGGTCGACGTGGCCATCGTCGGTGCCGGATACACCGGCCTGTGGGCGGCGTACTACCTCAAGACGGCCAGCCCGGACCTGCGCATCGCCGTCCTGGAGGCCCGTCACGTCGGATACGGCGCCTCGGGCCGCAACGGAGGCTGGCTCTCCGGCGAACTCGGCGGCTCACGGGAGCGGTACGCGGCCGAATCCTCCCGTGACGCCGTGGTACGCATGCAACGCGCGGTCATCGACAGCATCGACGAGGTGATCGATGTCGCGGCGGCCGAAGGCATCGAAGCCGACATCACCCGCAGCGGGCTCCTGTACACGGCACTGACGGAGAGCCAGCGCGGCCGACTGGCGAAGACGGTGGAGTACAAACGCGCGTGGGGAAACTCCGAGGAGGACTTCCGCCTGCTCACCGAGACCGAGATCCGGTCGAGGATCACCGTGTCCGGTGTCAAGGCGATGGCGTTCAGCCCGCACGGCGCCCGTATCCACCCGTTCAAACTGGCTACCGGGCTGGCGGACGCCGTGGAACGCCTGGGGGTGCGGATCTACGAGCAGACGCCTGTGCTCGGCATCGAACCGCGCACGGCGCGCACCACCCACGGTGTGGTGACCGCCGACTACGTCCTGCGCGCCACCGAAGGGTTCACCGCGGGCCTGCCGGGAGCGCGACGGCAATGGCTGCCGATGAACAGCGTCATGATCGCCACCGAGCCGCTGTCCGAGCAGACCTGGCAGCAGATCGGCTGGAACGGATTCGAGCTCCTGGGCACCCAGGGGCACGCCTTCCTGTACGCACAACGCACCAGTGACGGCCGGATCGCGATCGGCGGACGCGGCAACCCCTACCGCTTCGGCTCCCGCACCGACGTCGACGCCGCCGCTCGGCCCGGGGACGTCGAAGCGCTGTGGTCCAGCCTGACCTCGATGTTCCCCGAGGTGCGCGGATCGGCCGTCGCGCATTCGTGGTGCGGGGCACTGGGGGTGGCCCGCGACTGGTGCGCCACGGTCCGGCTGGACCACGGTACCGGCATCGGGATCGCCGGGGGCTACGCCGGGCACGGCCTGGCGATGGCCAATCTCGCGGGCCGGGCCCTGCGCGACCTCGTGCTGCGGCAGGGCAGTGACCTCACCTCGCTGCCCTGCGTGGGCCGCGCGGTGCGCACCTGGGAACCGGAACCGTTGCGCTGGATCGGGGTGCAGGCCCTCTACGCCCTGTACCGGCGCGCCGACCACAACGAACGCCACCGACCGGAAACATCGCGCCTCGCTCGGGTCGCCGACGTCATTTCCGGTCGGTAGGAGTACACAGAAGAAGGAGTGAAGGAACCAATGGGAAACGAACAGATCGAAGCCAGGTTCGACCGGGCCGCGGCTGTTGCGGAGCTGTCCGGCACGCGGGTCGAGCGGCGGGCCGAGGCCCTGCTGCGGCCGGGGGTACCGACCTTCGCCGAGGTCGACCGTGTCCGCCTCGGCGGATTGCGGGACTACGACGCCGTCTTCTACGGGATACCGTTCGAAGGCTTCGTGGTGAAGGACCCGCGCAACTTCTACCCGCAGGGCACGGCCCCCGCCCCGGGCCACGACGTCTACTCACGTCCCGGCGCGTACGAGGCGCCCACGGCGATCCGGCAGGCATCGCTGTTCTACTCGATCGACCACTCGAACTGGCTGCTGCCGGAGCGCGGTCTCGTGGTGGGCGACCACCTGAGGGTGGGCGATCTCGGTGACGCGCCGATCGGGGAGCAGAGCCCCGAGGAGATCCTGGAGTGGCTTCCGGGGCACATCAGTGAGATCACCCGGGCCGGCGCCGTGCCACTGATCTTCGGTGGTGACCACAGCGTGTCGCTGCCGACCATCGCGGGCATCTTCGCGGCGACGGGCAAGAAGCTCGGGGTGGTCACCTACGACGCGCACTACGACCTGTCGTGGTACCCGAGGTACTGGGCGGGCTCGCAATGGGCCCGGGCGATGGAGCTGGGCGCTCTCGACCCGGCCAACCTCGTCCACCTCGGTATCCGCGGAGTGCGCAACTCCCACTTCTGGCACGCCGCGGCAGCCGAACTGGGCACCACGGTGCTGACCATCGACGACATCGAGCGACGAGGCATCGAGGAGGTGAGCGTCGAAGCACGGGAACGGGCCCTGAGCGGTTGCGACGCGCTGTATGTCTCCATCGATGTCGACGTGTTCGACCCGGCAGCGCTGCCGGCCCAGAAGTACCCGGAGGTAGGCGGACTGACCACTCGTGAGATGCTGTGTTCTCTGCGTACCGTGCTCGGTGACGGACGCGAGCTGGTCGGGTTCGACTTCTCCTGCCTGGGGCCCGCCTACGATCACCAGCATCACGGCGCGGCTGTGGCAGGGCGGTGTTACATCGAGGTGCTCGCGGCCCTGGCGGCGGGCCGGAAGGGCTGAGGTCTGACGCATGGACCACCACGATCCGTCCGCGGTCGGGAGGACGATCAGGTCGCTGCGCATCCAGCAGGGCATCACGATGGTGCAACTCGCAAAGCATGCTGGGATTTCGCAGTCCTATCTCAGCGAGATCGAAACCGGCAAGGCGTCACCAAGCCTCACCACTCTCTTCGCGCTCGCGGAACAACTGGGGATGACCCCCGCCGGCCTCCTGCGCCCCTCCGTGCAGGAGGACGAGATCGTGGTCGTCCGGGCCGATGAGGCCGCCGATGTCTACCCGATCAGCGACACCACCGGTCACATTCACTTCCGGGCCGTCCTCCGGCAGGGGCCGCTGTCGATGTCGGAGTTCGTCGCCGCCCCCGGCGACGACCTCACCGGCGACTTCAGCCACAGCGGCTACGAGGTGATCTACGTGGCACAGGGCAGCCTGGTCGTGACCCTCAGTGGTCGCGACCCGGTGTTGCTCACCGTCGGCGACACCATGTCCTATCCGGGTGAACTCCCGCACTCATGGGAGATCGCGGGGACGGAGCCGGTCCGTGTGTTCCAGGTCCTCGACGCACCCACCGCCCACCCTCCGCACTGAGGCGGGCCCATGGGCCGGCGCCCGTACCGGATGCGCTGATCACGAAAGATGTGCGTCTCCGGGGTTCGCCAAGGGGCGCCGGCTTGCCCGGTTGATCTCGGCGACGACCTGGTCCAAGTGGGCCTGCATTTGGCCTGTCACCTGACGGGCAACAACTCGACATGATCATCGGCGGACAGCGGAACCGGCACATGCCCCGTCATCACCACCAGCGCCGCCCACATCTCGTTCGGCGACACGGCGCCACGGCGACCTGCGGCATCATCGGGTGCCGCAGCGCTTCGTGCCCGAGCTCCTGCCGCCCGGCGACGACCCACGCGTCCAGCAGCTCCTGCGGCTGCGCCAGGCTCCAGTACGCACCCCCTTGCGCCGCTCTTCCGCCAGTCCACCACCGTGCCCCTACCTCATACCACCCGATGGCGGGCGGTGCTGAGCACGGCGGCGCTGGGCTTCCTGGCATGGGCATTGGTCCGCTACGGCGCGGCGGGCTGACGGGCGCTCACAACGCCACGGGGCACGAACACCCTCAGCGGCTTCCGGGGCCCTTCCGGGCTGCACGGGCCCCTGGCGAGCGACGGCCGCGGCGGACGGGGCCCGCCGCGGCCGTCGCTCGGCCGTCACTCGGCGCTGTTGAGGAACACTGAGGTGGTCGGCGCGGTGTGGGAGACGTTGATCCCTCCGGCGCCGGTGAAGTCCGCCGTCTCGTTGCCGTTCCAGTCGGCGATCGGGGAGCCGTCGCGCGCGAGGTGCAGGAAGCGGCCCGGGGCGTCGGCGGCGGAGCCGAACTGGAAGACCGGCTGGGGGCCGGCGCCGTTGCGCGTGTACGGCGCGTACTCCTGGTACGGCCCACCGGGGACGAGTTGCTTGCTGAGGACGTTGTCGTGGAAGACGTTCTGCGGTCCGGAGGATCCGGCCCACTTCGCCGCCTTCGCCCCGGCGGCCCACCAGATCGGGTACCAGGTGCCGGTCTCGACGCCGCCGCCCTCGCCGCCGCAGCGGGCGGTGCAGTTGCCCGGGGAGTGCTCGTACGGCACGCGGACGGTGTTCTTCTCGAAGAGGTTGCGGCGCTCCCAGCCGCCGTGGAGGTTCAGGTCCGAGTCGAAGTCGTTTCCGTAGACGACGTTGCCCGAGGAGGACCACTGGAGGGTGAAGTGGCGCAGGTTGCGCGTGGTGTTGTATGCGTACAGGGAGTCCCAGACGCGGCTGCCGCGGAAGTAGCCGTTGCCGCCCTTGCCCTTGTTCCAGGCGCCGTCGAGGTGGTTCTTCTCGAACTGGAGGTTCTTGGCGACCTCGGTGACGACCGGGTGGGAGCCGGACATGCCGGAGGTGACGCCGCGGGCCCACGAGTCGGCGGCCCACTTGAAGACGATGCCGTGCATGGCCGCCTCGGGCGCGAGGTTGCCGTAGTTGTGGGTCGCCTGCTGCCGGGTCAGACCGGGCGCCTCCTGGGTGAAGGAGAAGTCCTCGAAGCCGACGCCGACCACCATCTTCAGCGGGGTCACCTTGCTGACGTACGCGGTGCCGCCGATCGGTGCGGAGCCGTCGGAGGTGGAGTCGACGGGGAGGTCGAACTCCAGCGGCTTGTCGAGGGTCACGGTGCGGTCGGCCACGTCCACGGCGCTGATGCGGAAGACCTGCTGGCGCATGTGCAGGTCCTCGTACTGGCTCGTGTCCGTGGCGCCCTGCCGCTCGTAGAACTTGCGGCTGTTCGCGGCGCCCACCCACAGGTGTCCGCCGACGCGGAAGCGGGTGGTGTCGGCGTTCGAGGCCAGGTGGACGACCTGGCCGCCCTCCCGGGCGGAGTAGGCGGAGTCACCGGTCGCGCCGCGCAGCTTCACGCCGGAGGCCCAGTGCTGGTTGATCGAACCCTCGTAGAGGTCCTTGCGGTTGGCGGGGGCCGCGGCCCACTCGTCCTCGTAGCGCGGGGCGCGCTCGCGGGTCTGGACGCGGAAGAGCCCGCGGCCCGGCCAGATCCAGCCGCCCTTGGCGGTGTCGGCCCCCGCCTCGTAGGTCATGGCGTCCTGGTCCCAGCGGCCGCCGTCCTTGGTCAGGGTGTCGTAGCGGGTGTTCGCGTCCGGGGCGAAGACGATCCTGGTGCCGCCTTCACCGCCGCCCTGGCCGCGCAGGACGAGGTAGTCGGCGTCCATGGCGATCTGCCGGGTGATGTCGATCTGTCCGGCGGGCAGCTCGATCAGGGAGAGCCGGTCGAAGGTGGCCGTGCCACTGCACTGGGTGCGGATGTGGTCGATGGCGCTCTGGAGCCCGGCGGAGTCGTCGAGGCCGTCGTCGGGCGTCACTCCGTAGACATCGGTCAGGTGTTGCGGGGTGATCCGGCACGACGCGTCCCGGTTGAACTGCTTGCTGCCGGGGAGGTCGGCGCCGCCGCGGTAGCCGGCCCCGGTCCAGTTCGGCAGGCCGGGCAGGGGGCCGCGGCGGTGCTGCGAGGAGAGGTCCCGGGAGGACGGCTTCTCGGTGTAGCGGTGCCGGTTGATGGTCTCGATCGCCCGGTGGGTGGCGCCGCCTAGGGGCAGCTCGTAGAAGTCGACGGCCACGTAGTTGGGCTTCTTGCGGGCGGCGGGCCCGCAGTAGTTCAGCGCCCGGTCGACCAGTTCGTCGCCGTTGTCGATGGCGGCCGTGATGGTCGTGGGAGCGTCCCTGAACTGGTTCATGACGAACAGCGGGGTGAAGCCCGGCTCGCGGTGGGTGAGCGGACGCTCATCCCAGCGGCTGTAGCACTCCCACTTGTTGCCCAGCGGGCCGATGCTCCAGTGGTTCTCGACCGTCCACTTCTTGCCCTTGACGACGCCGATCTCGGGGATCGCCTCCGCGTCGGTGAAGACCAGCAGGCGTTTGCCCAGTTCCCGCATCTCGGAGAGTCTGGGCCAGCCCGCCGTTCGCACGCCCTGCGTCTCCGGGTCGAAGATCTCGGCCGCGAGCCCCGAGGTCTCGAACGCCTCCTTGAGGGCGGTCCGGTCGGTGACGTAGTCCTCCAGGAAGAGGGTGACGATCGCGTCCGGGTCGTTCTGGAGGTGGGTCGCGACCTCCTGGAGCCCCCTCGCCAGCGGGATGCCACCGTTCAGCTCACAGGGATTGTGGCACAGCACGAGGTTGCCGGACTTCTCGTAGACGTCGAGCATCAGTCCGCGCACGCCCTCTTCCAACTGGGTCGTCATGCTGCGCGACTGGTTGGGGGCCTGGTTGCCGTAGGCGTAGCTGTTGAAGGCGTTGTGGGCGGTGAGGAAGGTCGCCTCGTCGAGGCGGGGGTCGGCCGGAGGGGTGTACTCCTCCAGCGCCAGGTCGGTCAGGTACCACCGGCCGAGGCTCTGGGCCTGGGCCGAGTCGCCGAGAGAGAGCTGTTTTTTGCTGTTGTCGTCGCCGCCGGACGCGGTGGCCGCGACCAAATACTGTTCGCTCCCGGCGGACTTCAGCAGGTAGGTGTCGGCGTCGACCTCGTCGAAGACCCAGGAGGTGCCCTCCGCCCCGCAGGTCTTCAGCACAGCGAGCGGGCCGTCGAGACCGACGCAGTAGGCCCCGTTCACGTTGCTCTTGATGTGGTACGCCGCGCCGACCGCCTCGAACCACCACTGCTGGCGCTTCTCGGCCTTGTAGGAGCGCTGGAGGATCTTCCGGCCTTCCTCCATGTCGCCGTTCTCGGCGTCCACGGCGAAGCCGTTCATCACGTTCTGGATCTGAACCGGGCCGAGTCGGTTCGGCGGTCTTTCCGCCGCCTCGGCGACGCCGGTCGCGCCGGGCAGCGCGAACGCCGACAGCGCGAGGACGATCGCGCCGACGATCGCGCGGACCGGCCGCCCGGGGCGGCGATCTCGCTTGTGCATGGAAGGGGCTCCCTCGGAGAGTTGGGCCTTTCGGCCGACATGTCGACGCCCACTCTCCGGGGCGCCGCTAACGTTTTGCTCACGTCCGGCTGACGGCCGCCGCCGCGCTCACCAGCGGCCACGGCTCCTCGGCCGGTCGTCACCCGCCGCCGCCCGTAGGAGAGGTCGGCCAGATGAAGGGACAGCACCTCGCCCGGCCGCAGCCCTCCGTCCAGCACCAGCAGAAACATCGCCAGGTCACGCAGCTTTGTCAGGCTTGCGATGAAGTCCTCCAACACCGCCTCGTCCATAGGACGCGGGAGCCGCCGCGCCGCGCGGTCGGTGTCCTAGGTGCGCATGGCGGTCCGGTCGTGCATCCGGCCGGGCCGGTCGGCCCCTGACCACAGCAAACGCCCCGAGTCGTCGCCGATGGTCGTGGTCTTGGCGGTGTTCTGCTTCTTCTTGCCGGAGACGAACGCCTTGCGGCCCGCCCGGCCGGCCCTGGGGCGGCGGACCTGGGTCTCGGTGCCGTCGGTCCGCAAGTCGACGCCTTCGGCCTCGGCATGGGCGAAGACGTCGACCAGAGTCCGCAACCGAAGTCCCGGCTGGTTGGGGACGGCGAAGCCGCGGGCGGCGAGCAGCGGCCGGATCTCGTGGATGGCGCGGGTGACGGTGGGGCGGGTTACGCCGGATAGCTGTGCCAACGCCGCGTGGGGCAGCTGTAGGCGCAGGTGGACCACGGTGACCAGGACACGGTCGGTGAAGACGAGCTGGTGATTCGGCCCGGCGCCTACCGCGCGCTTTCGGTCGCCGCCCCGGCGTTCGCGCAGCGCGGACTCGCACTGGGCTGCCCATGGATCGGCCAACTCCTCGATCAAATCGCCGAGATGTGCACGTTCAAGGCCGCAGATGGCAGGACGGGACAAGGCCGCACGGGCCTGGTAACGCGTCACCACATCACCAACCCGTGCGGCCGCCTTCATGTCACGGTCGTGCTGCCACTACCGCGTACCACGTCGTAACAGGAGCTCCGTCTGTTCTCGGACCTCTTGACACATCAGCACCACGCTCAACTGCACGGCATTGGTATTAGGAGTCGAATCCGAGTCCGAACCTGTCGAGTGTGCGTAGCCACAGGTTGCGGTGCCCGCCGGTGTGGTCGGCGCGGTCCAGGGAGCGCCGAGTCAACTCGACGCCCACGTACCGCACCGGCTCCGGCGGGAAGGGCAGCGGCTTGGTACGCACCATCTCCAGGCGGGTGCGTGGGGTGTCACGGCCGGACAGCAGGTCGAGCATCACGTTTGCCCCGAACCGGCTGGCTGCCACACCGAGCCCCGTGTATCCGAGCGCGTAGGCCACCCGCCCGTTCATCGCCTGACCGTAGAAGGCGGTGAAGCGGGTGCAGGTATCGATGGCCCCGCCCCACGCATGGCTGAACTTCACTCCCGCCAACTGCGGGAATGTCGTGAAGAAGTGGTCGGCCAACTTCGCGAACGTCTCGGGGCGCTGGTCGAGTTCGTCCCGTAGCCCGTTGCCGTAGTGGTAGATCGCGTCGTAGCCGCCCCAAAGGATCCGGTTGTCGTCGGTGAGCCGGTAGTAGTGGAATTGGTTGCCCAGGTCCGACATCCCCTCGCGGCCCTTCCAACCGACCGATGCGAGCTGGTCGTCGGTCAGCGGCTCGGTCGTCAGTACGTAGTCGTACACCGGCACCGTGTACAGGCGCAGGCGGCGCAGTAGCGCGGGGAAGACATTGGTCGCGAGTGCCACCTGCCGGGCGCCGATCCTGCCGTAGGCGGTGTCGAGGACGACTCCTCGGCTGCCCTCGCGCATCCGCAGTACCGGGGTGTTCTCATGCATCCGTACGCCCAGGCTCAGGCACACCTCGCGCAGGCCCCAGACCATCCGGGCTGGGTCGGTGAGCGCGTATCCCTCGGCGTCGAAGGCGCCCGCCAGAAAGGTCGGTGAGTCGACCTTTGCGCGGATCTCGTCCCGGGTGAGGAAGCCGATCGAGCGGCCGTGCGTCGCAGCGAGGTCGCACATCGCCCGGGCCATGTCCACCTGGTGCGGCGCGGTGGCCGCCCACAGCTTGCCGTCGCGCCGGAAGCCGCAGTCGATGCCGTACCGGCGTAGGGTCTCTTCGATCTCGGCGAGGTTTTCCAGGCCCATGCGCTCCAGGTCGGCCAGCTCCCTTGGCCAGCGGTCGGCACCGTTGCCCAGGCCGTGGGTGAGGCTGGCGGAGACGAAGCCGCCGTTGCGGCCGGACGCTGCCCAGCCCGCGGTGCGTGCCTCGACCAGGACGACGTCCAGCGATGGATCGCGCTCCTTGGCGAGCAGTGCGGTCCACAGTCCGCTGAAGCCGCCGCCGACGACGGCGAGATCGCAGGTGATGTTCTGGGTGAGCGCTGGCTGTGGCGCCGGGGCGTCCGGGCTGTCGAGCCAGGGGCTCAGGGGTTTGGCCTCGGCGAGCGCGTCGGTGTAGGGGACGCTCACGGTGGGATGCCTCCGTTCAGGAGCGGTAGGGGAGGTGAAGGTAGTGGTACGAGACGAGTGGAGGCCGATCACGCACCGGCCGCCACCGACGGTTGATCCGGCGCGCGTCAGTCGACGACGTGCAGTGTGTGGGGCAGCCGCGAGAGGCTGCGGGCACCGTCCGGCGTGCACAGCACGGTGTCACCCATCTTGATCCCGAAGCCTTCGTCGGGCAGATGCAGATTCGGCTCGATGGTGAAGGACATCCCGGGCGCGAGCACGTGTTCGTCGCCCTCGACCAGCGTCATCGGCTCCAACCACCCGGGCGGGTAGGCGACGCCGAGGCTGTAGCCGATGCGGTGGCAGCGACGTCGTACGAGGTCCAGTTCACCGAGAACCGCGTTGCAGGCGTCGTCCGGGGCGGGCGCCGGTGCACCGGGGCCCGCCGCGGCGATGGCCGCCTCGGTGGCCCGCTCCACACACTCCGCGACCTCCTGGACCCGGGGCGACGGCTGTCCGACCACGGCGGTGCGCATCAGGACCGCGTGGTAGCGGTGCACGACTCCGGCGAACTCGATGCAGACCACGTCACCCCGGGACAGGGTCCGTCGCGAGGCCATCGCGTGTACCAGCGCGCTGCGCTCGCCTGAGACGACCATCGGCGGGATCGCGGCGAACTCGCTGCCCGCCTCACCGAGCGCCTTGCTTGCTATGCCCGCGAGTTCGGTCTCCGAAACACCCGGCCGGACCGCTGCGAAGACCTGCTCCATGGCGTAGTCGGCCATCTCGGCGGCCTGCCGCTGATACGCGATCTCGGCCGCGGACTTGATCAACCGCTCCTCCGGTACGAGCTGCGTCGCGTCAACCCAGCGGACACCAGGAAGCAGCGCGCGCAGCCGGTCCCAGTTGCCGGGCAGCAGCGTGAATGCCTCCAGTTCGATGCCGACTGTCGCTTGGTCGAGGCCGCGTTCGCGCACGCTCTCGGCAATGACCTCGACGGCATCCTGCGTTGCGATGTCGTAGACCCGCGGGGAGCGCAGCCACGACAGCATGTGCACGCCCGGTTCCTCGGTGGTGCGTGTGACGTACTCGGGCTCCGCGTCACCGGAGTCGATGACCAGTGCCTGTGGCCAGAGATAGCCCACAGAGCTGACGCCGGTGAGCCAGTTCACGACGTCGGGCATGGTGACGACGAGTCCGTCGAGGCCCTGGGCGGCCATCCGGGCCCGGACCCGGCGCAGTCGGTCGTCGTAGGTGGGCAGTGTGAAGGGGAGTTCCATGGTGCTCTCCGGCGGTTGAGGTGTACGGATGGCATGAGGCGCCGTCGAGTTCGGCGGTAAGGGGGGCAGTCGGGATACGGGTCACAGGTCCCAGTGGGGCGCCAACGCCGCACGGACCCGGTCGAGTGCCGCGTCGCCCCGGGTGACGTCGTCGGGCACGTAGGCGATCGGGTCGGCGAGTCCGGGTTGGCGGCCAAGCAGTCCCTCAACAGTGGCGTGCAGACAGTAGGCGGCGTAACTGCGCGCGTAGCCGCCTTCCTGGGTGAGGACGAGCCGACCGCCCGTCAGCTCTCGGCTCAGCTCGCCGAGCAGGGTACCGATCCGGTGGAAGCCGGCCATGGTCACGTTGTGCTGGCCGTTGGCGTCGAAGGTGGCCGCGTCCTGTCCCGACGCGGCGACGATCAGTCCCGGCCGGTACTGCCGCAGGACGGGCCGGACGATCTGCTCGATCGCGTTGGCGTATGCCTGGTCGCCCGAACCGACCGGCAGTTCGATGTTGATGTTGTGCCCGAGGCCCGTGCCGCGCCCCAGTTCGTCCGGGCAGCCGGTCTGCTGATGAGTGCTGCCCCATGCGCCATGCGCCATGTGCAGCGAGACGGTGAGGACGTCGGGTCGGTCGTAGAAGCACTCCTGGGTGCCGTTGCCGTGATGGACGTCCCAGTCGACGACGGCGACCCGGTCGACGCCTCGGTCCCGTGCCCGCTGGGCGGCGAGTGCGGCGTGCCCGAAGACGCAGTAGCCGTCGGCCTGCGCAGGCTGTGCATGGTGGCCGGGTGGTCTGACCAGCGCGTACGCCATGCCGCACACACCGTCGAGCACCGCGTCCACGGCTTGGAGACAGGTCCCGGCCGCCGCGAGCAGCGGCTCCCAGGAGCCAGGTGCGATCGTGGTCGTGGAGGTGAGCCAGTGCCGGGCGGTGCCACCCTGCTCGCACAGGGCGCGCACCTCTTCGACATACGACTCCGTGTGCACGGTGGTCAGTTCATCCTCGGTCGCGAGGCGTCCTGGGTGCCACACGAGGTGCTCGGCGGCCGGCCCGCGTTCCAGCACCGCCTTCATGTTGCGTACCCGCGCGGCGTTTTCGGGGTGCAATTCCTGCTCGGCAAGGAGATCGGAGGGGGCGGCCTCCCAGAAGCCGGACCCGGTGTCGTGATCCAGGACGCGCTCGTCCCAGAACACATGAATGGTTTCGCCCACGGTCTGTTACTCCTGCGAGGGGGTCATCGAGTACGTGAAGAACGCGGGCTCGTCGCCGTTGTTCTCCAGGTGGTAGGTCCAGCCCGGCGCGAGGTAGACACAGTCGTCGGGCCCCAGGTCGAAGTGGCCCTCGTCCCAGGTCAGCCGAAGGTGTCCGCGGATGATGAAGTACGTCTCCTCGACCGGACCGTACCAGTGGTCGCCGTCGGCGACTTCGTCGTCCTGGCGTGAGGACCAGACGTTGGTACGCTCGCCCGGTTCCATCCAGGCGGCGCCGAGCATCAGGTTGGAGCCGTTGCGCTGCTTGGTGATGACGCGGGCGATCCGCACCCTGGTCACCGCTTCGGCGGCCGGGGTGACTGGCACATCGGCGAGAGCGACGACACTGGGCGGGACTCTGCCGGGAACGGCGCTGCTGCCGTGGGACATGACTCACTCCTCAGGTGGCTGGAAAGGGGTGTCGCGAGCTGGGGCGTCCGGGGCCGGCCCTCGGAACGCCTACGGGTCTCTTCCGAACGGCTCGGTAGCGCACCGACCGCCCCCGCACGCGGCGCGTACGGGACATGGCCGGTAGCGGTCCAGGTGCTCGGACGGGCGAACCGCCGGTCTCTCAGGCGTCCATGGCGTCGGCTCCCTTCGCGCCCCCGGACGTCTCGGTGCCGTCCGACGCGACCGGTACCAGCGCTGCCTGTTCGACGGGCCATGCGACCCTCACGGGGGAGCCGGGCCGCAGCTGCTGCTCCTGTCCGGCCGCTTCCCGGAGCTGGACGTGTTGGCCGCAGGCCAGATCAACAGCGACCCTCCGGTACGCACCGAAGTAGACGATCTCCGTGACCGTGGCGTCGAGTGTGTTGTGTGCCTCAGGTGCGGCTTCACCGGGCGCGAGGAGCCGCATACGCTCGGGCCGTACCACCAGGGCGACCTGATCTTTCCCGCCCACCGCAGTGTCGGTGCCGGGCGGGACAGCCAGTTCGTAGCCGTCGCCGGTGAGGACGCCCGGTGCCGTGCGGCGTCCGGTGAACACGTTGGACTCGCCGAGGAAGCGAGCGACGAAGAGGGTCGCAGGCCGCTCGTACAACTCCTCGGGAGTGCCGACCTGTTCGATGCGGCCCTCGTTGAAGACAGCGATCCGGTCGGAGAGAGCGAGCGCCTCCTCCTGGTCGTGGGTGACGAACACGAAGGTGATGCCCAGCTCTCGGTGCATCCGGGCGATCTCGCCCTGGAGCTGTTCGCGCAGCTTCTTGTCGAGGGCGCCCAGCGGTTCGTCCATCAGCAGGACGCGCGGGTTGAAGACGACGGCCCGCGCCAGCGCCACCCGCTGCTGCTGCCCGCCGGAGAGTTGGCTGGGAAGCCGGTCGGCCATCCCCTCCAACTGGACCATCCGCAGGGCCTCTGCGACCCGCGTCGCGATCTCGGCCTTGGGCACCTTGCGCTGTTCCAGCGGGAAGGCGATGTTCTTCGTGACCGTCATGTGCGGGAAGAGCGCGTAGTGCTGGAAGACCATTCCGAGATCACGCCGGTGCGGCGGCAGACCGGCGACGTCCACACCGTCGACGGTGATGCTGCCCTCGGTGGCCCTGCTGAACCCGGCGATCATGTTGAGCGTCGTCGTCTTGCCGGAACCGGACGGGCCGAGGAAGGTCATGAACTCCCCGACCTCGATGTCCAGCGAGACCCGGTCCACTGCGGCCCGTCCGCCGTAGCGCTTGGTGAGCTGCCGCAGCCAGACCGCAGCACCGCGGGCCCGCGCCGCCCCGGACGCACTGGGCGGGGACGCGGCAGTCGGAATGTCGGTCGAAGCGGTGGTGGTGTCGGCCATGTCAGCGTTCCCCCTCGCGCCCGGTGCGCCGCAGCAGTTGCGGCAGCAGGATCAGCGCGGTAGTGGCGACGAGCACGATGCTCGATGCGGCGGCGATCGTCGGATCGGTCTCCACGGTGACGCTGCTGAACATGGTCACCGGAAGGGTGTGCAGGGTCGGGCTCTGGAGGTAGAACGCGATGACGACCTCGTCGAGCGAGGTGACGAAGGCGAACACCGCTCCGGAGAGCACGCCCGGCGCGATGAGCGGTGCCGTGATACGCCGGAAGGTGGTGAACGGGGTCGCGCCGAGCATGGCGGCGGCCCGGTCCAGCCGACGATCGTAGCCGCGCAGGCTGGTGGAGACCGCGACCAGCACGAAGGGCACAGCGAGCGCGGTGTGCGCCACCACGAAACCGAGAGCGGTACCGGACAGCCCCCAACTCAGGAAGGCCGCGTACACGGCGATGGCGGCGACGATCTGCGGCACTACCATCGGCGCCATCAGCAGGCCGTTGATCAGCCCCTTGCCGGGCAACCGCCCCCGGTCCAGGGCCAGCGCCGCCAGGGTGCCGAGCACCGTGGCGAGGGCCGCGACGGCGACGGCGATCTGGAGCGAGGTGACGAGCGAGTCACGCCACGTCGGGTTGGTGAAGAAGTTCCGGTACCACTGCAGCGACCAGCTCTCCGGCAAAAACGCGAAGCTGCGCTTGCCGGTGAAGGAGAGCGGGATGACGACAAGGGTCGGCGCGACCAGGACGGCGCCCACCAGGGCAGCCCAGAGCCTGAGCCCGATGCCGCCGCGGAAGAGCTGGTTCTCCATGGGTCAGCGCTCCTTTCCGGACAGACCGAGGACCGCGCCCGCCCGGCTCACGCGGGCCACCACGAGCAGCAGCAGCGCGGTGATCGCCAGCAGGATCACGGAGAACGCCCCCGCCCCGCCGAAGTCGAGCAGCTTCTCGACCTTGGTGCCGATGACCTGAGCGACCATCGACTCCTTGGGGGAGCCGAGCAGCTTCGGGGTGACGTAGAAGCCGAGGGCGAGGACGAATACCAGGGTCGTCCCGGAGATCACACCCGGCATGGACAGCGGCAGATAGACCCGCCGGAAGCTGGTGAACCGCCCCGCGCCGAGCCCGGACGCCGCGCTCAGCAGCCGCCGGTCGATCCCGCTCATCACGCTGTAGAGCGGCAGGACCATGTAGGGCAGCAGGACCTGGATCATGCCGATCGCCACGCCGGGGGCAGTACCGAGCAGCCCCCCGTCCCGTCCGAACAGCGACCCCAGCATGCCGAGCGGTCCGCCGTCCTGGAGCAGCACGATCCAGGCGAAGTTGCGGGCCATCAGGCTGGTCCAGAAGGGCAGCAGGACCAGCGCCATGAGCACCGCGCGGGTCCGCGGCCCGGACACCGTCATGAGGTACGCGTACGGGTAAGCGAGGACCAGGGTGGTGACGGCTACGACGAACGAGGTGAGCAGGGTGCGCACCACGACCCGTGCGGTGGTCGGGTCCGCCAGCAGGTCGCTGAAGTTGCCGAGCCCCGGCGCCGGGTCCGTGAACGCCTGCCAGATGATGTCCACCAACGGATAGGCGAAGAACACCAGCAGCATCAGGACGGCCGGGGCCAGCAGGAGCAGTTGCCGGTTCCGGTCGCCCAGGACCCGGTGGCGCGGCGTACGTGCCGGGGCACGCCCAGCGTCGGAACCCGGATCCTGCCCGGGAGCACGGGCTCGTCCCGTGCTGGTCATAAGGTTGGTCATGGTGGTCACCTTGTTCTCCGGAGTTCGGCCGATCGGCGTCCGTCGGCTCAGCCGGTGGCCCAGTCGGTCCAGCGCTTGGTGGCTTGGTCCTGGTTCTTCGCCCACCAGCCGACGTTCTGGTAGAAGCCCTTGTCCTGGATGTCGGAGCGGGCGGTGTTCCACGCCTGGGCGAGGTTGTCCAGCTTCGGCTCAGCGTCGGAGTTCACGACCGCGTAGGGCTGGTCCTCGGCGAAGGTGGCCTGCCCCTTGGGACCGGTGGCGTACGCGATGAAGTCCATGGCGCGCTCCTTGTTCGGGGCGCCTTTGGGGACCATGAGGACCGCGTAGGCCAGCATGTTGTCCTGCCACACCGGCTTGTACGCAGAGCCGTTTTTCGCGGCCATGTACGCGCGTCCCGACCACACCAGGGCCATATCGGCCTGCTTGGACTCCAGGGCCTGCTGACTCTGCGCGGAGGTCTCCCAGAAGCTGAGGTTCTTACCGAGCGTGTCGAGCTTCTTGAAGGCGCGGTCGTAGTCGAGGGGGTAGAGCTTGTCGGGGGTGACGCCGTCACCGATCAGGGCGGCCTCAATGGCGCCGCCGGTGGCGAAGCCCGGGGCCAGGCGCTTGCCGGGGAACTTCTTCGTGTCGAAGAAGTCGGCGATCGAGGCCGGTTGAGCGTCGGGGTACTTCGCGGGGTTGTAGACCAGCACCAGCGAGTACATCGCGTCCGGCACCGCGCAGTCACTCACCGTGCCCTTCGGGAACTTCGACTTGTCAATCTTGTTGAAATCGAGTTTCTCCGCGTACTTGCCGCAGGCGCCGACCGGGAAGAACGGCTCGGTGTCCACAACATCCCAGGTCACGCGGTTGGCCTCGACCATGGTCTTGATCTTGGCGTAGTCGGTCGGCTGGTCCTGGACCGCCGTGACGCCCTCGGTCGTGGCCCAGGGCGTCAGCCATGCCCTGGCCTGAGCCTCCTGGTACCCGCTTCCGTACGAGGTGAAGGTGAGCTTCTTGCTCCCACTGCCGGCGCTGCTGGAGCCGGTGGAACATCCTGCGGTGATCACGGTGAGAGTGACGACAGCCGCCGTCACGCCCAGGCGGCGAGATGGGAAGTACACAGCTGATCCCCCCTTTGAGGTGGCAATAATGCCTTATTATTGTGATGACGATCCGGTTGGCAATACCCGTTCCCACTTCGCGAGATCCGGGAGGACATGCAGAGATGGCTCCACAGAGCGCGCACACCGACGGACAGGACAGCTCCCGGCGGGCCGGCTCCGCCGTGGCCGACATCGACCTGACGGCCTGGCGACGGCTCCAACTCATCGGCGCAGCAAGCGAAGTGATTTGCCGTAATGGCGTGGATGGAGCCCGCCTGAAGGACATCGCCCAGGAGGCGGGCGTCTCTTTGGGGATGGTGCAGCACTACTTCCGGCGCCGCGAGGAACTGATCACCGAGACGATCAGCTCGATGCTGGAGCTGACCCTCGCGACCTGGCGCTCGATGTCGGAGCGCGAGCCCGATCCGGTGCGCAGGCTCTTCGCGCTGCTGCGGTTCCAGGTCGCCGGGTGGGCGCCCTTCAGTAAACGCTGGTCGTTCTGGATCGAGTTCTGGTCGGCCGCCAACCGGGACGCGACGCTGCACACCTATGCGCAGAACGTGTACCAGCGCTGGGAGGAACCGTTCCGCAACGCCATTGACGCGGGCGTGCGGACCGGGGACTTCCGCCCGGCCCTGCCCGCCGACCGGCTCAGCCTGATCCTGATGTCTCTCGCCGACGGGGCCGCCGTGCACGTCCTGATGGCTGGGGACTCGCTCGATGAGGAAGGCATGTTCGACCTGCTCATCGACATGGCGTGCCGGATTCTCGGCATCGAGGACGAGGTCCGCGACCGTGCCCTTCAGGAACTGCCCCGGATCATCAGCCCGTACTACCCTGAGGAGCCGGAGCCCGGCGACGGAATCGACTGGAGCCCGCTGATGAGGGCGCTCCAGGAGTGAGAGAATCTCAATGACGAGGTCAAGCGGTCTGCGCGACCGGTGGGGCGGAGGCGAACGGCCTCCTGTCGCGCAGCATCGCCCGCAGCACGTCGACGCGGCGGCGGGCGAGTGCGAGCAGTGCCTGGATGTCGATCAGGCCCTCGGCGCGTTTCTTTAGCGCCTCGACGGGCCCGGTCGCATCATCGCGGACATGCAGAACAGCCGGCGCTGACGTCACCAGCCCGACCGCCGAATGGGCAGCCCTCCAAGTGCCGCTCGCCGGGGTCGCGGACGTGAGGAGTCAGCGGATCTCGGGAGTGCGCAGCCAGGCCCAGCTCCGGTTGATCTCTTCGGCCGCAGTCAGTACCAACTCCCGTGTGTGCGCCACCAGCTCCGGCGTGAATCGGTGGCTGGGTCCGCACACGCTGATTGAGCCGTGAGCCTCGCCGTCAGGGCCGATGAGCGGCGCGGCGATCGAGGCCGCGTCGCTCTGGCGTTCCCCCATGGACACTGCGACCCCCTCCCGCGCGATCTCGGCCAGTTCGGCGCGCAGCGCGGCGCTGTCGGTGATCGTGCGCTCGGTGAGCGGTTCCAGCGGACGGGCCAACACCGTCTCCCTGCGATCCCCGGGCAGGAACGCCAGAATTGCCTTGCCGGACGAGCCTGCGTGCAGCGGGAACCTGCGGCCCACCTCCACGGTCATCTTGACCTCGCGCGGACACTCGAACTGGGCGAGGTAGACCCGCTCTTCGCCAACGAGTCCGGACAGCGTAGTCGTCTCGGTGGTCTCGTCACGCAGTCTGCGCAGCACCGGCATCGCCGCAGTCCGTATCTCGAAGCGGGACAGTGCGATGGCGCCGAGCGCAACAGCGGCGGGCCCGAGTCGGTATCCGGCGATGTCCGGATCGGTCTGGAGGATCTCCCGTGACACCAGTGAGCGCAGGATGCGGTGCACGACCGCCTTCGACAGGCCCAGCTTGCGGCTGATCGCGCTGACGCCCAGATACTGAGGGCCGCCCGCGAACAGCAGCAGCACGTCGGCGACCCGCGCGGCCGTCTCGGTGCCCACGTCCTCTGTGCGGCTGCGCGGCTCCGGGCGGCTGATGGCACTCTTTTCAGTCACGTCGTGATCCTAGATGTCCGGTGATGCGGAAAGACCACGCGGCCGCCCTGCGCGGACGGTCGCGTGGCCGGAACGGATGGTGGACCAGTCAGCGGCCACGCTTGACGTAGCGGCCCACAGGCTTCCCGGTGATCTCGCCGTCGGCCAGCACACGTGTGCCACGCACGAAGGTGTCGGTGACCTTGGAGGTCATCGCGAATCCCTCGAACGGGCTGTACTCCTGGGTCGACTCGGAGTCGGCGGCGCGGACCGTCCAGTTCACGTCCGGGTCGACCAGGGCGATATCGGCGTCGTAGCCTTCGGCGAGGTCGCCCTTGTTGAGCAGGCCATAGCGGCGCGCGGGGTTGGCGGAGGTCAGGCGGGCGATTGCCTGGAGCGACAGGCCGCGCTTGACGCCCTCGCCGACGAGGCCGGGCAGCAGGTACTCGGCGCCGCCGAAGCCCGACTTCGCCAGGAAGATGTCGTCGCGGTCGGCGCCGAACTTCATCTCGTCGCGACAGCAGGCGTGGTCGGACACCACCCAGTCGACCTCGCCGGCCAGGACGTGTCGCCACAACGCCTCGACGTCCTCGCGGTCGCGCAGCGGCGGGTTGACCTTGCCGCCCAGGCCGTGCGCGGTGTCCACGTCGGCGAGCAGGTGGCCGATGGTGACCTCACGGCGGAAGTCCACGTGCGGGAATGCCCCGGCCATGCGCAGGGCGGCGTCCAGGGCCTTTTCGGACGACAGGTGCAGCAGGTTGATGTTCGGCAGGCCGGTCTCGTGCGCCAGGTAGGAGGCGATGGTGACGGCCAAGCCCTCGGAGTGCGGCGGGCGGGAGGCGCTGTAGGCACGCAAGCCGGTGAGCGTGCCGTCCTGCTCGACCTTCTTGGTGTAGGCCGTCATGATCTCGGCTGTTTCGCAGTGCAGAGACAGCGACAGATGCGGGGCGTATTCGGTGAGGATCTCCCGGGCATTCTGCACACCGCGCATGACGAATTCGAAGTGCGCCATGTCATAGCGCTCGTTCGGCGGGATCATCAGGAAGTCGCTCTGGCTCGTCGAGCGGCCGTGCAGACCGTGGCTGCCGTAGAACATGAAGATCTTGAATGACGTGACGCCGTGCTCCTCCACCAGGTACGGGATCTCGCCGATGTGTTCGGCCGACATCGGCGCCAGGTGGAAGGCGTAGTCGATGTAGGCGTTCCCCTCGGACAGTGACAGAACCTCGGGGAAGAAGTCGCGGTAGGAGCCACCCTTGTTCAGGTAGTACTGGCCCGTCCGCATGTAGGTGAGCGCGGTCGTCACGCCGCCCTGGGCGCTGGCCCGGCTCTCCGAAGCGGTGTCGGCGGACAGCTCGTTGTAGATGCCCCAATGCTGGTGCGCGTCCACCACCCCGGGGAAGGCCAGCTTGCCTCCCCCGTCCACGACAGTTGCGGTATCGCCCTCAGGCAGGTTCGGGGCGATACGCACGACCTTGCCGTCGGCGACGGCGATGTCACCCAAGGGGGGTACGCCGTCCGGGGCGCCGGGTCGGACGACGCGGACGTTCTTCAGCAGCAGTTCGATGGATGCCATGGAAACGGTCCTCCAGGGAATCGGAGCGGGTAGTCGGTCTGCGGGAGTGGGGGAAGGTGGTCAGCGGCCAGGCAGATGAGGCCAAGGGCGGGAGCCGGAGCGTTGCCCGGCTGATCGTCGGCGCCGCGGCCGGAGATCCCGGCGGCGGCTCCTTTCGCGGCGGGTACAGGCCGGCCGGGCCCGCCGGAGGCGTTCTCGCCCACGATCAGGTCGTCCTGGGGGTGCGGACAGCGTGGGGACGGTTCGGTCGGCGGCTTACGGGGCGGGGGTTTCCTGTGGTGGCGGACGTGGGCGTCGGCGGGCGGGGAGGTGGGCCTGGCAGAACACGACGTCGCCTGCCTATGGCCGGAGTTGTCGATGTCGCGGAAATCTTGGCGCCGGCCGTATGGGGTCTGGCCAACGGCGATCCAGCCGGTCGGGCCAGGGTGGGCGGCCAGTTCGACGGCGTGCTCGAAACGGCGCCGAGTCTTGTCACCGAAGCGTCGTCCGTTGCCCAGTCCAGCGGAATGCCCGTAGCCCGCAGGGTGGCCGCGCCCGCCGCCACCGGATCCGGGTGACCGGACTCCGTCGCGCTCATCACTTCTGCGTTGCCCTTCCTGCCCGCACTGTCCTCTATGAATCACTCCATGCGTTCCGCCTAGGGGAACGCTTCCTTGTTGTTCCTTTATCGTGACATCTTTCCGTCGCCTTGGTCAATCTTCCCTGCATGCTTGACTAGCACCGCTGGGCGGTGCGAACTTGGACCCTCCCAGCCCGAATCGGACGCCGGTCGTCGACTCCGGCGTGTTCCGTTGAGGGGAACGCTGGTAGGGGTTCGGGGTGCGGGATGACGAGGAAAGGAAGTGGACGCCATGGCAGGCGCCCTGGATGGGATGCGGGTCATCGACACGGCCACACTGTTCGCCGGACCGCTCGCCGCGACACTCCTCGGGGATTTCGGTGCCGAGGTCATCAAGATCGAGCACCCCAGGGGCGACCCGGTGCGCCACCATGGCGCGCAGAAGGACGGTGTCGGCCTGTGGTGGAAGATGATCGGCCGCAACAAGAAGGCGATCACGCTCTACCTCGGTGCGCCCGAGGGCCAGGACCTCTTCCGCCGACTGGTCGCCGACGCCGACGTCGTCATCGAGAATTTCCGACCCGGCACCCTGGAGAAGTGGGGGCTGGGCTACGACGAGCTGAGCCGGATCAACCCCGGGCTGGTGCTGGCCCGCGTCACCGGCTTCGGCCAGTTCGGCCCGTACGCCTCACGGCCCGGCTTCGGCACCCTCGCCGAGGCGATGAGTGGGTTCGCCGCCATCACCGGCGAACCCGATGGCCCGCCCACGTTGCCGCCCTTCGGCCTCGCCGACGGCATCACCGCGCTCACCACCGCCTTTGCTGTGATGACGGCACTTCGCGCCCGTGAGCAGACAGCTCGTGGCCAGGTCGTGGACATGGCCATCATCGAGCCGATCCTCACCCTGCTCGGCCCGCAGATCATCACCTACGACCAGCTCGGCACACTGCAAAGGCGCACGGGCAACCGGTCGGCCAACAACGCGCCGCGCAACACCTACCGCACCCGCGACGGGAAGTGGGTTGCCGTCTCCACCAGCGCCCAGTCGGTGGCCGAGCGCGTCATGCAGTTGGTCGGCCGCCGTGAGTTCCTCGACGAGCCGTGGTTCGACTCCGGCGCGCAGCGCGCCGAGCACGCCGACGAACTGGACGAGGCCGTTGGCGGCTGGATCGCCCAGCGCGATCGCGCCGAGGTGATCAACGCCTTCGATGCGGCACAGGCCGCCGTCGCGCCCATCTACGATGCCGCCGACGTGCTGGCCGACCCGCAGTTCCAGGCCCTGGGCAGCATCGCCACCGTCGAGGACGACGAGCTCGGCCCGATCCGCATGCAGAACGTTCTCTTCCGACTGTCGGAAACACCCGGTGAGATCCGCAGCGCCGGGCCCGCACTGGGCGCGCACACCGCGGAGGTACTCGCCCGCTACGGTGTCACCGCGGAGGACCTGGCCACCCTCCGAGGCAAGGGCGTCATCAAATGATCCGCTCCTGGCTGTACGTTCCGGGTGACCGGCCCGACCGGATCGACAAGGCACTGGCCGGCCCCGCCGACGCCGTCGTGATCGACCTGGAGGACGCGGTCACCGCAGATGCCAAGGACGGGGCCCGCAGCGTCGTTCTGGACGTGCTCGGCGAAGGCGGGCCCGCCTATGTTCGGATCAACGACCCCGCCACTGAGGCGGGACGGGCCGATGTCGCTGCGCTCGCTGCGGCGCCCGGCGCGCTCGTCGGCGTTCGCGTTCCCAAGTGCGAGGAGCCCGGCGAGTTGCGCCGCGTGGCCGACGCCCTCGGCGTGCCAGTGATTCCCCTGGTGGAGTCCGCACTGGGCGTTGAAAACGCTTTCGCTCTAGCGACCGCCCACCCGCTGGTCCGCGGGATCTCCCTCGGCGAGGCCGATCTCTCCGCGGACCTGGGCGCCGGCGGGAGTGCCCTGGCGTGGCCGCGCTCCCGTGTCGTCGTCGCGGCTCGCGCGGCCGGGCTGCCCAGCCCGGCCCAGAGCGTCTGGACTGCGGTCCGCGACCTTGACGGGCTGCGCGCCGACACCGCGGCCGGCCGCGCCGCCGGCTTCTTCGGACGCTCCGTCATCCACCCCACGCATATCCCGGTCGTGCACGAGGCCTGCGCCCCTGACCCCGGCGAGACAGCCTGGGCGCACGACCTGCTTGCCCGCGCCGACAGCAACGGCGCCGCCTGGGTTGACGCCACAGGGCGGTTCGTCGACAGGGCCGTCCTGGAACGCGCGCGCCGACTCGCCGCGCTCGCCGACGCCCACGAGACCTCCTGATTCTCCCGAGAACGAGGAAGACAATGTCCCAGACCACCTCTGCAGATCCGCTGCTGGCCGCCGTCGCGGCCGGGGTGCGGCTCATCGAGCTCGGCCAGCCGTTCTTCACCGGCATGCCGTGCTCCCCCAACCACCCCGGCTTCCGTATGACGCTGATCCGCCGCCACGGCGACATGGAACGCCCCGACGGTGGGTCGGCCGCCAACGAGATCATCGTCACCGGCGGCCACGTCGGTACCCACATTGACGCGCTCTCGCACGTCAGCCACTGCGGTGAGCTGCACGGCGGGGTGGACGCGGCTGACGCCCAGAAGGGCGGCGCGTTCACCATGCACGGCGCCGAGACGCTGCCCGGCCTGCTGCGCCGGGGTGTCCTGCTGGACGTCGCCGCCGTCCACGGCGTCCCGACGCTGCCACCCGGCTACGGGGTGACCATGGCCGACCTGGAGGCCGCTGCCGAGCGCGCGGGCGCCGAGCCGGGGGAGGGCGACGTCGCACTCGTCCGCACCGGCTGGGCCCGCAACTTCGGCGATGCCGGTGCCTACCTCGGCAAGGCGGCGGGCGTGCCCGGCGCGACCGTCGAGGCCGCCCAGTGGCTGGCGGCGCGCGGTGTCGTCGCTACCGGTGCCGATACGACCGCGTACGAGCAGATTCCGGCGGGCGCGGGCCACGCGGTTTTGCCCGTGCACCGGGTGCTGCTGGTGGAAAGCGGGATCTACATCATGGAGCACCTGAACCTGGAAGAACTGGCCGGGCAGGGCGTCCACGAGTTCGTCTTCCTGCTGGCGCCGCTGCGCATCAAGGGCGGCACCGGCTCGCCCGTACGGCCCCTGGCGGCGGTGAGCGCGTGAGCACCGCCGTTGAATCGCTGGCCATGTTCGCCGCGGGCGTCCGCGAACGTGGGCTCGGAGCGGAACTGCGCGAGGACGCTGCCCGCCGTATCCTGGACGTCCTGGGCAACAGCCTTGCCGCGACGTCCGAGCCGCCTGCCAAGTCCGTCGGCGCGCTCGTCGCCGAGTGGGGCGGCGAAGGCCGGTCCACCGCGCTCGGACAGGCCGTTGCGCTGCCCGAGCCCAGCGCCGCGCTGTTGAACGGCACGCTCGCCCACTGCCTGGACTTCGACGACACGCACCTGCCATCGGTACTGCACCCGTCGGCGTCCGTCGTGCCAGCCGCGCTTGCAGCTGCCGAGGCACGCGGCGCGTCCGGTGCCCAGCTGCTGGACGCGGTCGGCGTGGGTGTGGAGATCGCCGTCCGCGTCGGTATGGCCGGCTACGACCCAGCCCTGGGAAACTCCGTGTTCTTCGAACGCGGCCTGCACGCCACCGCGATCTGCGGCGCGCTGGGCGGCGCGGCGGCGGGTGCGATGCTCTCGGGCCTGGACGCCGCCGGGATCGCGCACGCCCTGGGCATCGCCGCGAGCATGGGCTCGGGCCTTCTGGAGGCCAACCGCACCGGCGGCACCGTCAAACGGGTTCACTGCGGCTGGGCCGCGCACGCCGCCGTCACTGCCGCAGGCATGGCCCGCACCGGGCTCACCGGCCCACCGACCGTGTTGGAAGGCCGCTTCGGCCTGCTCCAGGCGTTCTGCGGAGACCAGTACCACCTGGAGCCGTTGCTGAACGACCTCGGCGAGCGGTGGGAGCTGCCGGGCATCTTCTTCAAGCCCTACCCGTGCAACCATTTCACCCACGCCGGGATCGACGCCGCCCGCCGGCTCCGAGCCCGCGGCCTGGACGTCTCCAAGATTGTCGACGTTGAGCTGGGCGCTCCCACACCGGTGCTGCGAACGATCGGCGAGCCAGTCGAGGACAAGATCCGGCCGAAGTCCGGCTACCACGCAGCGTTCTCCGGTCCCTACACGGTTGCGGCGGGGCTGCTGGGCGGTGGTGGTCTCGGCGTCTTCCACGAGGACTTCACCGACGAGGCGGCGGCCGATCCGGCGCGGCTCGCCCTGGCTGCCAAGGTCCGCTGCGTGCCCGACACCCGGTGCGACGAGATCTTCCCGCACCAGTTCCCGGCGGTTCTGCGCGTCCGCCTGGAGTCCGGAGAGCTCCTGGAGGAGCGGGTGGACGTCAACCGGGGCGGGCCTGACAATCCGCTGAGCGACGAGGAGCTGGCGACCAAGTTCCGCCTCAACGCTACGCGAGTGGTCACCGAGGCCGAGGCCGAGGAGATCACCGCGCGCACCTACGGTCTGCACAGTGCCCCGAACCTCGCGGCCTTCGCCGCCGTGCTGCGTGCTCCAGCAGCGGGCTGACCCTTCCCGCCGCTTGCCGTGTGCCCTCATTGCCTGCTCCGCGGCTCCGCAAGGGGGCGCCCGGCCTCTGAGCCGGCATGGCTGCTCCACCTGTCGAACACATGGCAACGTCGTTCTTTTGGAACCTGCGTGTGGTTGACCCGGGTTGGTGCCGTGTCTGGAGCTGGGGATTTCGACCAAGTCCTGTCCGCCTGAGCTGGTGGACAGGGTTGTGGGAGAAGCGGGAAGGACGGAGAAGCGGGGCGGACGGAGAAGCGGCACCGCCCGCTGTCCGTCCGTTTCACGGTGTCCCGGCGATCCTGGGAATGCCCCGACCAGGTAGCGGGGCCGGTCCAACAACGCGGCCGTCCCCGCACCGGTCCGAACGCCGAACTCCCGTGCGGGGAAAGGCCATCAGTATCGGTTCGTCTCGGAGTCAGACGTCGTAACCCGCGTTCGGCCACCTATGAAGCAGCAAAGCGTCTCTACGGCTATTTCTGGCCACCCATTCTTTGGCCGAGATCTTCCCATCTCAGTGGAACGACGTTACGATAGGTGGAACAAACCCCCGCGTATGTGGGAAAGAAGGGGGAGGCCCGGTTCCGCTCGGCTGCCGAGGCGGAAGATTTCCAACATCGCGAGCGGGCTGCCGCCCGGAATGCCCCGAGGCGGGGCTGGCAGGAAAGCCTGCCGCATTTTCGGTCCGTCGACGCAACCCTGGGAATTCCCGACAGTTGAAAATGCTGCTGACGGACCGGCAAGGGTTGGATTTCGGTATTCCAATGACCGACCGAACCTAGCCGTCCACAGGAGAACTCCATGTCCCCCAGAAAGCAGAGTGCCGACGCCGGCGATAGTACTTCCCAAGAAGCGACCGGCCAGGTGATCGCGACGGTCGAACGCGCGATGGATGTGCTGATGCATTTCGCCGACACGCCGACGACCACGCTCGGGGTGACCGAGATCGCCGACGCCCTCGGTATGTCCAAGGGCGTCGTGCACCGCGTGCTCGCCTCCCTGCGTGGCAAGCAGCTCATCCAGCTCGACCCGGTCAGCAGGCGCTACTCCCTGGGAGTCGGGGCCATGCGGCTTGGTCTTTCCTACCTCGACCGTCTCGAGATCCGCCGGATCGTCGCACCCGAACTTGCGCTGCTGTCCCAGCGCACCGACGAAACCGCGACCCTGTCGCTGCGCACCGGGTGGACTCGCGTCTACTCGGACCAGGTGACGCCCGAGCGAGAAGTCATCATGAGCGTGTCCCTCGGGGTGCCCTACCCGCTGCACTCCGGCGGATCGTCCAAAGCATTTCTTGCCTTCCTGTCGAAGCAGGAGATCGAGGAGTATCTGGTGCAGGCCAGGCGCGACCCGCCGACGGGCCACACCATTGACGACGTGGGGCGGCTGCGCAAGGAACTGGAGGAGATCCGGCTGCGGGGCTGGACCCAGTCGTTCGCCGAGCGCATGTCGGGTGCGGCCTCCGTCGCCACCCCTGTCCTGGATCATCTCGGCCGCCCCGCGGCCGTGATCAGCGTGTGTGGACCGCTTGAGCGGTTCCGCGAGGAGGTCGACGACTGCGTCTCCGCCCTGCTCGACTCAGCCCGGAGGCTGTCCGCCCAGATGGGGTGGGTCGAGCGCGAGGGGAGGGAACACTAGTCGCCTTCTCTGGTGCCGCTCCCGGCAACGCTTGCCCCGTCGCGGCGCCTGGCCCTTTTTCGAGCTCGACTTTGTTCGAGCAGGGGAGACCCCGCACGAGAGCTTTCGGCCGCCTTCCCCTCGCACGCACCGGGCGACGCTCCTTCCGGGCAAGCATTGCCGGTCACGGCCCGAGCCTCTGACCTGCCTGATCCACCGCGTGTCCGCCCTGGCGCCGCAGCCCGCCACGACCGGCCATTTCACCGTTTCCTTGCTCACGGACGGGACGGGCACGCCCCTTCAGCGAAGGATGTGCAACGGATGCCTCCTGACATAACCCCCAACAGCCCTTTCCCTCCGCCGCACGGCAGCGCCGTGCCTGCGGTCGGCGCGCCGCCGGGCCGACGGGACCGAGCGGTGAGTGGCACGGTCCGGGTCGGGATCGTCGTCCCCGCGTCCAATCCAACAGTGGAGCCCGAAATCCAGCGGCTTCTGCCGGCCCGCATGGTGGGCTATACCGCGCGGATCGTCGCGCCTGCGGGCCTGGACCTGCGCGACAGGCTGACTTGGTACCGCGAGAATCCGGAGGACAGCCTTGACTCGCTGCGCGGGCTCGGCTTGTCTGCGGTGCTGGTGGCTTGTACGGGCGCCACTTACCCGCTGGGCGTCGAGGGCGACCGGGCCTGGTCGGCGGCCCAGTCGGCGCGGCTCGGTCTTCCCGTCCTGACGTCCGCCGGGGCCCTGGCCGAGGCGCTGAGCCTGCTCGACACGGCCCATGTCTCCCTAGTTTCTCCCTATCCCGCTTGGCTCACCGACCAGTGCGCGGCGTTCTGGCGCGGCGCCGGGCTCTCCGTCCGGGAGTTCCCTCTGAGCGGTACAGGCGCCATCTACGACACCGCGCCGGAGGACGTCGGCGCCGCGGTCCGGGCCACGTTGGCCACCGAGACTCCCGCGGGCGGGCGCGCGGTCGTCGTGACAGGCACCGGGGCACCCAGCCTCGCCGCGCTCGACGCCGTCGCCGCCTCTTCCCCCATCCCGGTGCTGTCCTCCAACCTCGCCGGAGCCTGGGCGCTGGCGCGCGTGGCGGGGGCGGGCGGCCTGCTGGCCCATGCGCCAGGTGCGGCACTGCGCCGACTCGACCGTGACACCCTGGAAGGAGCCCGATGAGCGACAGGAACGCGCCGCTGGTCGTGGTGGGTGCGGGCCCCGTCGGCCTGGCCGCCGCGCTGGTGTTCGCCCGCACCGGAGTCCCGGTCGTCGTCCTGGAAGCAGACGGCCCCGCGCTGCGCACCGAGTGGCGCGGCTCCACATTGCACCCGCCGACGCTGGAACTGCTCGATCTGCTCGGCATCGCCGATGCCGCAGCGTCCGGCGGCGTCCGGGTGGACCGTCTCCAGTTCCGCGACCTGGAGGCCGTGGAGAGCGCGACCTTCGACTACTCCCTGCTGTCCTCCTGTACCCGGTTTCCTTTCCGGCTCCAGTTCGAGCAGTACAAGCTGATGCGCCTCCTGCGGGACGCTGCGGACCGCACCCCGCTGGTGGAGATCAGGTTCGGGCACCGTCTGACCGGCCTTGAGCAGGACGCGGACCACGCGGTCCTCACCGTCGAGGATGCCGCAGGCGAACCCGTGGTGTTGCGGGCGCGCTGGGTGCTGGGCGCGGACGGCGCGCGCAGCACGGTCCGGGAGCTGTGTTCGCTGGCCTTCGACGGCGACACCTATCCGACGATGAGCCTGGTGGCGGCCACCCGCTTCCCGTTCGAGAAGGCTCTCGACGACCTCGCTCCGGTGTCGTACTGGACCGGGCCGTCGGGGCGGCTGTCGCTGATCCGCACCCCCGACATCTGGCGGGTCGCGATGAGCACCGGCGACAGCTCCGACGACCGGCCCGCAGACCTCGACCCCGCCCGTCCGCACCCCGCCTTCGCCGACGCGCTCGACTGCCTCCTCGGCGGCCGCGCCTGGGCGGAGACACCCTTGGAGCAGCATCGGCTGTACCGCAGTCACCAGCGCGTCGCGTCGGCCTTCCGGGCTGGACGGGTGCTGCTGGCCGGCGACGCCGCCCACCTGTCCAGCACGACCGGCGGCATGGGCCTGAACTCGGGACTGCACGACGTGTTCGATCTCGCCCAACGGCTCGGCCCGCCGCTGGCGGACGGCGACGCTGTGGCCGAGAGCGCCGCGGCGAACCGCTACGCCGAGACGAGGCGGGCCGTGGCCGAGGAGATCGTGCAACCGGCCACCAGGACGGTCCGGTCCGGTATCGACACGACGTCCCTGGAGGGGCGCCAGGAGCGGCTGGCCGGGTTGTGCGCGCTGGCCGACGACTCCGATGCCGCAGCACACCACCTGTGGCAGCTCAGCATGTTCGACTCCGCTCCTACGACAGGGCTGTTGGAAGACCGAGGTACGAAAGACGTGATCCGCCCATGACCGCCGTGCTGTCACCCATCACCGGCGAGACCATCCAGGAAGTGCCCGACACCGGCTTGAACGGTCTGGATGCCGCGCTGCGCGCCGCTGAGGCCGCCGCGCCGGTCTGGCGTCGCGTCCCCGCGGGCGAGCGCGGGGGACTGTTGGTGGAGATCGGTCGCCGCATGCGCGCCCGGGCCGAGGAGATCGCGCACCTGGAGACGCTGAACACGGGCAAGCTCCCGGCCGACACCCGACGGGAGGCCGACCGGGCGGCCGCCTGTTTCGAGTACTACGGTGGCTACGCCGACAAGGCAGTCGGCACCGTCATCCCGGTCGCGGGCCCGTTCCACACCTACACCGTGCGCGAGCCGTACGGCGTCGTCGCCGGGGTCATCCCGTGGAACGTGCCGTACTTCTTTGCAGCCAAGAAGATCGCGCCCGCGCTCGCCTTCGGCAACGTCGTGCTGGTCAAGCCCGCCGAGGAGACCCCGCTCACCGCGCTGCTCCTCCAAGAAATCGTCACCGGGGTCCTCGCCGAGGCGGGCCTGCCCGACGGGATCGCACAGGTGATCCCAGGCGGCGGCGACCTCGGCAGGGCCCTGGTTGCCGACCCGCGCACGAAGCTCGTCGTCTTCACCGGCTCGGACCGCACGGGTGCGGCGGTGGGCGCGGCCGCCGCCGCGCACTACGCTCCGGCCGCGTTGGAGTTGGGCGGCAAGTCCCCCCAGCTGGTCTTCGCTGACGCCGACCTCGACGCCGCCGCCGACGGCGTGGTCGAGGGCTTCGCGGGATCGTGCGGCCAGATGTGCATCGCCGGATCGCGACTGTACGTGCAGCGCGAGGTGTATCCCGAGTTCCTGGAACTGCTCACCACGCGGGTCGAGGGCCTGCGCGTCGGCGACCCGCGGGTGGCAGGCACACAGGTCGGACCGCAGGTGACGGGACCGCAGGCTGACAAGACCCGCGGCCTTATCGCCGGCGGGGCCGCCGCCGGGGCGACGGTCGTCGCGCGGGCCGCGGTCCCCGACGAGCCCACACTGGCGGGCGGCAACTGGGTGGCACCGACGGTGTTCACCGGAGTGGCCGACGACTCCCCGCTGCTCACCGAGGAGATCTTCGGACCTGTTCTGTGCGCCGCTTCCTTCGCCGACGAGGACGAGGCCGTGGCGCTCGCGCACGACACTCGCTTCGGGCTCGGCGCCGGGATCTGGACGGGGGATCCGGGACGAGGGCACCGCCTGGCTGCTGAGCTGCGCGTCGGGACGGTCTGGATCAACACCTACCGCATCCTGTCCGATCTCGTCCCGTTCGGTGGGGTGGGCGCCTCCGGCTACGGCCGTGAGGGCGGCACTGACGCCGTCAACCTCTACACGTGGACCAAGAGTGTGTGGACGTCCACCACGCCGGGCGTGCCCGGCGTCTACAGAAAGGGCTGAGATGGCCAGCAAGGTCCGCGCCCTCGCGCCGGAACGGTTCCACCGCGATGACGTCTTCATCGACGGGCGCTTCCTTCCTGCCCTGTCCGGGCGCTTCATCGAGATCGTCTCGCCCTCCACCGAGCAGGTCGTCGGCCGGGCCCCGGACGGCTCGGTTGCCGACGTCGACGCCGCGGTCGAGGCAGCCCGCCGGGCGTTCGAGGACCCGAAAGGCTGGCGCCACTGGGCGCCCGCCGATCGGGCAGCGGCGATGGAACGCCTCGCCGACCTGCTCCAGAGCCGAGAGGAGGAGCTGGCCGTCCTGCTCGCGCACGAGATCGGCAAGCCGCTCAGTACCTCGGCCGGACGGTCGGGTCGCGCGTCGGAGTTGCTGCGATACTTCGCAGGCATGGCCCGGACCCTGGTCCAGGAGGAACTGCGCCCGGTTCCCGAGCAGCGCGGTCCCGGCAGCGTGCGGCGCAGCCTGGTACGGCGTGAGCCGCGCGGCGTCACGGCCGCGATCGTGCCTTACAACGGCACCCTGCCGATGGGCATGTTCAAGATCGGGCCGACGCTCGCGGTGGGGGGCACGGTGGTGCTCAAACCGCCGCCGCAGGCGCCGCTGGAGGCATACATCCTCGCTGAGGCAGCCGTGGAAGCCGGCATTCCGCCGGGAGTGCTCAACGTCGTCCCGGGCGGTCGGGAGGCCGGGGAGCGGCTGGTTGGGCATCCCGGTGTCGACATCGTCGGCTTCACCGGGTCCACCGAGGCGGGCCGACGCATCGCCGTGCAGTGCGCGGCGGCGTTCAAGCCCGTGGTACTGGAACTCGGCGGCAAGTCAGCCGCGGTGGTCCTGGAGGACGCCGACCTCGACCGCTTCGCCAGGGCGCTCCCGTTCCTCGCCTACACCTTCAGCGGCCAGAACTGCTTCATCCAGAGCCGGATCGTCGTGCCACAACACATGCTTGCCGAGCTCACCGACCTCGTAGTGGAAGTGACGGCGGGGCTCATTGTCGGGGACCCGCTCGACCCCGCGACACGGCTCGGCCCCCTCATCTCCGCCGAGCACCGCACGCGGGTTGAGGCGCACGTCGCCGCGGGACGCGATCAGGGCGCGGTGCTTGCCCATGGCGGAGGCCGGCCGCCCGGCCTCGACCGGGGCTGGTACGTGGAGCCCGCGGTGTTCACCGGCGCCCGTAACGACATGGGTATCTGCCGGGAGGAGGTCTTCGGCCCGGTCGTCACCCTGATCCCGGTGGATGGGGAGGAAGAGGCGATAGCGGTCGCCAACGACAACGATTTCGGTCTCGCGGGATCGGTGTGGAGCGCCGACGAGGGCCACGCCCTGGACGTCGCCGGCCGACTGGACACCGGGTCCGTCGGGATCAACGGCTTCGGATTCAATACGGCGGCGCCGTTCGGCGGACGTCGCGACAGCGGGCTCGGCACCGAGTTGGGCGTCGAGGGATTCGAGGCCTATGTTCAGTACCAGAGCCGCCATCTGATGCACTGACTCGCCACTTTTGAATAGGTCCGCCTCCGACGGAGGCGGACCGGCCCGCCGTGCCTATTTCCGGACGTTATTCGGACGCCGCGAGAATCTTTTTCACCGATGCCGTGTCACCGGTTTCACCTGCGTTTTTGCCGTCCGATGCTTCTGCTTCGGCATGCAGGCGGTCGTCCTCTTTTTTATTCGGCCGAAACATTGACACCAATTCGAATGCGCGGATAGCCTCCCCGGCATTGGAACTCAATTTCGCTGAGTGGAACAGTGAGGACTCGAGAATGTCCGATTCCCGCACTTACCCGCCGACCGCAGCAACCCTCGATGACCGGAGTTACCTCGAATTCACCATGGGCCTGCGGGCCTTCGCGTTGGGCGACCTGAACCGGACCGCGCGCACCGCGGTCGAGGGCGTCCTGACCGGCGAGACCGTCTCCTCGGTCGGCGAGCTGAGGGAGAAGGCGGACCCGATCCCTGCCGTGGCGATGCGGAACCGGGTCCTGCGCAGCCAGCAGGAGATGACATGGCGGCGCGCCCGCGAGAGCGGCCTTAGGCGCGAGGCCGAGCTGCGCGCCGCGCTCCAGGAGGCGGAGGACTCCACTCCGGACTCCCTCACCCTGGAGCCCGGCCTGGTCTACCCCGAGTATCTGGACGTCGCCGACATCCATCTCCAGCCGGGCAGCTACGAGAAGGACGACCTGGCGGGGTACGTCTATCATCTCGGCACCGACGTCTTCTATGCCGGGCGCAACGAGGACGACAAGGCCAAGCGTGCCGGCATCGCCCGCATCCCCGTGCCGGAGGATGGCGAGGTCACCGCGATCCTCGACCTTGCCTGCTCCATCGGGCAGAGCACGACCGCACTCAAGGAGCGCTTCCCCGAGGCCTGTGTCACGGGCATCGACATCGCCGCTCCGATGCTCCGCTACGCCCATCTGCGTGCCGTGCGGCTGGGGGTGGACGTGGACTTCCGGCAGGAGTCGGCGGCGCACCTCTCCTTCTCCGATGCCTCATTCGACCTCGTCTACTGCAACATCCTCTTCCACGAGTTGCCCCGTTCGGTGGCTGAGCACGTGGTCGTCGAAGCCGCCCGCGTCCTGCGACCCGGAGGCCTGTTCGTCGTTGTGGACTTCGCCGGCCGCGACGCCGCGGGCCCTTTCGACTACCTGTCGTACACCCGCGACGTGGACACCGTGTTCAACGGCGAGCCGTTCGCCAGCAAGTTCGTTCACTCCGACTTCGCGGGGCTGCTCGGCAGGCACTTCCGCGAAGTTGACCCCGACGCCCTGCCCGATCCCACCGGCATCCGCCATGTCCGGCGCTGCGTGAAGTGACGACTCGCCCAGGAAGGAAGACTCCGATGACCGAAGACACCGCGTCCCACGAGTGGGACGAGCAGGCCGGGCCGCACCCGGTGTTCTTGCGCGACCCCGCCACGGACGCCCTCGTCACCGTGTGCCTGGAGCTCGCGGCCGAGCTGTGGGTGACCCGCAGTCGGCTCCACCACCTGGAGGGCCTGCTCACCGTGGCCGGCCGGCCGGCTGGTGAGGTCCTCGACAGCAAGGTCGGCAAGCCCGCCGATGCAGAAGCCCTGGCGCAGGCCCGCGACGAGTTCGTCCGCAACATCTTCGGCAGCCTGGCGAACCTGCCGACGAGCTGACCCAGCTTCTTCCGGTTGCCGGCCCTGGCTCCCTCCCCACCCCCAGACCTAAAGCACGAAGGAGAACCCGCATGGCAGGCAAGGCATGGAGAGCGTCGATGCTGGCGGCGTCGCTGGCGGGCGCGCTCGCGCTGACCGGCTGCGGCGGCGCCGGCGACGAGAAGGGCGGTGCTGCCTCGGACGTCGTCACCATCGGCACCTCCTCTGTGATCAAGAGCGACAACCCGCTGGACCAGTCGTGGTCCACCTACAACTTCGCGGTCTTCGACAGCCTGCTCAAGGCCGGCGACGAGGACTTCACCGAGGGGGGACTCGCGACCAAGTGGAAGATCGACGGCAAGACCCTCACGTTCACCGTGCGTAAGGGCGTCAAGTTCCAGAACGGCGAGGCGCTGACCGCGCATGACGTCGCTTTCTCCCTCAACCTGACCAAGAAAGAGGGATACGCGTTCTCCCAGAACCTCGACACGTTCGTCTCTGCCAAGGCCAAGGACGACACCACTCTCATCGTGACCATGACGGCCACTGACCCACTGGGCGTCCAAAAGGTGGGCATGGTCCCGGTCGTCCCACGCGACTACTGGGAGGCGAAGGGTTTGAAGGGCTTCCTCGCGAAACCCATCGGCAGCGGCCCTTACCGCGTGCTGTCCTACTCTCCCGAGAGTGGATACGACTTCGAGGCACACGACGGCTATTGGGGCAAGAAGCCCCCCACCCGCCGCGTCAACCTCAGGTTCTACAAGGACCCGCAGGCGCTGGAGTCCGCACTGCTGTCCGGGCAGATCCAGGTCGCGCAGGCGCTCAGCGCCTCCTCTGCCCCGAACATCAAGACCAACGCGTCGCTGGAGCTGCACGCGGGCTACATGGGCAACACCACGATGCTTCAGCTCAACACGACCAAGGCGCCTTTCGACGACTCCAAGGCCCGCCGCGCCGCGAACCTCGCCCTCGACCAGGCCGCTCTGGTCAAGACGATCACACATGGTACGTCCGAAGCGGAAGACGGGCAGGTGACCTTCAAGGGCGTCGCCGGCTACGTGGCCGACCTGCACAGCCAGGGCTACGACCCCGACGAGGCCAAGAAACTGCTCGCCTCCTCCAGCTACGACGGCGAGGAGGTCCGCTTTGTGGGCACGACCCTCCAACAGCCGCTGATGGAGGCCGTCGCGGGCTCCCTGAACGAGGTCGGCTTCAAGGTCAAGGTCGAGGCCTTGGACGTGCCTGTCTGGCTGGAGCAGTTCCGCAACGGTTCCGACGCCCAGATCTTTGCCCGCGGCATGTCCTACTCCGGAATCAACGACGCCTCCCGGGCCTACCGCTGGCTGGCCACCGTGAACAAGCCGTTCGTCAAGGACCGGGAGTGGCTGGACCTGTGGAAGGCGCAGAGCACGGAGAGGGACCACGACGCGCGCGTCGCGCTCCTGGAGAAGGCCACACGGATGGTCAACGAAAAGGACTACATCCTCTTCACCTACTCCCAGTCCTCCCCGAACGCAACGGTCAAGGGGGTCGACGGGATCCGCTGGCTGAACCCGGCCATGGACTTCACCGGGATCACCTACCAGCCGTAGCCGTGTGACGGGTGGCCGCCCACCCGTCACACCCGATGTGGTGAGGCCGTGCGCCGACGGCCTTGGCCTCACCGAGAAGGAACAGGAGGTCTGCCGTGGGAGACTCGGGTCGAGCGCTCAGCATCCGCGCCCTGTCGATGCACATCGACACCCGGCACGGCACCGCCCATCCATTGCGCGACGTCAGCCTGGACGTCGCACCGGGCGAGGTGGTGGCCCTCGCCGGAGAGTCCGGATCAGGCAAGTCCACGGTCCTGCGGTCGATCGTGCGGCTGCTTCCGCGCGCCGCGCGCACCGAGGGGTCGGTGCAGGTCGCCGGGACTGAGGTGACCAGCCTCCCGAAGAAGGACCTGCGCTCCCTCCGCGCCCGGACCGTCCGCATGGTCTTTCAGGACCCGTGGGCGGCGTTCCACCCGATGCACACCATCGGCCGCCAGCTCGTGGAGTCCGCGCGCGCCGCGGACCCCGGCCTGTCGACCGAGCGGGCGCGGCAGTTGGCCGTGGAGACGTTGGAAGCCGTCGGCGTCACCGACGCCCCGCAGCGGCTGCGCGCCCGTCCACAGGAAGTGTCCGGCGGGCAGCTCCAGCGTTCGATGATCGCGATGTGCCTGGTCGGCGCACCGCGGGTCCTGCTGTGCGACGAACCGACGACCGCCCTGGACGTAACGACCCAGGCTGCCGTGCTCGACCTGCTGCGGGATCTGGCTGACGAGCGCGGTATAGCCGTGCTGATGTCCACCCACGATCTCGGACTGATTCGCGAGATCGCCGACCGCGTCGTGATCATGTACGCGGGCCAGGTCGTCGAGGACGGACCTGTCGCCGCCGTCCTGGACGACCCGCGCCACCCCTACACCCGGGCGCTCATCGCCGCACGGCCCGACCCGTCAGCCGCCCGGCTGCAGCCCATCCCCGGAATAGCACCAAGCGCAACCGAACGGGTGAACGGCTGTGCGTTCGCACCGCGCTGCCCGTCCGCGGTACCCGCTTGCCGCGAGGAGGATCCGCCCGTGATCGAGACCGACCGGCTCCGGCGCGTCCGCTGCCGGCTGATCGAGGGGACCGCGGTATGACGGCCCCCGCCACACAGCCGGTGCTGGTCGCCGAGCACCTGATCAAGCGTTACCCCGTGAAAGACAGACGCGGTGCGAAGCTCACCGCCCTGGCCGGGGCGAGCCTGACCGTCGGCGCCGGGAAGACCACCGCGATCGTCGGGGAATCCGGCAGCGGCAAGACCACCTTCGGGCGGGCTGTGATGCGGCTGACCTCTGTGGACGAGGGAAAGCTGCTGTTCGAGGGCGAGGACATCACCCACGCTTCTGAACGCGCCTTGCGTGCGGGCTTCCGGCGGCGAGCGGCGATGGTGTTCCAGAACCCCGGTACCTCGCTCTCCCCGCACCTGCGGGTCGAGGACATCCTCGCCGAGCCGTTGCGCGTCAGCCGGACCGACCGAGGCGGTCGCCGCGACCGCGTCTACACCATGCTGGAGCAGGTCGGCCTGCCCTCCGGGACCGGACAGCGCTATGCCGAAGAACTGTCCGGCGGACAGCGCCAGCGCGTCGGCATCGCCCGAGCCTTGATGCTGCACCCGCGGCTGGTGGTCGCCGACGAGCCGACAGCCTCGCTCGACGTATCGGTGCAGGCCCAGATCATCAACCTGCTGACCGATCTACGCGCCGAACTGGGCTTGTCGTATCTGTTCATCACACATGACCTGGTGCTGGCCGAGCAGTTCGCCGACCAAGTGGCGATCATGTTTCTTGGCGAGGTCGTCGAGACCGGGACGCCCGCCGTGCTGTCCTGCGGCGCCCAGCACCCTTACACCGTCATGTTGACGTCGATGAACCGGCCACGCGACCAGCGCATCCAGCCGAAGGGCGAACCACCGTCACCGGTACACCGCCCCACCGGATGCGTGTTCGCCCCCCGATGCCCGCTCGCTGTCGACCTTTGCCGGGCCGAGGCGCCCCCGCTGAAGCCGGTTCCTGCCGGCGGCACCGTCGCCTGCCACCGACCCGGCGAACTGAGGATGGAGGCGGCATGACAGCCGTGTGGTGGAACCCCGTCCTGCGGCGGGTCGGCGCGCAGGCCGCTCGTCTGGTCTTCGTGGTGTTCGGGGTGACGTCCTTCCTGTTCCTGCTCAGCCATCTCGCGGGAGACCCCGCCGAGCTGTACGCCGAACCATCCGCAACCCCGGAGATGCTGGAGGCGACACGCGCCCGGCTCGGCCTGGACGAGCCCCTGGCCGCCCAGTACTGGAACGCACTTGTCTCATCCTTCACCTTCCGCTTCCCCCCGTCGTACACCTTCGGCGGCCCGGTCGAGGGACTGGTCCTGGGCAAGCTCGGACTCAGCCTCGTCCTCGTCGGTGTCTCGATCACCCTGGCCTGCGTGATCGCGCTGGCACTCGGAGTCGTCGGTGCCCTTTACCCGACGCGCCTGCTGGGCCGGGCCGCGCTGTTCGTCTCGTATGTGACAGCGGCGGTCCCCTACTTCGTGCTGCCGCTGATTCTCATCCTGCTGTTCAGCATCCGGTGGAGGCTGCTCCCGGCCGGGGGTGACACCGGCCTGGAGTCCTATGTGATCCCAGTGGCCGCGCTCACGTTCATGGGCTACGCGACGCTGTCGCGACTGGTCCGCTCGGAACTCCTCGACGTGTTCACCCGCGGCTACATCGAGACCGCCCGGTCGAAGGGCATCTCTCCGTGGCGGGTGCTCGCCCTGCACGGCCTGCCCGGAGCCGCCCCGCCAGTCCTGGCGTGGGTCGGCATCGAGTTCTCCTACCTGTTCGGCGCACTGCTGGTGGTCGAGCCACTGATGAACTTCAACGGTATCGGCTCCTTCCTCCTCAACGGGGTCGCTCAACGGGACTTTCCCGTCGTCCAGACGGCCATCGTGTCGATCGCGATCCTTGTCACCCTGGTGAACGGGCTGATCGACATCACGGTCACCGCCATCGATCCACGCACGAAGACTGGAGCTGAGACATGACGAACACGGAGCACGTTCCAGTCCCACGCAGACAAGGGCCGCGAGGGCCCCAGCGCCGGTTCCGCCTGGCCCGCCAGGTCCTGGCCGACCCGATGGCGCGGCTCGGCCTTGCGGTGCTCGTCCTCCTCGTACTCGCCGCGGTGCTTGCCCCGCTCCTCTCGCCGATGTCGCCGCTGGAGCAGCGGCTCGACAAGGCGAACGTCGCGCCGGCGTGGCTGGGCGGAAACGGGGGAGGCGTGTTCGGCACCGACCAACTCGGCCGCGACCTGTTCAGCCGGGTCGTCCACGCACTGCGGACCAGCCTGCTTTTCGGTCTTGTCACGGCCACGGGCTGCGCCGTGATCGGCACCGTGCTGGGCATCGTCGGCGGCTACTACAACCGGTTCCTCGGACCCGTGTTGATGCGTCTGGCCGACATGCAGTTCTCGGTGCCGTTCTTCGCCGTGGGCGTCGCGCTCGTGGCGGTGATGGGCCCCGGGCTGAGGAATTTGGCGATCGCGCTCATGCTGTGGAGTTGGACGGGGTTCGCCCGGACGATCTTCAGCACTGTTGTGCAGATGAAGGGCTCCGACCACGTTGTGGCCGTTCGGACCCATGGGGCCACTGCGCTGCGCATCATGGCCCGGCACATCCTGCCGAACGTCATCGGGCCCATTATCGTGCTGTGGGCTACCCTCGCGGGTGGCTTCATCCTCGCCGAGAGTGCGCTCAGCCTCCTCGGGCTGGGCGTGCAGCCGCCGGACTTCTCGCTGGGGGCGATGCTCGCCGGAGCACGTGCCTCGATCGCCACCGCCTGGTGGGCCGTGTTCTTCCCCGGCCTGGCCATCGGCCTGTCGGTGATGGGGTTCCAGCTCCTCGGCGACGCCGTGCGCGATGCCGTCAACCCTGCGGAGTCCAGCCGCACCGACCCCGACCTTTCCTGAGCCGGACTCTGTCGGGGATCTCGATGGTCGAGGTCAGCTGCCGAGGCTTCGCCAGGACTTCGACCAGGGGATCCCGTGCTGGTCCAGGAAGGTCTGGAACGCGGTCGGCGATCTCAGGGAAGAGGTCTCCTCGGTCACTGACCGGCTGCTGAGCCGTTCGATGTTCACGGCGATGGCCGTGAGTACGTGTTGCAGGTGGGCTTTAGGCTGTCCTCGGTAGCGGCAGCGGCGCATGCTGTGTCCGTGGGCGAACTCGTTGATGGTGCCCTCCACTCCGGAGCGGACCGCGTAGCGGGCCGTCCAATCGGGTGTCTGCCGCTCGGTGCGGACGCGGACTTGCAGATCGCGGAGTTCTCGCAGGGGGAAAGCCCACGTTGCGGGCGCTTTCGCGGGAGCTGGTGCACCGGGGACGGTCTGGACGCGGCTGGCATTGGCCCTTGGTGAACCGGGCCACGATCAGCGGGGCGGCGGTGGGTGAGGAGGCCGGGTAGGGGCCGTGCCAGCCCTGGCTGACCTGGCCTCGGGGCAGGTGACCTGTCGGCGGTCGAAGTCGATGTGGAAGTCGTCGCGGTCGAAGCCTTCGTGCTCTTCTTCCTCGCCGACACCGGGAATCTGGCGTGGCTGACCCTCGGCATCTCGGTGACCCTGTTCTTCGTCGGCACGGCGAGCGGCATCACCACCGCCTTCCTACCGGAGATCTTCCACACGTCCTACCGCTCGACCGCCATCGGCGTCTCCTACAACCGGGGGAGCCTCATCGGCGGCGCGATCCCGCCACAATCGTGTTGACCGCCCCCGGCAGGCAGTGCTTGAGTCGGCGCGTGGACAGCATTTCTGCCAACCGGCGGTTCTGGAACCAGATCAGCAGCGCCTACCAGCACGAGCACGACCCGCAGATCGGCGCAACGCCCCGGCTGTGGGGCACGTACGCCATCCCCGACGCGCACCTGAACGCCCTGGGCGACGTCACCGGCAAGCGCGTCCTCGAACTCGGCTGCGGCGCCGGCCAGTGGTCCAGGGCGCTCGCCGCTGAGGGCGCCACCGTGGTCGGGCTCGACCTGTCCGAAGCCCAGCTCGCCGCGGCAGCTCGCGCGATGGGAGCGGCCCGCTACCCGCTGGTGCAAGGCGCCGCCGAACACCTCCCGTTCGCCGCCGACAGCTTCGACCTGGTGTTCTGTGACTACGGCGGGCTTAGCTGGGCGCCCCCGCGCCTGGCCGTCCCGCAGGCCGCACGCATCCTGCGCCGCGGTGGGCGCCTGGTGTTCAACGTCGCCAGCCCATGGTTCGAAGCCTGCTATGACGAAGCCGCCAGCCGCGCAACCACGACGCTGCACCAGGACTACTTCGGGCTGGACACCATCGCCGAAGACCAGGGCGCGGTCAGCTATCAGCTCACCTACGGCGACTGGATCAAGGTCCTGCGCGGCGCAGGTCTCATCATCGACGACCTCATCGAGCCGCGGCCCGAACCCGGAACAGCCAACGGCTACAACGAAACCGACCCGCCTGACTGGGCATACCGCTGGCCGGCAGAAATGCTCTGGGTCACCCACAAACCGTAAGCACCGCCGCACCGAGACGTGAAGGTATTCCCTCCCCGGTTGGCCCTAGAAGGTCCTGTCCCACGTGCCATCCGCCGACCAGCGCTGGTGCCGCTCATACACGGTCTTCCACGGACCGAAACGCGCAGGCAGATCCCGCCAGGGCACACCCGCGCGCTGCCGGTACAGGATCCCGTTGATGATCCTGCGATGACTGGCCCACCGGCCGCCGCGCAGCCGTCGCGTACGGGACCGCCCGCTGGTACTGGCGCAAATGCCCGTGAGGATGCGGCACTGCAGTTCGTGTTCGACATCCCCGAGTTCATCGAAGATCGCCGCCGCCCGAATGTGGACTCGCAGCGCGTCGGCGAAGCCCTGCCGTTCGCCGAGTCCGAATCCGAGTCGCAGCAGGGCCATCGCCGTCGCCTGGCGCTGATCGGCGGAACCGCTGATCGCGGCGGCCCGCAACAGCGGTTCGATCGCGTCCCGGGAGTGTCGGCGTCGGGTGTTGTAGCGGTGGAGCCATCGGAAAGCGTCGAGGCGGGCCTCACGCTCGTTCGGCCAGCTCTCTCGTCCTTGCAGGGTCTCGCGTTTGAAGGTCGCGTTGAAGGACTCGGCGAGAGCGTCGTCCGCGCTGGACCCGATCGCGCCCATGCTCCGCCTGAACCTGTTGACCTGCAGGCTTCGGCGAAGGCACTGCTTGTGTACTGAGCTCCGTGATCGGTGTTGTGTACTGAGCTCCGTGATCGGTGCGTGATCGATCCGGCGGGACTGCCGCGGGTGCGGATCGCCGCTGCCAGGGCCTCGGTCACGAGGGCCGCGCGCATATGGTCGGCGATCGCCCATCCGGCCAGACGGCGCGATGCGAGGTCTATGACGCACGGCCCGTATCCGGGCGGCCGGCCGGGCGTCGGCTGCCCGCCGGGGGGCCGGTCCGCTGCCAGTGCTTGGCGCCCTCGCCGCCCTCGCCCGCCCACGGCCCGAGGATCTCGCGCCGGCCCTCAACGGTGACGGCCAGGGCCACGTGGACGGGCTGGTTGGCGACGGCGCCGTCGCGGATCTTGGTTCTGTCGACGATCTTGTGATCCGGACGGTCTGGACTCATCTTGCGAGCAGGACGCGTTTGCGAAGGAGATCGAGGCCGGCACGGCCGAACATCTGGCGTTTCAGCATCTTCAGCCGGTTGATGTTGCCTTCAACAGCGCCGGAGCTGTGCGGCAGTGACAGGCCGTTGCGGATGGCGTCGAAGTCGCGGCGGAGGTTGCGGGCGAAGCCTGCGAGCGGAGCCAGGTTGTCGTGCTCGGCGCTGGCGATCCACTCTTCGAGTCGGTCGCCGTGGCGTGCGGTCATCATCGCGGCGAACTTCCTGACGTGGCCGGTGAGCCGGTCGAGTTCGGGATCGCGCTCGCGGAGGCGGTGCAGCTTGTCGGCATCCTCGTCGCGGAGGTGTTCGGGGTGGGTCATGATCCAGGAGGTGACCTCGCGGACCGAGGGAGGCTTGGGTCCGACGGCGGGTGCGTGTCCGCGCCCGGTCCGGTAGCGCCGTAGGTGACGCTGGACAGCCAGCTCACCTCCCGGATAGCCGAGTTCCCTGATCTCGCGGTAGAGCTGGGCGGCGTTTCTGACGCCCTCGTTCCAGCGCTGGTGCAGGTAGCCGATGTACGGGTCGACGACATGCGCCCGCTGCAGGCTCTTGGCGACGACATCGTCAGCGGAGCGAGCGCCCACCAGCTTGCGGACGGTGGCCTGGTGCAGTCCGACCTTCCGGCCGATCGCCGCCTTCGACATTCCTTGCTCCCACAGTTCGTGGGCGGCGGCGTGCTGTTCACGCAGGCGGGTCACGATCTTCAGCTCTGTCGGTGGCTGGACCACTACGGGCTCGGCTTCCAGGGTGTCGGGGCTGTCGGCGGGTTCGGGCTGCGGCCCGGCCAGGCGGGAGCGGTGGGCGTTCACCGTCTTCTCGACCGCCTGGCCGAGGTTGGCCCACAGGTGATAGCGATCAGCGACCTGCTCGGCTTGCGGTGCCCCGACCCGCGCGCCTTCCGCGTAGCCGCTGGAGCGGTCCCGGCAGATGACCTTCACTTCGGGATGGTCCTGGAGCCAGGCGGCCAGGTCTTCGCCCTCGCGGCCGTCGTAGAGGTGCAGCGGGCGGTGGGTCGCCATGTCGATCAGCACCGTGCCGTAATGGCGGCCCTTGCGGAAGGCGAAGTCGTCGACACCGAGGACCTCGACCTCGCCGATGACCGGCTCGGGCAGAGTCCTGACCAGCCGCAGCAGCGTGTCCCTGCCCACGGTGATGCCGACCGCGTCCGCCAGGCGGGCACCTGCCCGGCCGGCCAGGGCCAGGCCGATCTGCGTCAACGCTCCACGCAAAAGAGGGGTGTGGCGGCTGTGCGGGGTCGTCAAGCCCGTGATCTGCTCGGCGAAAGTCACCGTCGTGCAGGCAAGGTTCTCGCAGCGGAAGCGGCGGACGCACAACTCGATCACGACACCGAGCCCGCCCACAGCGACGTCACGCAGCCTGCGTACATAGCGGCCATGCACCCGTGCCGAGCTCTGGCCACACCGGCAGGCCGCGGTCGCCGACCGCACCCGCGTCCTCAGCACCACCTCATCCGGCCGCCGCTCGACCTCCTCGATCAACAACGCGGACAGGTACGGAAACAGCTCCAAGAACACATCACGAGAGCACGCGATGCATGATCGCGAACAGCCGACACCACCCGCTCAACCGTCCGGATCACAAGATCGTCGACAGAACCCGGATCTACACGTGGATGGCATCGATGAAGACCACCGGATAAACGACGCCATGAGGCCGGTTCTGCCATTCGGCCATGCCGTCCAGGACCTTGTCCGTGACCGTGGAGATGGTCGGCCGGGAGACCCCGGCGCCATAGACCTCCGCGAGATGGGCCTGGACCTCACCAGTGGTCAGGCCCTTGGCGACCAGCGAGATCACCATCTCGTCGAACGATTTGCAGTCCCCAAGGCGCGTGGGCCCGGGCCGAGGCGTCCGCGAGCTCTCTCAAGCCTCGTCCGGCATGTCCGCATGACCGGCCGCGGCTCTGTCCGTGGTGAGACGGCACAGGCCGGACGGTGGCACGTCGAGAGTGTGAACGCCGCCGGTGAACAGTCGCGTGGTGGGCGGCTGGGGACGACCGTCGGCGCCGTAGGTGTGGACGCGGACAAGGACGGGCTCGGCCGGCTCGGGAGTTTCGACGAGGAGCCGAGCCGCGGGGGTCGCGTTGACAAGGGTGAGAGCCTGCCAAGGCGCTTGGGGGAGGCGGAGGACCGTGTCGGCGTAGGCGGTGATCACCGTCTCGGTCGCGCAGTGGGCGGTGACGTGGGGGTAGAGCTCGTCCGGCCGCCCCGTCTCGTACGTGCCTCCGATGAGCGCCGCCCGAAGCCGGTACCAGGTGCCGAGCCAGAAGGCGAGGGTCTCCCGATGGGCGAGGGAGAGCCGGGACAGGCGTATGGAGAGCTGGGGCACCGCGTGCAGGGCGCCGTGCAGCTGGCGAGCGACGGTCTCGGGTGCCGCCTGCGGGTCCCACATCAGCATGTCGGAGTGCACGACGGCGCCCGGCGCGACCATACCGATGTCCAGGGTGCGCACCCGATTGGCGACCGGGTCGGCCGGACAGTCCGTGGCGCGCAGGGCGTTGCCGAACGTGGTCATGGCCGGTCCGGTGTAGGGCTGGCGGAGTTCGAGCACCACCTCGTCCCCGCGCAGGGACCGCAGGCTGTCGCGCAGGTCGGTCAGGAGCGCGGTCATGGCGTGTCCGATGTCGGGGATGTAGTCCGGCTCCGGTGTCACGGCGGGCGGTGCGTCCGTGTAGGCCATGACCTCGTCCAGAAAGTCGAGCTTGAGTCCGTCGAGACCGTTCTCCTCGACGAGTCCGCGACAGGTGGCGACGACGTGATCACGTACGTCGCGGTGGCGCGGATCGAGCACATGACAGTCCAGGTGCGGCACGTAGTGGGGTGCTCGCGCTGCCCACGCCCGGTAGGCATCCGAGCGGCTGCCGAGGAGCAGGGGCGCGATCCACACGACATGGCGCAGTCCCAGGCCGTGGACCTTCTCGACGTGGCCGGGCAGGTCGGGGAACTTTGCGGGGTCGGGCCGCCAGTCGCCGCAGCCCGCGTAGCCTCGGCCGCTGCCGTGCAGTTGCCAGCCGTCGTCGAGGAAGAGTTGACCGCAGCCGAGGTCGGATGCGAGGGCGGCTTCGGCCTCGACGTCGGCCGCGTTCACGTCCTGCGTGAAGGCGTACCACGTCGAGTACACCGGTGTGCGGGCGAAGTCCGGGACTGGCAGCGGGCGTACGACCGGGAGCTCCGTCAGCCAGTCCCGCAGCTCTCGTAGCGCCGCCGCGAAGGTGATGCCGGGGGTGGCCAGTCGTATGAGACAGCTCTCGTCGGCCGCGAGCAGGAGGCGCAGCCACACGCCGAAGCGTTTGCGTTCCTCCGACACTCCGAAGCGGATCAGGCTCCGTTGGACGACGTGGTCGGTGGCGAACGCGAGCAGGTTTCGCCCCGCGGTGTCGTACAGGCATCCGACCGGTGCGGAGCGGACGAGCGAGAGGGGCCGCCAGGCGGACCAGTCGGCGGGCAGGGTCCGTTCCCACCCCGCGTCGGGATGCCAGAAACCGGCGGCGTCGCCGAGGGGGACGTCGAGGCGGATGTCGACCGTGCCCGTCTCGCTCGCGTTGACGTGTACGAGAAAGGGCCGCTCAGGGGCCGTCCCCGGCGTCGCTCCGACGGCGGTGCCGGGGGCACGAACGCTGACCGTCACGCCGTTGACGTGGAGGGCACCGGGGTCTTGCCACCACTGGTCGCCGAAGGGCGACGCCGCGGCGGTTTGCGCCGCGCCGAGCGGCGAGGGGGTGGTGTTCACGGAAGTCCTCCGGTCGGATCAGGCGGTGAAAGCGGTGCCGTCCAAGGTCCAGTGGGGGTCGGGGGTGATGCCGAGGGCGGTGTAGACATGGGCGGCGACATCGGCGTGGTGGAGGGCCGACGGAGCCTTACCGGCGGGCAGACCGGGACCGCACGCGGCGATCCAGGCCGTGCGCTCCTGTGGGCTGCGTCCGCCGTGGCCTCCTTCGTCGCGGTGGCCGTGGTCCGTCACCACGATGACCGTCCAGTCCTCCGCCGCATGACCGGGACGCTCTCGTACGGCGGTGAGTATCCGGCCCAGGCGCCGGTCAGCGGCTTCGATCGACCGGTGGTACTCCTGGCCACAGCCGAGGAAGTGGGCGGTCTCGTCGACGGCGCCGAGGTAGACGAAGCCGACGTGGAGGTCGTCGTCCACGCCGAGGAGATGTTCCGCCTCGGCGGTCACCTTCTCGTCCACCTCCTCCCACCCTTCGGGGGTGTCCTCGCGGGGAGCGACATAGGCGAGCCGGGACGGGGCGACGAAGAGCGGACCGCCCTGCTGCGCGAGGAAGAGCGGAGCCCAGCCCCCGACGGCGAAGGTCCGCCGTCCGCAGTCGGCGGCGAGACGGGTCGTGAAGTCGGGGAAAACGTCGAGGCGGTTGCCGTCGAAGCGGTTGGCCCACACGCCGTGCTTGGCGACACCGACGCCGGTGACGATGGTGGTCCAGCATGGGCCCGACATCGTGGGGGTCACGGAGTCCACCTCGACGGGTGCCAGGAAGCCCGCTCGGGCGATCCCGTCGAGGTGGGGGGTGTTGAGTTCGGGGAGCAGGTCGAGGCGTACGCCGTCGATACCGACCACCAGTACGCGGGCGGTGTCCTGAGAGGTTTCCATGGGTGATCCAGAGGTTTCGTGGCGGGCGAGGAAGGCGGGGCGTGGGCGGGGAGGGGCGTGATGCTCAAGGGGCGACGCGGTGGAGCCGGATCAGGCTGCTGGCGTAGTCGCCGGAGGGAAGCCGCGGGTCGATGCCCTGGTGCACCAGGACGCCGCCGCTGTACACCCGGTTGAGGTCCGGGTCCAGGTAGTGCGCCCCGGCGTCGAGTGCGGGCAGCCGCACGGGGGCGGGGCGGTGGCCGAACCGGGTCGCGGGGCGCCAGACGAGGAGCACGTGCTCGCTGTCGTCGGGCGCCGCGTAGTGCACGGCGGTCACCGGGCCGGCCGGGGTGAGGCGGTGCTGGTGCCCCCGCTGCACGAGCGGGCGGATCCGCTTGTACTGGGCGACGAGCTCGGCGGCCTCGTCGAGTTCCTCGTCGGACCAGGACGTCAGGTCTCCGCCGACTCCCAGCGCCCCGGCCATCGCGACGTGGAAGCGGAAGCGCAGCGGTGTGCGCCGGCCGGTGGCGGGGTTGGGGCTGTCGGTGACCCACGCGGCCATGGCCTGGGCGGGGAAGAGCTGACCGAAGCCCTGGTGGATGCCGATCCGGTCGACCGGGTCGGTGTTGTCCGAGGTCCACGCCTGGTCGGTGCGGGCGAGGACGCCGAGGTCGATGCGACCGCCGCCACCCGCGCACGCCTCGATGCGCAGCCCGGGGTGGGCGGCGCGGAGCCGGTCCATGACCCGGTGGACCGCCCGGGTGTGGTCGATCCACAGCCGGTCGGGGTCGGGGTGCCCGTCCCAGCCGGCCTCGGTGAAGGGCCGGTTGGCGTCCCACTTGAGCCAGTCGACGTCATGGTCGCGCACGAGCCGGTCGAGGGTCTCCAGGGCCCAGGACTCGACCTCGGGCCGGGCGAAGTTCAGCACCAGCTGGTTGCGGAGCTCGGTCGCGTCGAGGCGGGGGGAATGGATGACCCAGTCCGGATGGGCGCGGTACAACTCGCTGTCGCGGTTGACCATTTCCGGCTCCACCCACAGCCCGAAGGCCATGCCGAGGCGGTGCACCTCGTCCGCGAGCGGACGCACTCCGCGGGGGAAGGCTTCGGGGCGGGGAGTCCAGTCGCCGAGCCCTGACCGCTCGTCGCGGCGGGTGCCGAACCAGCCGTCGTCCAGGACGAAGAGCTCCGCGCCGAGCCGGGCGGCCAGGTGCGCGAGGCGGATCTGACCGGCCTCGTCGACGTCGAACCCGGTGGCCTCCCACGAGTTGTAGAGGACCGGCCGGTCCCGTTCGGGCTCCGGCAGCACGTGCCCGCGTACGTAGTCGTGCCAGGCGCGGCTGGCCGCGCCGAAGCCGTGCGGGGTGTAGAGGCCGGCGTACACCGGTGTGCGAAGGCTCTCGCCCGCCCGCAGGGTCCAACTGAGGCCCTCATGGCCGAAGCCGCCGGTCCAGATCGTGCGGCCGACCGGATCGCGGTGGATCGTGACGCGCCAACTTCCGCTCCAGGCGAGCGTGGTGCTCCACACCTCGCCCCGCTCCTCCGCCGCGGTGCCGTCGTCGAGGGCCAGCCAGGGGCTCGCATGGTGGCCGGTGAACCCCCGACGGCTCGTCAGCACGGTCTCTGCAACGGGAAGTCGGTCGCGGCGAAGTTGAAACTCGCTGTTCCAGCCGCCGACCAGATGGCTCAGCCGGTAGTCGGCCAGTGGGGGAGCGGTCCAGGAGGCCGAGTCCAGCCGGTCGACGGTGACCGGAGCCGGCGGGCCGTCCGTGGCCCCGGTGTGGGTCAGTTCCGTCCAGCGCTCGACGACGTCGGTGCCGGGCCGCACGCGGTAGCACAGTTCGGCCCGCAGCGGACGGTGCCGGTCGTCGAGGCGCAGTCGCAGCTCCCCACCGTCGACGGTGTGACCGGCGAAACGCCACTGGGCGCCTCGGGTGCCGTCGGGGAAGCGGACCTGAAGGCCGGCCGGCCCGAACCGCGCCCCGGTCTGTGGTGCGAGTTCGTCGGCGGCGGCTTCGGCCTCGAAGCTGCTTGCGGCCGGGGAGATGGGCTCCGGCATCGCGGCGAGGGCGGCGGTGTCGAGCGGAGTGCCCCAATGGAGGTGCCGGGGGCTGCCGTCGAGGGCGACGCGGAGCGCGTACTGGCTGTTCGGTGTGCGCAGCACCGCGAGGCCGAGAGTGGTATCGAAGGTGACGAGCGGGAGCGTGGCGAGCACGGAGTGGGTCCCCTGACGTGCGGAGAGGAACAGGGTTGTGTCCAGGGCGGCGTGACGCGGGCACGACCGACGCCGCGTTTTGGCCCGGGATGGACACGAGGCGGACCTGAGCGTAGGGCGGTCACAACTCCTAAATCAATACTGGAAGAAGTTATTTATTTGCTCTACGTTGCACCCGTGCTTCGACAACACTCCCAGCCTCTGGTCAGTGCACCCGCCGAGACTGCGGTCCTCGCCCTGCTTCTCGCGGAGGGACCGCTCAGCAGAGTGGAACTGGCACGGCGGACGGGGCTCTCCTCGACAGCCGTCACCAAGGCAGCCAGACCCCTCATCGATGACGGCTACCTGTACGAACTCCCGCCGGAGCGAACCGCGCCCGGCGCAGGCCGACCGGTCAACCCGCTCGCGGTCGCTTCCGACCGGGAGTACTTCGTCGGGTTGAAGATCAGCGTCGACCAGATCTTCGGCGCCGTCTGCGATCTGCGCGCCGGCATCCGGGCCACGGCCGTCCGGCCGCTCGATGTGTGCGCCCCCGAGGTCGTCGCAGCCCTCGTCGCCGAGCTGGTCGACGAACTGCTCGACGCCGAGCCCGCATTCCGGGACCGTACGCGCCACCTCGGCGTCGCCGTGAACGGCGACGTGGACCGCGACAGCGGGCGGCTCCGTCACTCCGGCCTCCTCGGCTGGCGCGACGTCCCGCTCGGCGAACTGCTCAGCGCCTCCACCGGCCTGGCGGTCACCGTCGAGAACGACGTCAGGGCCCTGACCGTCGCCGAGCACTGGTTCGGCGAAGGCATCGGCACGGGCTACTTCGCGCTGGTCACCATCGGCGCGGGCATCGGCTCCGCCCTCGTCGTCAACGGGCACCTGCTCAGAGGCGCCCATGGGGTCGCGGGCGAGGTCGGACACATCTGCGTCGACCCCGCCGGACCGCTCTGCCGTTGCGGCGCTCGCGGCTGTGTCGAGGCGATCGCCTCGACCGACGCGATCCTCGCGGCGGTCCGCCGCGCCGCCACGAACCCGCATCTCACCTTCGACGAGGCGGTCGACATGGCCCGCGAGGGCCACCTCGCGGCCCGCCAGGCCTTCGCTCGGGCCGGACAGGCCATCGGGGTGGGCATCGCCGCGCTGGTCAATCTCGTCGGCCCGGAGCGTGTCGTCGTCAGCGGTGAAGGAGCCGACGCCTACGACCTGTTCAGCCGCCACATTCAGGACGCATACGCCGCACACGCCTTCGGAGCGGCGTCCCGATGCCCGCTGTTGCTGCGCCCGCTGCCCTGGGAGGAGTGGGCCCGCGGCGGCGCCGCCGTGGCCATCCAGGCCCTCTTCCCACAGCCCCCGGCCACATCCACGATCGGCGCCGGATGACCGGAGCAGCAACCGTCGTCCTCACCGCCGCCGCGTACGACTCCCCGGCCGCCGCCCTCCTCTGCCGGCAAGCACTGACGAAGGCTCCGGCCAGGGAGCACATCCGCCCCGCACACATCCCCACAGAAGGAAATGCACATGAGCGCACGCAGAGTCGAGCTTAGCCGACGCGGATTCCTCACGGGATCGCTGCTCGTCACCGCCGGAACGGTCCTGACGACCGCCTGCAGCACCGACCCCACCGGCGGCTCCTCCTCCGGAGCGAAGACCACTCTCAACGTCTGGTACCACGCCTACGGCGAGACCGGCGCCCAGCAGGCGGCGCTCCGCTACGCCACCGCCTTCACCAAGGCCAACCCGGACATAGCCGTCAAGGTGACCTGGGTTCCCGGCGACTACGCGAGCAAGCTCTACTCGACCCTGCTGACCGACGCGGCCCCCGACGTCTTCGAGATCGGCGACTTCAGCGAGGCCCTCGCCCGCCGTGGCCAGATCGCCCCGCTCGACGACGTGTACGGCAGCGCCAAGAGCGATTTCAACACCAACGCCATCGAGTCGGTCACCGTCGACGGCAAGCTCTACGGCGTCAAGGAGATCGACGACGTCATGATGCTCTACTACCGCAAGAGTGTCCTGTCGAAGGCCGGGATCACCCCGCCCACGACCTTCGACGGTCTCGTCGACGCGGCGAAGGCCCTGACCACCAAGAAGAACAAGGGCCTGTTCGTCGGCAACGACGGCATCGGCGATTCCGCGATCCTCAACGTCTGGTCCAACGGCAGCGACCTCGTGACCCCGGACGGCAAGGTGGCCTTCGGCTCGGACCGGGCACTCGAAGCACTGAAGGGTCTGAAGCGCCTGCACGACGACAGGTCGCTGCTGCTGGGATTCACCACCGACTGGTGGGACCCGGCCGCCTTCATCCAGGGCGTCGTGCCGATGCAGTGGTGCGGCCTGTGGGCGATGCCCGCCATCTCGCCCGCGCTCGGCGACGACTTCGGCGTGCTGCCGTGGCCGGCGTACGAGGCCGGCGGCGCTCCCGTCGTACGGGTCGGCGGCTGGACCAGCTGCGTCAACGCCAAAGGCAAGAACGTGGCCGCGGCCAAGAAGTTCGTCCAGTGGCTGTGGGTCCAGCAGTCCGACCTGCAGAAGGACTTCGCCGAGAGTTACGGCTTCCACGTCCCGCCGCGCACGTCCGTGGCGGCAACCGCGAAGAAGCTCTCCGCGGGCGCCGCCAAGGAGACCGTGGAACTGGCGGAGAAGTACGGGAAGCACAACCCGGGAACCTGGGAGACCGCCGTGAGCAGCGCGTTCAACGCGACCGCGGCGAAGGTGGCCGGCGGGCAGGGCGATCCGGCCGCTCTCCTGGCCGAAACGGTGAAGAAGGCCCAGCGCGAGATCGACAAGCAGCTCGGCCGATGAAGCCGATGAACCCGGCGACCGACATCACGCCGAAGCCCGAGCGGGCCGGGCGCCCCGCGGCCACCCCGCGGGGCGCTGCTCCCACCGGCCGGGCCCGCGCGGGCCGGACCCGCGTCGGCCGGTCCGGCTGGGTCGCGTTCCTCCTGCTGACCGCGCCGACACTGATCGGGCTCGGCGTCTTCAAGTATGTCGCGATCGGCTGGAGCTTCCTGCTCAGCCTCAGCGACGCGCGCGGCACCATCGCCCTCGGCCACTGGGTCGGACTAGAGAACTACCAGACCCTCCTGTCCGATCAGGCGTTCCGCGACTCGCTGCTCACGATTCTGCTGTTCACCGCCTTCATCGTGCCGGTCACCTTCGCCGCCTCCCTCGGGCTCGCCCTGCTGGTGAACCGGGTCCGGCGCGGCCGGGCCCTGCTGCGCACCACCTTCCTCATTCCCGCGGCCGTCTCGTACGTCGCCGCTTCACTGTTGTGGAAGATGTGCCTGTTCAACGGACTGCCGTCGGGCATCGCCAACATGATCGGCGGATGGTTCGGAGCAGATCCGGTGCCCTGGCTGCAATCCACCTCGCCACCGCTCTACTGGATCGTCCTCGTCACGCTGCGTCTGTGGCTCCAGGTCGGCTTCTACATGGTGCTCTTCCTCGCCGGACTCCAGGCCATCCCCAAGGAGGTCTACGAAGCCGCCGCGCTCGACGGCGCCACCGGCCGGCGGCTCCTGACCAGGATCACCCTGCCGATGCTGCGCAACACCGCCGTCGCCGTGCTGATGCTGCTGTTCATCGCCGCCTTCCAGGCCTTCGACGAGTTCTACAACCTGTTCAACAGCGGGCTGTCGGGAACCGGCACCGCCCCCGTACAGACACCACTGGTCCACCTCTACAACACCGCCATGGGCAGCCAGAACTACGGCCTCGGCTCGGCCGGAGCCTTCGTGCTCACCGCCCTCATCGTCGGAGTGACCCTGATCCAGGGACGGTTCACCGGATTCGGCAGGAGCGGAGAATGAGAAACGCATGATCACTCTGCCCGGACTGTCCCGAACCGTGCGCCTGCTGGCACGGGGTCTGCTCATCGGACTACTGACCGCGGTCTTCATGGCGCCGTTCTACCTGATGCTCCGCAACGCGCTGATGGACTCCCAGGGTCTGACGGCGCCGGAGTGGACGTGGTGGCCCTCGACCATGCACTTCGAGAACTTCACCGCACTGTTCGACGACCCCGCCGTAGCGATGGGCCGGTCCCTCGGCAACTCGCTGTTGATCGCCGCCGTCACCGCGCCGGTATCCACGCTCCTTGCCTCCGCCGCCGGCTATGCCCTCGCCAGAATTCCGGTTCCGGGACGCGGTGTGCTGCTCGCCCTGGTGGTGGCCACACTGATGATCCCCGGCTCGGTCACCTTCGTGCCGACGTTCGTCGTCGTCGGCTCCATGGGGGGCGTCAACACCTTGTGGGGCATCATCGTGCCCGGCCTTTTCAATCCGTTCGCGGTCCTGCTGTTCCGCAACTTCTACCTCCAGTTGCCGCGGGAGCTCGAAGAGGCGGGACGGCTCGACGGCCTCGGCTGGCTCGGTCTGTACCGCCGGATCGCCCTGCCGACTTCCGGGGCGATGCTGGCCTCGCTCGGGGCGCTGTCCTTCATCGAGAGCTGGAACTCCTTCCTGTGGCCGCTGGTCATCGGCCAGGACCCGTCCGCCTGGACCGCGCAGATCGCGCTGTCCACCTTCCTCACCTCGCAGACCATCAACCTGCCCGGTCTCTTCGCCGGCGCCGTCGTCACCATCACGCCGCTGGTCGTCATGTTCCTCGTCGCACAGCGCTACATCGTCGAGGGGATAGCCACCAGCGGTCTCAAGGGCTGATCCACCGCACCACACCGTTCCGCACCGCACACAAGGCAGGCACACGTCCCCCACCCGCAAGGAGCTTCCCCGTGACACCTCGCATCACCCTGCTCCGACGCGCGACCGCGGCCCTCGCCACGTCGTCCGCGCTCCTCCTCTGCACCCTCACCCCCACCGCCGCCGCGGCGGACACAGGGACCGCACCGCCGCCCCAGGCCCTCACCGGCGCACAGCTCGCCGCCTCATGGACCGCCCCGCTGTCCACCCGGGACCGATACGTCGTCGACGCCGACGGCGACCGGTTCAAGCTCAAGTCCGGCAACTGGGCCGGCGCCCAGGGAACCTGGCAGGGCAGTGGCGACGTCGGCGACGTCGCCAACCACCAGGCGAGGCAGATGTCGCACAACATCCCGCTCGGCCTCGACCGGAAGCCTATGGCCCAGATCCTGGCCGACTTCCACGCCCTGGGCCTGAACAGCATCCGGCTCCCGTTCGCCAACGCAGTCATCCACGACACGAGTACCGTCCCGGACTCGGCCGTCGCCGCCAACCCGCAGCTCAAGGGCAAGACCCCGTTGCAGGTGCTCGACGCCGTCGTCGGAGCCCTGACCGCGGACGGTTTCGCCGTCATCCTCAACAACCACACCACCAGCTACCGCTTCTGCTGCGGCCTGGACGGCAACGAGCGCTGGAACAGTGGCCAGACGACCCAGCAGTGGATCGACGACTGGGTGTTCCTGGCGAAGCGCTACGAGGCCGACAAGCGGGTCGTCGGAGCCGATCTGCGCAACGAGGTCCGCCGCGACACCTGGAACGACGCCAACTGGGGCTGGGGCGACGACCACGACCTCAACAAGGCCCTGGAAGAAGCCGGCAACAAGATCCTGCGGGCCAACCCGGACATGCTCGTCATCATGGAGGGCATCAACTGGCAGGGCATACCGACCGACCTGACCCCTCACGGCCGCCCGACACTCACCCCGGTCGCCACCCTGTCCAACACCCTGATCCGTTCCGACAAACTCGTCTACGCGGCCCACTTCTACGGCTACACCGGCCCGAACCACACCGGTGCCACCGGAACGGGCGAGACGCACGACCCGCGCTACGAGGAATTCACCCCCACCCAGCTCGCCCAGGTCGTCGACGACCAGGCCCTGTTCGTCACCCGGTCCGGCCAGCACTTCACGGCACCCGTGTGGATCAGCGAGTTCGGCGCCGGTGGTCGCGGTGGCATCAACGCCAAGGAACGTGCCTGGTTCGCCAACTTCACCGACATCCTGGTGAAGAACGACACCGACTTCGCCATCTGGCCTCTGGTCGGCTGGACCGACACGAACGGCACACCGCAGGACTCCTGGGCCATGGTCAACTACAGTGCGGACGGCACACGGCTCGGTGTCATGGACGCCGGTGACTGGCGCGCCACCGACTGGAACAAGCTCGTGAACGCTCCCGGCAGGACAGGCCGGATCGCCCCCGCCCCCCGCTGGAACATGCTCAACCTGGACTACGCCGACTACAACGTCTCCGCCGCCATGCTGGCGAAGCCGGACTGGTCTCCGGGCAACCGCAAGGGCAACTGCCCCGACAGCCAGCGGCTGGCCGGCCTCGGCCGCAGCGACAGCCGAGGACTGTGCACCGACGCCGGTCAGCCGACGAAGGGGAACGGGGCCTGGACCGCCGTCACCGACGAGCGGTACGTCACCGGCGGCGACTGGGCGAGCGGCTACAACAAGCTCCAGTGCCCCGACAACACCTTCGCGGTCGGTTACAGCGTGAACAAGAACGCCATGACGGCCCTCCTGTGCGCCCCCGCAGCCGGCTCCCTGCCCACCACCGGCCGCGCGGTCTGGTTCGACCGCGGTGACAACCGGCCCGCCACCGGAGGCTCGACCGGCAGCGACTGGGCTCCGGGCCACTACAAGGGCCAGTGCGCCGACGACGAGTACCTCGCAGGCGTCGCCTACACGTGGAAGTGGAACCACGGAGGCGTTCCCGACGCCCTGCTGTGCCGCCCGCTCGGCTGAACCAACCGGATCCGTACCCCTGAGGAGCACCACAGCCATGCCCCGACTGGAGATCGCCGACGACGGATTCCGTCTCGACGCCCGACCGTTCCGCATCATCTCCGGAGGCCTGCACTACTTCCGCGTCCATCCGGAGCAGTGGGCCGACCGACTCCGCAAGGCACGGCTGCTGGGCCTCAACACGGTCGAGACCTACGTGCCGTGGAACCTGCACGCCCCGCGCCGCGGGGAGTTCCACCTCGACGGAGGTCTCGACCTGCCCCGGTTCCTCGACACCGCGGCCGCCGAAGGACTGCACGTCCTGCTCAGACCCGGCCCGTACATCTGCGCGGAATGGGAAGGCGGCGGCCTGCCCTCCTGGCTGCTCGCCGAGGACGATCTCACCCTACGCAGCCGCGATCCCCGCTTCCTGCGGGCGGTCGACGAGTACCTCGGCGCCCTGCTGCCCCCGCTCCACCCCTACCTGGGAAGCAACGGCGGGCCGATCCTCGCCGTCCAGGTCGAGAACGAGTACGGCGCCCACGGCGACGACACCGCCTACCTGGCCGAACTCGCCGCCATGCTGCGCCGCCACGGCGTGGACGTCCCGCTGTTCACCTGCGACCAGCCCTCCGATCTCGTACGAGGCAGCCTCGACGGCGTCCTGTCCACCGCCAACTTCGGCAGCCGCGTCACCGCCGGGCTCGCCGCCCTGCGCGAGCACCGGCCGCACGGCCCACTGATGTGCACGGAGTTCTGGATCGGCTGGTTCGACCGCTGGGGCGGCATCCACACCCGCCGCGACACGGCCGACGCCGCCGCGGACCTCGACCGTCTGCTCGCCGCGGGCGCCTCCGTCAACATCTACATGTTCCACGGAGGCACCAACTTCGGCTTCACCAACGGAGCCAACGACAAGGGCACCTACCGTCCCACCGTCACCTCCTACGACTACAACGCCCTCCTCGACGAAGCCGGCGACCCGACGCCCAAGTACGAGGCCTTCCGCGCGGTCATCGCCCGCCACGCACCCGTTCCTGCGGAGCCCCTGCCTCCCGCCGCACCCAAGGCCGCCTTCGGGCCGGTGGAACTCACCCGCGCGGCCGGCCTGCTGGAGCAGGCCGACACCCTCGGCACCCCGGTGACGGCCGACCGCCCTCTGACCATGGAGGATCTCGGCCACCCCTTCGGCTTCGTCCTCTATGAGACCGACCTGCCCACGCCCGGGCCTGCCGTCCTGCATGTCGAGCGGGTCCACGACCGCGCCCAGATCTTCGTCGACGGCCAACCGGTCGGCGTCCTGGAACGCGAGAACCACGAACACACCCTCGCCTTCACCGTGCCCCGTCCCGGAGCCCGGCTCGCCGTACTCGTGGAGAACCAGGGCCGCGTCAACTACGGACCGGGGCTCTACGACCGCAAGGGCCTCATCGGCCGCACGACGGTCAACGGGCACCCGCCCGCCGCCTGGCGGAGCCGCTCCCTGCCTCTCGACCGCCCCGACACCTTCGTCCACCGAACCACCGATCCCGCACGGCAGCCGGTGGGGCCGACGTTCCACCGCGGCACCTTCACCGTGGACGAGCCCGCCGACACCTTCCTCCACCTGGACGGCTGGATCAAGGGCGTGGCCTGGATCAACGGCTTTCCCCTGGGCCGCTACTGGTCCCGAGGACCCCAGGGCAGCCTGTACGTTCCCGCGCCCGTCCTCAGACCCGGACCCAACGAGATCACCGTCCTCGAACTCCATGCCGCCGCCACCCGCCACGTCCACCTGCGCGACACGCCCGACCTCGGGCCCACCGAGGAGTGACCGCCCCGTCTCACGGAGCACGCCATGCACAGCAACCGACGTTTGACCGAGCAGCGCCTCGACCGCGTGCTGGGCCAGCGCATCCGCCCGGAGTTCGGCGTCGAGACCGAGGAGATGTGGCTGCCCGACACCTTCGGCTACAACGCGGCGATGCCCCAGCTGATGAAGCTGGCGGGCGTGCGCTGGTTCCTCACCCAGAAGATCTCCTGGAACACCACCAACAAGTTTCCCCACCACACGTTCTGGTGGGAGGGCATCGACGGCACCCGCATCTTCACGCACTTCCCGCCGGCGGACACGTACAACGGCGAGCTGTCCGGAGCGGAACTCGCCCACGCGGTAGGCAACTTCCAGGACAAGGGCCCGGCCAACCACTCCCTCCTTCCCTTCGGATACGGCGACGGCGGCGGCGGACCCACCCGGGAGATGCTCGCCCGCGCCGAGCGACTGGCCGACCTGGAGGGTTCCCCCCGGGTCGTCATCGAGCGGCCCGCCGACTTCTTCGCCCGCGCCCACGCGGAGTACCCCGACGCCCCGGTATGGCTGGGGGAGCTCTACCTGGAGTTCCACCGCGGCACGCTGACCAGCCAGCTGCGGACCAAACAGGGCAACCGGCGCAGCGAGCACCTGTTTCTTCGGCCATGTCCGGCGCCCCACCCACACCAACACCAGCTGGGACGCAGCGAAGTTCGAGATCTGCGCCCACCGGTGCCTCCACGTCGGCGAACGAGACTGGGGCGCGGCCCTGGTCAACGACTCCACCTACGGCCACGACGTCACCCGGGACGTACGCGAGGACGGCGGCACGACCACGACCGTGCGGCTCTCCCTGCTGCGGGCCCCCCGCTTCCCCGACCCGGACGCCGACCAGGGAGGACACCGGCTGCGCTACGGTTTCGTCCTCGGCGCCGACATCGCCGACGCCGTACGAGAGGCGTACGCCTTCAACCTCCCGGAGCGCTCCGTCCCCGGAGCGTCGAGCGTGGCCCCGCTCGTCACCACGGACGACGAGGCCGTCGTCATCGAGGCCGTCAAGCTCGCCGACGACCGCTCCGGCGACCTCGTCGTCAGGCTCTACGAAGCCCACGGCGGACGCGCCCGGGCCAGGCTGAGCACAGCCGTCCCGTGGGACACCGTGACCGAGACGGACCTCCTGGAACGCCCTCTGTACGGAGCGGCACCCACCCGGCCAAGCACACCGCGGAGCACATCACTCCACCTCACGCTGCGCCCGTTCGAAATCCGTACCCTCCGGATCGGGCTCCGGTCCCGTCCTTGACCCTGGGCCCGGCCTCCGGCCGGGTCCCCCCGACCACATCTCCAGGGAGCCTCCGTGCACACCGAACTCCGGGCGGTCCTCTTCGACATGGACGGCACACTCGTCGACACCGAGCGGCTCTGGCAGCAGGCGGTCGAGGAGGAGGCCCTCGGGCTGGGACTCGTCCTCGCGGACGCGGACCTCCCGTTCGTCCTCGGCCGCGCGATCGAGGACAGCGCCGCCCACCTGGCCTCCCGCGCGGCCGGCCGGGCCGGGGCGGCCCGGCTCGCCGCGTCCCTCGAACGACGCTTCACGCAGCTCGTACGCGGGCAGGTCGTCCCCCTGCCGGGGGCCGTGGAACTGCTCTCGGCGGTCCACGCCGCAGGAGTGGCCACGGCGCTGGTCTCGGCCTCGCCCCGGTCTGTCGTGGACATCGTCATCGACGTCCTCGGGCGGCACCGGTTCACCACTTCCTTCGCCGCGGGGGAGACCCCGCGCACCAAGCCGTTCCCCGATCCCTACTGGGCGGCCCTGGCAGCCCTGGACGTCGCCCCCACCGCGTGCGTCGCCGTGGAGGACACCCCGACCGGCGTCGCCTCCGCGGAGGCGGCCGACTGCAACGTCCTGGCTGTGCCCTCGCTCACCCCCATCCCCGCTGCGCCGCGCCGGACCGTCGCGCACAGCCTGCGGGACGTGGACCTCGGGCTGCTCCGACGACTCGTCGCCGAGCCGTGAGCAGAGCAGTGCGATGCTTCGACGCGGTCGCCTGTCGAGTAGGTACGGAGCGCGTTGTTGGCGTTGCCACCGGCCCGTTTCTCCGTGCCGCTCGCCGAACCCGGCGTACCGTCTCCGAGTACCGGGCTCTCCACGGACTGAATCGCTCCGGGTCCGGTTCGGTTGCTTGCTTTCGGCATTCCTCCGATGGTGGGCACGTCACGCTCGCATCCGTGGTTGCCGAGGAACGACTACCTGGGGTATGAAACTGCCCGGCCTGCCGTTGGTCCTGGTGGTAGAGGGCGGCGAGTTCCGCGCCGCGGCGTCGCCGCCCTTCGTGCACGTGAAGGCGCCGATCCCCGGTATCAGCTCCAGCAGCGCCTCGTTGTGCTGTGGACGCCGACGGGTCGGTCAGCGGGGTGTCGGCGGATCAGGAAGCACCGCGATTTTCTCGCTGTTGTCGGCGGCCAGGCGTACCAGGCGCTCGTACTCCTTCGGGGTGAGTGCGCGGTCGAAGGTGTGGATCTTGCCGTGGTACTGACCCCGGCTCGCCCCGGACCCGACGGACGGCCCGGTCCCAGTGCACGACAGGTCCTCCGACTCGCCCGGCTTGATCAGGAGGGCACCCGAGCACTCCGGGTCCAGCTCCACCGGCGTCCCGTCCCGGTCGATGGCCCACGAGTAGGTCACCGAGACGGCCTTGGAGGCGTCGGGGTCCGAGGTGGACCCGAGGTACGTAACGGTCACCCGCGCGGTGAAGACGCAGGCGGTGGGGGCGCATTCACCCTTGTAGTCGCGCAGGATCTGGGTGGTCACGCTGATCCTGGGGTCCACCGAGTCGCGGATCAGAGGGAGCTTCGACCGGAAGTCGGTGGAGAACCGCTCCACCTCCTGCCTGGACATCGCCTTGATGTCGAGCACGGCCGTCCCCCCGGAGAAGCTGATCCTGTCGACGAACCGGGCGCCGTCCACCCGCTCGTCGCTCAGGCAGATGGTGGTGTTGTCGGCGTGGATCGGGGTGCAGGTGTGGTCGCCCACGGTGACGGGCTTGCCGACGGTGATCTTCTCGTCGGGGACGTCATCCGCCAGCACGGTCTTCGCCAGCGCCGGAGGTGCCAGGGCCGTGGCGAGGTCTTGGGAGAAGAACATCCCTGGCTGCACCATCGAGGGGTGCTCTGCGAGCACCTTCGACTTCTCGGCCATGCCGAGTGACCGCCACGCCTCGGTCTTCCCACGCAGGAACGACTTGCTGTCGATGCCCACGTAGTCCAGTGCCGGACTGTCGGGCATCCTGAACGTGCCGAGCGCGTCGGCGGGATTGCTGACGATCAGGTCCACTCGGGCGTCCTCGCCTCCCTGGGCGCTTGTGATGCCCATGGTGCCTGTGTAGTGCAGTGCCGGGGCGTCACGCAGAAGGGCGGCGGCGCGTGCCAGGTCGGCGCGTGGCGATGAGTTGCGGTCGTCGCCCGACCCGTTGGCCCCGTTGTCGCTGCCCGGCCCGTTGAAGATCCACAGGAGCAGGCCGGCGACGAGGAGGAGAAGGAGAAGTAGGGCGAGCAGCAAGGCCCGCCGCCGTGAGCGACGGCGCGCGTCCGGGCCCGGGCCCGGACTCGGGGTCGGACCTGATGCCGGCTCCGGCATCAGGGACGAGGAGTCGTCGGTCATCGTCCCTCACTGGCCTTCCCCTTGAGCGGAGTGAGACAGGTCACCGGGATGATCGTGGGCCAGGTGTACGACTTCTCCGCGACGACCTTGCCGTCGATGGTGATACGGCAAGTGGTCGTGCCGGTCCCCTCGATGTCCTCGCGGCTCGGGATGGCCCCGGTCTCGCAGGAGTCGCCCCCGGTCGCCCGACCGAGACAGCCGGTCCCGTTCGCCATCAGGCTGACCCACACGTCCTTGCCGTCCACCGTGAGCGTGGTCTTCCACGGCGATTCGGCCGACAGTTCTCCGCCCTTCTCCCCGAGCACCTTCATGCCGTCGGGGCCGTTGGTGTGCCCGAAGTAGTTGATCGCGACCGGTCGGCCGTAGTCGGAAGTGACCTCCAGGACGACGGTGTGGCGCTCGCCCGGTTCCATGCTCGGGGCGGTGGCGCCTCTGCCCTTCTGGCCGCCTTCGCCGTCTTCGTCGCCTCCGCCGCACGCGGTCAGCGCGAGCGCGCCGCTCAGCAGCAGGACCGCGATGCGTCGCCTCGCTGTGTTGGGGGTGATCGTCATGTGTCCGCCCTCCGGTGGGGTCGGGTCGGTTGGGTCGATTGGGTCAGTGCCCGGGTATTCACGATGACTTCGGCCGGATCGCCCCCTTTTCGGCGAGCCAGTAGAACATCGCGTCCACCGAGTCGATGGCGTTCCGGCGGGCGGTGCCCGCCGCCTTGGCTGTCGTGGTGCTCGGCCGTGTGGCGAGGGCCCGGCATGTGCCGACCATCGTCCGGTGCCGGGTCAGCACACGTGCCCACATCCGTTGCCCCGCCGCGCTGGGCACGCTGAAGTACGTGTTCGCCCGCCGCGTCGCCCGGTCCATCTCCCTGCAGGTGCTCTTCATCCGGTCCATCGCCTGGAGGAATTCGGCGTCGGTGGCGGACTCTCCTCCGGCCGTGAAGGCGGCGCTGTACGTGCGTTCCGCGGCCCGCAGTGCCTGGATCCGTTCCAGCCCTCCGGCCGCCGCCCACGCCTGGTGCTGGAGCCGGGACACCGCCGCCGAGGGCGCGGGCGTCGACTGGTCCAGCATCAGCGCCGCCGGCCGGGAGGACCGTCCGTGCGACTCGGATACGTCCATACTGAGCGCTGTGGCGCCGACCCCGGCCACGACGGCTCCGATCGCCGCCATGCGGACAGCGCGCCGCCATACCGGACGGAGCGGACGCTCCTCGACGGGCGCGGGCCGCGCCGCCGATCGCGGCCAGGCCCGGCGCCCGGTGGCTACCCACCGCCGGAGCAGCCCGGCGCCCCGGCCCACGAAGGCGGCCAGGCCCGCCACCGGCGTGCCCAGGGCCACCGCGTAGGGAAGATGGACGTCCTGCGACAGCGACCACGACACCGTGTCCGGCCCGGCACTCGCGTCCGCCCGCATCAGGGCGTACGTAGCTCCCACGCCCAGCAACGCGGTGATCCCCGCCGCCACCAGCCCGGCCGTCAGCCATCCTGAGTCCGTCAGTGCGGCGACGACGGCGGCCGTCAGGGCCATCGCGGCGCAGATCACCAGGACGGGCCCCATCATGTGCGCGAGTCGGAGCGGTCCCGTCGTTCCCACGGCACCCGGGTCCGCCATACGCAGCCGGGCCAGCGCCACGGCCAGCCCGGCTAGGCAGAGGACTCCGCCTGCCAGCCCAGCGGCCAGCAACCGCCCCGGCCCGTACGGAGCTGACGCCGGCGCCGTCGCCCCTGGCAGCGTACGAGCAAGCCACTTCGGGCGTTCCGCCCCCGACCCGCCGCCCGAGCGGGAGGCGACGACCAGAGCGAGCAACGGCAGCACCCACAGCAGCACCTCCGCCCACCACAGACTTCCGACACGTGAGAGCGTTCCTGGCAGGAGGCCCACCACCGCGATGACGTGCCACAGCAGCCCGATGTCCGAGGGCGGGGGCGGCAGTCCGGGTAGGTCGTACGAGGCCAGCACCCCGGCCGTCGTGAACGGCCAGCCGCCCGTCAGGACCTCGCCCAGGAACCACCACCAGTACAGGACGGAGGCATACGCGAGAGCGGGCGCGGCCAGGCCCGCGAGCATGACCGGACCCAGCGAACGCCCTCGCCAGGCCCGCAGCCACCACTCGGCGTTCTGCGCCGTCCACGTCATCACCAGGACCAGCGTGGCCACGAGGATCAGCAGTGCCTCTGGGTGCGCGGGCAGCCACTGGTTCATCGCGGCGCGCGGCCCGGTCAGTTCCCCCACCACGACGCCGAGCCCGAGCCAAAGTCCGACGGACCATCCCGAAGGGACCGGCCGCCCGGCCAGGAGCGCGTACAACACGGCACGCCACAGTGCGACGCCACCGATGCCCACGACCAGGACCGCGACGAGAACCGCCTTGAGCCACAGGAGTTCGTACGGCAGCGCGCCCAGGTGCCAGACGAGGATGTCCGCCGCCAGCCCGGCAAGGAGAAGAGGCAGCGCCTTCAGCGTGAACAGCGCCTGCGGGTCGGTCAGGGAGGCCCGGCGCAGCTCCTGCGACGGGTGCGTGTGCCACAGCCCGGCGAACCGGACGGGCAGTTCCCGCCACCCTCTCTCAGAGCGCTGCCGAGCAGCGCCGCCTTCCCACGGCTCCGCGCTCGCGCCCCAGCGAGCGGCCATGAGGTCGGCGTAGATCTCGCGGTGGCGCACGATCTCCAGGCGGGAGAGATAGACCGCCAGTACGAGCAGACCGCCGAGCACCTGGGAGTGCGTGTTGAACGGGGCGAACATGCCCCGGACGTCCGCCGTCCCACGGAAGAAGAGGATGTCCATGCCCACGGCCACCCACGGCAGCAGCACCACCACGAGGAACACCCGCCACAGTGCGACGGTGGCGTAGGTGATGCCGATGTCCTTGTTGCGCAGATGGGCCAGCTCGTGCAGCACCACGGCACGGAACCGTGCCTGCTCGGTGTCGGCGGTGACCACCAGACCGCCGTCCAGGCGGATCACGGGCCGGCGCTGGCGGCCGAACGCGATGGCGCCTGTCGTCCGCGACGCCGGATCGACGACGAAGCGGGGAGTACGGTCGAGTCCGGCGACGGTCACCAACTCGTCCAGCAGCGGCCGAAGTCCGCCGTGTACGTCCATCACGTCCAGCGGTACGACCTTGGTGCGCCGCGTCCGCCACACCGGTAGCAGCCAGTAGACGGCGAAGGCCGCGATGAGCGCCACGGTCCCGACACCCAGCGCAACCCCGGTGAAGTCCTGCGCGAACCGCGCCGTGCACTCCTCCAACGCGGCCGGCTGACGCCTGGACTGGACGAAGCTCGTGTTCATCGACACGCTGGGATCGATCCCTGCCGCCAGTGGACAAGCCGCCGCCATGTCGGCCTTCTCCGAAGACGCGAGGAGGTGCCAGACGGTCCGGGGGATCATGCTCGAGCCGGCCGTCGCCAACAAAGCCAGGAGCAGGACGAAGCGCAGGGTTGTACCGGCCACGAGGGCCCGCTCGTCAAGCGGGGCGGAGGCCGCGGGCTGCTCCGCCGCTCCGGGAGCGGCATCCGTGGGTAAGACGGCCATCAGGGCTCGTCCGGCCTGTCCGGCCGTTCCGGTGCATCCGGGCCGGGCAGTTCGGGTGCCCTGTCGGCCTCCGTCTCGACCAGCACCAGTCTGGTCACCACCGCGTCGGCGATCACCGCCGCGCGCTCCGACTCCAGCCCGCGCTGCGCAGCCATCGTCAGTACCGACTCCCGTACGAGCACGAGCTGTTCACGCGTCAGCGGCGGAATCGCCACTGGCTCGGACACTGGCCTGCGTAACAGCCTGCGCAGGGCGATACCCGTCCTGCTGATCCCGTTGTTCACCCAGGTCCCCACGATCTGCTGCGCGGCCTGGTCCACCGCCAGCCACACCACCGGAGTCACCAGCGCGGCAACCTCCCCGAGCCCGAATCCCAGGGTCTCTTGCCGCCGGTCCCTCTCACCCAGCCGTCGTACGGCCCTGACATCGTCGAACCCGGCAAGACCCGCCATCAGCGGCAGTTCCTCCGGAGCCACCTCGGTCACCACATCCCGGACCAAGTCGCGTACACGCACCGCTTTGACGTCCATGACACCTCCGGGGCCGGAACCCGAACCGTGGACCTGCTGAGGCCGTCCCATGGGGAGGGGAGGGCAGGTTTCGGCGACGTGAAGAAGAGATTAGCGCTTCCGGCGCCGCGTTTGGGCTCGAAGTTTCGTCTTCTCGGCGAAGCGGGCCACCGACCGTCGACGAAGCCTGCCCACTCCCGAGGGCGGCGGGCTTGCCGCAGGTTCCAGAGATGGATGCCGGAGAGGTGGGAGAGCCGTTTCAGTTCGGGGTTGGCGCGGCGGTGGAGGGAGGCCAGGACGCGCGGTTGAACTTCAGAAGTTGCGCTGAACCTCTTGCCGGGTCGCCCCAGTCTCCCTAATGTGAACCTTCAAATTCGCGTAAGTGCATGCAGCAAGCTCTCTTGGGGCATATTTTTGAACGATCAAATTCATCGGGTGCCCGAAGCCGCCACCCCCGTGGCCTCAGGTCCGACTCTCGCCCGCAGTCCGAGGGTGGGCTACCTCGACTACGCCAGGGTCGGCCCGCTCTCCCGCCCGGCCGCCGCCGCGCTCGCCGCCACGACCGCACTCGCCGCCCGCGTCGACCCCGCCGACCTCGACCGGCTGTTCGCCCTCGGCGACGCCGCCCGGACCTCAGCAGCCCGGCTGCTCGACGCCCGCCCGCACGAAATAGCCCTCGCCCCGTCCACCAGCAACGGCCTGTTCACCGTGGCCGCCGCACTCCATGGCCCCGGTACCATCCTGGTGCCCCGCGGCGAGTTCCCCGCCAACCTCTACCCCTGGCTCCGCTTCGCCGACCGTGGCGGCCCCGCGGTCCGCCTCGTCGACCCGGCTGGGCAGCGGCACATCACCCCCGACCTCCTGCGCCGCCACCTCACTACCGACGTCATCGCCCTCACTGTCAGCGCCGTCGACTCGCTCACCGGCCACCTGGCGCCGCTGGCCGCCCTCAAGGAGGTCCTCGGGCCCGAGCGGCTGCTGATCGTCGACGCCATCCAGGGCCTGGGCGCCGTCGCACTCGAAGCGGATGCCGCCGACATCCTCGTCAGCGGTGGCCAGAAGTGGCTACGTGCCGGCTGGGGAGCCGCACTGCTACTGATCCGCGACCGGTGCGCCGACCGCCTGGCACCCGGTCTCGGCGGATGGGCTGGCGTCGCGGAGCCCTTCGCGCCCCGGCATCCGGCTCCGCCGCTGCCGGGGGCCGCCGCCCACCTCGCCACCAACCCGGACTTCCCGGCCGCTGCGGCCATCGGCGCAGCCATCGACGACCTGTTCGACCAGGGCGGCCCGGCCGCCGTAGGCGCCCGTATCCGCGCCACCCTTGCCGATCTGCTCGACCGCGCACGGCGGGTCGGCGCCGACATCCTGCTGGACGGACTCGGTCCCCAGGAGCGCGCTGGCATCGGCACCTTCCGCCTGCCCGGCCACGACCCCGCCACCGTCCACCACACCCTCGAAGCGGCCGGCCTGATCACCACCCGCCGCGACGAGTGGATCCGGCTGTCTCCCCATGCCTCCACCCCGGGCGCCGCGGCGGACCTACTTGCCGAGGCGCTGTACACCCTCACTCACCGCACAACCCACTATCCCCAGGAGCCGACATGTCCCCTCAACTGAGCCGCCGCCAACTGCTCCAGCTCGCCACCGCCTCCGCCGCCGGGCTCGGCCTGTCCGCCTGCGGCGGCAGCGGATCGGGCGGCAACGCCGGTGCCGACGGCGACAGCGGCCGGATCACCGTCTGGAGCTGGACCACCGCGGCCGAAGCCCTGCGCGGCATCGTCCCCTCCTTCGAGCGGGACAACCCCGGCATCAAGGTCGACATCCAGGACGTCGGCAACCCGGCCATCTGGGACAAGATCACCGTCGGCCTCGCCTCCAGCGGCAAAGGACTCGCCGACGTCCTGCACATCGGTGTCGACTACCTCCCCGGCTACCTGGAGAAGTTCCCCGACGGCCTCGCCGATCTGTCCAAGCTCGGCGCCAACCGGTACAAGGACGCCTTCGCCAAGGGACTGTGGCCGACCGTCATAGGCAAGGACAAGGCCGCCCACGCCCTCCCGTGGGAGGTCAACCCGCTCGGGCTGTTCTACCGGCAGGACTACTTCGAGAAGGCTGGTGTCGACCCCGCCGCCATCAGCAGCTGGGACGACCTGATTGCCGCCGGACCGAAGATCCTCGCTGCCACCGGCGCCCAACTGCTCGGGCTCGACAAGCCCGGCACCACCCCGGACATGGACTTCTTCCAGAACCTGATGCAGCTCCAAGGCGCCTTCTACTTCGACCGCGCAGGCGAGATCACGCTCGCCTCCCAGCAAGCCATCCAGGCCCTGACCGTCATCAAGCGGCTCAACGACGGCGGCCTGCTCGCCGACACCGCGGGCCAGGGCACCAGGAAACGCCTGCTCGGCCAAGGGAAGCTCGCCACCTCCCCGGACCCCGCCTGGGCCGTCGAGTACCTGGCCACCAAGTTCCCCGACCAGAAGGGGAAATGGCGCGTCATGCAGCCTCCCGCCGCCGTTCCCGGGGGCGGGCGCAGCGCCGTCGTCAACTCCACCTACCTGGCCGTCGCCGCCTCCAGCAAGCGCCGCCGGGCCGCCTGGCGATTCATCGAGTACGCGCTCACCAAGCCCGCCGAGATCAACCGGATGTTCAACTCCGGCGGCGTCTTCCCCGCTCTCAACGCGGCATACACCGACCCGACGTTCAGCGCGCCCCACCCGTTCTACGGCGGCCAGAAGGTGCTCAAGACCTTCGTCGACACGCTCTCCTCCGGCTCCGAAGCCACCAACTTCACCGGCGACTACACCCGTGCTCTCAAGCTCGCCAGCGACGCCCAGAGCCAGGTGCTGGTCAAGGGCGCCGACCCGACCCGCGCCCTCAAGGACGCCGCCGAACGGCTCGCCCAGCAGACCGGCCGGCAGCAGGCGGCCTGACCACCATGTCCCTCGCCCCGTCCGAACGCGCTCCCGCCACCGTCACCCCGGCCGGCGGCGGCACCCCCGCACGCACCGGCCGCGCCCGCCTGCGTCGACGTCGGCTGCTGACCCGCGCCTCCGTCCCGTACCTGCTGATCATGCCCGCCGTCCTGGGGTTCGCGATCTTCAAGGCGTATCCCATAGCTTCCTCCCTCTGGATCAGCCTCACCACCGGCAGCGGGGACGACAGGACGTTCGCCGGACTCGCCAACTACCGGCGCCTGCTGGAAGATCCGCTGTTCTGGACCGCGTTGGAGAACACCGCGCTGATCCTGGTCGTCCAGGTGCCGCTGATGCTCGGCCTGGCCCTGCTCGTCGCCCTCGCCCTCAACTCCACCAAGGTCTGGCTGCGCCCGCTCTGGCGACTCGGCGTCTTCGTCCCTTCGCTGACCGGCCTGGTCGCCGCGGGTGTGATGTTCTCCGTGATCCTCAACCGCGACGCCGGGCTGCTGAACTGGGTCCTCTCCCTGTTCGGCGTCGACCGGGTGAACTGGCTCGGCAGCCCCTTCTGGGCCCGTGTGGGCGTCGTCCTCGTCATCACCTGGCACTACACCGGCTACAACGCGGTGATGTACCTCGCCGGCCTGCAGGGCATTCCCAAGGAGTTGTACGAGGCCGCGATGGTCGACGGCGCGGGACCGATCCGCCGCTTCTTCTCCATCACCCTTCCCCAGCTGCGGCCCATCCTGCTTCTCACCGTGGTGCTCTCCACCATCGGCACCCTGCAGCTCTTCGACGAGCCGTACGTCCTCACCGGCGGCGGCCCCGACAACGCCACCTTGACGGTCACCATGTACCTCTACAACAACGGCTTCAAGTACTTCGACTTCGGCTACGCCTCTGCCATCGCCTACGCGCTCGCGCTGATCGTGTCCGTGCTCGGCATCATGCAGGTCCGCCTGATGGGAGAGCGCCGGTGAAGCCCCGTGGCCCCCTGCTCACCCTGCTGCTCGCGGGCGCCTTCGCGCTCTGCGTCGGCCCGTTCTACTGGCTCGCCATTGCCGCGACCCAGGAGGACAAGGACGTGTTCTCCTGGCCACCGAAACTGCTGCCCGGCGGCCATCTCATGGAGAACCTCCGCGGGCTGGAGGAGTCCATCGGACTCACACGGGTCCTGCTCAACACCCTGCTGGTGGCAGGCATCCAGACGATCGATGCGGTCGCCGTCTCGGTGCTGGCCGGATACGCCTTCGTCAAGTTCGAGTTCCGCGGGCGCAACCTCTTCTTCGTCCTGCTGCTCAGCACCCTGGTCATCCCGGACACGGTCATGCTGATCCCGATCTTCCAGATGATGATGGAACTGGGCCTGATCGACTCCTACCAGTCCATCATCCTGCCCGGCCTGGTCACCCCGTTCGGCATCTTCCTGATGCGGCAGGCACTGCGCTCCATGCCCGACGAACTCCTCGACGCGGCCCGCGTCGACGGCGCCGGAGAACTACGCGTGCTGTGGCGGATCGTCATCCCGGTCAACCGACCGATCATCGCGGCACTCGCGCTGTTCGTCTTCCTCGGCAGCTGGAACCAGTTCGTCTGGCCGCTGATCGCACTGCGCAGCCCCGAGATGTACACGCTGCCCGTGGCCACCGCCACCCTGCAGGGGCTGTCGACCACCGACTACGCGCAGGTCCTGCTCGCCGCAGGCATCGCCGCCATCCCCGTGATGGCCCTCTTCCTCGTCCTGCAACGCCAGTTCATCTCCGGCCTGCTGGCCGGGGCCACCAAGGAGTGACCACCGTGACCACCGAACCGCGCCCCGCCGACGAACTCCCCGAGAGCCCGCAGAAGCTCACTGAGCCGGGTACCGCCTGGCAGGACGCCACCGCGCAGCAGCCCGTCCCGGCCTGGCGCCCGAACACGCCGGCCGTGGCCACCCCCGACACCGTCGTCCACCGGCAGCTCGCCACCGGCCTGGTCCACTCCGCCGACGCCCCGCTCACCGTCCACCTCACCGGGCTCGGCTGCGACCGGCTGGAGACCACTGTCACCCCGGTCGGCGACAACGTGGTCCTGATCAAGGTCACCGCGTCGGCCGCGGCCACCGTCCGCGCCGAATGGAGGGTCCCCTGCGTCGCGGCCACCGCCTACTGGACCCCGGACACCAACGCCTCCCGCTGGCTGCCGCCGTCCTGGATCGCCCCCCGGACCGTCTCGCTCGCCCTGGGCGCCCCCCTCGCCAGTCTGATCGGCGCCGACGACCGCGCTCTGTGCACCGCAGCCGCCGGTGAGACCTCCGCACCCGTACGCGTGGGCGCCGGCGTGGTGGAGGAGAGCGGCGAGTTCGCCTTTGCCGTCGAACAGGACCTCACTTTGGACGGGCCGCCGCTGCGGCTGCGGATCGACCTCAGCGGCCGCCACTTCGCCGCCACCCTGCAGGCCGTCACCGCCTGGTGGGCCGAGGGCCTTCAGCATCCCGGCACCGCCCCCGCCGCCCGGATGCCCGCCTACTCCACCTGGTACAGCCTCCACCAGAACGTCGACACGGCCGCCGTCGAACGTCAGGCCGCCCTTGCCGCGACCGTCGGTTGCGAGAGCATCATCGTCGACGACGGCTGGCAGACCACCGACCGCGCCCGCGGCTACGGCCACTGCGGCGACTGGGAGCCCAACCCGGCGGCCTTCCCCGACCCCGCGGCCCACGTCGCCGAGGTCCACCGGCTCGGCCTCGCCTACCTCCTGTGGTACGCACTGCCGTTCATCGGCCGGCACAACGATGCCTGGGACCGCTTCAAGAACATGATCCTGCGCGAGGAGCCCCACCTGGAAGCGGCCGTGCTCGACCCCCGCCACCCCGAGGTCCGCGCCTACCTGGTCGAGAAGGCCTCCCGCGCCGTCGAGCAGTGGGACATGGACGGTCTGAAGCTCGACTTCATCGATCGCTTCGCCGTCACGGACCCCCCACCCGCCCCGGCCGGCGCCGACCACACCGACGTCCACGAGGGAGTGCTCCAACTGCTCGCCGATCTCGACGCCCGCCTGCGCCGCACCCGGCCAAACGTAATCGTCGAGCACCGCCAGCCGTACGTCAGCCCCGGGCTGTGGCCGTACGCCACCATGATCCGCGCCACCGACTGCCCGCTCAGCCCCGCAGAGAACCGCCAGCGCACCGTCGACTGCAGGCTCACCGCGGGCCCGCTCGCCGTCCACGCCGACATGATCATGTGGAACTCCGCCGAGATTCCCGAGGCCATCGCCGTCCACCTCGTCAACGCCCTGTTCTCGGTGCCGCAGATCTCCGTCGACCTCACCGCCCAGAGCCCCGACCAGCTCGCCACCCTGCGCTTCTGGCTCGGCATCTTCCGCCAGTACGCCGACGTCCTCCAATTTGGTGTCCTGGAACCCACGCGACCGGACCTCGGCTACCCCCTGGTCCGCGCCCACGACCGCCACACCACCGTGGTCGCACGCTACGCGCCGCTGCCCGTCGCCCTTCCCGACCGGCACGCCGCGGACGGCCCGCAGACCCTGCTCGTCGCCAACGCGGACGGCGACCCTGCGGTGCTCCTGACCGCTACCCGACCGGAACAGGCCCTCGCGCGCGTCCAGGACTGCCGTGGTGAGATCCTGTCCGAGACCGTGCTCGACCTCGTCGCCGGGGTGAACTCGGTGACCGTGCCGACCGGTGGCCTGCTCACCCTGATCCGCGAGCACTGACAACCGCGGGCTGGGGGCAGTCATCCACCGTCCCCAGCCCGCCGACCACAGAGGAACGATGACCGCTCGACAGGTGACCATCGAGGACGTCGCACATGCGGCCGGAGTCTCCCGCCAGACCGTCTCGAACGCCCTCAACGCTCCCCACCGGCTGCGTGCCACCACCCTCGCCCGGGTCACTGCCGCCATCGACGAACTCGGCTACCAGCCCGACCAGTCCGCCCGCAGCCTGCGCACCGGCACCCGCAAGGTCATCGGCTATCCCGCCCCCGCCGACAACCCCGCCGACCCCAACCCCCTGATGGGCGGCTTCCTCCAGGCCCTGGTGACCGCCGCCGACGCGGTCGGCCACCGCATCCTGGTGTTCCGTTCCGACCCCCAGCAGGGCGCCGGAGCGGTGGCCAGGTCCTTCAACGGACTGATCGCGGCCCGCCAGGTCGACGGGTTCGTCCTCTCCGACGTCGTCCACGACGACCCCCGCGTCGACGTGCTCGCCGAGGCCGGATTCCCGTTCGCCGCCTTCGGCCGCACCGCCCCCGGCCGCCCGCAGAACTGGGTGGACATCGACTCCACCGCCGCCACCGCCGCCCTGGTCGGACTCCTCCTCGACCAGGGCCACCGCCGGATCTGCTACCTCAACTCCGCCGCGTCCCTGCCCTGGCTCGCCGACCGCAGGGCCGGCTTCCTGCAGGCCGCGGCCTCCGCCCCCGACGGCGCCTTCGAGGTCGGCGTCCCCGACGACAACCCGGCCGCGCTTTCCCACGCCGTCCAGCGCCTGCTCACCGGTCCCGACCGCCCGACCGCCCTGGTATGCGCGAGCGACTGGCTTGCTCTGACTGCCTACCAGGCCGTCCGCGCCGCAGGTCTCACCGTCGGCGACGACGTCGCCGTCACCGGTTTCAACGACATCCCGCTCTGCACGCTGCTCCAGCCTGCTCTCACCAGTGCGCGCCTGCCCCTGGCCGCCATCGCCCACGCCCTCGTCGACCGGCTGATCACCGCCGTCGAGGATCCCGCCGCCGCCCCGGCGAGCGGGCTGCTGCTCCCTGCGGAGCCGGTCGTGCGCGACAGCACGCCGGGGCCGTAGCGGCGGCCGCGGGACGACGACTTCGAGCGAGATTGCGCGGCCGACAGCGTCGCCCCGATCCGGCGCATGATTGACGAGTCGCCTGCTCTGCGGGAGTACGAGTCGATGAGGCTGCGCCACGCGGAGCCGTTGGCAACGGCCCTCGTCGTCGTTCCCACCACCCGCGGCACCGAGCAGGTCGTCTTCAGCAGGTGGCGGAAGAAGGGGTGGATTCAAAGATCGCGACGTTGCTGACGATGTGCGACTGCATCGCGACACGCGCGATGTCGGCGTTGCCTGACCGGATCGCGGTGCGGATCACGTCGTGGTCCCGGTTGCGGTCGTGCAGGGAGTCCGAAAGCGGTCGCGGGCCGCCGCTGTTGTTGATGAAGAAGTCGGACAGGTCCCACATGCGCCCGCTGAGGTCGGCCATCACCCGAGAGTGCGACATCCGGTGGATGACCAGGTGGAACTTCCGGTTCAGGAACCGGTAGCCGTGCGACCTCTCCTCGGGATCCGCGAGCTCCTTCAGATCCTCGATCTCCTGCCATGCCGCGTCCATCTCGGCGAGCTGCGCGTCGGATCGCCGAGACGCCGCAGCCGCGGCGATCTCGCCCTCGAACCGGCCGAAGAGGTTGAAGAAGTCCTTGATCTCCTGCACCGAGTAGTGTGTGACCCGGCAGCCGCTCTGCGGGACGATCTCGACGATCCCGATGGCCTCGAGGCGCCGCATCGCGTCCATGACCGGTTGCTTGCTCACACCGAACTCGGCTTTGACCTCTTCGATCGAGATCCTTGAGCCGACCGGATAGTGGCCCGAGAGCAGGCGTTCGCGGAGTTCGTCGAGCACGACCTTGCCCAGGCGCTGCCCGGAGCGGGCGGTGAAGGCGGGTTCGGGCACGGCTGACTCCTCGGACGGGTGTGGGGGTCTCAGAGTCTAACCAGTGTCCTGAGTCCTTGATCCGTCGACAGTATCCGGCGAGAGATTCGAGGATCTGATCGGTGGTCTTGGTCCAGACGCAGGGGGTGTCGTTCCAGTCGGCGACCCAGGCCCGGATGGCGCGTTCGAGTGCCTGGACGGAACGGTGGACACCACGGCGAGGCCTCTTACGACCTGGGGAGCAATAGTGAGCGGCGTCGCGACGCCCGGCACGGCCGCTCGCGACGTTGGCGAAATGTCCTATTAGCTCCGCCTCTAGGGTCTTCTGGGGTCTTCCGGTCGACCACACCGGACAGCCGCTTCTTGCGCCACTCCCTACTGCTCCCCGGGTCGTTACTGGTCAGCTCGGAGAATCAGGGCTCGAGGAGGTTCAGCCAGGATGAGCCGGTCGGCTTGAAGTGCGGGTGGAAGCAAGGATGGGCCAACGGCCACTTCTTGATCGACTCGGTCTTGTGGGTGTTGTAGAAGCCCCTGTGTTTCGTCGAGCCGCGGTGATGGGTGCCAGGGTCGGCGGTGCCGGTAGGGCTCACGTGCGACGTAGCGCATGAGGCATCGGCTTTTTTTGCCGGAACATACCCTCGGTGGTACGTCGTTGCAGGCAGGCATGGGTGCGCTGGCCTCAGCGCAGGCGGCTTTGCGTGATGCGGTGGAGGGCGGCGTTGGCCTGCCCGTTTCCGCCGTGGTTCAGGCTCCGCCGCCGGGTCTTTCCAAGAGGGCTGCTCAACCGGGTTGGCACCGCGCAGAGCGGTGAGCGTGGTCGCTGGTCCTGCGCGACCACGCAGAACAGCGGGATGTCGGAAGCCGGATCGCTGTGGCCTTCCTGAAACGCGACACGGGTGTGGACGACCTGCACTCCGGCGGCGCGCTCTGCCGAGCAGGCTCTTGGCGGCATCGATTCCCCCGGCGCTCGACTTCGGCGTGAAGAAGGGGGCGAAAGCACCGTCGGCGCGCCGACGTGGACTTGTTCAGCTTCATGGATGGACCCCTTGATCGGGCGACACGCGACAGCAACTGACCTGCTAGTTGGCTGGCGACCATAGGTCAGGCGTGGTGATCGCCGCAAGGGTTTCAGTCGATTTTTCCGCGAAAATGTCGATTGGCGCTGCTGGGAGTCCGTCTGGTCAATTGATTGACCCAGGCTAACTGGCATGCTAGTTCTGGTGATGTCGTCACGATCTGCTGATCGATTGCCTGCTTCGCGCACTCACCGAGGTCCCCATGAATACTTCGCTCCCTGCTCCGCTCTTCGAGCCGTTCCCGTCCGACGGAAGTGGCTTCGACACGGATGTCGTCGTCGTCGGCGTCGGTCCGGCCGGCGGCGTCGCCGCCGCCGCACTCGCGACGTATGGCGTGCGCGTCCATGCAGTGACGGTGTTCCCGTGGGTCGCCAACGGTCCCCGGGCGCACATCACCAACCAGCGGGCCGTGGAGGTCCTCCGTGACCTCGGCATCGAGGACACCGCACGCAAGCAGGCGACGCCTTGGGACCAGATGGGGGACACCCTGTTCACGACCAGCCTGGCTGGGGAGGAGATCCTCCGTCTGCAGACCTGGGGTACGGGCGACCAGCGCCACGGCGACTACCTCACGGGCAGCCCGTGCCCCATGCTCGACCTCCCCCAGCCGTTGATGGAACCGATCCTCGTCAATGCCGCAGCCTCCCGGGGTGCAGTCGTCAGCTTCAACACCGAGTATCTGGACCACGTCCAGGACCCCGACGGCGTAACGGTTCGCTTCCGGGACGGGCGTACCGGCGAGGTCTTCACCCAGCGCGCGCGTTACCTTCTCGGGTTCGACGGTGCACGGTCTCGTATCGTCGACCAACTCGGGCTTCCGCTGGAGGGCGAGCTCGCCCGAGCCGGAACGGCCTACATCCGGTTCCGCGCGGACCTGTCGCGGTACACCGAGCACCGGCCGAGCATCCTCTACTGGATCTTCAACTCCAAGGCCAGTTTCGGTGAGATCGGAATGGGCGTGCTTCGGGCGATCCAACCGTGGGAGGAGTGGATCGCTGGCTGGGGCTTTGACATGGCCGCTGGGGAGCCGGACCTGTCCGATGACAAGGTCATCGCGCAGATCCGCACCCTCGTCGGTGATCCAGACCTACAGCCGGAGATCGTCACCAAGTCACTGTGGTACGTGAACCAGCAGCACGCCACCCGGTACTCCCGGGGCCGGGTGTTCTGCGGCGGCGACGCCGTGCACCGGCACCCGCCGAGCAGCGGACTCGGGTCGAACACCTCGGTGCAAGATGCCTTCAACCTCGCGTGGAAGATCGCATTCGCCGTCAAGGGGCATGCCGGTCCGGGACTGCTTGAGTCGTACTCCGACGAGCGGGTGCCCGTCGGGAAACAGATCGTCGCCAGGGCGAATCAGTCTCGCAAGGACTATGCCAACCTGCGCGAGTGGTTCGACCACGATGCCGAGGACCAGGTCACCGCGGGGCTTGCCAAGCTCAAGGAGCCGACTCCGGAGGGAGTCGCACTGCGGGAGCGGTTGTACGAGGCGCTGGAACTGAAGAACACCGAGTTCAACGCCCACGGCGTCGAACTGAACCAGCGCTATGAGTCCAGTGCGGTGATCCCCGACCTCGCTGTCGGCGAAGAAGACTGGTCGCGGCATCGCGAGCTCTACCTCCAGGCAACGACCCGTCCTGGCGCCAAGATCCCGCACGCCTGGCTGGTCGGTGGCGATGGGCGCCGGATCTCAACTCTCGATGTGACCGGAAAGGGGCAGATGACCCTCCTCACCGGCATAGCAGGTGCCGCCTGGAAGCACGCGGCCGAGAAGCTCGACCTGCCATTTCTGCGCACCGTGGTCGTCGGCGAGCCTGGCGCAATCGACCCTTACGGGTACTGGGAGCGGGTCCGCGAGATCCCTGAGGCAGGCGCCCTGCTGGTCCGCCCCGACGGCTACGTCGCCTGGCGGCACAACGCCGAGGTCTGGGACACCGGCGAGGCCCTTGCCCTGCTCGACAAGGCCCTCTGCAAGGTCCTCGATCGCCCGAACCGCCTCGTCGACGAGACCGAAGCCGCCGGCGGCTGGCACCAGTACAGCACCCGGTCGGTCGACATCACCGTCCCCATGCACACTCCCGACACGGCCGACGCCTGAGCCCGTATCGACTCTCACAAGGAGCACCCGTGACCTCTCGTCCCTACTCCAGCGTCTGGAGCGACTTGGCTCAGGTCGAGTTCTCCCAGGGCTATCTCCAGGCCGGTCCCTACCGGACCCGCTACCTGCACGCCGGTGACGATTCCAAGCCCGTTGTCCTGCTGCTGCACGGCATCACCGGCCATGCCGAGGCATACGTCCGCAACCTTGCCGCGCACGCCGAGCACTTCTCGGTCTGGGCGATCGACTTCATTGGCCACGGCTACTCCACCAAGCCCGAACACCCGCTGGAGATCCCGCACTACATCGACCAGGTCAACCACGTCCTGGACGCCCTCGGCGCCGAGAAGGCCCATTTCAGCGGCGAGTCCCTCGGTGGCTGGGTCACGGCCCGTTTCGCACAGCTGCACCCCGACCGGGTGGAGAAGATCGTGCTCAACACCATGGGCGGCACCATGGCCAACCCGGCCGTCATGGAGCGGCTCTACACGCTGTCGACGGAGGCCGCCAAGGACCCGTCCTGGGAGCGGGTCAAGGCCCGGCTGGAGTGGCTGATGGCCGACCCGACCATGGTCACCGACGACCTGATCCGCACCCGCCAGGCCATCTTCGAACAGCCCGGCTGGCTCAAGGCGTGCGAGATGAACATGGCGTTGCAGGACCTCGAGATCCGCAAGCGAAACATGATCAGCGACGATGACCTGCGCTCGATCAAGGCCGACGCCCTGGTCATCTGGACCACCAAGGACCCCTCGGGACCGGTCGACGAGGGCCGCCGGATCGCTTCCCTCATCCCCAACGGCAGGCTCGAGGTCATCGAGAACTGTGGCCACTGGCCCCAGTACGAGGACACCGAGACCTTCAACCGGATCCACCTGGAATTCCTCCTCGGTGGCTCCGGGGGAGAGGTGCGGTCATGACGCTCGCTCTCCTGGCCACCAGCCACAGCCCGCTCCTGGACTACGCCGACCTCCCCGCCGACGTCTCGCAAGAGCTCGAAGACGCCTTCGCCGAGGCCCGCCGGTTCGTCCACGAATTCGACCCCGACCTGGTGGTCAACCTCGGACCCGACCACTACAACGGGTTCTTCTACCGGCTGATGCCGGCCTTCTGCATCGGCTACGCCGCCCGGAGCATCGGCGACTACGGTACCCAGGCAGCCCGCCTCGACGTCCCCGAAGACCTTGCCAGGGGCCTCGCCGAAGCGGTGCTCGCCGACGGCATCGACCTCACCGTCTCTTTGGACATGGAGGTCGACCACGGCGCGGTCCAGCCGATGGAGATCCTCTACGGCGACGCCACAGCCAAGCCGTTCATCCCCATCTTCATCAACTCCGTCGCGCCGCCGTTCACGCCGCTGCGGCGGGTCCGGCTCCTTGGCGAAGCCGTTGGACGTCATCTGGCCACGCTGGACAAGAAGGTGCTGCTGATCTCCTCCGGCGGCCTGTCCCACGACCCACCCGTGCCACGGCTCGCGACCGCTACCCCCGAGCAGCGGAGCATGCTGCTCGGACAGACCGGCCCGCTCTCGCCGGAAGCCCGCGCCGCACGTCAGCAGCGCGTCATCGATGCCGCACGCGACTTCGCAGCCGGCACCGCCACCATTCAGGACCTTGCCCCCGAATGGGACCAAGAACTGCTGCGGATCGTAGCCTCCGGCGACCTGACCCCGATCGATGCCTGGACTCCGGAGGAGATGACCCGGATCGCCGGCAACTCATCCCACGAGGTCCGCACCTGGATCGCCGGGTACGCCGCGCTCGGCGCAGCCGGCCCCTACACGGTCCGGTACAGCTACTACCGGCCCATCCGCGAGCTCATCGCCGGCTTCGCGCTCACCACCGTCACCCTCGACTGACAGCTGCGGCTGACATCCACCTTGGAGACCCCATGACTTACACCAGCCAGCCTTCACCTGCGAGAACCTCTCCGCTGAGGGTCGCCTCGGCGAGCTTCATCGGCACCACTGTCGAGTACTACGACTTCTTCATCTACGGCACCGCGGCGGCGCTGGTCTTCCCGGCGCTGTTCTTCCCGGACTCCAGCCCGCTGGTGGGCACGCTGCTGTCGTTCGCGACCTTCGGTGTCGGGTTCCTGGCCCGCCCGGTCGGTGGTGTCGTATTCGGCCACTTCGGCGACCGCGTCGGCCGCAAGAAGATGCTCGTCATCTCGCTCGTCACGATGGGCTTGGCGACGGTCCTGATGGGCCTCATGCCCACCTACGCGCAGATCGGTGTGGCCGCCCCGATCTTGTTGACTCTGCTGCGGTTGGTGCAGGGCTTCGCCGTCGGCGGTGAATGGGGTGGGGCCACATTGATGGCCGTCGAGCACGCTCCGCAGGGCAAGCGTGGGTTCTACGGCGCCTTCCCCCAGATGGGGGCGCCCGCCGGTGTTGGCCTGGCCACCATCGCCTTCTTCCTGGCCACCAAGCTCAGCCCCCAACACTTCGAGAGCTGGGGCTGGCGACTGCCGTTCCTGTTCAGCGCGCTGCTGGTCGTCGTTGGCCTGGTCATCAGGCTCACCATCGCCGAGAGCCCCGAGTTCGAGGCCGTGCGTGACCGGGCCGAGCAGATCAAACTGCCGGTCGTCGAGGCGTGGCGGCGCCACCCTCGTGAGATCCTGCTCGTCGCCGGCACCTACCTCAGCCAGGGAGTGTTCGCCTACATCTGCATGTCCTACCTGGTGTCCTACGCCACCAAGGAGGTCGGCATCGCACAGCCCTCGGTCCTCATGGGCGTGTTCATCGCCGCCGTGATCGCGGTCGTGCTCTACGCCGTGTTCGGTGCCCTCGCCGACCGCTGGGGCCGCAAGACCGTCTACCTGCTCGGCGCCGTCCTGATGCTGGTCACGATCGCGCCCGCGTTCGCACTCATAAACACCGGCTCCCCGGTGGCCTTCGGCATCGCCTTGGTGATGGTGTTCGGCATCGCCATGGCACCCGCCGGAGGCGTCACCGGTTCACTGTTCAGCATGGTGTTCACCCCGGAGGTCCGCTACAGCGGCGCCTCGGTCGGCTACACCATCTCCCAGATCTGCGGGGCCGCGTTCGCCCCGACCATCGCCACCGTCCTGTACGCCGCCAACGGTACCAGCGGCCCTGTGGTCACCTACCTGCTGATCGTGGCCGCGATCTCGGTCGTCTCGGTACTCCTGTTGCCCGGCCGCCTCGGACGGCCCGAGCCACACGGAACCGTGCCCCGCGGCACCACAGCCACTGACGCGGCCCCGACCTCCACGACCGCATAGCCACCGACCGCACGCTCCCCGCATCTGGCCAGAGGCCACGGTGCTGCCGATGCACGGCGCCGCCCGGGGACGTATGTGGTGGCACAGCCGCACTGCTGTCACGCGCACCCCACAGGGCGATGCCGCACCCGGCCGGGCTGCCCGACGTGCGGACGGCCCGGCGAATCGGGCCTCACGGCTGCGGGGGTCGGCCGTCACGGACCTGGTGGATCAGCGGTCCGGTGGCGAGGGAGGAATTACGTGCGTACCGACCAGTATTTAAGGGGGAGTTGGCGCGCAATCGGCGGTGGCGCACCCTCACCTCCCTTCCGGGGCAGGGCTAAGACCTGCAGGGATGACGATCGCACTCCACGCCGAAGCACCGGAACCGTTCACGGGCACGATCTTCGGGAGCTCGGCGGTGGCGAAATGATGCCTGGCGGGATCCGGTCACGGACTCGTCCCGCCACCGCCCGGGCCCACGGCTCCCGAGGCGGTTCTCACGGCGGGCTCAGCGGGTTCGGCGTTCGGCGGGTTCGGGGTTCGACGGCTTGGCGGGCTCGGCCCTCGGGCCCGGTGACACCGCCCCCAGGTCATGCCTTCGACAGGGGGACACAGTCATGCCGGGCCCGGAGGCCAGCGGCCCTCCTGCAGGACCGCGATAAACATGACGGGGGGCACTTCCAGCCGGGCGAGGGTGCGAGGTCCGGAGAGGGCTCGCCGCGTACGATCCGGCCGACGGAACAGGCAGTGACACAGCGGAAGCTGGCCTTCAGGCCGGGACCCGTACCGCCCAGCTGCATCAGCAGTCAGAACACTCAGCCCTTACGGACCTTGATCTGTTCGGTGAGCGCGGGCACGACGTCGAACAGGTCGCCGACCACACCGTAGTCGGCCAGTTCGAAGATGGGCGCCTCGGCATCCTTGTTGATGGCCACGATGGTCCTCGAAGTCTGCATACCTGCCCGGTGCTGGATCGCGCCGGAGATGCCCGCGGCAATGTACAGCTGAGGCGAGACTGTCTTACCGGTCTGGCCGATCTGGTTGGTGTGTGGGTACCAGCCTGCGTCCACCGCCGCACGCGAGGCGCCGACGGCCGCACCGAGGGAGTCGGCGAGGGTCTCGATCAGCGCGAAGTCGTCCGCGCTGCCTACGCCTCGGCCGCCGGAAACCACGATGGCGGCTTCGGTCAACTCCGGGCGTTCCGTGGACTCGCGTGGTGTCCGCCCGGTGACCTTGGTACCGGTGGCCTTCTCGGAGAAGGCCACCGGTAGCGCCTCGACGGTGCCGGCCGCGGTGGTGGCCTCCACGGCAGCGCTGTTGGGCTTCACCGTGATAACCGGCACGCCTTTGCAGACGCGCGACTTGGTGCTGTAGGCGGCGGCGAACACCGACTGCGTGGCCACCGGGCCTTCGTCGCCGGCCTCCAGGTCGACGGCGTCGGTGATGAGGCCCGAGCCGATGCGCAGCGCCAGGCGGGCGGCGATCTCCTTGCCCTCGTCGGAGGACGGCACCAGCACGGCGGCCGGGGACACGGCCTCGACTGCGGCCTGGAGGGCGTCCACCTTCGGCACGACCAGGTACTCGGCGTACTCGGGGGCGTCGTGGGTGAGGACCTTCACCGCGCCGTGCTCGGCCAGCACTGTGGCGGTGTCGGCCGCGCCGTTGCCCAGGGCGACGGCGACCGGCTCGCCGATGCGGCGGGCCAGGGTCAGCAGCTCCAGGGTGGATTTGCGGACTGTGCCATCTACGTGGTCGACGTAGACGAGAACTTCAGCCATGAGACTTCTTCTCCTGCTTGCTACAGATGTGGGCGGTTGGCCAGCGGCTCAGATGAGCTTCTGGCCCGTGAGGAAATCGGCGATCTGCTTGCCGCCTTCGCCCTCGTCCTCGGTGACCGTGCCCGCGATCCGGGCTGGACGCTCGGTCGCCGTGTCGACCACGGTCCACGCGCCGCTGAGGCCGACCTCTTCCGCCTCGATGTCCAGGTCGGACAGATCCCAGGTTTGGACCGGCTTCTTCTTCGCCGCCATGATTCCCTTGAACGACGGGTACCGCGCCTCACCCGACTGGTCGGTCACCGAGACCACTGCGGGCAGTGAGGCCTCCAGCCGCTCAGTTGCCGCATCCCCGTCGCGGCGGCCCTTGACCTTGCCGTTCGCGACGGAGACTTCCGACAGCAGTGTCGCCTGTGGCACACCGAGGCGCTCTGCCAGCAACGCCGGAACCACGCCCGCCGCGCCGTCTGTCGACGCCATCCCGCACAGCACTACGTCATACCCGGCTTTCTCGAGCGCTCTCGCCAGCACCAGCGACGTTCCGATCGCGTCGGTGCCGTGCAATACGTCGTCCTCGACGTGGATCGCCTTGTCGACGCCCATGGACAGCGCCTTGCGCAGCGCGTCCTTGGCGGCCTCCGGGCCCACCGTTAGGACGGTGATCTCCACGTCGTCGTCGGAGTTCTCCGAGATCTGCAGCGCCTGCTCGACCGCGTACTCATCGAGCTCGGAGAGCAGGCCCTCCACATCGTCCCGGTCCACGGTCAGGTCATCGGCGAAGTGCCGGTCGCCAGTGGCGTCGGGCACGTACTTCACAGTGACTACGACTTTCATGCTCACGCGGTCTTCCCTGCTTGCTGGTTCATGGTGGTGGAGTGACGGAATTCAGGCGCGAGGGTTGAAGGGATCGGTGATGCGGTTGCCCATGTCGATCCACACTGTCTTGACCTCGGTGTACTCGTTGACGGCGTCGATCCCGTTCTCACGGCCGAGGCCGCTTTCCTGGAAACCGCCGAAGGGCGCGACATAGTTTGTCTTGCGGTAGTTGTTGACCCAGACAGTTCCGGCACGCAAGCGCCGTACCATGCGGTGGGCTCGGGCGACGTCCGTGGTCCAGACGCCGGCGGCCAGGCCGAAGGGGGTGTCGTTGGCGATCTGGACGGCGTGTTCCTCATCGCTGAACGGAATGAGCACGACGACCGGGCCGAAGACCTCTTCCCGGGCGATACGCATGTCGTTGGTGACGTCCCCGAAGATGGTCGGTTCGACGAAAAGGCCCTTCTCAAGGGCCGGACTCTCGGGACGCTTCCCACCGGCCAGCAGGGTGGCGCCCTCCTCCTGGGCGATCGCGATGTAGTTCAGGACTTTGGTGTGCTGGGCCTGGCATGCGACGGTGCCCATCTCGGTCTCAGGGTCGAGGGGGTCGCCGATCTTGATCTGCTTGGTGCGTTCCACGAGGGCCGCGGCGAACTTGTCGTAGATCTCCTGTTGCACCAGGACCCGTGAGCCTGCCATGCAGGTTTGCCCGGTCGCCGCGAAGACTCCTGCCAGGACGCCGTTGACGGCGTTGGACAGGTCCGCGTCGGAGAAAATGATGTTCGGTGACTTTCCGCCGAGTTCCAGGGAGACGCGGGCGAGTCGTTCCGCAGCGGTCACCGCGATGGTCTTGCCGACTGTGGTCGAGCCGGTGAAGGCGATCTTGTCCACTCCGGGGTGCCGGGCGAGGGCCGCCCCCGTGGTGCCCTCACCGGTCACGATGTTCACGACTCCGGCGGGGAAACCGGCCTCGGTGATCAGCTGGCCGAGAATGAGGGTGGAGACCGGGGTGATCTCGGACGGCTTGATGACCACGGTGTTGCCAGCGGCGAGCGCGGGACACAGCTTCCACAGGAGCAGAGCCAGCGGACTGTTCCACGGGGTGATGGCCGCGATGACGCCGATGGGCTCCCGCACCGTGAAGACGTGCATGTTGGGGACGCTGCTGGCGAGGGTCTGACCATGCATGGTCTCCGCTACGCCTGCGTAGAAGTAGCAGTGCCCGGCCAGAGCCCGTGTCTGGCCGGCGACTTCACGGAGGAGCTTGCCGTTCTCAAGGACCTGGACCCGAGCGAGGTCGTCGGCCCGTTCGGTGATCAGGTCGCCGAGACGGCGAAGCAGGAGGGCCCTCCGGGCGGGGGTTGTGGCGGGCCAGGGTCCGCTGTCGAAGGCGGCTCGCGCCGCGCGGACGGCGGCGTCCACGTCGCCTTCTCCCGCCAATGGGACATCGGCCCAGTGGTTACCGTCGAAGGGGTTAATGGAGTCGAAGCGCCGACTGCCGGCGGCGTCGCACCAATGGCCGCCGATCAGCATCTGATAGTGCTCGCGGCCGTCAGAGCTGGTGGCAGAGGGGCTCTGGGGCGTCGTCATGATGTGGCTCCGATCGATATGAGGGTGGGAGGGTCCGGTTCCGGTCAAGCCGGGCTGCCGCCCTGCGGTGTGGTGCCGACAGGGATGGCGCCGTCTGCCGGTTCGCGGCTGTCGTGGTGCGAAGCCGTCCGAGGCATGGCTCGTATGGTGAACAGCGAGATCACTCCCGCGATGACCGCCATGGTGCCCAGGGGCCACCATCGGGTGCCGTCCGGGCCGATAACGGCCTCGGCGATGAGTGGCGTGGGGGCGCTGAAGACGAGCCCGCCCAGGGCGTTGCTCAGCGAGGTGCCGCTGTACCGGACGCTGGAGTGGAAGAGCCCTGCGGTCATGCTGGAGATCACGGCGTACGTAGTGGCGTGTGCGCACACCATCATCAGAGTGACCGTCAGGGTGACCACCATGGTGTTGCCCGAGTTCACCAGCCAGAAGAAGGGGTAGGCCGCAATGACGGTGAAGGCGACTCCTGCGGTGAACACCCGGTGTGCGCCGAGCCGGTCGCTGAGATGGGCGAACAGGGGCAGGGCGAGCAGGTCGACGGTCGCGGCGAAACTGACGATCAGCAAGGCCGTGGTGCGCTGGAAGCCCAGGGCGTTGCTGGCGTACGAAAGGAAGAACACCGAGATGACGTAGAAGACGACGTTCACCGATGCCTGCAGGCCGATGCCGAGGAGCAGTTGTCTCCACGCTCGGGTGCACACGTCACGCAGGGGAAGGCGTGACGTCCTGCCGTCTTCCTTGAGCCGTTGGAAGTCGTCCGACTCCTCGACGCCGAGCCGGATGACCAGGCCGACCAGGACCAGCACGAAGCCCGCGAGGAAGGGGATGCGCCAGCCCCACGTCAGCAGGCTCGACTCGGGAAGGGCGGCGACGGCCGACATGACCGCCGTGGACAGCACCAGGCCCAAGGGGCTGCCGATCTGGGGTGCTGCGCCGTAGAGGCGGACACGTGAGGCGGGGGCGTGCTCGACCGACATCAGGACCGCGCCGCCCCATTCGCCTCCGACAGCGGCACCTTGCAGAAGACGCAGGACGATCAGCAGCACCGGTGCCCAGACCCCGATGGTGTCGTAGGTCGGAAGGCACCCGATCAGGCCCGTAGCTGCGCCCATGAGCGCCAGGGTGGTTACCAGTGTCGCCCGACGTCCGAGACGGTCGCCGAAGTGTCCGAAGACCGCGGCACCGATCGGGCGGGCCAGGAAGGCGACCCCGAGGGTGGCGAAGGAGGCCAGCCGGGCGGAGTGTTCGTCGACTGCGGGGAAGAACAGGTCACCGAAGACGAGGGCGGCCGCCGTGCCGTAGATGAAGAAGTCGAACCACTCGATGGTCGTGCCGACGAGGCTGGCCAGCGCGGCGCGGCGTGCGGTTGACGCCTGCGCAGCCGTGGGGCGGGTGCTCATCTTTCCGCTCCTTCGTGCTGGGCAAGTGCGTCCGGCTGGCCGGCTCGGCCGGCGGAGGTGCGGGCGGCGGCCTGTCGGCCGGCGATGCGGCCGAAGACCAGAGCGCGCAGGACGGAGGTGGCCCCGGGGTAGGCGTGGTGGTAGATGCCAGCAACTTCGCCGACGGCGTACAGGCCTGGGATGGGTGTGCCGTTTCTGGAGAGAACCCGGGCTTCGGCGTCGGTGCGCAGGCCTCCGAAGGTGAAGGTGATTGCGCAAGTCACCGGCCATGCGACATACGGAGGCTTGTCGAGGGGGCGAGCCCAGTTGGACTTGGGGGGTTCTACGCCCGTGGTGGTCACTCCGTCGAGCTGAGTGATGTCCAGGTCTCCGGGCACGGCAGCGGCGTTGTAGGCATCCACCGTCGCGCGCAGTGCGGCGGGATCGATGTCGAGGCGGGCCGCGAGCGCTTCGAGCGTAGGCGCGGTCTCTGGGGCTTTGTCGGTCAGCACCGCGCGGCCGATATCGTGCCGCATGAGCTTTTGGTCGGCGATGACGAAGGCGAACTGGTCGGCGTCACGCCAGATTCGGTAGGCCACGTCTTCGAACGTGTTGTCCGGGGTGTCGGCCCCTTCATCGAGGAAGCGCCGGCCTCGGTGGTCGACGAGGATGCCGTAGGGGTAGACCATGACGAGCGCCTCGGCGCTGCGGGTGCGGGGGTCGACCGGCTCTCCGTGGAAGCGGTCGAACTGTCCGTCGGTGTCCGCTCCGGCCTCAATCCCCATGACGATGCCCTCGCCCTGGTTGGCTCTGCCGCCCGGGGTGATGGTCGGCAGGTCAGGCGTGTCCTCACCGAGGTGTTCCCTCAGGAGCTGCCCGCTGCCCTCGAATCCACCGCAGGCGAGGACGACCGCGGAGGCCTGCCATGAGTGTTCCTGGCCGCTGGTGTCCGTCCCCACAACCCCGCAGACGCTCCCGTCCTCGCTCTGGCGGAGAGCAGTGGCGGTCACCTCGTACTCGATGGCGCCGCCGAGCTCGGCGACACGAGTACACAGCCTGTCAACGATGGCCCCGCCGCCTCCTGCGGGCATGAGACGCGGCCCCTTGGAGGTGAGGAAGTACGTGGGACCAGAGATCGTCTCGACGCCTTGAGCGTTCAGCCACTCCAGGGTCGATTTGGCGTTGGCGCTGAGCGTGCTGATGATCTCCTTGCCGGTCAGCCCGCGGCTCAGCTCGTGCATCCGCTCCTCGAAGTCGGGCGCGGGGGTGCCGTCCGGCTGAAGCCGGAAGAACGCGCCCGTCCAGGCCGTGTTGCCGCCACGGCGGTGCTCCGGCGCGCGTTCCAGTACGACTACGCGCGCGCCCGGCGCGGATTCGAGGAACTGCACGGCGGTGGCCAGACCACCGGCGCCACAACCAACAACCACAAGATCAACTTGGATTTCGTCCATGTCCCTGCCCTTGCATGATGCATGTCTCGCGACTGCGACCGCAGAGCGGTATGACGAAACCATTTCTTCGTCGTGGCTCTGCGGTGCACATCGAAACACGACCATCTGGCTCACACAACCCATCAAGCGGTTTATTTAGACCGCACAACGGTTTACGATGCTGCTGTGAGTACACACGACAAGACCTCGACGTCGGCACGGACCGACGGGGTGCGCAGCGTCACCCGCGCGGCCGAGTTGCTACAGCTCTTCGACGCCCACCACCCCACCCGCACCTTGCGTGAGCTGACGGAACTGACCGGGCTGCCCAAGACCACGGTCGTCCGGCTGTTGACGACGCTGACGTCACTCGGCCTCGTCGCCTCCACGGGCGAGACGGTCTACAGCCCGGGTGCCGGCTTCCTGCGCTGGGTCAGGCTCTCGCAGAGCCTGTGGGAGGTGAACGCCGAGACACGCGCCGTGATGCGCGATCTGGTGGACGAGTGCGGCGAAACAGCCAACCTCTACGTCCGTCAGGACACCCACCGTGTCTGTATCGCGCAGGAGGAGGGCACGGCGACCGTGCGCAGTGTCGTGGAAGTGGGAGTAGCCATGCCGCTCACAGCAGGTGCAGCTTCCAAAGTGCTCCTCGGCGGCGTTCCCGCCAGTGTGTTCGACGACCTCGCAGCAAAGGAGGCCCAAGTGGACATAGAGGCTCTCAAAGGGCAGGTGGCTGCCGTCAGCGAGACCGGCTACGCGGTGACACACGGAGAACGCGAGTTCGGAGCGTCATCCGTCGCCGCGCCTGTCCGCTCCAAGGACGGCCGGATCATCGCGGCCCTCTCAGCCAGTGGCCCCACGTCCCGGTTCACGGCCGAACGGGTCGGCGACTATCTGCCAGCCGTCACCCGCGCCGCCGCACAGATCACCAACAGCGGACTGGGAACCGTGGAGGCATTCCTGTGAGTCCAGCACTTCTCGAGGGCGTGCGCGTCCTCGACATGACCAACGTTCTGTCCGGCCCCTTCGCCGGCTACCAGCTCGCCCTCATGGGCGCCGACGTGCTCAAACTCGAAGTACCCGGCGCGGGCGACCTGGCCCGGCAGCTCGGCGCAGACCCCGAGCTGAGCGACCAGAACCTGGGAGTGTCGTTTCTCGCCCAGAACGCCGGCAAACGCTCCGTGACGCTCAACCTCAAGCACGAGCAGGGCCGCGAAGTCTTCGCCCGGTTGGTCGCCGAGGTGGACGTACTGCTGGAGAACTTCCGGCCCGGCGTCCTCGAACGACTGGGTTTCGGCTGGGACCGGCTGCACGAGATCAACCCGCGTCTGGTCTACTGCGCTCTGTCCGGATTCGGCGCCGACGGCCCGATGAAGCAACGGCCCGCCTACGACCAGGTCATCCAGGGGCTGTCGGGCGCCATGAGCGTCACCGGCACCCCGGACACGGCACCGCTTCGCGTCGGCTACCCCATGTGCGACAGCATCGGCGGAACGGTGGCGGCCTTCGCCGTGGCATCCGCGCTGCTGCGGCAGCACCGCACGGGTCAGGGCGCCTACCTCGACGTCTCGATGCTGGACGCCACCCTGGCCTCCATGGGATGGGTCGTCTCCGACTACCTGATCGCGGGCCGCGAGCCGACGCCCATGGGCAATGAGAATCGGACCTCCGCCCCCTCGGGCACTTTCGAGACAGCTGACGGCCAGCTCAACATCGCCGCCAACAAGCAGGAGCAGTTCGAGGCCCTGTGCGCCGCGCTGGATCGGCAGGAACTCACCACCGATCCGCGGTTCGTCAGCAGGGAGGCCCGCAAGAACAACCGCGACACCCTGCGCAAGGAGCTGGAGAAGACACTGCGGACCAGGCCCGCCGAGCACTGGGACCAGGTGCTGGTCCTGGCCGGCGTTCCCGCGGCACCGGTGCTGACCGTCCCGCAGGCGCTCCACTCGCCTCAAGTTGTCCACCGGCGGCTCACGCACCGTGTGGCCACACCGGCGCTGGAAGGCCGCGAACTCACTCTGCTGGGCAGCGCGGCTCATGTGGACGGCGAGAGCGTGGCTCCCTCCGGGCCGCCGCCCCGACTCGGCGAGCACACCGACGAGGTACTGGAAGCCCTCGGCTACACCCCGGACGATATTGCCCGGCTGCGGGAGAACGGAGCCATATGAGCACCCAGGACATGACCATCGACCAGGTCACCCAGTGGTGGAGCACAGCGATCTCCGACATCAGTCCCGGAGTCATCCGGCTGCGCGGGTATCCGATCCAGCAGCTCATCCAGCACGTCTCGTTCACCGACACGATCTGGCTCATGCTGCGCGGCGAGCTGCCCGACCCCCGTCAGTCGGCTCTGCTGGAGAGGGCCCTGGTTGCCGCGGTGGACCACGGTCCGCAAGCGCCGTCGATCGCGGCCGCGCGCATGGCGGCAACCTGCGGAGTGGGCCTCAACAGCGCCGTGGCGACCGGAGTGGGTCTCCTCGGAGATGTGCACGGAGGCGCCGGCCAGCAGTGCATGCAGGTCCTCACCGACATCCGTGACCGCCTCGAGCGCTCCGCGGCCCCGCTCGCCGACGCCGTCGCCGAGGCACTCGCCGAGATCCGTGCCGCGGGCCGATACGTACCCGGCTTCGGACACCGTTTCCACCCCCGCGACCCGCGTCGGGACCCACTCATGGATGCGCTCACCGACGCCGTGAAGAACGGCATCGTGGACGCAACGTTCCAGGACATCGGGCTGGAGATAGAACGGCAGCTGGCAACCGGACGTCCCCGCCCCGTCCCCATGAACATCGACGGCGCGACAGCCATCATCTACAGCTCGCTGGGCTTCGCTCCGGAGCTCGGCCGCGGTCTGTTCGTTCTCTCCCGCTCCATCGGCATCCTGGCGCATGCCTGGGAGGAGAAAGAGGGCGGGCGGCGCATCAAGGGGCCCATCCCCCCGCCGCTCCTCGCCGCCTACCACGGTGCAGCCATGCGGGACGTGACTACGGGCCGATGACTCACACACCTCCCGGAGACCGACCGTCGATGTCACACGCCTTCCCCAACCGCCGTGTTCCCATCCCGGGGTTCGACCGGATCGACCACGTGAGCCTGCCGGCGGCCGAGGCAGCCGGCGCTGGGCCCATCTCCCGTCTGCCCTACTCCCTGAGAATTCTGGTCGAGCATGTGCTGCGGCAGACTGCGGACAGCCGTGACGCCGCCGCGTCCGTCGCCGCAATCACCCGGAGGGGCCCGGACTCGGACACCGTGCCGTTCCTTCCCCGGCGCATCCTGATGCAGGACGCCTCCGGACTGCCCGTTCTCGCCGACCTGCTGGCTCTTCAGGCGGCTGTCCGGGAGCGCGGCGGGAATCCGCAGCGTGTCCGGCCCCGGCTTCCGATGGACCTCGTGGTGGATCACGCCGTCGAGGTGGACCACTGGGGCACCCCCCGGGCCGCCGAACAGAACCTGGCCCTGGAGATGGAGCGCCACAAAGACCGGTACCGGTTCTTGCGGTGGGCACAGACACGGCTGACGGGCCTGCGGATCATCCCTCCAGGAGCCGGCATCTGCCATCAGCTGAACCTGGAGAAGCTCGCCGAAGTCGTCTCGGTCACCAGCGACGACCATGGCCGCCCTCTGGCCGGTTTCGATTCTGTACTGGGCACCGACAGCCACACCACCATGATCAATGCGCTGTCGGTGTTCGGCTGGGGAGTCGGAGGCATCGAAGCGACCGGCGCCGCCCTGGGCGAGCCCAACGCCCTGAAGGTGCCTGATGTCATCGGGCTGCGTCTGACTGGCAGCCTGCAACCAGGGGTGCTGGCCACGGACCTGGCGCTGTCCCTCACGGCCATGCTGCGGGAACACGGGGTGGTGCAGAAGATCGTCGAATTCTGCGGTCCCGGACTGCACCGGCTGTCCGTCCCGGACCGCGCCACCATATCCAACATGGCCCCCGAATACGGCGCGACCATGGCCTTTTTCCCGGCGGACGAAGCAACGCTGGCCTACTTGCGTGCCACCGGCCGTGCTGATGAACATGTCGCCCTTGTCAGGGCATACCTTGAAGCACAAGGTATGCTCCGCAGCTCCCACACGCCTGAACCCGACTTCAACGATGTCATCGAGTTCGACCTCTCCACGGTACGCGCGACTGTCGCCGGACCGCATCGCCCGAACCAAAAGCTGACGCTCAGCCAAGTCCCTTCGTACTTCACCGCATTGACCGGCCAACGAGACGGCCGTGCTCTCGCGAACGGCGATGTCGTGATCGCCTCCATCACGAGCTGCACCAACACCTCCAATCCACGCGCGCTCGTCGCCGCCGGCCTTCTGGCCCGCAATGCGATCCGCAAAGGGCTGTCGGCCGCCCCCTTGGTCAAGACCTCTTTCGCCCCCGGTTCGCGGTCAGCGGGTGAGCTGCTCACGGCCACCGGTCTTCAGCGCTCCTTGGACCAGCTCGGATTCCACGTTGTAGGCCACGGCTGCACCACCTGTATGGGCAACTCCGGTCCCCTCGACCCGGCCGTCGAACAGGCCGTACGAGAACAAGAGCTGGAGGTCGCAGCTGTCATCTCCGGAAACCGGAACTTCGAGGGCAGAATCCACCCCTCAGTAAAGCTGGGCTATCTCGCATCACCTCCTCTCGTCGTGGCTTTCGCTCTCGCCGGCACCGTCGCAGTCAACCTGGAGACGGCAGCGATCGGCCAGGACCCTGACGGCCAGGACGTGCACCTGTCCGATCTATGGCCAAGCGACGCAGAGATAGACGAGGTCATCGCCACGGGCTCGGCAAACCGAAGCGGGCACCGCCTCCCGGGAGAGCCTCGACACATCGAACTGTCCCTGTGGGACAGCATCGACCACCCCACCTCCGAGGATTACGACTGGGATTCCGAGGAAGGGTTCATCCGCAAGCCACCGTTCTTCGACGACTCCCTCGCTCGGCCCCTTGTCACCGGCGACATCCGTGGCGCGCGTCCTCTTTTGGTACTCGGCGATGCCGTGACCACCGACCACATCTCTCCCGTCTCCCGGATAACCGCTGGATCCGCAGCGGGCAACTGGCTCGGCGAACGAGGCGTGCCCGCACACCGATTCGCCAGCTTCAGCGCGCGGCGCCTCAACCACGATGTGATGGTGCGCGGCGCCTTCGCCAATCCTCGCCTGCACAACCTCCTATTGGATACGGAAGGCGGCAGAACCCGGCTGTTCCCGGAAGGAACAGTACTTCCGGTGTCCGCAGCAGCCGCGCTCTACGCCGAGCGACGAGAGCCTGCGGTCGTTGTAGCCGGGTACGGCTATGGTGCGGGATCCGCACGTGACTGGGCTGCCAAGGCCACTCGCCTGCTGGGAGTGCACGCCGTCATAGCTCGAAGTTTCGAACGCATCCACCGGACGAACCTCGCCGCCATGGGTATTCTCCCCCTCCAGCTTCCCCCTGACGCGGTGCTCGACATAAGCGGCGAGGAGACGTTCGACCTGATCGGGGCGGAGAACGCTCTGCAGCCAGGCGGTCGCGCCAACCTCCGCGTCTTCAAGGACGGCCGGCTCCTTATCGAGGTCACCCTTCTCAGTAGTGTGATGACCCAGGATGAGACCGTATGGCTGAGTCATGGCGGCCTACTCCCCAAGATCCTGGCGGAAGCCGCGGATACACTCGCCTGACGGTTTTGCGCGGCCGGGCAGGCGCCCGGCCGCGCGGCAAGCAGTCAACGGGCTGCTGGAACGCGCGCTCACCGATTCGAACAAGGCAGGCCTGGCGACCTCGGGCCTTGACCCCGGATCCTGGGCAGGGCTTATGCGCCTGCTGTCAGCGTAGTTGATGTTGTTCCGGACGCTGCCTCGTAGGCGATCGGGCTGCGGTGCCCGAGGCCGGAGTGATGGCGTCGGGTGTTGTAGCGGTGCAGCCTGCGGAACGCGTCGAGGCGGGCCTCGCGCTCGCTGGACCAGCTCTTGCGGCCTTGCGGCGTCTCGCGTTTGAACGTCGCGTTGAAGGACTCGGCGAGCGCGTTGTCCGCGCTGGAGCCGATCGTGCTCATGGACTGGCGGACGCCGGCTCTGAGGCAGGCGTCGGCGAACGCCCGGCTCGTTTACTGGGCGCCGTGGTCGGTGTGTATGACCGCCCGGCGAGGCTGACCCGGCATCGCTCGGCGGTGGCCAGCGCGTCGGTGACAAGCTCGGTGCGCAGGTGATCCGCGATCGCCCACCCGGCCAGGCGGCGCGAGGCGAGGTCGATGACGGTGGCCAGGTAGAGGAACTTCCCGCTCTCCAACGGGAGATAAGTGTTGTCGCCGACGTACTTCGTGTTCGGTTCGCTCGCGGTGAAGTCGCGGCCGATCAGGTCGGGGGCTTTCTCCGCGGCCGGGTCCATACTGACTTTGGCTCGTCGGGGTGAACCGCCCCGATTCGAATGGAGACTCGATTTCATGAAAGGATCGAGTCATGGCACGACCTTCCCGTTACCCGCTTGAGCTCCGCCGTCGTGCGGTGCGCATGGTTGCCGAGGTGCGCGGCGACTACCCGAACGAGACGGCCGCTCTGCAGGCGGTCACCGACAAGCTCGGCATCGGTTCCCGCGAGACGCTGCGGAACTGGCTGAAGCAGCACGAGATCGATGCGGGGACGCGGCCGGGGACGACGACGGAGGAATCGGCCCAGTTCAAGGCGATGAAGAAGGAGATCGCCGAGCTGAAGCGGGCGAACGAGATCCTCAAGGCGGCGGCGAGTTTCTTCGCGGCCGAGCTCGACCGGCCACACACGCGCTCGTAACCTTCATCGACGAGCACCGGGACCGCTTCGGCGGGGTCGAGCCGATCTGCAGGACACTCACCGAGCACGACTGCAAGATCGCCCCTTCCACCTACTACGCCCAAAAGAAACGACTGGCCGTCCCGTCCGCCCGTACCGTGCGGGACACGGAACTCAAGGAGCTGGTCCGCCAGGTCCACACCGACAACTACCGTGTCTACGGGGCGAGGAAGATCTGGCGGGAGCTGAACCGGCACGGTCACACGGTGGCCCGCTGCACCGTCGAACGTCTGATGCGCGAGCTGGGCATCGCCGGCGCCGTCCGCGGCAAGAAGGTGGTCACCACGATTCC
>NZ_JBIUBU010000003.1:330537-495018 GCF_044548345.1 Streptomyces sp. NPDC052042 | reverse complement strand
GCGTTGACTTTTGGCACGCTGTTGAGTTCTCAAGGAACGGACGCTTCCTTCGTACTCACCCCGACCATCCGGTCCAGGCTTTCCTCCGGGCTTTTCCCTTCGGTCTTGCGTTTCCGACTCTATCAGACTCTTTCGCGTCCGATTCCCGGTCGAAACGGGCCCCCTGCGAAGCAGAAGAATTTTCACTCGACTTCCAGATCCACGCTTTCGCGTTTCCCTTTCCGTCGAGCCCAACCGTACCAGATTCTTTTTCCGTTCCGTTTCCGGTTCGAATTCCAATTCCGGTGGCCGTTGGAATGCCTTCGCCTTTCGGCAGCCCGACTTTATCAGAGGCTCTGAGTCGGAATTCCGCCCCGCTGCGGGACCGCGGGCACAAGTGCTCGCGGCGGCGCTGCGCGGTCGGGCGGAGCCGTAAACGTACTGGAGCGGGGTGCCCCGATGCAAATCGGGGCACCCCGCTCCGGACCGACGCGTGCGCCGGGGTCAGACCTCGACGACGACGGGGAGGATCATCGGGCGCCGACGGTAGGTGTCCGAGACCCACTTGCCCACCGAGCGGCGGATGAGCTGCTGGAGCTGATGCGGCTCCACCACCCCGTCCTGCGCGGACTTGTTGAGCGCGTCCTCGACCTTCGGGATGACGGCGTCGAAGGCGGAGTCGTCGATGCCGGATCCGCGGGCCTGGATGTGGGGGCCGCCCGTGATCTTGCCGGTGGTGCTGTCGACGACGACGAAGACCGAGATGATGCCCTCCTCGCCGAGGATGCGGCGGTCCTTGAGGGAGGTCTCGGTGACATCACCGACGGAGAGGCCGTCGACGTACACGTAACCTGCCTGGACCTTGCCGGCGATCTTGGCCCTGCCGTCGACGAGGTCGACGACGACACCGTCCTCCGCGATGACGATGTGGTCCTTGGGTACACCGGTGAGGGCGCCGAGTTCGGCGTTGGCCCGCAGATGGCGCCACTCGCCGTGCACCGGCATCAGGTTCTTCGGCCGGCAGATGTTGTAGAAGTACAGCAGCTCGCCGGCCGAGGCGTGCCCGGAGACGTGGACCTTGGCATTGCCCTTGTGGACCACATTGGCACCCCAGCGGCTCAGGCCGTTGATCACGCGGTAGACCGCGTTCTCGTTGCCCGGGATCAGCGACGACGCCAGGATCACGGTGTCGCCCTGGACGATCCGGATCTGGTGGTCACGGTTGGCCATGCGGGACAGCGCGGCCATCGGCTCGCCCTGGGAACCCGTGCAGACCAGCACCACCTCGTCGTCGGGGAGGTCGTCGAGCGTCTTGACATCGACCACCAGGCCCGCGGGGACCTTCAGATAGCCGAGATCGCGGGCGATGCCCATGTTGCGCACCATCGAGCGCCCGACGAAGGCGACCCTGCGGCCGTACTCGTGGGCCGCGTCCAGGATCTGCTGGATGCGGTGGACGTGGCTGGCGAAGCTCGCCACGATGATGCGCTTGTGGGCGTTGGCGAAGACCGTGCGCAGGACGTTGGAGATGTCCCGCTCCGGCGGTACGAAACCGGGCACCTCCGCGTTGGTCGAGTCCGAGAGCAGAAGGTCGATGCCCTCCTCGCTCAGCCGGGCGAACGCGTGCAGGTCGGTGAGCCGGCCGTCCAGCGGGAGCTGGTCCATCTTGAAGTCGCCGGTCGCGACGACCATGCCCGCGGGAGTGCGGATGGCGACCGCGAGGGCGTCCGGGATGGAGTGGTTGACCGCGATGAACTCGCAGTCGAAGACACCGACGCGCTCGCGCTTGCCCTCCTCAACCTCAAGGGTGTACGGGCGGATGCGGTGCTCCTGGAGCTTCGCCTCGATCAGCGCGAGGGTCAGCTTGGAACCGATGAGCGGGATGTCCGGCTTCAGACGCAGCAGATACGGGACACCACCGATGTGGTCCTCGTGCCCGTGCGTGAGGATGATGCCTTCGACGTCGTCGAGGCGGTCCCGGATCGTGGTGAAGTCGGGCAGGATCAGATCGACTCCGGGCTGCTCCTCCTCGGGGAAGAGAACACCGCAGTCGACGATGAGCAGACGGCCGTCGTACTCGAAGACCGTCATGTTCCGGCCGATCTCGCCCAGGCCACCGAGCGGGGTGACGCGGAGGCCGCCCTTGGGCAGCTTCGGCGGAGCGCCGAGTTCAGGGTGCGGATGACTCAAAAGACTCTCCTTACCACGCGCGCCACGTGCCGCTTGGGCACGTGGCGCACATGTCATTCGTGCACTTGCTGTTGTCCGTCGTGTCGCTGTCGAAGATTTTTCTTCTTTTATTCAGTTGTGAAGTCCGTGGTCACAGCTCTACCCCGCCGGCGGCGAGGTCGATCTCGAGCTGTGCCGTCTCCTGGGCGGTGAGTTCGACCAGGGGGAGGCGCAGCGGGCCCGCGGGAAGACCCTGGAGCGCCAGGGCGGCCTTGGTAGTGATCACACCCTGGGTGCGGAACATTCCGGTGAAGACCGGCAGGAGCTTCTGGTGGATCTCCGTGGCCTTCTGGACGTCGCCGCCGAGGTACGCCTCGATGAGGGCGCGCAGCTCGGGGGTGACGATGTGGCCGACGACGGAGACGAAGCCGACGGCGCCGACGGAGAGGAGCGGCAGGTTGAGCATGTCGTCGCCGGAGTACCAGGCGAGACCGGACCGGGAGATGGCCCAACTCGCGCGGCCGAGGTCGCCCTTGGCGTCCTTGTTGGCGACGATGCGCGGATGCTCGGAGAGCCGGACCAGCGTCTCCGTCTCGATGGGCACACCGCTGCGGCCGGGGATGTCGTAGAGCATCACCGGCAGTTCGGTGGCGTCCGCGATGGCCGAGAAGTGGCGGAAGAGGCCCTCCTGCGGGGGCTTGTTGTAGTACGGCGTGACCGCGAGCAAGCCATGCGCACCGGAGCGCTCCGCTGTGCGGGCGAGTTCGACGCTGTGCCGGGTGTCGTTGGTGCCGATGCCGGCGACGACGTGGGCCCGGTCCCCCACCGCTTCCAGTACCGCCCTGACGAGCTGGTCTTTCTCCGCGTCGCTGGTGGTCGGGGACTCGCCGGTGGTGCCGTTGATGATCAGGCCGTCGTTGCCTGCGTCCACCAGATGGGTGGCGAGCCGCTGGGCGCCGTCGAGGTCGAGTGCGCCGTCCGCCGTGAAGGGCGTGACCATGGCGGTGAGGACCCGCCCGAAGGGGGTCTGCGGAGTGGAGATCGGAGCCATGGGTAACACGCTACTCGCTGCTTAGGGCCTGCGGACCCCTCGGGGGCACACACCATAGGAGCCCGACACTGCCTGCTCGGGGGTTCAAGCAGTGCCGGGTCCGTTTGATCAGCCTAGATGAACTTCACGAAACGCCGCAATATGGACACCGCTTACGGGGCAACGCGTCCGTTTTTGTTGAAGGCTGCATGGGTGAGCGGCATGAGCCGGGCCCAGTGCTCCTCCATCCGCTGGCCCACCATCTCGATCTCCCGCTGGGGGAAGGACGGCACCTTCGCCAGTTCGTGCTGGGTGCGCAGGCCGAGGAAGTGCATCAGCGAACGGGCGTTGCACGTGGCGTACATCGAGGAGTACAGGCCGACGGGGAGCACCGAGCGGGCGACCTCGCGGGCCACCCCGGCGGCGAGCATCTCCTGGTACGCCTCGTACGCATGGCGGTAGGAGTCCTCCATGACCCGGCCGGTGAGCTCGTGCTGGGCCTGCGTGCCCTCGACGAACTCGTACTTGCCGGGACGACCCTGCTGGACGAGCTTGCGGGACTCGTCCGGGACGTAGAAGACCGGCTCCAGCTCGCGGTAGCGACCCGATTCCTCGTTGTACGACCAGCCCACGCGGTGACGCATGAACTCGCGGAACACGAAGATCGGGGCGCTGATGAAGAAGGTCATCGAGTTGTGCTCGAACGGGCTGCCGTGGCGGTCGCGCATCAGGAAGTTGATGAGCCCCTTGGAGCGCTCGGGGTCCTTCGTGACCTCCTCCAGAGACTGCTCACCGGCCGTGGAGACGCGCGCCGCGAACAGGACGTCGGCGTCGCCCGCGCTGTGTTTCACCAGCTCGACCGTGACATCGCTGCGGAAACTGGGCTTTGCGGGCTCGGGGGTGTCGGTCACCGGCGGGGTCCTTCCAATCGCGTCGCTCGGGCGGCGCCCACTCTACGGGCCGCCACCGACAACGCGGCCGGGAAGGCCCGCCGGAGGACTTCTTCGACGTATTCGGCGATTCGGGGCACCAAACGGGCCGTTCGTGCGTCTGTCTCAATAACAGCAGTAACCAGAGAGTTCAAGGAGATCTTCGCCATGTTCCGCCGGCGTGAGTCCGTCCCGTTCGCGTTCGTGGCCGAGGCCGACCAGTTCCGCAGCAACGTCACGCCGCCCCCGCGGGAACGTGCCAGCGCCTCCCAGCTGGCCGCCCGCTCGCTCGTCGGGCTCACGGTCGTCGCAGGGCTCGTGGGGTCCCTGGTGCTCGGCATCCCGGCGCTGAGTCCGCAGAGCGCATCACACCCCCAGCAGACCGAGGCCGCGGACGGCCACTGAGCGCCGCCTCCCCGGACCGCCCCCTGGGGTGGTCGCGCCGGTGATCTCCTCGGTAGCCTCACCGGGCACAGCAATCGAGCGTGCTTGTGAGTGAGGATCAGTCGTGCCCCTGCCCTTCCTGACGGCCGACCGCGCGTTTGACGCGGACGCCGAGGACGTAGCGCTGCCGTTCGACGACCACGACGGCTGGCGACGCCCGTACCGCCCCGGACCCTGGCGGGTCGGGGCCGCGGCCGGGCTGCTGCTGCTCGCGTCGTTCGTCCTTCTCGCGGGGATGATCACCGCGTTCGCCGGGGCCTTGCCCGGTGCGGCCGTGTGCCTGGGGCTGGCCGCCGCGATCATCGCCAGCGCCCTGCGGATGCTTCGGATGGGCGCCTGGGTGAGCCGCCACGGGGTGCGCCGGGTGGGCTTCCTCTCGACGACGACCCTGCCCTGGGGCCAGGTATCGGCGGTCCGCACGGTGCAGCAGCCGGTGCGGTGGCTCGGGTTCCCGCGCACGGTGCAGGGCCAGGCGCTGGTCGTCGTCGGCCGGAGCGGCGAGAACATGGAGCTGCTGCTCACCGACAACAACGCGGACTTCCTCTCGCGGCCCGAGGCGTTCGACCGTGCCGCCGACACGGTCGAGGTGTGGGCGGACGAGTACCGGCGGGGCTGAGGCGGCCGATCGCCGCAGGGGCCCGGAAGCCGTGGACGGCGGCTGCCGGGCCCCTGCCCGTTCGAGAAGCCCGCTCAGAGGCCGGAGGAGCGGGAACCGGCGCGCTCCGCCCCCTTGCCGGACCCGGAGGACGCCACCGACGCGTGCAGGGCGATGGCACGCTGCATGGCCTTCCGGGCCCTGGGGGTGTCCCTCGCGTCCTGATAGGCGACGGCCAGCCGGAACCAGCAGCGCCAGTCGTCCGGAGAATCCTCGGTCTCCGCGCGGCGCCGGGCGAACACCTCGTCGGCCGAGTCGCGGTCGATACGGCCGGAGGGGGTGCGGACCAGCTCGTCGACGGGCAGGCCGCCCTCAGCGTCGAGTTCCGCCGCCAGCGCGTTGGCTCGCGCCACGAACTGGGTGTTCTTCCAGAGGAACCAGGCCCCGATCACCGGCAGGATCAGCACCGCGACCCCGAAGACCACCGTCAGCGGGGTCCCGTGCTTGATGAGCAGGACGCCACGGCTGCCGACCAGGACGAAGTAGAAGACCAGGACGGCGGCGGTGACGAAATACGTGATCTTTGCGCGCATGGCGGGCCCGGTCAGTCCAGGTCGAGGAAGTGTTCCAGGCCGAACGTGAGCCCGGGAGCGGCCACCACGCGGCGCACGCCGAGCAGGATGCCCGGCATGAAGCTGCTGTGGTGCAGGGAGTCGTGCCGGATCGTGAGCGTCTCGCCCTCGCCGCCGAGCAGCACCTCCTGATGGGCGAGGAGGCCGCGGAGCCGGACCGCGTGCACCGGTACCCCGTCGACGTCCGCGCCGCGCGCGCCGTCCAGGGCCGTGACGGTGGCGTCCGGCTGCGGGGCCAGGCCGGCCTTGCGCCGGGCCTCGGCGATCAGCTGGGCGGTGCGGGTCGCCGTCCCCGAGGGCGCGTCGGCCTTGCCCGGGTGGTGCAGCTCCACCACCTCGACGGACTCGAAGTAGCGGGCGGCCTGCTGCGCGAACCGCATCGTGAGGACGGCGCCGATGGAGAAGTTCGGCGCGATGAGCACCCCGGTCTCCGGGGAGGCGGCCAGCCCGGTCTCCAGCCGCGCGAGCCGTTCGTCGGTCCAGCCCGTCGTGCCGACGACGGCGTGGATGCCGTGCCGTACGCAGAAGTCGAGGTTGCCCATCACCGACGCGGGGGTGGTGAGTTCGACGGCGACCTGGGCGCCGGAGTCCACGAGGGTCTCCAGCCTGTCGCCGCGGCCCAGGGCCGCCACCAGCTCCATGTCGTCGGCGGCCTCGACGGCTCGTACCGCCTCGGACCCGATGCGGCCCTTGGCGCCGAGAACGGCCACGCGCAGCTTGCTCATGTGCTCTGCTTCCTTACAGGTGGTTAGGAGACCGCTTCTTCGAGGCGGTCGGCCTGCTTGTCCTTGAGCGGGCCGATGACGGAGAGCGAGGGGCGGTGTCCGAGGACCTCGCCCGCGACCGCGCGGACGTCATCGGGGGTGACCCGGGCCATCCGGGCCAGCATGTCGTCGACCGACATCTGGTGGCCCCAGCACAGTTCGCTCTTGCCTATGCGGTTCATCAGCGCTCCGGTGTCCTCCAGGCCGAGGACCGTGGAGCCGGAGAGCTGCCCGATCGCCCGACCGACCTCCTCGTCGCTCAGCCCCTCGGACGCTACCCGGTCCAACTCGTCGCGGCAGATCTTGAGGACGTCGTGGACCTGGCCGGGCCGGCAGCCCGCGTAGACGCCGAACAGCCCGCAGTCGGCAAAGCCGGAGGTGTACGAGTAGACGCTGTAGGCGAGGCCGCGCTTCTCCCGCACCTCCTGGAAGAGACGCGAGCTCATGCCGCCGCCGAGCGCGGCGCTGAGGACTCCCAGGGCCCAGCGGCGTTCGTCGGCGCGGGACAGACCGGGCATGCCGAGGACGACGTGGGCCTGCTCCGTCCTGCGGTCGAGCAGCTCGACCCGGCCCGCGGTGCGCAGGGCGCGGGAACCGGCGCGCGGGCCCACGGGCACGGCATCGGTGCGGGACAGGGCACCGGCGCGTTCGAACGCCTTGCGGACGTGGCGTACGACCGTGGCGTGGTCGACGTTGCCCGCGGCGGCGACGACCAGCCGGGTGGGGTCGTAGTGCCTCTTGTAGAAGCGGACGATCCGGTCGCGGTCGAGCGCGTTGACGGTGTCGACGGTACCGAGGACCGGGCGGCCGAGCGGGGTGTCGCCGAGCAGCGTGTGCGCGAACAGGTCGTGCACGCAGTCGCCCGGGTCGTCCTCCGTCATGGCGATCTCCTCAAGGATGACGCCGCGCTCGGCATCGACGTCCTCGGGGGTGATCAGCGAGCCGGTCAGCATGTCGCAGACGACGTCGATGGCCAGCGGCAGGTCGGTGTCGAGGACCCGCGCGTAGTAGCAGGTGTACTCCTTCGCCGTGAAGGCGTTCATCTCGCCGCCGACCGCCTCGATCGCGGCGGAGATGTCGAGGGCGCTGCGCCGGGCCGTGCCCTTGAACAGGAGATGTTCGAGGTAGTGCGTCGCGCCGTTCAGGGTGGGGGTCTCGTCGCGGGAACCGACGCCGGCCCAGATCCCGAAAGTGGCGGAGCGGACGGTGGGCAGGGTCTCGGTGACGACGCGCAGACCACCGGGGAGGACGGTGCGCCGGACCGTGCCGGTGCCGTCGGTCCCCTTGAGAAGCGTTTGGGTACGGGCGACGGCCCGCGCCTTCGAGGAGGCACGGGCCGTCGTCGCTGAGCTACGGGCCGTCACTTGTCGGCGTCGTCCTTCTTGTCGTCGTCCTCGCCCTCGATCACGGGGACGAGGGACAGCTTGCCGCGCGAGTCGATCTCGGCGATCTCGACCTGGACCTTGCTCCCGACGCCGAGCACGTCCTCGACGTTCTCCACACGCTTGCCGCCGGCGAGCTTGCGGATCTGCGAGATGTGCAGCAGACCGTCCTTGCCGGGCATGAGGGAGACGAACGCTCCGAAGGTGGTGGTCTTCACGACCGTGCCCAGGTAGCGCTCACCGACCTCCGGCATGGTCGGGTTGGCGATCGAGTTGATCGTGGCGCGGGCGGCCTCGGCGGCCGGTCCGTCGGCGGCACCGATGTAGATCGTGCCGTCGTCCTCGATCGTGATGTCGGCGCCGGTGTCCTCCTGGATCTGGTTGATCATCTTGCCCTTGGGGCCGATGACCTCGCCGATCTTGTCCACCGGGATCTTGACGGTGATGATCCGCGGGGCGTTCGGGGACATCTCGTCCGGGACGTCGATGGCCTCGTTCATCACGTCGAGGATGTGGAGGCGGGCGTCGCGGGCCTGCTTCAGCGCGGCGGCCAGGACCGAGGCGGGAATGCCGTCGAGCTTGGTGTCGAGCTGGAGCGCGGTGACGAACTGCCTCGTCCCGGCGACCTTGAAGTCCATGTCGCCGAAGGCGTCCTCCGCACCGAGGATGTCGGTGAGGGCGACGTAGTGGGTCTTGCCGTCGATCTCCTGGGAGATCAGGCCCATGGCGATACCGGCGACGGCGGCCTTGAGGGGCACACCGGCGTTCAGCAGCGACATGGTGGAGGCGCAGACCGAGCCCATGGACGTCGAGCCGTTGGAGCCCAGCGCCTCGGAGACCTGGCGGATCGCGTACGGGAACTCCTCGCGCGACGGCAGCACCGGCACGATGGCGCGCTCGGCGAGGGCGCCGTGGCCGATCTCGCGGCGCTTGGGCGAGCCCACGCGGCCGGTCTCGCCGACCGAGTACGGCGGGAAGTTGTAGTTGTGCATGTAGCGCTTGCGGGTCACCGGGGAGAGGGTGTCCAGCTGCTGCTCCATGCGCAGCATGTTGAGGGTGGTGACGCCCAGGATCTGGGTCTCGCCGCGCTCGAACAGGGCCGAACCGTGCACCCGCGGGATGGCCTCGACCTCGGCGGCGAGCGTACGGATGTCCGTGACGCCGCGGCCGTCGATGCGGACCTTGTCCTTGATGATGCGCTCGCGGACCAGCTTCTTGGTCAGCGCGCGGTACGCGGCGGAGACCTCCTTCTCGCGGCCCTCGAAGGCCGGGAGGAGCTTCTCGGCGGCGAGCTCCTTGACGCGGTCCAGCTCGGCCTCGCGGTCCTGCTTGCCCGCGACGGTGAGCGCCTGGGCCAGCTCGGCGGTCACGGAGTCGGCGAGGGCCGCGTAGACGTCGTCCTCGTAGTCCAGGAAGACCGGGAATTCGCCGGTGGGCTTGGCGGCCTTGGCGGCGAGGTCCGACTGGGCCTTGCACAGGACCTTGATGAACGGCTTCGCGGCCTCGAGACCGGCGGCGACGACCTCCTCGGTCGGGGCCTCGGCGCCGTCCTTGACGAGCTGGATGGTCTTCTCGGTGGCCTCGGCCTCGACCATCATGATCGCGACGTCGCCGTCCTCAAGGACGCGGCCGGCGACGACCATGTCGAAGACGGCCTCCTCCAGCTCGGTGTGCGTCGGGAAGGCGACCCACTGGCCCCGGATCAGGGCGACGCGGGTGCCGCCGACCGGGCCGGAGAAGGGCAGGCCGGCCAGCTGCGTGGAGCAGGAGGCGGCGTTGATCGCGACCACGTCGTACAGGTGGTCGGGGTTGAGGGCCATGATCGTCTCGACGATCTGGACCTCGTTGCGCAGGCCCTTCTTGAAGGAGGGGCGCAGCGGGCGGTCGATCAGACGGCAGGTGAGGATGGCGTCCTCGGAGGGACGGCCCTCGCGGCGGAAGAAGGAGCCGGGGATCTTGCCGGCGGCGTACTGCCGCTCCTCGACGTCCACCGTCAGGGGGAAGAAGTCGAGCTGGTCCTTGGGCTTCTTGGAGGCGGTGGTGGCCGACAGCACCATGGTGTCGTCGTCCAGGTACGCCACGGCGGAGCCGGCGGCCTGCTTGGCCAGGCGGCCCGTCTCGAAGCGGATGGTACGGGTGCCGAAGGTGCCGTTGTCGATGACGGCCTCGGCGTAGTGGGTCTCGTTCTCCACTAGCGTTCTCTCCGATACATATCGTCTTTTCGCCCACGCGCCCGTGTGGCGGTGGGCGGTTGCGGAGAAGCGCTCCTTCGACGGGCCGGTCTTCGATCGAAGCACCCGGTCGTTGGGCCGGGGGCCACTACCGAGGACCGGCGGCGGGGAGTCCGCTTCTCGCTCGTCCACGGGATGTTTCTGCGACCAGGTTACTGAGATCCGGGTCGGCTTGGCATTCCGGTCGCACGGATCGGCCCGCTGCGACCCGCACGGATACTGTGCGTACAGATGTGCGTACGGCGAAGGGAGCGGCCCCCTCGGTGGCGGGAACCGCTCCCTTCACGGCGTCTTACTTGGCGCCGGCCGCGCCGCGGCGGATGCCGAGGCGGTCGACCAGCGCACGGAAGCGCTGGATGTCCTTCTTGGCCAGGTACTGCAGCAGGCGGCGGCGCTGGCCGACGAGGATCAGCAGACCACGGCGGGAGTGGTGGTCGTGCTTGTGGGTCTTGAGGTGCTCCGTCAGGTCCGAGATGCGGCGGGAGAGCATCGCGACCTGGACCTCGGGGGAACCGGTGTCACCCTCCTTGGTGGCGAACTCGGCCATGATCTGCTTCTTCGTGGCGGCGTCGAGCGACACGCGGTACTCCTCATTGGGTGTTCGATGCGCCCGCGAGTGCCCCTGGTCTGGTCTCAGGGGGGCTTCCGTTACTCGGGGGCGAGGGTCCGATGGGCGCTGCCCCCAGGATGATCCGGGAGCGCGTACACAAACGGCCGTCACACAGCGTACCAGTCCCCCGTGCGGGGGACGCACGCCGGTGACGGCCGCGGGTCCGGCGGGGGTCAGCCGGTGAGCGAGCGGATCGAGTGGTAGAGGTCGAAGACGGCGAGGCACAGGGGCATCAGCGTCAGCAGCACACACGCTTCGGCGATCTCCAGAAAGCGCCCCCAGAAGGGGGTGACGCCCTTGCGCGGCACGATCAGCCCGATGGCGATGACCAGGGCGGCGGCACCCGCGACGGCGGCGGCGAGCCAGATCGTGCGGATGTCGAGCGCGGTGCCGTCGCCGGCAAGGGCCTCGCGCAGCACGGCGGTCGGCGGATTGAGGGCCAGACCGACCCCCAGGAGCACCAGTGAGCCGAGTCCCGCCGCCAGGACGCAACCGACCTGGGCGGTGTAGCGGAACAGATGGGACCGCATCAGCATGGCGATCCCGGTGGCGAGCGCCAGCAACTGGCCCCAGCCGTTGTCCGAGAATCCCAGGAGGGTCGAGGCGCCCACGGCCACCAGCGCGCATCCGCCGACCAGACCGACGAGCAGTTCGTGGCCGCGTCGCGCCTGGACGGCGATGCGGTCGGCGTCGACCGGGCCCTGCGGTTCCGGTTCGGACGCCCCGTAGTCACCGACGGTGGTGCGGGGCGGTTCAAAGCCGATCGGGAGGCGCGCGAAACGGGTGGAGAGCCCCGGCAGGAAGGCGAGCACCCCCACGGAGAGCGGGGCGCACACCGCGGCCGCCTCGACCGATTCCATCCCTGTCAGGATCTCGACGAAGGTCACCAGCAGGCCGATGGCGGCGGCGAACACGAACGCGACGAAGGGGCCGTCCCCGCTCGGGGCGGCGATCATGAGAATGACCGACACCACCAGGACGGCGGCGCAGGCGAGCAGGAACTGGAGCCTGCCGACGCCCTGTCCCCCGCCGGGCGGCAGCAGCCCGGCACCGGCGACTGCGGCGTTCGCCAGCGCGCCGATGCCCAGGGCCATGGCCGATCCCCGGTCGTCGTACACCCGCGCGCGTACGCAGGCGAGCGCGAGGGAGAGCACGCCGACGACGGCGGCCAGGATGCCCGGCAGGCCGTGCGTGTCGTGGCGGGGAGCGGAGGCCCACAGCACGAAACCGAGCAGGACCAGCAGGAGCGACCCGCCGAAGAGTCCGGCCCCGCGCATGAGGCCGTCCCCCCAGAGCGCGCGGTCCCGGACCACGGCGGTGGCGACGGCGTCCGAGACATCGTCGAAGACCGCAGGGGGGAGCGACTCGGAGAAGGGCCGCAGGGACAGCAGTTCGCCGTCGAGGACGCGCTGGCCGATCAGGGTGCGCCCGCCGTCGAGGACGGTGCCGTCGCGGCGCACCAGGTGATAGCCGACCGGGGCGCCCGGAGCGGGGCTCTGTCCCGACAGCCGGAGGATCTCCGGGTAGAGATCGGCTACGGGCATGTCCTCGGGCAGCGCCACGTCGACGCGGCTGTCGGGCGCGACGACCGTGACCCGGCAGAATCCGGTTCCTTTGCCGGCCGGAACTCCGGGGCCCGTCCGGCCCTGTCCGGTGGCCGCCGTCTGGGCCGTCATGGTCACCTGCTGCTCCCCCTCGTCATCGAACTGATCCGCCCCGGGGCCGCGGGCCTCGCTCGCGCCCCGAATGACCGTTTCCTTGCGGTAGTCGGCGGATGCTCACGCGCATCGCGACACCTTATCGCTCCTGGGTGATCGGTACGCCAGTAGGATCCTGCCGCGGATGGAGTCCGTCGCCACGGGGGCGCCGATACGAACAGCTCTGTCCGTCAAGGGAATTGGTGATCCGTGAGTCAGATCGTCGTCAAGCGCCCACCGCGGGTACTGCCTTCGGAAGTGCCGGACGAGCAGGTGCAGTTGCAACCTCCGCCCGAGCTTCCTCGCGGTCAGCAGGAGGGGGTGATGATGCAACTGCTGCCGATGCTCGGCATGGGCGGTTCCGTCGTCTTCTTCTTCATGACGCCGAACCCGGTCATGCGGATCATGGGCGTCATCATGATCGCATCGACGGTCGCCATGACCATCGCGATGGTCGTCCGCTTCCGGCGGGGCGCCCAGGGGCAGCTCGCCGACATGCGGCGGGACTATCTCAAATACCTCACGCAGACCAGACGCGCCGTTCTCCGGACGGCCCACGAGCAGCGCGACGCGCAGTTCTATCTCCACCCGTCCCCCGAGCAGTTGTGGGCGCTCGTCGCCGAGGGCAGCCGGGTCTGGGAGCGCCGCGTCGGCGACGCCGACTTCGCGCAGGTACGCGTCGGTCTGGGCACCCAGGAACTCGCCACGCCCCTCGTCGCGCCCGAGACCGCACCGGTCGACGAGTTGGAGCCGTTGACCGCCGGGGCGATGCAGCAGTTCCTGAACGCCCACGGCTCGGTGGACGGCCTTCCGATGGCGATCTCGCTGCGGGCCTTCTACCACCTGACCGTCAGCGGCGAGGCGGAGTCCGTCCGCTCCACGGCCCGGGCGATGCTCTGTTCGCTGGCCTCACTGCACTCCCCCGAGGACCTGGTCATCGCGCTCGCGACGACCGAGGACGCCGCTCCGCACTGGGAATGGGCGAAGTGGCTTCCGCACGTCCAGGCGCCAAGCCTCGTCGACGGTGCCGGAAGCCGCCGCCTGATCACCACCGATGTCGCGGAGCTGGAGGAGATGCTCGCGGGCCGGCTCGACGGGCGGCCGCGCTTCCAGCCCGATGGCCAGCCGCTCATGGACCAGCCCCATATCGTCGTCCTGCTGGACGGCCCGTCCGTATCGCCGGTGTCGGCTCTCGCCGCGGCGGAGGGCCTCCAGGGCGTGACGGTCGTCGAGGTGGTACCGGGTGAGGTGAACGGAGCGCGCGGCGGCCTGTCGATCGTGGTCCGCCCCCATGCACTGCGGCTGGAGTCCGGGCACGGTCTGGTCTACGACGGCCTTCCCGACCTGCTCGGCCAGGAGGCCGCCGAAGCACTGGCGCGCCAACTGGCGCCGCTCCGGGTGGCGTCGGGCGGGGACGACGACGAACCGCTGCTCGCCAACCTTGAGTTCACCGATCTGCTGAACCTCGGTGACGCGGCCTCGATCGATGTCGGCAGGACCTGGCGGTCCCGCTCCCAGGCGGAGCGGCTGCGGGTCCCGATCGGCGTCGGCGAGAACGGCGGCCCCGTGATGCTGGACCTCAAGGAAGCGGCCCAGGAGGGCATGGGGCCGCACGGACTGTGCGTCGGTGCCACCGGTTCCGGGAAGTCCGAGCTGTTGCGCACGCTGGTCCTCGGCCTCGCCGTCACCCACACCTCGGAGACGCTGAACTTCGTTCTCGCGGACTTCAAGGGCGGTGCCACCTTCGCCGGCATGGCGCAGATGCCCCATGTCGCCGCGGTGATCACCAACCTCGCGGACGATCTGACGCTGGTGGACCGCATGGGTGACTCCATCAGCGGTGAACTCAACCGCCGGCAGGAGATGCTGCGCGACGCGGGCAACTACGCCAACATCCACGACTACGAGAAGGCGCGCGCGGCAGGCGCCCCGCTGCAGCCGATTCCGTCCCTCGTCCTGGTCATCGACGAGTTCAGTGAACTGCTCACCGCCAAGCCCGACTTCATCGAGATGTTCGTGCAGATCGGGCGCATCGGCCGTTCCCTGGGCGTCCACTTGCTGCTGGCCTCGCAGCGCCTGGAGGAGGGCCGGCTGCGCGGTCTGGAGACCTACCTGTCCTACCGGGTCGGTCTGCGCACGTTCTCGGAGAGCGAGTCCCGCGCGGCACTGGGCGTGCCCGACGCCTACCACCTGCCCAACGTCCCCGGATCCGGCTATCTGAAGTACGGCACGGACGAGATGGTGCGGTTCAAGGCCGCGTACGTCTCCGGGGTGTACCGATCCGGTCCCCAGGCGGCCGCGTCCCCCGGTCCTCTGCCGGTCGACCGCGCACCGGTGGTGTTCTCGGCGGCCCCGGTGCCGGTGCGGTACGTGCGGCCGGCCGCGCGGACCGCGGCGCCCTCACCGGAGGCGGCCGCGTCCGAGGACGACGCGCTGGCGGACACGGTGCTCGACGTGATCGTGCGCCGGCTGGAGGGCCGGGGTGCCGCCGCGCATCAGGTGTGGCTCCCTCCGCTGGACAACCCGCCGACGCTGGACGAACTCCTGCCGGGGCTCTCCGCGGTCGAGGGCCGGGGTCTGACCCAGCCCGGATTCGAGGGTTCGGGCCGCCTCGTCGTACCGCTCGGCGTGGTCGACAAGCCGTACGAGCAGCGGCGTGACACGCTCTACCGGGACTTCTCCGGCGCGGCGGGCCACATGCAGATCACCGGCGGTCCGCAGTCCGGCAAGTCCACGCTGCTGCGCACCCTCATCGCGGGCTTCGCGCTGACGCACACGCCGCAGGAGGTCCAGTTCTACGGGCTCGACTTCGGTGGTGGCGGCATGGCGTCGGTCTCCGGTCTGCCGCACGTCGGCGGAATCGCCTCCCGGCTCGACCCGGAGCGGGTGCGGCGCACGGTTTCCGAGGTGTACGGGATCCTGACGCGGCGCGAGGAGTACTTCCGCAGCGCGGGCATCGACTCCATCGCCACCTTCCGCAGGCTGCGGGCGCGCGGCGAGATCTCGGTGGCGGACCAGCCGTGGGGCGACGTGTTCCTGGTCATCGACGGCTGGGGCAACTTCCGTTCGGACTACGAGGGTCTGGAGCCGGCGGTGCTGGACATCGCTGCTCGCGGCCTCGGGTACGGCATCCACCTGGTCGTCACGGCGTCGCGTTCCATGGAGGTGCGGGCCAACCTCAAGGACCACCTGATGAACCGGCTCGAACTGCGGCTCGGTGACGTCATGGACTCCGAGCTGGACCGCAAGGCCGCGGTCAACGTGCCCGCCGGTGTGCCCGGTCGTGGCCTCACTCCGGAAAAGCTGCACTTCATGGCGGCGGTACCGCGGATCGACGGCATCAACTCCGACAGCGACCTCTCCGAGGCGACGGCGGCCATGAACCAGGAGGTCGCCCGGCACTGGACTGCGGCTCCCGCCCCGGCCGTCCGGCTCCTGCCCCGCCAGCTCCCGGTGCACGAACTGCCCGCGGGCCACGCGCATCCGGAGCGGGGCATCGCGTTCGGTATCGACGAGAACAACCTGGAGCCGGTCTTCCTCGACTTCGAGCGCGACCCGTTCTTCCTGGTGTTCGGCGAGAGCGAGTCCGGCAAGTCCAACCTGCTGCGACTGCTCATCAAGCAGCTGAGCGAGCGGTACGACGGGAGCACCTGCAAGTTCTTCGTCATCGACAACCGGCGAGCGCTCCTGGACGTCACCCCGCCGACGCACCTGGCGGAGTACGTTCCCATGTCCAACAACATGGAGCACCACGTGGACGCGCTGTACAACCTCATGAAGCGCCGTACGCCGTCGCCCGACGTCACGGCGCGGGAGTTGCGCGAGCGCAGTTGGTGGAGCGGCCCGACGGTGTACGTGGTCGTCGACGACTACGACCTGGTCTCCACGTCCAGTGGGAACCCGCTGGCCGGCCTCACGGAGCTGCTGCCGTTCTCCCGTGACGTCGGCGTCCGCTTCATCATCGCCCGGAGCACGGCGGGGGTCGGACGTGCCGTGTACGAGTCGTTCATGCAGCGCATCCTGGAGCTGGGCGCGCAGGGCCTGATGCTCTCGGGCGACCCCAACGAGGGGGACGTCCTCGGCAACGTGCGACCGCGCCCGATGCCTCCGGGGCGGGGGATCTTCGTCACACGGCGGCGGGGGAACCCGCTGGTGCAGTCCGGGCTCATGGCCCAGGAGCGGTAGCGGGGCAGAGGGCCCGGCACGGCGCCGTGTCGGGCCCGGCGTCCGGAAAACAGGTCGGGGTGGGCACCTCCCGTGTGTGCCCACCCCGACCTGATTTCCGCCGGCCTACTCGAAGTTGGCCCGCGCCCGCTTGTCCCCCGCCTGGTAGGCGGTGCCGGCATCGCGCACCTTGCGAGAGATCTCGCTCAGAGCGGCCTGGATCGCGCGGGCGTCCTCGTCCCATCCGCGCTGAGCGTCGTCGTAGGCGCTCTTAGCCTCGCCCACCCAGAGCTCGGACACGTTGGCGATCATCCGCTTGATGGACTCGAGGTCCTCCTGGAGCTGCTTGCTCTGTCGGTCAATGGCACCGGCCGCGAGATCGAGGCTGGCGTAAGTGACAACCATCGTGCCGTCGTTGTTCGACATGCGGTCCTCCCGTTATCTGGGCTTGGTTCGAAGGGCTCGTGCGCGGTGCGGCCGCGCGACTGGGTCAGAAGTCGTTGAGGTTCGAGGTCTTGGCCGTCGCGGCCGTGTCGCCCGAGTAGCCGCTGACCACGTCGACGCCCAGGAGAGCCTGCCGGATCTCGTCCTCGGTGTTGCCCGAAATGGTGCGGGCCGCCTTGATGGCCTCCTGGTACCTGAGGAGCCGACGGGCGATGCTGACCATCCTCCGGTTGATCTGTTCCTGCTTCGTGTTGAAGGCGCCGGCACCGATTCCCCTCCAGGCGCCTTCCAGGCTGTCGATCGTCCCCTGCAACGTCTTCAACTGGCCCTTCACGGAGTCGAAGCGCGTGGAGAGCTCGCCCTCCAGCTTGAGGAGAGCGGCATCCGAGAGTTTCTGATCGGCCATGTTCTCGGCCTTCCTTTCTGGTGCTCTTGTCGGATCCGGCATCACTCGCCGGAGATCTCGCCGGTGGGTTCGGGTGAAGCGTGCGGCCGGCCGGACAGGGCGGGGCTCTACGGGCCAAGGCGAAGGCCCCGCCGCCGAGTGCGGTGACCGCTGCCGCTCCGCCGAGGATCAGGCCCGGTCGACCGCCGTCGTCCTTCTCCTGGCAGGAGCCTGCCACGACGGTGCCGTCGGCCTCCTCGTTCTCGGCGGGCTGTGACGAAGCTGATGCGGACGAGGTGGGAGAGGTCGATGAGCTGGGCGCCTTCCCTCGGTGAGGAGGCCGGCGCCCGGGTCGCCGGGGCCGCCCTTGCCCTTGAGGAGGTCCATCGCGGGACGGATGAGACCGTGACCGGGTCGCACGCGGAGCCGGTCGATCCGGCCGATGGTCTTCCGACGGTCCTTCTCAACCTTCACGGCCGCAACGCACCCCAGGTCATCGCCGCTCCGCTTCGGGGGCGCGGCGGCCGAACCCCCGGGCGTCGCCGACACCATGTCGACGCGCCCCCGGACTTCTCCAACGCGCCGACACGACGCCGGAGACCGCCCGCATCTCTCCCGTCACCCGGATCGGCCACGGCCGCCCTCCCCCGTTTCCCCGTTCGCCCAGACCGCTGTTCGTTGCTATCGCACCGCGTGAACGGGTCCGGCCCCACCGCATCACTCTATCCACCGGCTACGGGTGGACCAACTCACTTGTGCCGCATGTGACTTCCTCGCCGCCTTCACTCGCGCGACGGCTGTCAGGCGCGCCCCGGCCCTGCCGCACTCCCGGATCGCCGCCGGGAGTCGCGCAACGCGACGGCGGCTCCGGCTATCGCGGCGACCAGTACCGCCCCGCCCGCCACCACATACGTCGCCAGGCGCGCGTTGCGTTCGTCCGCCGTCTCGCCGAGGGCGAGTTCGGCCGGTTCCGGCGCCCGGCCCTTGCTCACCCCCTCAGCCGCCACCGGGCGTTCGATGGGTTTGTCGTCCTCCGTCAGGGCTCGCACGGGGTCGACGACACCCCAGCCCACCAGCCGGTCGTGGCCCGCGACCGAGCGTTCCGCGGTCTGCTGTATCTGGGCGACGATCTGTTGCCGCGTCCATCCCGGGTGCTTGGCCTTGATGAGGGCGGCGACCCCCGAGACGTACGGAGCCGAGAAGCTGGTGCCGTTGTCGGCGCAGTGACCGCCGCCCGGCACCGTTGTGATCATGTCCACCCCGGGAGCGGCCACGCCCACGAACTCGCCGGACTGGGAGAAGGCCGCCCGCTCGTTGTTGCGGTCCGACGAGGCCACGGCCAGGACGCCGTCGTACGAGGCCGGGTAGGTCTCCTTGACGTTGCCGTCCAGCCCGTCGTTGCCGGCGGAGGCGACGATCACGATCTCCTTGGCCAGGGCGGCGTCCACCGCCTGCTTCAGCACCTCCGCGGGCTTCACCGCGTTGGCCGTGTCCTGGGAGATGTTGATCACGTTCGCCTGGGCGACATCGGCCGCGTAGCGGATGGAGGCGGCCAGCGTCTCGGCCGTTCCGTTGCCCTCGGCGTCGTTCTGCTGGATCGGAATGATCGTCGCCTCCGGGGCCAGGCCCGTGAAACCGGTGCCCTCGGCCTCGCGCGCGGCGATGATCCCGGCGACCTTGGTGCCGTGGCCGACCGTGTCCGTGGTGCCGTTCTCCTTACCGCGCGCGATCTTGTTCCCGTGCTCGTCCTTGAGGTCCTTCGGCAGGAAGTTGCGGCCGCCGCCGACGTCCACGGCCCCCTTGAGCTGAGGATGTCCGACGTCCACACCGGTATCGATGACGGCCACCCGGACCCCCTTGCCCCTGGACTGCTTCCACAACTCGTCCATCAGAACGCGCTGCAGGGACCAGGGGCGGCCCGCGTACTTCTTCGAGGGATAGGTGCACTGGGTGGAGTCGTCCGCGGCCGCGGACGGTACCGGCAGCGCGGCGAGGAGGACGGCGGTGGCGGCCGCGGCCGTCAGCGGGCGCCGGCGGGCGGCGTGGTGGTTCGGCATACGGGCGCGCTCCTTCAGGAACCCTGCGGCTGACGGGCCGCGGCGGTCGACAGGCGCGGTCCGGTGGGCAGGAACGAGGACCAGGCCGCCGGAACGGGCGCGGGCTCGACGTCCTTGTACCCGAGCCGGTTCTGCGCCTGCTGCGCCTCCTGCAGGCGCTGGGCCTTCTCCTCCTTCGAGCCCGATTCACCGATGCCGGAGTCGTCCCGCACGCTGTCGCCGTTGGACTGCATGGCGTAGCGCAGCCCGGTGTCGGTGACCAGGAAGAGCGGGCCGGAGTCGACCCCGGCCCCCTTGAACTGCCGGAAGAGCTGGCCGGAACCGGGGGTCACATAGGCGCTGCTGGAGCCGGTGGGCAGCGTCGCGGGGAACTCTCCGCCCGCCCATGTGCTGAGCGTGCTGGCCCCGTCCTTCTTGGAGACGCCGCGCAGGACGTTGCACACGGTGTTGCGGCTTCCGGCCGCGGCGCTCGCGGAGTTGACCGGCACCGGCTCGCTCGTGGGCCAGTCCTTCTCCTGCCAGAACGCCTCACCGGGCTCGAACGCCCCGGCGCTGACGGACCTCTCCTTGCCGTCCTGGCCGAGCCCCACCAGGGCCCGGCTGCTGAGCAGCAGCTTCGCGACGAAGTCCGATACCGGAGCGACCCGGTCGGGCAGGACCACGTAGCGCTGGGTCCTGGTGCCGGCTGTCGCCGCGAGGACCATGCCCACCTTGTTCACCCCGGGCTCCAGCTTCCCCGCGACGCCCGCGTCGCTGCCGGGCACTCCGGGAACGGTCGGGAAGTCGACCGCGTCCCCGATGTGCAGGGTGTCCAGCCACGCGGCGGAGACCCGCTGGGGTGCGCGGCCGTCGCCGATCAGGGTGCGCAGCAGCAGTTCGTCCTTCTTCACCTGGTACGCCGTGCCGCCCGCGTCCACGATGTAGCGGGTGCGGTCCGGCCCCGGCCCCTCGACGTACATCAGCTCGCCGCCGTGCAGCCGTCCCTCGCCGTCGGTCTTCTCCCACTCGCGCTCCGCGAGGACGAATGCCGCCCTCTGGATGGCTCTGCCGCCCTCACCGGGCCGCTCGCAGACGGCCCATCGCTTCTTCGAGCCGGCTTCCGCCCCTTCGGGCAGCCGGTCCGGCGCGTACGGGATGCCGAGGGTGGCGCCGTGCGGGATCTTGCCGCTGTCGAGGACCGATTCGTCGACGTTGATGACCTTGCCCTTGTCCGGGGCGAGGAGGAGCTTGGCGCTGGACATGTTCAGCACCGGGTGCAGCTGTACCTTTCCGTCGGTCTTCAACACCACGTAGCGCGTGGTGGACTTGCTGGCGATGATGACGTTCTCGTAGGGGGTGTCCCACTTCTGGGGGGCCACCGGTTTGAACATCCCCCAGGCTCCGAACGCCGCGAGGATCACAACGCCGACGATCGTCCCGGGCACCACCGCGCGCAGGGGGCGGGGCGCACCCTCTTCCGAACCACTCGGGCTGGGTTGCAGGAACTGTGCGATCAGCCTCCGCTTCGCGAAGGTGTAGGCGTTGAGTTCGTCCCGCCTCGATGCCATCTGTCCGCTGCCTCTTTCCCCAGTGGGCGACCAGGCTCCCACACACGCCCTTGCCACCGTCGTCGATCGGGCTCCCTACTATGCCTGTTGGCATTCGACCGTCGCTGCTCAGGTAGGGTGATCGACCGGTCAACACCCGTGAAGAGAAACGGCAAACAGGGATACGAGGGGGCAAAAAAAGCGATGGGGGCGATGACGCGCGAGCGGCCGGGACGGTCCACCCATCGAGCGTCCAGCTCTTCCCGTCGGCAACGTGGTGGTGAGCCGGAGGGGCCGGCAGCCGCCTCATCGGTGAACGCTCCCGCGGCGACGACCCTGCGGTCGATGTCGCGGACCGGGCGCACCGGTCCCGTGCTGCGGCGCCTGGTACTCATCGAAGCGGCCTTGGTGATCGTCGCGGTGGGCGCCGTGCTCGGTGGTTTCTGGTTGGTGCCCGCGATCGCGGGCGCCTGCCCGCTCGTGCTTCTCGCCCTGGTGCGCCGTCGCGGCCACGCCGTGCAGGACTGGCTCTCGACGGCGCTCTTCCTGCGTGGTCGCCGGCGCGGGGCCAGGGCCGTCGCCGCGGACGCGGAGCCGCAGCTCGCGCCGGTGGCGGAGAACGTGCCGGGCTTCGCTCCGTACATCCACGTCGACCGGAACCGCCGCACGGTGGGCATGGTCGGGGACGGCACGTTCCTGACCGCGGTCGTACGGGTCGAGACCAGTGGTGAATCGCTCCGGCCGGCGCAGGGGGCGCGAGCGCTCCCGCTGTCCCTGCTGGGCGATGCCCTTTCGATGGACGACATCGTGCTGGAGTCCGCGCAGCTCGTGCAGCAGGTGCGTCCCGCTCCCGCGCAGCATCTGCCGCAGCAGGCGGCGGCACGGCTCTCCTACACGCCGCTCCAGGAGCAGACCGGGGCGCCCGCGCTGCGTCTGACCTGGGTGGCTCTGAAGCTGAACCCCGAACTGTGCCGGGACGCCATCGAGGCGCGCGGAGGCGGAGTGGGCGGCGCTCAGCGCTGTCTGGTCCGGGCCGCGGACCATGTGGCGAGCAGGATCACGGGCGCCGGATTCCGCGCCACGGTGCTGGACCAGGAGGAGTTGCACTCCGCCATGGCGACATCCGCGTGTGCCGACCCCATCCTCTCGGCCCGCGCCGGACGCCCGGATGCCGCGCCGCGGCGGAGGACGTCGGAGACGGCGCGGGTCTGGCGGTGCGACGACCGCTGGCACACCGTCTATGCGGTGGACCACTGGCCCGAGTTGGGCCGGGGGGCGACTCCGCTGCCCCGTCTCGTCTCGTTGTTGACCTCGGTCCCCGCGTACGCGACGACCTTCAGCCTGACGGTGCGCCGGGGCGACTACCGGGGCGATGTGTCCGTGTCCGGCCACATTCGCGTCACCGGTGGCTCGGATACCGAACTGGTCAGGGTGCGCAGGACGTTGGAGCAGGCCGCACGGCACGCCAAGGTGCGTCTGCTGCGGTTGGACCGCGAGCAGTTGCCGGGCGTGCTGGCGACGCTCCCGTTGGGAGGCGCACGGTGAGGCATCGCACCGAGCCGAGGCGGGGACTGCGTGGTCCGCGCCATGCGGGGCACACCCTGGCCGCCGAGCACCTGGGCGCGCTCTCGCTGCCGGTCGGTGACGACGGCGTGATCATCGGCACCGACTCCGAGGGGCGTGCGCAAGTCATCGGGTTCCACCGCCCGGTGCCGTACGACGTCCTGTTGATCGGCGGTCTGTGGACCGCGCAGGTGCTGGCGCTGCGTGCGGCGGCCACGGGGGCGCGGGTGGCGGTCGAGACCGGACGCCCCCAGGCATGGACCACCTTGGCGCAGGCCGCGGGTGCCGGCCTGGAGTGCGTCTCGCTCCACGACGTGGGCCGGGTTCCGCCGACCGGCGCGACCGTGGGCAGCCCGGTGGTGGTGGTGCGGGACTGCGGTATGCGACCGCCCCGTGGCCGGGTGGTGTCCTCGCCGTGGCAGTCGGTGTTGACGTTGCTGCCCTACCTCAGCCCCGTGGCACCTCGGTTGATGCGGTCGTCGACGCTCGTCGGCATCCAGCAGGTCTCGCCCGCGGAGGCGGAGCAGATCGGGCGGATCCTGGGCCTCACCCAGGCCGAGAGCGAGGCCCTGCCCACCCTGGCGAACGGTGTGACGCTCTGGGTCGGCGGCCGTGAACGCCACTGGGTGATGACCAGTGCGACGGAGGTCGAGAGCGGACTGCTGGGCACGGCTCGCCGGATGGACTGAATACGTCGGGTTCGCGCCCCCGGGTCCGCCGCTTGCGGACAGTATGGCCGGGGAACAACACGGTTCGATCGAAGGGACGCCGACATGGGCACCCAGCAGGAGAAGGAAGAACTCTACGCGCTCGACATCTCGGGGGTCGAGTGGCTGTGCGCGCCGGGAACCGAGACCGCCGAGGAGCGGGTCGAGATCGCGCATCTGCCGGGCGGCGCGGTGGCCATGCGCTCCTCGCTGGACCCGGGGACCGTTCTGCGGTACACGGAGGCCGAGTGGCGTGCCTTCGTACTGGGCGCACGGGACGGTGAATTCGACCTCAAGTAGGCGATGACCAGGTGAGAGGGTGGCTGTCCGGACACGGCGGCCACCCTTTCGCCGCATCCGGGCGGCTACCCGGCCCGTCGGCTCCGGTTTCCGTCCGCCGTGCACGGGACGGCGAACGCGTCGGCCGGTGCGCATACGCGCTGTTCGGCATTCCGTCAGCAGTTGTATGGCTTTGGCTGTTTCAGCCTTCACACTGAGTTGTTTCCGGCCCGCTTGTGGGCCCATTCGTTACGTACGGGACAGCTCTTGCGGTGCCGTACGGCCTGACGGAGCGGGCCCCTCGACGATTAGGGTGGGTCCGGGCACGGCAGAGGAGCCTGCGGGCAGGCGATGCGTGTCCCAGGGGGAGAGCCGGGCGCTCGGCAGAACGGAAACGGTCGCCCCCACCCATCAATGCACAAGGGTGCTCGACCACACCAGGAGGCAAAGTGAACGGCGATCGGGACGGGATCCGCGAGGGCTGGAACAAGCCCGTCGACGAGTCGTCCGACGCGGAGCCCGCCGAGATGACGGGTGAGTTCACCATCGACTACACCCCGCCCGCCTGGTACACGCAGAACTCGGGGGATTCGTCGGGCGACGCCGGTACGCATCTGGCGCCGCCTCCGCCGCCCAGCGGGGCACCGCTCGCCGTGCCCCCGCCACCGCCCGGGAGCGATTTCGACCACGGCTGGGCTCCGGGGTCGCCGACGCCGCCCCCGCCGGGCCCGGCCCAGGAAGCCGAATCCGCCCGCCCCGCGGCGGATGACGCCGCGGCAGCCGCCGCGCAGGGACCGCAGGCGGGTTCGGCGGCGGGGGACGCGGGCTCGACGGCGGACCCGTCCGGCCGCGGGGACGTGGAGAGCGGCGCGACGATGCGGTTCTCCCCCGCCTCGTTGAAGCGGGAGATCTCCGAACGCGAAGCGGCGTCGAAGCGTGCGGAGGAGGACGGTCCGGGCTCGGGTTCCGGTTCCTCCGTGGGCGCCGACACGGATGCCGGCGGGACGGGCCCGAGCGAGGGCACCGCCGCGGGAGCCTACTCCGCGCCGGAGGCGGAGGCGGCCGGTGGCGCCGGTGCCGACACGGGCGCGGGAACCGGTGCGAGCAAGCCCGTCGCCGCTGCCGCGGCGTCACCCGACGACGCGGGCGGCACCGGGGGCCCTGCCACCGGCGTCGTCCCCGAGACACCGCAGGGCTCCGCGCCCTCGGACGCCGCCCCGGACGCGGCAGCCCAGGGCTCGCCGCCCGCCGCCGTTCCCCAGGACACGCCGCCCGGCCCCTGGGCGCCCGCGCAGCCGCAGGGCGGCCTGCCGCCGCTGCCGCCCGCCTTCCAGCCCGCCGCGCCGCAGCCCGGCATGCCTCCGCCGGCGCCGCAGTGGCCCGCCCAGGGCCCCGGTGGTTACGGCTTCCCGCAGGCCGGCGGCCCGCAGACACCGCAGCCGCAGCAGGGCAGTTACGGGTTCCCGCAGCAGCCCGGCCCCGTCGCGCCCGGGGCACCGGCGCAGCCGTTGCCCGCGCAGGGGGGTTATGGATTCCCGCAGCAGCCGCAGGCACCTCACGCACCCCAGGCACCGCTGCCTGCCCCGGCGCCGCTGCCGCCCCAGGCACCGCTGCCGCATCAGACGGCTCCCCACGCATCCCCGGCGCCCCAGTGGCCCGCGCAGCAGGGCGCCCCCCTGCCCGCACAGGCCGCTCCGCAGCAGCCTGCCCAGCCCCAGTCGGCCCAGCAGCCGCCGCAGCAGGAACAGCCGGCCCAACTGCCCCAGGACCGGCATGGCCAGGAGCAGCCGGGGCAGGCCCAGGGACAGCAGCCGCAGCCCGTCGACCCGCGCACCGGGGCCGCTTGGCCGTCCCCGATCACCCACGACCAGCGCGAGCGTTCCGTGCCCGGCGCCCCGCTCGGGTACACGGCGGCGGTGGAGCTCTCCTCCGACCGGCTGGTCCGGGGCAAGCAGAAGGCGAAGAGCAGCCGCGCCCCGTCCGCCGCGTCCCGCTTCAAGCTGGGCGGAAAGAAGGAGGAGGCCGAGCGGCAGCGCAAGCTCGAACTGATCCGCACGCCGGTGCTGTCCTGCTACCGGATCGCGGTCATCAGCCTCAAGGGCGGCGTCGGCAAGACCACGACGACCACGGCCCTCGGCGCGACCCTGGCGACCGAACGGCAGGACAAGATCCTCGCCATCGACGCCAACCCGGACGCGGGCACGCTCGGCCGCCGGGTGCGCAGGGAGACCGGGGCCACCATCCGCGACCTGGTCCAGGCGATCCCGTACCTCAACTCGTACATGGACATCCGCCGCTTCACCTCGCAAGCGCCCTCCGGTCTGGAGATCATTGCCAACGACGTGGACCCGGCGGTCTCCACGACGTTCAACGACGAGGACTACCGGCGCGTGCTCGACGTGCTGGGCAGGCAGTACCCGATCATCCTCACCGACTCGGGCACCGGTCTGCTCTACAGCGCGATGCGCGGAGTGCTGGACCTCGCCGATCAGTTGATCATCATCTCGACCCCGTCGGTCGACGGCGCGTCCAGCGCGTCCACCACCCTGGACTGGCTTTCGGCGCACGGGTACGCGGAGCTCGTCCAGCGCTCCATCACCGTCATCTCGGGGGTCCGTGAGACCGGAAAGATGATCAAGGTCGAGGACATCGTGCAGCACTTCGAGACCCGCTGCCGCGGCGTCGTCGTCGTGCCGTTCGACGAGCATCTCGCGACCGGGGCCGAGGTCGACCTCGACATGATGCGTCCCAGGACCCGCGACGCGTACTTCACGCTCTCCGCGATGGTCGCCGAGGACTTCGCGCGCGCCCAGCAGCAGCAGGGGCTCTGGACGGGGAACGGCTCCGCGCCCCCGCCGCAGTACGCGCCGCCGATGCCGGGCGCGCAGCAGTACGCACCGCAGCAGCCGCAACAGCCGTACGGCCAGCCGCAGCAGCAACAGCAACAGCCGTATGGTGCTCAGCCGTCCGGCGGTCAGCCGTACCCTCCGCACCCCGGCCCCGGCATGCAGCAGCACGGCTGGCAGCAGTCGCCCCCGTCCCAGGCGCAGTCCCCGGCGAGCCCCGTCGGTCAGCCCCCGCCGGGCCACCAGCCGCCCGCCGCGCCGAACCCGCCCGCCGTGCCCGATCAGCCTGGTCAGAACGGTCCGGCGCAGGCGGCCGTGCCGCCGCCCGGCTGGCCGCAGCAACCGCCGTCAGCGCCTCAGCAGTAAGGCGACAGAGGTCGAGACCAATGAGGGCCCGCACCGTCCCCACGGTGCGGGCCCTTCGCGTATCACCGCAGCCCACACGCCATTTCGGGGACCGTTGACGCGGCTCGACCACCGCTGATAAACCTTCGCTTCACCAGCTGGCGAACCGTAGATCAACCCGCCTACTCCGTGCGAGTCATGACGCGAGGTCCCTGACCATGGTTGAAAGAGTTCCACCACGCTCCACCCGCCCGCGCAGATGTCGGCGCGTCCTCCTGGCGTCCGGTGCCGCCGCGCTGGCGCTGACCGCTGGTTCCGTCGTCCCCGGCGCACCGCTCGGCGGCGCGGTACAGGAGGCACGGGCCGCCGACGGCACGTCGACGCTGACCGTCGCGGTCGCGCAGAGCGTCGACTCCCTGAGCCCGTTCCTGGCACAGAAGTTGCTCAGCACCAGCGTCAGCCGGCTCATGTACGACTTCCTGACCAACTACGACGCCAAGGACAACCACGCGATCCCCGGCCTCGCCACCGCCTGGGAGCCCTCCGCGGACAAGCTGACCTGGACGTACACCATCCGCTCGGGCACCACGTGGTCGGACGGCAAGCCGGTCACCGCCGAGGACGCGGCCTGGACCTTCAACAAAATCATGACCGACGAGGGCGCCGCACAGGCCAACGGCAGCTTCGTCACCAACTTCAGGAAGGTGACGGCTCCCAGCGCGACGAAGCTGGTGATCGAGCTGAAGGAGCCGCAGGCCACCATGGCCGCGCTCGACGTGCCGATCGTCCCGAAGCACGTCTGGGAGAAGGTCGGCGACTTCTCCAAGTTCAACAACGACACGACGTTCCCCATCGTCGGCAACGGGCCCTTCTTCCTGACCGACTACAAGGTCGACCAGTATGTGAAGCTCAAGGCAAACAAGGACTTCTGGCGCGGGAAGCCGAAGTTCGACGAGCTGGTCTTCAAGACGTACAAGGACCAGGACGCCGCGGTCGCCGCCCTGCGCAAGGGCGAGGTCTCCTTCGTCGCCGGATCCCCCGCGCTGACGCCCGCTCAGGCGACTTCCCTCAAGGGCGACAAGAACATCGAGGTCAATGAGGGCCCCGGCCGCCGCTTCTTCGCCCTGGCCGTCAATCCCGGCGCGCAGACCAAGGACCGCAAGAAGTTCGGCGACGGGAACAAGGCCCTCCTCGACCAGCGGGTGCGCCAGGCCCTCTTCCTGGCCGTCGACCGCAAGACGATCGTGGACAAGGTCTTCCAGGGCCACGCCGTCGAGGGCGAAGGGTACATCCCGCCGCGCTTCTCCGAGTACTTCTGGAAGCCCACCGCCGAGCAGAGTCTGGCGCACGACCCGGCCAGGGCGGCCGAGTTGCTGGACGAGGCGGGCTACCCGCTCAAGGGCGGCAAGCGCGTCGGCCCGGACGGCAAGCCGCTCGACCTGCGCATCCTCTGCCACGCCACGGACCCGAACGACAAGGCCATAGGCAAGTACCTCCAGGAGTGGTGGGGCAAGCTCGGCATCGGTCTCAAGGTCGACTGCCGCGACGACGTCTCCGTGCCCTGGTACGCCGGTGAGTACGACCTCGCCTTCGACGGCTGGTCCGTCAACCCCGACCCGGACTTCGTCCTCGGCATCCACACCTGCGCGGCACTGCCCGTCAAGGCCAAGGAGAGTGCCGCCACCGACAACTTCATCTGCGACAAGACGTTCGACGGGCTCTACCGCAAGCAGTTGGCCGAGTACGACCCGGCCAAGCGCGCGGACCTCGTCAAGCAGATGCAGTCGTGGCTGTACGACTCCGGGTACATGAACGTCATCGCCTACCCGAACGCCATCGAGGCGTACCGCACCGACCAGATCAAGTCCATCACCACCATGCCCGAGGCCGCCGGCAACATCTACGGCCAGGACGGGTACTGGAGTTGGTGGTCGGCCGATCCGGCCGGCGGCGAGGGCGCGCACGGGGCGAGCGGCTCCGGCTCCGGTTCGAGCGCCACCGGCGCCGTGATCGGTGCCGCCGCGCTGATCGTCGTCCTCGCGGGCGGCGGGCTGTTCCTCGCGAAGCGCCGTCGCGCCACGGCGGACGACCGCGAGTAAGTGGGCCCGGCGGTGGGCGGCGCGGTGGCAGGAGCGCGGCCGGGGTGTGTGCGTCGCGGGCGGAGGACCGAGTCGATGCGGAGCACGGTGCTCGACGACGCCGCCGCGAGGTGCGCACCCCGGGCCCGGGACGCCGCGAAGCCTGCTGCCGGACCCTTGGAGCGCACCCCGGACCGGCCGGTCCTCGCCACCGGCCGGTCCCGTGCGGGACGAGAACCGGCACGAGTAACGAGAGTTCCCCATGACAGCTGACAGCACTCCGGCGCTCGTGCGGACAGCGGACGCGGACACCGAAGGCCCGGCCCCGGCCGGTCCGTCGGCCGCTCGCGGTCCACGGGCGCGCGACACCCGGGCCTATCTCCAGTACGTCGCGGCCAAAATCGGCGGCGCGATCGTCTCCCTCTTCGCCGTCCTGGTCACCAGCTTCTTCCTCTTCCGGCTGCTGCCCAGCGACCCGGTCAAGCAGATGACCGGGGGCCGCCGGGTATCCGCCGAACAACTCCAGTCCCTACGCCACCAGTTCGGGCTCGACCAGCCGCTCTGGAAGCAGTTCACCGACTATGTGGGCGACGCTCTGACGGGGGACTTCGGCACCTCGTTCCAGTTCCACACCCCCGTCGTCGACAAGATCACCGAGGCGCTTCCGGCGACGCTGCTGCTCACCGGCACCGCGTACCTCCTCTACACCGCGCTCGGCATCTGGCTGGGCACCCGTACCGCCTGGCGCAACGGTTCCCTCGGCGACCGCTTCAACACCGCGTTCGCACTCACCCTCTACTCGGTCCCGTCGTTCTGGCTGGGCCTGCTCCTGATCATCGTCTTCTCGGTGGGCGTCGGCCCGATCCCCGGCATGTTCCCGACCGGTGGCATGGAGTCGGGCGGCGAGAGCGGGTTCGGGTACGTCCTCGACGTGGCGCACCATCTGGTCCTGCCGGTGATCACCCTGGTCGCGGTCGGCTATGCGCAGACGCTCCTGGTGATGCGCTCCTCGCTGCTCGACGAGATGGGCAGCGACTACCTGACCACGGCCCGTGCGAAGGGGCTGCGCGACGACACCGTGCGCCGCAGGCACGCCGTGCCCAACGCCATGCTGCCGACGTTCACGCTGATGTTCGTGAACCTCGGACACGTGGTCGCCGGGCAGATCCTGGTCGAGACGGTGTTCTCCTGGCCGGGCCTCGGCGGACTCTTCTACCAGGCGCTCAGCGTGCCCGATCTCCCTCTCGTACAAGGGCTGTTCTTCGTCTTCGCCACCGCGGTGATCCTGGCGAACACCCTTGCCGACGTGCTGTATCCGCTGCTCGATCCCCGGGTGGGCCGATGACGACCGAATCCATGCCCACGCCCGCCGGGGCCGGGGCGGCCGAGAACCCGCGGGCCCTGGCATGGGCCCGCAGGCGGCGGTCCGCCGCCCGATTCTGGCGCGAGTACCGGCGCCACCGCGGCGGCCTGTGGGGGCTGGGCGCGCTCGTCCTGATCGCGCTGGTCGCCGTGTTCGCGCCGCAGCTCGTCGGCGCCGGTTCGCAGAGCGTCACCGACGCGCCCGGTGGCGCACTGGAGTCGCCCAGCGGCGCATTCCCGCTCGGCACCGACCAGTTCGGGCGCAGCGTGCTCGCCCTGCTGGTGTGGGGCGCCCGGGTCTCCCTGACGGTCGGCCTGCTCGCCGCGTTCCTCTGCGTCGCCATCGGAACGCTCGTCGGCATCGTCGCGGGGCACTTCCGCGGCTGGTACACCACGGTCCTGATGCGGATCACCGACTGGTTCCTGGTGATGCCGACCCTGGTCCTGGCGATCGCGCTCGCCACCGTGATGGACCGCTCGATGTGGACGGTCATCATCGCGATCGGCGTCACGACCTGGCCGACCACGGCCCGCCTGGTGCGCGCCCAGACCCTGGCCGTGGAGTCCCGCCCGTACATCGAGCGGGCCCGGGCACTGGGCGGCGGCCACGGGCACATCATGCTCCGGCACGTGCTGCCGAACGTCATGCCGCTGGTGCTCGCGCAGACCACTCTGGTGATCTCCAGCGCGATCCTCACCGAGGCCACGCTGGCCTTCCTCGGCCTGAGCGACCCGACGATCACGTCCTGGGGCGGCATGCTCCAGGACGCCCGTGAGGCGGGCGCGGTGAGCGCCGGCCACTGGTGGTACCTGGCCCCGCCCGGCCTCGCCGTCGCCGTCGTCGCCCTGGCGTTCACCCTGTGCGGACGCGCCATCGAGTCCGTGCTCAATCCCAAGCTGGGGGTGTCCCGTTGAGTACGCCGAGTGCCACGAGCAACCGCGGGGCCCCGCTCCTCGACGTCCGGGACCTCACGGTGACGTACCCGGGCGGGGCGCACGCCGTCCGCGGGGTGAACCTCACCGTCGCGGCCGGGCAGAAGCTCGGCATCGCCGGTGAGTCTGGCTGCGGGAAGTCGACGCTGGCGCTCGCGCTGCTGCGTCTGCTGCCCGCCGGGACGAAGGTCACCGGGAAGATCCTGCTGAACGGCGAGGACGTCCTCACCATGAAATGGGGCCGGGTCCGGGCGGTGCGCTGGGCGGGGGCGTCGATCGTCTTCCAGGGCGCCATGCACTCGCTGAACGCGGTGCACCGCATCGGGGACCAGATCGCCGAGCCGATCCTGCTGCACGGCGGGGCGCCCCCGGAAGAAGCGGCCCGGAGAGCCGGCGAACTCCTGGAGCAGGTGGGGCTGCCGGCCGCCCGTGCGAACGCCTACCCCCACGAACTGTCCGGCGGTCAGCGCCAGCGCGTCATGATCGCGATGGCGCTCGCCTGCGACCCGGACCTCGTCGTCGCGGACGAGCCGACGACCGCTCTCGACGTGATGGTCCAGGCCCAGATCCTGCGGCTGATCGAGCGGCTGGTGTCCGAGCAGGACCTCGGCCTGATCATGATCAGCCATGACCTCGCGGTGCTCTCGGACACCTGCGACCGGCTCGCGGTGATGTACGCGGGCCGGGTCGTGGAGGAGGGCCCGGCCTCCGAGGTCCACGGCGACGCGCACCACCCCTACGGCAGGGCCCTGTCCGGCGCCTTTCCGCGGATCGGCGACCCGGCTTCCCGGTTCGCTCCTCGCGGGCTGCCCGGCGATCCGCCGGATCCCTCGGCGCTGCCGGACGGCTGCGCGTTCCGTCCCCGCTGCCCGGTGGCGCGGGACTCCTGCGCGACGCGGGATCCGGAGCTGCGGGAGTCGGGACCGGGGCGGCGGGCCGCCTGCGTGCTCGTGGGGGCCGGGGCGGACGCGGCCCGGCCGGCCGCCGAGGAAGCGAGGAACACACCATGACCAGCACCCTTCCCCTGCTCAGCGCCCAGGCGCTGAAGGTCGTCTTCCCCGGCCGGCGCGGGGCCGACCCGGCGCGCGCCGTGGACGGCGTCGATCTGGACATCCGGCCCGGCGAGATCGTCGCGCTGGTCGGTGAGTCCGGCTGCGGCAAGACCACGCTGGCGCGTTCGCTGCTGGGCCTGGTGCCGCCGACGTCCGGGCAGGTGACCTTCGGCGGGCAGCCGCTCGACTACACGAGCCGGGCGCTGAAGGCGTACCGCAAGCGGGTCCAGCTGGTGCTCCAGGACCCCAGCGGTTCGCTCAACCCGCGGCACACGGTGTACGACGCCGTCGCCGAGGGCCTGCGCATCCACGGGTACGCGGGCGACGAGCGGACGGCGGTCGCGGGCGCGCTGTCGCGGGCCGGGCTGCGGCCGCCGGAGCGGTTCTTCCTGCGCTATCCGCACGAGCTGTCCGGCGGTCAGCGTCAGCGCGTGGTGATCGCGGGCGCCCTGGTGCTGGAGCCGGAACTCCTCGTCGCCGATGAACCGGTGGCCTCGCTGGACGCCTCGGTGCGCGGCGAGATCCTGGCTCTGCTGCTGCGCCTGCGGGACGAGCTGGGCCTGTCGGCCCTGGTGGTCACGCACGACCTCGGGCTGGCGTGGAACATCGCGGACCGGGTCGCGGTGATGTACCTGGGGCGGATCGTGGAGACCGGCGGCGTGGAGCAGATCCTCACGGCCCCCCGGCACCCGTACACCCGGGCGCTGCTCTCGGTGCTGCCGGAGGCCGGGACCGAGCCCGTGGTGCTGACCGGTGAGCCGCCGGACCCGTCCCGGGTGCCGTCCGGCTGCCGGTTCCACGCCCGCTGCCAGGTGCTGGAGTCCGGCGAGGCCGAGCGGGCAGGCGTCGCGGAGGCGTGCCGTACGGAGGAGCTGCCGGTGCTCGCGGGCGGCGGGCGGACGCAGGTGGCGTGCCACTGGGCGAACGCGACCACGACCGCGGGGCCGGGGAAGCGGACCCGGGGGTGACGAGACGGCCCGGGGCCGGGACCGTTCCGGCGGACTCGGCCCCGGGCCCGATCGCGTACGGACGGAGAGGCCCCGGAACGTGTGCGGGCGCACGGGAGGAGGGGCCCCGGGCACGCGTCAAAGGCGCGGAGGAGGGACCGGGGACGCGTAGGGACGGACGGGACGGAAGTCCGGGCGGGGTACGGAACGGGGGGCGGGATCAGCCGCGCTCGTACGCGGACACCAGCTCGCCGCAGCGCTTCACGTCGGCGGCCATCGCGACGAGCAGATCGTCGACCGAGTCGAACTTCCGCATCCCGCGCACATATGCGAGGAAGTCCACCGAGACGTGGAGCCCGTACAGGTCGAGGCCGACGCGGTCGATCGCGTACGCCTCCACCGTGCGCTCCGTGCCGTCGAACTGCGGGTTGGTGCCGACCGAGATCGCGGCGGGCATCGTCTCACCGTCCGCGTTGAGCCAGCCCGCGTAGACGCCGTCGGCGGGGACCGCGGTGTGCGGCAGCGTCTCCACGTTGGCCGTGGGGTAGCCGAGCTCGCGGCCGCGCTGCGCGCCGCGGACCACGATGCCCTCGACCCGGTGCGGCCGGCCCAGGATCTCGGCTGCGCCCGTGACATCGCCGGAGGCGACCAGGCGCCGGGTGAGGGTGGAGGAGAACGGTTCGCCGCCGCCCGCCTCGCCGCTCACGTACAGGTCGACGACCTCGACGCCGAAGTCGTACGTCGCACCGGACTCGGCGAGCAGCTCGACGTTGCCGGCCGCCCGGTGGCCGAAGCGGAAGTTCGGCCCCTCGATGACCAGGCGCGCGTGCAGCTTGTCGACGAGCACCTTCACGATGAAGTCGGCCGGCGCCAGCTTCGAGAACTCGGTGGTGAAGGGCAGGACCAGCACCGCGTCCACACCGAGTTCGGCCATCAGCTCGGCACGCCGGTGGTGCGGGGACAGCAGCGGGGGGTGGCTGCCGGGGCGCACGACCTCGCTGGGGTGCGGGTCGAAGGTGACCACGACCGACGGCACGCCCAGCTCGCGCGCCCGTTCCACGGCACGCCCGATGATGAGCTGGTGTCCACGGTGCACCCCGTCGTAGGAGCCGATGGTGACGACGCTGCGTCCCCAGCCCTCGGGGATGTCCTCCAAGCCTCGCCAGCGTTGCACTGTGACCGCTCCTCGCCCGAACCCGTGTACATGAGATTGCTTTTGCGCAGGTCTAAGACTGCCATGCTCACGCCCCTGGGCCCGCATCGGCATCGGCTTCGGACCCCCTTACCCGGTCATCGCCCGCCGTGCGTCCGGGCCGAGAAGCCCCGCCCACTCCCTCGGGGCGTCCGCCGCCCACCCGGCGACCAGGGCGGCGAAACCGGGCGTCTCGCGCACCAGTGCGGCCAGCAGCCGGTCGCAGCGGGCCGCGCCCTCGGTAGTGCGGTGCAGCAGCGTGCCGGCGCGGTGGACCAGGGCGCGGGTGCGGAGAGCGGGACGCTCGCCGCAGCCGGCCGCGGCGGCCCTCAACAGGGCTTCGGGCACGCACGGGTCGCGCGGGGCGCCCTCCTCGGCATCCAGCAGGATCCCCAGCAGGTCGTCCCTGGTCCGGACGGAATCCGGAGCGCCCGGTGCGGCGAGCACCCCGGCGAGCGCGCCGCGCACGGCCGGAGGCACGGGACGGTCCCGCAGCAGCCCGGTCAGCAGGGGCGGCAGCAGGGCGCGGGCGGCCGGGCCGTGTTCCAGCCTGCGGTCCAGGTACGCGGCGGGGCGCACCGTGTCGGCGGGATGGCTGTCGATGTACGCGCGGACGAGTCCGGCGGCGTGCAGGGCCAGCGCGGGGGCGTCGGTCCCGGCGAGCGCGATCAGGGTCTCGCCCGCCCCCTCCCCGGACCGGGTGAGCCGTTCCCGCAGCGCCGCGAGCACCTGTTCCGGGTGGGTGGGCAGCGCGGCGGCGAGGGCCTCGACGGTCAGCGGGGGCGTGCCCGCGACGAAGGCCCGCAGCGCCTGCGGGAGGCGGTGGTCCCGGCTCTCCGCGTCCCGGACGAGGAGGGTGAGCGCGGCCCCGTGCCAGGCGGCGTCGCCCGCGCGGGCCAGCAGGGCCTCAGCGGCTTTGCGCAGCAGCGCGCGGTCGCGGTCGAGGGTGACGTGCGCGGCGGTGAGCAGGGCGTACGAGGCGGCGGCGGCCCGGCGGTCGGGGCGGTCCTCGTCACGGGCCCAGCGGTCCACGGCCCGGCACAGCGCCGACGGTTCGTCCTCGGCCAGCGCCGCGAGCAGTTCCCCGGCCCTGGAGTGGGGGGTCGCCACCAGGGCATCGGTCAGATGGTCGACGGCCGGGTCCCGGCGGGCGTGGAGCAGCGCCTGGGCGGCGGCGGCCACGGTCGGGCGCGGGGCGCCGCCGTCCCTGGCCGACAGCGGGCGCTCGTCGGCGAACCAGGCGCAGAGCAGCGGTTGCACGGTCCTCGGCTGGGCGGCGAGGCGGCGCGCGACGGCGTCGAGGTACCGTTCGCCGCCCGCACCCTCGGCCGGCGGGCCCCCGGTGGCGCCGTCGTCGCCGGGGCCGCCCCGGCGCGGTCCGTCGGCGGGGACCAGGCGCCGCAGCAGATCGATCCGGTCCGGTTCCGGCAGCCTCAGCCGCTCCCAGAAATCCGGGCCGAACGCGGCGTACGCCCCCGGGACGCCCGGCTCGACCGTGACGGCGTGCCGGACCACGAGATCGGCGAGCAGCCGCAGCACCCCGAGGTGGGGCCGGGCATCGGGCACCCTGCTCAGGGTCGCGGAAAGCAGGTGGGCGGCCCACCAGTGGGCATCGTGGCGGGCCCGGTCCCCCTCCCCCGGCGCGGGTGCGCACGCCGACCGGTCCAGGGCCGCGACGAGACCGGCCAGGCGGTGCCCCAGCGCGTCGGGGTCCTGCCTGCGTCCCAGGAGCAGCAGCGCCTGGATCACCGGGCCGGTCCGGTGGCGCGGTACGGGCAGGGCGCGGGGGCGCCGCGACGGTCCGGTCGCCACCGCGTCCGTCGCCTCCGGTCCGGTCGCCACCGGTCCGGTCACCAACGCGTCCACCGCCTGTACGGCCGGGTCGCCCGGCACCGTCTTCGGTGCGGCGGGGCCGCCCCGCGCGCGCTCCCGTCCGGTGCGCGTTCCGGCCCTCGGCACGGCCCCCGCCATGGGCGCCCCGGGAGCAGCCGCCGGCGCAGAGGCGGCGTCGCGCCGGTCCCACGCGCTCCGCGGTCGCGGAAGCCGGGGCTGTGGCCGCTCGCCCCCGGGCGCCGCGCCCGGCCCGTCGGGGCGGGCGTCCGGCCCGTGCTCGGCGTGGCAGCGGTGGACCAGGGTGTGCAGCGCGGTGTCCAGGTCCAGGTGGGCGCCCTGCACCCAGTCCCCCAGCTCCTCGTGGGCGAAGCGGTAGCCCGCGCCCGCCGGGGCGATCAGGCCCTCGGCGAGGACCGCCGAGGCCCAGCCGGTGCGCCAGGGGAAGACCTCCTCGAACGACGCGCGGTCCAGTTCCCCCTGACCGGGGCCCAGACAGCGCCGCGCCGCCTCGTGGACCTGTCCGGCCACCCGGGCGGCCAGACGGCGGACGGCGGCGACGCCGGGCGCCGGACGTGACAGGGCCGCGAGGCGGACCGCGACGCGCAGGCACATCAGGTCCAGATGGGCTCCGAAGACATCGTCCGTGTCCGGTTGTCCCCCGGGGTCGGGCGGCAGCGCCTCGCGCACCTCCGCGAGGAGACGCAAGGTGAGCGGGTGCCGGTCGTGCCCGGGGGCCAGCGCGCCCGGCGGGATGGCGTACCGTTCCCTGGCCCGTGCGGCCTGGCTCGCGGTGAGGTCGCCGAGGCGGACGGCGTACGGGAACCGTCCGGCCCGCCGTGCCGGCCGGTGCACCGCCCCGGACGGCAGGAGCGCGCCGGCCGTCTCCCAGTGCCCGGGGGTGCAGGCGATGACGAGCCGTACGTCATGGGCGCGCAGCCAGTCCACGGTTCCGCCGGCCCACCGGGCCAGGCCGTGGGCGAGCGCGGGCGGCATCTCCTCGGGCCCGTCCAGCAGGACGAGCAGCGGGTTCCCGTTCCCCGAGGCCAGCCGGGCCACCGCTTCGGGGACGGCTGTCGTCATGTCGCCCCGGGCACCCGCGGCGGACGCGATGCGCCCGGCCCTTCGGAGCACACGGCCGACGGCGTCGGCGACCGACGCGTCGTCGGCCAGCAGATCGGCGCCGCGCAGCCAGAGGGTGGGGGCGGGCACCGGCCCGCGGGCCCGCCGGGCGGCGAGCGCGGCCAGTTCGGTGGTGCGGCCGGTGCCCGGCGTCCCGACCAGACCGAGGACCACGGCGGGTCCGTCCGCCGTCGCGGACGGCGGCCCCGCGGGGAACGTGAAGTGGGCGAACTCCGCCGTGACGTGGGGGCGTTCCACCGGATCGGGGCAGTGGGACGGCCCGCTCGCCGCGTCCAGCGAGGTGGCCGTCAGATGGAGGACTCCCGCGAGGTTCAGATCACGCCCGTACCCCGGGACGCCCGTCGCGTTGCGGCGCAGCAGCTCGCCCAGCGGGCCGTCGGCACCGGTGCCGCCGAGCGGCACGGCGAGGCCCGCTGCGGGGTGCCCGGCCTCCAGGGCGGTACCCAGCACGGCGATGACCGCCCCGCTGTCCGGGTCGACGACGGGCCCGCCTGCCGTACCGCCGAGCCGCAGCGCGTCCGCGCCGCCCGTGCCGAGCGCCAGCTCCAGCGCGCCCTCGATCCGGTGGCGGTGCCCGTCCGAGGCGTACGTCACCGGGCAGGTGCCCAGCACCCTGGCCTCGCGCCAGCCGTGGGCGGCGATCGTCACGTACGTCCCGGCGCCGATCCGGCTCCGGGACGCGATGGGAACCGGTTCCACGCCGAGGGCGGAGGGGCCTCCCGTGCGGAGCAGGGCGAGGCCCAGACCGGGCAGTGCGATGACGTCCCCGGCCCCGGCGCGGTGGCGACGGCCGTCCGGCCCGTGCAGGACGAGCCGGTCGAGGCCGCTGACCGCTTCATGGGCGGTCACCACCGTGCCCCGGTCGTCGGCGACGAAACCGGTCCCCCGCGGCCGCCCGGCCGGATCGCAGATTCGTACCAGCGCTGTCCGGTCCCCGCTTCGCATGGTCCGACGTTAGGTCGGCGACGATCGGCGCGCGGGCCACTCGGGTCGAATGCACCCCCGGAACACCCCTGCTTCACCCCTCGCGCCCGCTCGTCCGGGTGAATTCCATGCGTCTCGGATGGGCTGAGACCGCCGACGACCCCGTGGGGCGGGTGCGATGTTCGCGCCCGCCCCACGGGGTCGTCGGCCCGGACCTGCAGGGCCGGGTCAGGCGAAGACGGCGAGGCTCTTGGCCTTCCCCCTCTGCTCCTCGACGAGGAGCAGAAAGCGCCCGTCGGGCCCGAAGACCCCGACCGGTCCCGGCGGGAAGGCGGGCATGTCCAGCCGCACCCCGTTCAGCAGCAGCCGGGCCCGCTTCTCGTCGACGTCCCAGCGGGGGAACGCGGAAGCGGCGGCCTCGGCCACCGGCATCACGGTCAGTTCCTCCTGGTGCTGGTCGAGCGTCCGCGCCACGTCGAGTCCGTACGGCCCGACCCGGGTGCGGCGCAGCGCGGTCAGATGGCCGCCGACGCCGAGCCCGGCGCCGAGGTCGCGGGCGATCGCGCGGACGTACGTACCGGAGGAGCAGACGACGGAGACGACCAGGTCGATCATCGGTGTGCCGTCCTCGGCGGTCTCCTCGCGCACGTCGTAGACGCGGAAGGACGAGATCGTCACCGGGCGGGCCGGGATCTCGAATTCCTCGCCGCCCCGCACCCGGGCATAGGACCGCTTGCCGTCGATCTTGATGGCACTGACCTTGGACGGCACCTGCATGATCGGTCCGGTCAGGGCCGCGACCCCGGCGTCGATGGCCTCCCGGGCCACCCCGGAGGCGTCGGTGGACGAGGTGATCTCGCCCTCCGCGTCGTCCGTGACGGTGGTCTGGCCGAGCCGGATCGTGCCGAGGTACTCCTTCTCGGTCAGCGCCAGGTGGCCGAGGAGCTTGGTGGCCCGTTCCACGCCGAGCACCAGGACACCCGTCGCCATCGGGTCCAGGGTGCCGGCATGGCCGACGCGCCGGGTCCGGGCGATGCCGCGCATCTTGGCGACGACGTCGTGCGAGGTGAAGCCGGCCGGCTTGTCGACGATGACCAGGCCGTCCTCGGGCCCCGTGCCGCCCCGGCCCGGGGCCGTCTTCCCGCCGCCCCGGCCGGCCGTCCTGTTCTGCGATGTCATTCGGAGGCGGTGTCCTCGTCGTTCGCGCCGTCCTGCTTGCGGTACGGGTCGGCGCCACCGGCGTACGTGGCGCCCGAGGAGGCCTCGCGCACGCGCTCGTCCGAGGCCCGGGCCCGGTCGAGGAGGTCCTCGATCGTCCTGGCGTTCTCGGGGAGGGCGTCGGCCACGAACGTCAGTGTGGGGGTGAACTTGGTCCCCGCGGCCGCTCCGACCGCCGAGCGCAGCACGCCCTTGGCGCTCTCCAGCCCGGCCGCCGCGCTCGCCCGCTCCTCGTCGCCCCCGTAGACCGTGTAGAAGACCGTGGCCTCCCGCAGGTCGCCGGTGACCCGGGTGTCCGTGATGGTCACGTGCGTGCCCAGACGGGGGTCCTTGATACCGCGCTGCAGTTTCTGGGCGACCACCTCCTGGATCAGGTCCGCCAGCTTCTTCGCCCGCGCGTTGTCGGCCACTGGTCCGTCTCCTTCTCAGCTTCGGGACAGGCCACCGAGAGGTGGCTCCCACCACCCCTCGCCGTCCCTTCCTTCTTACGTGCTCAGTCTTCGTCGCTGTGCAGCCGCCGTCGTACGGACAGCAGCTCCACCTCCGGGCGGGCGGCCACCAACCGCTCGCACCGGTCCAGGACATCTGTGAGGTGCCGGGTGTCCCCGGAGACCACGGCGAGGCCGATCTCCGCCCTGCGGTGGAGATCCTGGCCGCCCACCTCCGCCGCGCTCACCGCGTACTTGCGCTGGAGCTCGGCCACGATGGGACGGACGACGGAGCGCTTCTCCTTCAACGACCGTACGTCGCCGAGCAGCAGATCGAAGGACAGTGTCCCCACATACATGAATGTCCGGATGTCCCGCCGGTTCGGGTTCACGCCCTGCCAGCGCTTGGCAGGGACACCCAGAACCGTACACGGAACGGCCGGGGCCGATCGACGGAAATACGATCCGTCGACCGGCCCCGACTGTTGCGGAGAGCTTTGGGAGGTGTCCCCCGCAGCCCCTGCGGATCAGCCTCGCGGCTTCTCGCGCATCTCGTACGTCGCGATGATGTCGTCGACCTTGATGTCGTTGAAGTTTCCGAGGTTGATACCACCCTCGAAGCCTTCGCGGATCTCGGTGACGTCGTCCTTGAAGCGGCGCAGACCGGTGATGGTGAGGTTCTCCGCGATGACCTTGCCGTCGCGGAGCAGGCGCGCCTTGGTGTTGCGCTTGACCTCGCCGGACCGGACGAGCACACCGGCGATGTTGCCCAGCTTGGACGAGCGGAAGATCTCGCGGATCTCCGCCGTGCCGAGCTCGACCTCTTCGTACTCCGGCTTGAGCATGCCCTTGAGGGCCGCCTCGATCTCCTCGATCGCCTGGTAGATGACCGAGTAGTAGCGGACGTCCACACCCTCGCGCTCGGCCATCTGCTGCGCACGCCCGGCGGCGCGCACGTTGAAGCCGATCACGATGGCGTCGGAGCCGGTCGCCAGGTCGATGTCCGACTCGGTGACCGCACCCACGCCGCGGTGCAGGACCCGGATGTCGACCTCGTCGCCGACGTCGAGCTGGAGCAGCGAGGACTCCAGGGCCTCCACCGAACCGGACGCGTCGCCCTTGATGATGAGGTTGAGTTCCTGGACCAGACCGGCCTTGAGCGCCTCGTCGAGGTTCTCCAGGGAGAACCGGACGCCCTTGCGGGCGAAGTTGGCGTTGCGCTCGCGGGCGGCACGCTTCTCGGCGATCTGCCGGGCCGTGCGGTCCTCGTCGACCACGAGGAAGTTGTCGCCGGCACCCGGGACGTTGGTGAGACCGAGCACGAGGACCGGGGTCGACGGACCCGCTTCCTCGACGTTCCCGCCCTTGTCGTCGAGCATGGCGCGCACACGGCCGTAGGCGTCACCGACGACCATCGTGTCGCCGACGCGGAGCGTACCGCGCTGGACGAGGACGGTCGCGACGGCGCCGCGCCCGCGGTCGAGGTGGGCCTCGATCGCGATGCCCTGCGCGTCCTGCTCCGGGTTGGCCCGCAGGTCGAGCGAGGCGTCCGCGGTCAGGACCACGGCCTCCAGCAGCTCGTCGATGTGCAGCCCCTGCTTGGCGGAGATGTCGACGAACATGGTGTCGCCGCCGTACTCCTCGGCCACCAGGCCGTACTCGGTGAGCTGACCGCGCACCTTCGTCGGGTCGGCGCCCTCGACGTCGATCTTGTTGACCGCGACCACGATCGGCACCTCGGCCGCCTTGGCGTGGTTCAGCGCCTCGATCGTCTGGGGCATCACACCGTCGTTCGCCGCCACCACGAGGATCGCGATGTCGGTGGACTTCGCACCGCGGGCACGCATGGCGGTGAACGCCTCGTGACCCGGGGTGTCGATGAAGGTGATCTTGCGGTCCTCGCCGTTGACCGCGGCGGAGACCTGGTACGCACCGATGTGCTGCGTAATACCGCCGGCCTCGCCCGCGACGACGTTCGTCTTGCGGATCGCGTCCAGCAGCCGGGTCTTTCCGTGGTCGACGTGACCCATGACGGTCACGACCGGCGGGCGCGCGGTGAGCGCTTCCTCGCCGCCCTCGTCCTCGCCGAACTCGATGTCGAAGGACTCGAGCAGCTCGCGGTCCTCCTCCTCCGGGCTGACGATCTCCAGGACGTAGTTCATCTCGTCGGCGAGCAGCTGAAGCGTGTCGTCGGAGACGGACTGCGTGGCCGTGACCATCTCACCGAGGTTCATCATCACGGCGACGAGCGACGCCGGGTTGGCGTTGATCTTCTCCGCGAAGTCGGTGAGGGAGGCACCGCGCGACAGACGGACGGACTGCCCGTTGCCGCGGGGCAGCATGACGCCGCCCACCGACGGGGCCTGCATGGCCTCGTACTCCTGGCGCCTCTGCCGCTTCGACTTGCGGCCACGACGCGCCGGACCGCCGGGACGGCCGAAGGCGCCCTGCGTGGCACCGCGGCCACCGGGGCCGCCGGGACGACCGCCGAAGCCGGGACGACCGCCGAAGCCGCCGCCACCGCCGCCGGGACGACCGGCACCGCCGCCGCCACCGCCGGGACGACCGCCGAAGCCGCCGCCACCGCCGCCGGGACCGGCCGGACGACCCGCGAAGCCGGGACGACCGCCGCCGCCACCACCGGGACGACCGCCGCCGCCACCGCCGGGACCACGGCCACCGGGACCGGGACGCGGACCGGCTGCGGGACGCTGCGGCATCATGCCCGGGTTCGGGCGGTTACCACCGGGGCCACCGCCCGGACGCGGCGCCTGCGGGCGCGGCATGTTGCCCGGGGTGGGACGGGGAGCGCCCGGGGCCTGGGGACGCGGGCCACCGGGACCGGCCTGGGGGCGCGGCCCGCCGGGACCGGCCTGCGGGCGCGGGCCCGGACGGTCCTGGCCGCCGGGGCGCGGGGCGCCGCCGGGGCGGGGTGCCTGCGGACGGGCCATGCCCGTCGAGCCACCGGACGTGAAGGGGTTGTTGCCCGGACGGGGACCGGCCGGACGTCCGCCGGGGCGTGCGCCTCCCTGGCCACCGGGGCGTGCCGGACGCTCACCGCGCTGGCCGCCGGACGGGCCCGGACGGGTGCCGGGGCGCGGGCCGGGGGTGCCGCCGGTGGGACGCGGGGTCTGCGGCTGCGGGGCGGCCGGCTGGGCCGGGGCCGGAGCCGGAGCCGAGAACTCGGCGGCCGGGACCGGGGTCGCCGGACCGGGCTTCGGCGCCGGACGCGGGCCGGGGCGCGGCCCGGGGGCACTGCCCGACGGGGCGGCGGGGCTCGGCTTGGGGGCCGAGGCGCCGGGCTTCGGGGCAGCAGGACGTGCCGCGGCGGCCGGGGAGGGCGCCGAGGGCTTTGCGGGCGACGCCTTGCGGGGCGCGCCAGGCTTGGCAGCGGGCTTGCCGGCGCTGCCGCCGGGCCCCTGCAGTGCGTCAGTCAACTTGCGTACAACCGGCGCCTCGATCGTCGAGGACGCCGAACGGACGAATTCACCGAGTTCCTGGAGCTTGGCCATGACGACCTTGCTCTCCACACCGAACTCCTTGGCGAGTTCGTATACCCGGACCTTAGCCACTTCGCTCCTTTTAGGTCCGGTTACCGCCGGACCGTCGCTACTTCATGGGCGTACTCATCGCGTACTCATCGAGTGCTCATCGCAATCTCGACCTACTTCCGACTCGCGAGGTACCTGACCGCACGGGGTTCCGTGCCGTTCACTTCTTACGGTGTCACCCGCTCGACGAACCCCCGCAGCGCGGTGGTGTCGAACGGCCCCTTGGCCTTGAAGGCCCGGGGGAATGCGCGGCGGCGAACCGCCAGGTCCAGACAGACAGAGACGGGGTGTACGTAAGCACCCCGGCCGGGCAGCGTACCGCGAGGATCGGGGACGCAGGCGTCCCTTTCCGCCACGATGCGCAGCAGCTCGTGCTTGGCCGCCCGCTCCCGGCACCCCACACAGGTTCGCTCAGGGCACGCGCGGGCCTGCGTCCGGCCAGACGCGTCCAAGTCTACCTCCCCACACCGACCTCACCCCTTTGGGGCAAAAATCGAACGCATGTTGTTGTCACAGCGCTACGCCGCCCGGGGATTATTCCCGCGACCTGCGCGAAATCGCCCAGCGCCGACGCTCCGCGGCCCGCTGTCACCGGCCGCCGGGACGCCGCCCGATCGTGTGCATCAGCCGCGCCCCGACCGCTGGGCCCGCTCCCGGTCGGCGGCGTCGCGCTCGGCGTCCGTCTCCGTGTCCGGACGGATGTCGATGCGCCAGCCGGTGAGGCGTGCGGCAAGGCGGGCGTTCTGCCCCTCCTTGCCGATCGCGAGCGACAGCTGGTAGTCCGGAACGGTGACCCGGGCGGACCGTGCGCCGAGGTCCACGACCTCGACCTTGCTCACCCGTGCGGGCGACAGGGCGTTGGCGACCATCTCGGCCGGGTCGTCCGACCAGTCGACGATGTCGATCTTCTCGTCGTGCAGTTCGGCCATCACGTTGCGCACCCGGCCGCCCATCGGACCGATGCAGGCACCCTTGGCGTTGAGCCCGGAGCGGGTCGAGCGGACCGCGATCTTGGTGCGGTGGCCGGCCTCGCGGGCGATGGCGCAGATCTCGACGGAGCCGTCGGCGATCTCCGGCACCTCCAGAGCGAACAGCTTCTTGACCAGATTGGGGTGGGTGCGCGACAGCGTCACGGAAGGACCGCGCACACCCTTGGCGACCCGGACGACATAGCTGCGCAGGCGCAGACCGTGCGGGTACTCCTCGCCCGGCACCTGCTCCTGCACCGGCAGGATGGCCTCCAGCTTGCCGATGTCGACCAGGACGTTCTTCGGGTCCTTGCCCTGCTGGACGACGCCGCTGACGATGTCGCCCTCGTGGCCCGCGTACTCCCCGAACGTCCGGTCGTCCTCCGCGTCGCGCAGGCGCTGCAGGATGACCTGCTTGGCGGTGGACGCCGCGATCCGGCCGAATCCGGTCGGGGTGTCGTCGAACTCCTTGGGTTCCTGACCCGGCTCCAGGTCCGCCGGGTCCTCCGTCGCCCACACCGTCACATGGCCGCGCTCGTCGATCTCCACGCGTGCGCGGCGGTGGCTTCCCTCGGTCCGGTGGTAGGCGATGAGGAGGGCCGACTCGATCGCCTCGACGAGCACGTCGAAGGGGATCCCCTTGTCCTGCGCCAAGCCCTTCAAGAGCTTCACATCGATGTCCACGGCTACGCCTCCTCTTCCTTCTTGTCCTTGCGGTTGAATTCGATCTCCACGCGGGCCTTGGCGATCTCGTCGAAGGCGATCCGGCGGGCGGTGGGCCTGCGGCCCTTGACGCCCGGCACCTCCAGGTCCAGCCCGTCCTCGTCCACGGCGAGGATGCGGGCGACCAGTTCGCCGCCCTCGTGCAGGCGCAGCCTGGCGAGGCGGCCCGTGGCACGTACGTAGTGGCGGTGTTCCGTCAGCGGGCGGTCGGCACCGGGGGAGCTGACTTCGAGGACGTACTCGCCCTCGCCCATCGCGTCGGTCTCGTCGAGCTTCTGGGAGATCGCGCGGCTCAGCTCGGCACAGGTGTCCAGCTCGACGCCCTCTTCGGAGTCCACGACGATCCGCAGCACCCTGCGGCGGCCCGCCCGGGTCACCTCGATCTGCTCAAGGTCCAGTCGCTCGGCGCTGACGAGCGGTTCGAGCAGCCCGCGCAGCCTTTCGCTCTGGGTGGTGCTCATCCGGGTGACTCCTCGGCCGCGTGTGCTGTTGTGGGATCTCGCGTGTCAGGTCAAAGGGTATCCGGTCCCGGGGGGTGTTGCCGTCCTCTCGACCCATGACCGCGGGTACGCTCGCCTGCGGTGATCACTTCAGGACAGATCCAGTCACAACAGGGCCAACCCCGAAGGAGAAGCAAGTGCGGCGCACGGGGACGACGCGCAGAGGCGCGTTGACCGCCACAGGAGCGATCGCCATGGGCGCGATCCTGAGCGGCTGCGGCGGTTCCGGCGACGGGGAGGGCTCCGCGCGGGCCGGCGCACCGACCGCCGCCGAGATCGCCCGGGCCGTACGGACGGAACGGAGGCTCCGGGCGAGCGCCGCGCGCACCAGCATGGAACTGCTGGCCCGCTACGAGCACGTGATCAGCGCCCATCCGGCCACCGCCGCCGGGCTCGCCCCGCTGCGGAACGCCGTACGGGACCACGTCAGAACGCTGGCACCCGACGGCGAACCGGCGCCCGAGGTCTCGCGGCCGGGTGCGACCGGCGCGCGGGCCGCCGTCGAGGACCTGGCCGGCGCCGAGCGCCGCACGGCCGACACGCACCTGGCGGCCCTCATGGAGGCACCTCCGGAACTGGCCCGCCTGCTCGCGTCGATCGCGGCCGCCGCCGCGGCCCATGCCTATCTGCTGACCGACCTGGCCAAGGAGACCTCGTCATGAGCGACGGGACACGGAAGGCCGCCCAGGCGGCCCTGGCCGCCGAGCACGCGGCGGTGTACGGGTACGGCGTGGTCGGCGGGCGGATCGCGGCCGGCCGCCGGGCCGAGGCCACCGCGGCGTACGACGCCCACCGGGCCCGCCGGGACGCACTGGTGCGCACGGTCCGCGACCTGGGGGCCGAGCCGGTGGCGGCGCGGGCCGCGTACGCGCTTCCCTTCGCGGTGCCGGACGCGGCGGCGGCGGTCCGGCTGGCCGCGCTGCTGGAGGACCGGGTCGCCGACGTGTACTCCGACCTCGTACGGGCGGCCGAGGGGCCGCTCAGGCGCCAGGCCGCGGACGCGCTGCGCGAGTCGGCCGTCCGCGCGGTCCGCTGGCGGGGCAGCAGCGTGCCGTTCCCCGGCCTCGTCGAGCACACCGCCGACGGGTCCGGCCCGGCGGCCGAGGCGGCGGGGACGGCCGCGAAGACCGGGGGCGGCACGGGGAAGGGGTCCGGTCCGGGGAACGCGACCGGCTCCGCGCACTGAAGAGGCTTCGAGAGGGAACAAGGCACGTATGGATGTCGAACCGCCGCAGCGGCTGGTACGAGCGCTCGGCGAGTCGTACGGGGACGCCGCCGCCGACTGGCTGGCGCGGCTTCCGGCACTGACCGAGCAGGCGCTGTCCTCGACCGGGCGGGAGCCGACCGTCGACCGGGTCGTCGCCCCCGGCGGGCGCAGCGCTCTGGTCCTGCTGGTGACCTGCTCCGACGGCACCCCGGCGGCGCTGAAGATCGCCCCGTCCGGGGCCGCGCCCGAGCTGGAGCGGGCGGCGCTGGCGCACTGGAACGGCTGGGGCGCGGTGCGGCTGCTCGCCGACGGCCCCGACGCGCTGCTGCTGGAGCGGCTGCACCCCGAGGTGTCGCTGCGCTCGCTGCCGGAGGCGCGGGCGCTGTTGGAGGCCGCGGGGACGGTGCGCCGTCTCTGGGTCGCACCGCCGGACGGCCACGGGTTCGAGACGGTCGCCGAGCGGACCGCGCGCCAGGCCGAGCCGATGCGCGCCCGCGCCGCGGCCGAGCCGAGCCTGGAGCCCCTGGTCTCCGCGGCGCTCGCGGCGCGCGGGGAACTGATCGACCCCTCCCCCGAACTCCTGCTGCTGCACGGGAACTTCCGGCAGAGCAAGGTACTCGCGGGCGAACGGGCGCCCTGGCTGGCGGTCGGTCCCGAACCGCTGGTCGGGGAACGGGCCTACGATCTCGCGCGTCTGGTGCGCGACCGCGTCGAGGACCTGATCGCCTCCCCCGGGGGTGCGGCGACGGCACGGCGCCGGATCGGGAAGCTGGCCGACGCCCTGGACCTGGAGCACGAGCGGCTGCGCGGCTGGACGCTGTTCCGCGCGGTGGAGTCGGGCACCCGGGCCCTGGCGGCCGGCCGCCGCCGCGAGGGCGAGCTGTCGCTGGAGTTCGCCGACTGGCTCTGAGGGCCGGCTCCGAGGGCCGTCCCGTCATCCGTGGTGGAACGGCGCACGGCGTCGGATGCGGTGCGTCACGAGGCGTCGGGGCACACCCGCGCACCGGACGCACACAGGCGCTCCGGCGGCGCGACGGGGCGAGGCGCCGCAGCCGTCGCCGTCACGCGCCCGCCGGGGGTCGCGGAACGGCCCCGAGCCCGCGGTACGGGCGACCCGTGCGTCCGTCCGGCTCACCCGGCTCCGGAGCGCCCGCCCGCGCCCCTGGTGGTACGGACGCCCCCGGCGGCAACAGGGCGGGTCCCCGCACGATGCGCGGGGGCCCGCCCTGTTGCCCGTTGCCGTGCGACGGGGTCAGTCCTGGGCGGTGAGGCGGGCGATCGCCTCGTCGACCGTGAGCTCCTCGCGTTCGCCGGTCCGGCGGTCCTTGAGCTCCAGGACGCCCTCGGCCGAGCGGCGGCCGGCGACCAGGATGTTCGGCACGCCGATCAGCTCGGCGTCGGTGAACTTCACCCCGGGCGAGACACCCGCGCGGTCGTCGACCATGACCCGCAGCCCCGCGGCGGCGAGCCGGTCCGAGACGTCGAGGGCCAGCTCCGTCTGGAGCGCCTTGCCCGCCGCGACGACGTGGACGTCGGCCGGGGCGACCTCGCGGGGCCAGCACAGCCCGTGCTCGTCCGCGGTCTGCTCGGCCAGCGCGGCGACGGCGCGCGAGACGCCGATGCCGTAGGAGCCCATGGTGACCCGGACCGGCTTGCCGTTCTGGCCGAGCACGTCGAGCTGGAAGGTGTCGGCGTACTTCCGGCCGAGCTGGAAGATGTGGCCGATCTCGATGGCGCGGTCCAGCTTGAGGCCGGTGCCGCACCGGGGGCAGGGGTCGCCCTCCTCGACGACGACGACGTCGAGGTACTCGTCGACCTCGAAGTCGCGGCCGGCGACGACGTTCTTCGCGTGGGCGCCGGCCTTGTTCGCGCCGGTGATCCAGGCGGTGCCGGGGGCCACGCGCGGGTCGGCGATGTAGCGGACCTTTTCGAGCCCCTGCGGGCCGACGTATCCGCGCACCAGGTCGGGGCGGCCCTCGAAGTCCTCCGCGGTGACCAGCTCGACCACGGCGGGCGCCAGGTGCTCGCCGAGCTTGCCGAGGTCGACCTCGCGGTCGCCTGGCACGCCCACGGCGACGATCTCGCCGTCGACCTTGACCAGCAGGTTCTTCAGGGTCTGGGAGGCGGGCACGCCCAGGTGCGCGGCGAGCGTCTCGATGGTGGGGGTGTCGGGGGTGTCCAGTTCCTCGACGGGGCCGTGCCCGGCGCCGTCCACCGGGGCGGCCTCGAAGGTCACGGCCTCGGTGTTGGCGGCGTAGTCGCAGGCGGGGCAGTCGACGAAGGTGTCCTCACCGGCCGGGGCGGGGGCCAGGAACTCCTCGGAGGCCGAGCCGCCCATGGCACCGGAGATGGCGGAGACGATGCGGTAGTCGAGGCCGAGCCGCTCGAAGATCCGGATGTAGGCGCTGCGGTGCTGCCCGTACGCCTCGGCCAGCCCCTCGTCCGTGGTGTCGAAGGAGTACGAGTCCTTCATCTGGAACTCGCGTCCGCGCAGCACCCCGGCGCGCGGGCGGGCCTCGTCGCGGTACTTGGTCTGGATCTGGTAGAGGATCACGGGCAGGTCCTTGTAGGACGTGATCTGATCCTTGACGACCTGGGTGAAGATCTCCTCGTGGGTGGGGCCGAGGCAGTATTCGGCGCCCTTGCGGTCCTTCAGCCGGAACAGCAGGGCGCCGTACTCGTCGTAGCGGCCGCTGGCCTCGTACGACTCCTTCGGGAGCAGCGCGGGCAGCAGGACCTCCTGGCCGCCGATGGCGTCCATCTCCTCGCGCACGACGCGGGTGATGTTCTCCAGGACCTTCTTGCCGAGCGGCAACCAGGTCCAGATCCCGGCGGCGGTGCGACGAACGTATCCGGCCCGGACGAGCAGCTTGTGGTTGAGCGTCTCGGCGTCCGCCGGGTCGTCGCGCAGTGTCTTGATCATCAATCGGGACATGCGCTGGACCTGGGCCATGATGAACTCCTGCTCGGAAAGGGTGATGAGCAGGAGGTTAGCCGGGCGGCCCGGCCGGGCGGAAATCGATTGGCCGCGCGACCCGTTTCCCGGCGCGCTTCCCGGTCCGTCCCCCCGTGCGGTCTGCGGCGCTCCCCGGCGCGGCTTCGGCCCTATCCCTCGCGGCGCAGCGGCAGCGGCGCTCCCATCACCGCGTACGGCTTGGGGGCACTGGGGAAGAGCACCTGCCGGGCCAGGTCCCGGTAGCCGAGGCTGCGGTACAGGCCGCGTGCCGGACTGTCCGTGTCGATCGCGGAGAGGATGGAGCGCGGCTGGTCCGCGGCGTCCGTGAGGGTGGTGATCAGCGCGCGGCCGATGCCGCGGTTCTGGAACGCGGGCAGGACGTGCAGTTCGGTGATGACGAAGGAGTCGTCCAGCCAGTGCGCGGAGCCGGTGGCGCGGAGGTAGGGCTCGACGACGGTGGACCACCAGTGGGTGCGCTCGTTGGGCATGCCGTAGACGAAGCCGACGAGCCGGCCGTCGGGGGTGGTGGCGCCGAGTGCGCGGGCCTCCGGGTGGTCGAGGTGCCTCAGGACGATGTGGCGGCGTACCTCGACCTCTTCCGGGCCGAGGCCGAAGGCGACGGCCTGCACGGCGAGCGCCTCGTCCACGCGCGCGGCGAGATCGACCGGGCCGATCCGGACGCTGGGAGTACGGGGGCCGTCCCCGGGAACTGCTGCCATGGGCCGACCCTACTGGCCCGGCGGGGACGGGTGGAACGGATGTGCTGCGGCGGCCCCGGGCGGGGGCTCCCGCCGTCCCGTCCGACCGGGGCGGAGCGTGCGCGGTCCGGGGGCCGGCGCCCGGCCGGTCGAAGGAGCCGACGGCGCGAACGTCGCCGGGAGCGGCGCTGGAGGATCCAGCGGGATCTTCCTGAGTCTTCTCAGAACAGCACGCTCATGAACGCGCCGGTCTCTCGGAAACCGACCCTGGCGTACGCCCTGCGCGCCGGGGTGTTGAAGTCGTTCACATACAGGCTGACGACCGGGGCGACGTCGGCCAGCGCATACCGCAGGACCGCTGCCATGCCGGTCTCCGAGAGGCCGCGTCCGCGGTGTTCGGGGGCGACCCAGACGCCCTGGATCTGGCATGCCTGCGGGGTGGCCGCGCCGATCTCCGCCTTGAAGACGACCTTGCCGTCCTCGATCCGTGCGAACGAGCGCCCGGCTCCGATGAGTTCGGCGACACGCGCCTGGTAGAGGAGTCCGCCGTCGCCCGCGAGCGGGGAGACGCCGACCTCTTCGGTGAACATCGCCACGCAGGCCGGCATCACGACGTCCATCTCGTCCTTGCGTATGCGGCGGACCAGGGGGTCGGGGGCGATGTCGGCGGACGGGCTCTCGGTGACCATGAGCGGCTGGTGGGCACGGACCTCACGGGCGGGGCCCCAGCCGGGTTCGAGCAGTCGCCACAGCTGGGCGGTGGGTTCGGCGGGGCCGACGATCGAGGAGCAGCGGCGCCCGGCCCGGCGGGCACGGTCGGCGAAGGCTCTGACGGCCTCGGGACCGGCGCAGATCGGGACGAGGTTGGCGCCCGAGTAGCACAGCGAGCGCAGCCGCCCGTCGGCGTACCAGCCCCACATCTCACCGCCGAGGCGCCAGGGGTCGAGTCCGGCGATCCGGACCCTGGACGTCACGAAGGCGTTGGCGACGGGGTCGCTCTCCAGTACCGCGAGAGCGGCGTCGAAGTCGCTGGGTTCGAGGACCCGGGTGGTCGTCTGCGTCAACACGAGGGGGCCTCACCATGCGGTCTACTGATTTCCGCACTGTACCCAAAGAGGCCGTGCGGCGCCGCCCCCGAGAGGACCGCGGACCTCGGGACGGGCCGGGGCCGCCCACGGCGGCGCCCCGCCGGGCGGGAGTCCGTCCGACGGGGCGTGAGCACAGGCGGGTGTCCCGGCAGCCGTCCGGGGCGGTCGGGGCGCGGGGCCCGACGGGGTTCCCGGAAGCCGGCCGTGGGCGGGGGCTCAGCTGATGGAGACCTCGGGTTCGCCGGAGGCGACGCCGTCCTTCTCCATCTGCTCGGCGATCTTCAGAGCCTCTTCGATCAGGGTCTCGACGATCTTCGACTCGGGCACCGTCTTGATGACCTCGCCCTTCACGAAGATCTGTCCCTTGCCGTTGCCCGAGGCCACGCCCAGGTCGGCCTCGCGGGCCTCGCCGGGGCCGTTGACGACGCAGCCCATCACGGCCACGCGCAGCGGGACCTCCATGCCGTCGAGGCCGGCCGTGACCTCCTCGGCGAGCTTGTAGACGTCGACCTGGGCGCGGCCGCAGGACGGGCAGGAGACGATCTCCAGGCGGCGGGGCCTGAGGTTGAGCGACTCCAGGATCTGGATGCCGACCTTGATCTCCTCGACCGGCGGGGCCGAGAGCGAGACGCGGATGGTGTCGCCGATGCCCTCGGAGAGCAGCGCGCCGAAGGCGACCGCCGACTTGATCGTGCCCTGGAAGGCGGGGCCGGCCTCCGTGACACCGAGGTGCAGCGGGTAGTCGCACCTCTCGGCGAGCAGCCGGTAGGCGTTCACCATGACCACCGGGTCGTTGTGCTTCACCGAGATCTTGATCTCGCGGAAGTCGTGCTCCTCGAACAGCGACGCCTCCCACAGCGCGGACTCGACGAGCGCCTCGGGGGTCGCCTTGCCGTACTTCTGGAGCAGACGGCGGTCCAGGGAGCCCGCGTTCACGCCGATGCGGATCGGGGTGCCGTGCTCCTTCGCCGCCTTGGCGATCTCCTTGACCTGGTCGTCGAACTTCTTGATGTTGCCCGGGTTGACCCGGACCGCCGCGCATCCGGCCTCGATGGCCGCGAAGACGTACTTCGGCTGGAAGTGGATGTCCGCGATCACCGGGATCTGCGACTTCTTCGCGATGATCGCCAGCGCGTCCGCGTCGTCCTGCGTCGGGCACGCCACACGCACGATCTGGCAGCCCGACGCCGTCAGCTCCGCGATCTGCTGCAGGGTCGCGCCGATGTCCGACGTGCGCGTCGTGGTCATCGACTGCACCGATACCGGCGCGTCCCCGCCCACCGCGACCGATCCGACCTGGATCTGGCGGCTGGCCCTCCGGTCGGCGAGCTTGGTCGGAACGGACGGCATTCCGAGAGAAATGGCAGTCATGCGCTGAGCATCCCCAAGGTGTGGATCGAGGTCCCGAGTTCGGCGGGCTCCGGCCTCCGAGATTACGACACCGGGAGCGTCCCGGGGCACACGGCTCATGGAGCGCCACGTTCCGGCCAGCCCCGTACACATCCTGTGCGCCGGACCGTCACCGTTGGTGCACCGGCCGGTCCATGGGGCCCGGCCGGCGCGGGCGGTCAGGTGATCTTGACCGGGTTGACGATGTCGGCGACCAGCACCAGCAGCGTGAAGCAGATGAAGACCCCGGCCACGACGTAGGCGACCGGCATCAGCTTGGCCACGTCGAAGGGGCCCGGGTCGGGGCGCCTGAAGACCCGTGCCACGTTGCGTCGCAGCGCCTCCCAGAGCGCTCCGGCGATGTGTCCGCCGTCCAGCGGCAGCAGCGGCAGCATGTTGAAGAGGAACAGCGAGAGGTTGAAGGCCGCCAGCAGGAACAGCATCATCGCGACCTGGTTCTGCGCCGGCACGTCCAGCGTCATCACCTCGCCGCCGATCCTGGCCGCGCCCACGACGCCCACCGGGGAGTCGGCCGCGCGCTCGCCGTCGCCGAAGGCGGCGTCCCACAGGCCGGGGATCTTGGACGGGAGGGCGATGATCGAGTGGACACCGTTCTCGAGCATGTCTCCCATGCGGGTGACCGAGTCGCCGAAGGAGAGCGGGACGATCTCGGTCTGCGCGGCGAAGCCGAGGTAGCCGGCCTTCACGTACTGGCCGGGGACGACCTCGCCCCTGGAGTCCTTCTTCGCGACCGCGTTCTCCTTCAGCACGGCGTGGAGGGTCTTCTCCTGGCCGTCGCGCTGGACGGTGAGGGTGGCCGGGCCGATGGTGTCGCGGATCTTCTCGGAGAGCGTGGCCCAGTCGTCGACCTTCTGGCCGTTGAAGGCGACGATCCGGTCGCCCTTTTCGAGCCCGGCGGAACGGGCGGGCGAGACGTCGTCGGACTTCTGGCAGGTGTCGCGCTTCTCGCTCTGCGGGATCACGCACTGCTGGACGCCCGCGACCTGGGTGGTCTGGGTCTCGAAACCGAAGGTCATCGCCACGCCGAGGAAGATCGCGACGGCGAGGACCAGGTTCATGAACGGTCCGGCGAACATGACGATGACGCGCTTCCAGGGCTTGCGCGTGTAGAAGAGCCGCTTCTCGTCACCGGGTTCGAGTTCCTCGAAGGCGGCGGAGCGGGCGTCCTCGATCATGCCGCGCCACGGAGAGGTGGAGCGGGCCTCCAGCCGGCCGTCCGGTCCCGGCGGGAACATGCCGATCATGCGGATGTAGCCGCCGGCCGGGATGGCCTTGATCCCGTACTCGGTGTCGCCCTTCTTCCGGGACCAGATCGTCGGCCCGAAGCCGACCATGTACTGGGGGACGCGGATGCCGAAGAGCTTCGCGGTCGACAGGTGCCCGAGTTCGTGCCAGGCGATGGAGAACAGCAGGCCGATGACGAAGACGGCGATGCCGAGAATCGTCAACAGGACCGTCGAAATGCTCATGCGCGTGCCTCCGCTGTCGCCTTCGCCGAGAGTTCACGGGCCCGGGCGCGGGCCCAGGTCTCCGCTTCCAGGACATCCGCGACCGTGAGCCGGGTTCCCGCGGCGGGGGTGCCGTGTTCGGCCACCACCGCCGTGACCGTATCCATGATTCCGGTGAACGGCAGTCGCCCCGACAGGAACGCGTCGACGCATTCCTCGTTCGCGGCGTTGAAGACGGCGGGGGCGGTGGCGCCCAGCGTGCCCACGTGCCGGGCGAGGCCCACGGAGGGGAACGCCTCGTCGTCGAGGGGGAAGAACTCCCAGCTGGAGGCCTTCGACCAGTCGAAGGCGGGCGCGGCGTCCGGGATGCGGCGGGGCCAGCCGATGCCGATGGCGATCGGGCCGCGCATGTCCGGGGGTGTGGCCTGGGCGAGGGTGGAGCCGTCGGCGAACTCCACCATCGAGTGAACGTACGACTGGGGGTGGACCACGACCTCGATCCGGTCGAACGGGATGTCGTAGAGGAGATGCGCCTCGATGACCTCCAGGCCCTTGTTGACGAGGGTGGCGGAGTTGATCGTGATGACCGGTCCCATGGCCCAGGTCGGATGGGCGAGGGCCTCCTCCCGGGTGACGCCGGCCAGCTCCTCGCGGGTGCGTCCCCGGAAGGGCCCTCCGGACGCGGTGACGACGAGTTTGCGCACGTCGGCGCGGGTGCCCGCGCCCAGCGCCTGGAACAGGGCCGCGTGCTCGGAGTCGACCGGGATGATCTGGCCGGGCTTGGCCAGCTCCTTCACCAGCGGACCGCCGACGATCAGCGACTCCTTGTTGGCGAGGGCGAGGGTGCGGCCCGCGCCGAGGGCGGCGAGCGTGGGGGCGAGGCCGATGGAGCCGGTGATTCCGTTGAGCACGGTGTGGCAGTCGGTGGCGGCCAGTTCGGAGGCGGCGCCGGGGCCGGCGAGGATCTCGGGGAGCGGTTCGCCCGCCCCGTACCGCTCGCGCAGCGCCTCGCGGAGGGCCGGCACGGCGTCCGGCGTGGAGACGGCGACGGTACGCACCCGAAGACGCCACGCCTGCTCGGCGAGGAGGCCGACCCGTCCGCCGGCGGCGGCGAGGCCGGTGACGCGGAAGTGGTCGGGGTTGCGCAGCACCAGGTCGATGGCCTGGGTGCCGACGGAACCGGTGGAGCCGAGAATGACGAGATCCCGGCGGCCTTCCGCGGCGTCGAAGACGAGGTGCGGGTCGGCGAGGGGGACAGGGCTGTCGCTCATGCCCCCCATTGTTGCCGCATCGGCTGTGGGTGTGGACAGGGTGTCCCCGGTGCCCGGCCGGGCGGCCGGTCCGGGCCGCGGGGGCGCGCCCGTCGCTCGTACGGGGCCGGGGGCACCCGGGTCCGCGGGGCCGCGGCCGGGTCCGCTCAGTGCACGGGGCGGCGGAGGTTGTCCCGGACGCTGGGCCCCGGCGTGGCGTCGGCGATCCACGGGCCGTCCCCGCTGGGGTCGAGGACGCCCTCCTCCAGCCAGGTGTACGCGCCGGACAGGACGCCGTCGACCAGGCGCCGGTCCTGCTCGTCGGTGTTGGACCACAGGCGGGTGAAGAACTCCTCGACCCGGAGGCGGGACTGACGGCAGAAGGTGTCGGCGAGCCGGTACGCCTCGCGGCCGTGGTCGCCGGAGGAGCGCTGCAGCTCGGCGCGGACGCAGGCGGCGCTCATCGCGAAGAGTTCCGCGCCGATGTCGACGATCCTGCCGAGGAAGCCCTGCTTGGTCTCCATCCGGCCCTGCCAGCGCGACATGGCGTAAAAGGTGGAGCGTGCGAGCTTGCGGGAGCAGCGCTCGACGTACCGCAGGTGGGAGGCCAGGTCCGGATGCCCGGGGTGGGTGAACTCCCCGTAGGTGCGCGGCAGTTGCCCCGGCCCTGCGACGAGCTTGGGCAGCCAGCGGGCGTAGAAGCCGGCCGCGTTCGCGCCCGCCCTTGCCTTGGCGGCCAGGGGCTTCGAGGGGTCGATGAGGTCTCCGGCGACCTTGAGGTGGGCGTCGACGGCCTCCCGGGCGATCAGCAGGTGCATGATCTCGGTGGATCCCTCGAAGATCCGGTTGATCCGCAGATCGCGCAGCAGTTGTTCGGCGGGGACGGCGCGCTCGCCCCGGGCGGCGAGGGACGCGGCGGTCTCGAAGCCCCGTCCGCCGCGGATCTGGACGAGTTCGTCGGCCATCAGACAGCCCGCCTCGGAGCCGTACAGCTTGGCCAGGGCCGCCTCGATCCGGATGTCGTTGCGCTGCTCGTCCGCCATCTGGGAGGCGAGGTCGACCATCGCCTCCAGGGCGAAGGTGGTCGCGGCGATGAAGGAGATCTTGGCCCCGACGGCCTCGTGCCGGGCGACCGGCCGGCCCCACTGCTCGCGCACCGCCGACCACTCGCGGGCGATCTTCAGGCACCACTTCCCGGCGCCGACGCACATGGCGGGCAGGGAGAGCCGTCCGGTGTTGAGCGTGGTGAGGGCGATCCTGAGCCCGGCGCCCTCGGGGCCGATGCGGTTCGCGGCGGGCACCCGTACCCGGTGGAAGCGGGTGACGCCGTTCTCGATGCCGCGCAGGCCCATGAAGGCGTTGCGGTTCTCGACGGTGATGCCCGGGGAGTCCGCTTCGACGACGAACGCGGTGATGCCGCCCCGGTGGCCCTCCGACTCCGGGACACGGGCCATCACGACGAGCAGGTCGGCGACGACGCCGTTGGTGGTCCACAGCTTCACGCCGTCGAGGAGGTAGTCCGAACCGTCCGGGACCGCCGAGGTGGCGAGCCGGGCCGGATCGGAGCCGACGTCCGGTTCGGTGAGCAGGAACGCCGAGATGTCGGTGCTCGCCAGCCGGGGCAGGAAGGCGTCCTTCTGCTCCTGGGTGCCGAAGAGCTTCAGCGGCTGCGGTACACCGATGGACTGGTGGGCGGAGAGCAGCGCGCCGATCGCGGGGCTGACCGAGCCGACCAGGGCGAGGGCCTTGTTGTAGTAGACCTGGGTCAGGCCGAGCCCGCCGTACTTCGGTTCGATCTTCATCCCGAGGGCGCCGAGTTCCTTGAGGCCGTTGACGACCTCGTCGGGGATCCGCGCCTCGCGCTCGATCAGGGCGCCGTCGACCACGGTCTCGCAGAAGTCGCGCAGCCGGGCGAGGAACGCCTCGCCGCGCCGGACGCCGTCCGCGGACGGCAGCGGATGCGGGTGGATGAGGTCGAGCCGGAAGCGCCCGAGGAAGAGTTCCTTGGCGAAACTCGGCTTGTGCCAGTCCTGTTCGCGGGCGGCCTCGGCCACACGGCGCGCCTCGCGCTCGGTGACCGCGGGGGTGTTCTTGGGGGCGGATGGGGCGGACATGAGGAACTCACCTCGCCGCGGCGTGGGGGTGGGCGGACACGGCCGGTCCGGGCGGGGTGCCCGGATTCCTGCCGTTGCATGGCGAACGTGCTCTGTGTCCTGATGTACCCGATGCGCGGCCCGGCTGCCATCCGCGGATGCCGATCGGGTCCGCGACCACCCCAGCGGCCGTTCCTGCGGCGACAGGGCGGTCCGGGGGCGCGGGGCAGTCCGCGGTCGAGTCCTGCCGCCCGCCGCGCGCACGCGCGCAAGGTCGCCGGGCACGGCGAGAACGCGGAGACGGCCGCAGCCCCCGCACAGTGGGCTGCGGCCGTCTCCCCTGCCGCCCGCTCCATGCTGTCCAGGCGGATGGAGGCGGGCGGTGTCGGTGGACCGGGTGTCGTTCCGGTCCGGGACCTACAGGGCGAGGCCGGTGAGGACCAGCACGCGCTCGTAGGTGTAGTCGTCCATCGCGTAGCGGACGCCCTCGCGTCCCACGCCGGACTGCTTGGCGCCGCCGTACGGCATCTGGTCCGCACGGTACGAGGGAACGTCTCCGATGATCACGCCGCCGACCTCCAGGGCCCGGTGGGCGCGGAAGGCGGTCTGCACGTCGTGCGTGAACACACCCGCCTGGAGGCCGTACTTGGAGGAGTTGACCGCGGCGAACGCCTCGGCCTCGCCGTCCACCTTCTGCACGGAGAGGACCGGTCCGAAGACCTCCTCGTGGGCGAGGGTGGCGTCGTCCGGGAGGTCGGTGAGGACGGTCGGCGCGTAGGTGGCGCCGTCCCGCTTGCCGCCGGCGAGCAGCCGGGCGCCGCCCCCTACGGCCTCCTCGACCCAGGACTCGACGCGCTTGGCGGCGTCCTCGCTGACGAGCGGGCCGACGTCGGTGGTGGCGTCGGACGGGTCGCCGGTGACCTGGGCCTCGACGGCGGCGACGATCTTCGGGACGAGCCGGTCGTAGACCGAGGCGTCCGCGATGACGCGCTGCACCGAGATGCAGGACTGGCCGGCCTGGTAGTTGGAGAAGGTCGCGATGCGGTTCGCGGCCCAGTCCAGGTCCTTCTCGGAGGCGTAGTCGCCGAGGACGACGGCGGCGGCGTTGCCGCCGAGCTCCAGGGTGCAGTGCTTGCGCGGCACCGACTCCAGGATGGAGTAGCCGACCGGGCCGGAGCCGGTGAAGGAGATGACGGGCAGGCGCTCGTCCTGGACCAGGGCGGGCATCCGGTCGTTGGGCACGGTGAGCACGGACCACGAACCGGCCGGCAGGTCGGTCTCGGCCAGCAGCTCGCCCAGGACGAGCGAGGAGATCGGGGTGGCCGGGGCGGGCTTCAGGATGATCGGCGCACCGACGGCGATGGCCGGGGCGACCTTGTGCGCGCTCAAGTTCAGCGGGAAGTTGAACGGAGCGATGCCGAGGACCACGCCGCGCGGGAAGCGGCGGGTCAGGCCGAGGCGGCCGGTGCCGCCCGCGTCGGTGTCGAGGCGCTGGGCGTCGCCGCCGTTGAAGCGGCGGGCCTCCTCGGCGGCGAACCGGAACACGGAGACGGCGCGGCCGACCTCGCCGCGGGCCCACTTGATGGGCTTGCCGTTCTCGGCGGAGATCAGCTGGGCGATCTCCTCGGTGCGCTCCACCAGGCGCCGTACCACGTGGTCGAGCGCGGCGGCCCGGACGTGGGCCGGGGTCGCGGCGAACTCCTCGCGCACCGCGTACGCGGCCGCGACGGCCTCCTCGATCTGCGCTTCGGTCGGCACGCTGACGGTGCCGACGTGACGGCCGTCCCAGGGGTTGGTGACGTCGAAGCTGTCTTCACCGGTGGCCTGGCGGCCGGCGAGCCAGAAGGCGTGGGTGGAGGTCATGGAGTTTCCGGCCCTTCGGAGTCGTGGGATCTACCGCACCCCACGGTAGGGCCGAACGGCCGACGCGGCGTTTGTCCGACGTGGAGCAGTGCGCCTCGGGCTTGCTACGGATTGTCCGAGGCGTCGCCGTGCCGGGCGGGCCGGACCCGCGGCTGCCCGTGCCGCGTACGCCGAGGGGCGGGCCCCCCGGGCCCGGGCGTCGGCAGGACGCTCTCGCCGGCGCCCGGTACGCCGCGGGCCGCTCGCGGTCCTGCGCGGCAGGCGGAGCCCGCTCCCGCCATGCCCGGTGCGCGCCGGGGCCCGCCCTCGCGCCCCGCAGCCCGGGGGCCGCGCCCGGGTGCCGGCGCGCTATGTCTCGGGCGCCGTCCGGGCGCTCGAAGCCTTCAGCGCCAGCCACAGCTCCATCCGGACGTCCGGGTCGTCCAGCGAGCGGCCGAGGATCTCCTCCACCCGGCGCATCCGGTACCGCAGGGTGTGGCGGTGCACGCCCAGCTCCGCCGCGGCGGCGTCCCACTGACCGTGGTGGGAGAGCCAGGCCCGCAGCGAGGCGACCAGATCGCCTCGGCCCTTCGCGTCGTGTTCGCGCAGGGCGCGGAGCAGTCCGTCGGCGAAGGCACGTACGGCGTCGTCCGCGAGCAGCGGCAACACGGAGCCCGCCATCAGCTCCTCGTGCTCCACCAGCGCCCTGCCCCGGCGGCGGGCCACCACCAGGGCCTGCTCGGCCTGCTTGTACGCGGCGGGGACGGTGCCGGGGCCGGCCGGTGCGGAGAGGCCCGCGACCACGCGGTCGGCCTTCGTCGCCGGTTCGCGCGGCGGCCTCGACTCCCGGTCCTCCTGCGCCTTTGCGTACGCCGCACAGGCGGCGGCCACCGCTCCGCCGTCCCCGGCGAGGACGACGAGCCGTTCGCCCTCCGGGACGGCCAGCAGCGCCTCGCCGGTCCGCAGCGCGGCCGCCTCCATCGCCTCGCCCAGCGCCGCCGGCCCGGCGGGGGTGTCGCCCTCGGCGATGAGCAGCCGGAACGGGGCGTCGAGCAGCTCCCCGTACAGCTCCCCGGCGACGGCCCTCGCGTGGTCCGGAAGACCGGCGAGCAGCATCCGCAGCACCGCCGCGCCCAGCCGCTGCTCGGCGCTCTGAAGGGCTCGGGAGCGAGCGGTGGTGAGGGTCAGCAGGGCGACCGCCGAGTGCACGGCGTACCGCTCGGCGGTGCCGAGGGCCGCGCCGGTGCCGACGGCCAGCGCGCCCCGGACCCGGTGGCCGGGGCCCAGGGTCTGGAGCTCGACCCGGTCTTCGGTGCCGCCGACGACCACGCTGGCCGGTGCGGCGCGTTCGCGCAGCCGCTCCACGTCCGGGGCGAGCCGGGCGGCCCGGCGGGCGGCCCATTCGGGGGCCGCGGCGACGACGGCGCCCGAGGCGTCGTAGAGCGCCGCCCAGCCGTCGACGTGCGCGGCGAGCCGGGCGAGGAGTTCGCCGGGGCCGTCGCCCGACAGCGCGGCCTTCGTCAGCTCCCGCTGAGCCGCGAACCCGGCCGTCACCGCCTGGTACTGGTCGGCGGCGATCGCCGACGACACGGCCTTGGCGATGGCGATGAACGGGGTGCGGCGCGGCACTTCGAGCAGGGGGAGGCCCGCCTCCTCGGCGGCGTCGACCAGGGACCGCGGCACCTCGTCGTAGTTGACGCCGACGCCGAAGCCCAGACCGACCACTCCGGCCCCGGCCAGCCGCCGCACGTACCGCCGCATCGCCTCGGGATTCTCGGCGTCCAGGTTGGTGGCGGTGACGAGCAGGAACTCGCCGCCCTCCATGTACGGGACCGGGTCGGCCAGTTCGCTGGCGTGCGCCCAGCGGACGGGGACATCGAGCCGGCCCGCTCCCGCACGGACCCTGAGTCTGAGTGCCGAGTGCTGGACGAGCGAGGCGAGCGTGGGGGGCATGGGAACCGTGGGACCTCGAGGCAGTCGCTTTTTGCCGTCCTGTAGGAACGGCTCCCCTCGATTCTGCCAGGACGGCAGAGTCCGTCGCGACCGCTCGGTGTTCTCGCCGGGCCCTGTGCTCTCAGCCCCCCAGCCGCACCAGCAGCGGCGGCGCGTGCTCGCCGTCGGCCGTCGTCAGGGAGAGAACCGCGTGCCCGGGGGGCAGTTCGTAGGCCAGCGCGGAGGCGGACCAGCGTTCGCGTTCCACCTGGCGCACGGTGACGGCGTCGACGGTGACCGCCTTGCCGGTGGCGAGCTTGCGCAGGGCGTGCATGGCGCGGGTGAACGGCTGGTCGGCGAAGACCCCGTGCTGGGCCACCTCGCGGACGGAGACCCATTCCTTGCCCCAGGTCTCCGAGAACCGCTTGCCGTCCCAGGTGGTGACGCCGGAGAAGATCATTCCGCATCCGACCGCGCCCATCAGGGACGCGTGCAGCGTCTCGGGGACGTCGTCGATGGTGCGCAGCGCCAGGACCGCGCCGGCGTTCAGCGACCTGAGGCGCCTGAGTCCCTGGACGGTCTCGGCGGTGATGGTGTGGGTCGCGTCGTCCAGCACCAGGCAGGTGAAGAGCGACCGGTCGGCGCGGGCCGCGGCGATCGCGTTGAACTGCGCGAGGACGAGCCGGGCCAGCACCCGGGACGCCGCGGCGTGGGCACGTTCCGGAAGGTCGATCCGGACCCTGAGGGGGTGCTGTCCGAGGGAGCGGAGGGAGAAGGGGCGGGCTTCCTCCCCGGTCGCGAAGAACCCGGCGAACGCGGGCCGGTCGAGGAGGGCGACACGGTCGGCGAGCACCGGCGCGGGGTCCCCCGGGGCGCCCGCCTGCCGGGTCCGGGCGTCCAGCTCGCGGAGCATCGAGGCGTGTCCGCCGGCCTCCAGCGCGCGGCGCAGCGTGTCGAGGGCCGTCTCGTCCCCCGCGAGCAGTTCGCGCAGTTCGGGGACGGACGGGAAGCGGCCGTGGACGGTCCGGTAGGGGCCGAGCAGCTGTCCCAGGGCCAGCGCCGTGCGCCGCCCGTCGAGTTCGGGCGCGTCTCCGGCCAGCCCTTCCGCCAGGACGGCCGCGGCCTCGTCGGGGTCGCTGGATCCGCCGTACAGGTCGAAGTCGTGGACGGACGAGGGGTCGCCGATCTTCACCACGACGTCGTACGCGTCGTCGGGGCCCAGGGACGTGCCCGCGGCGCCGACGGCGAGCACCGCCGCCCCGCCCGCCAGCGCCTGGAGGGCCAGCGCCTCGACGACGGGGCGCACCAGCCACGCCGTCTTGCCCGCGCCGGGCGGGCCGACCGCCAGCAGGGACGTGCCCAGGACGGCGGGGTCCAGGGCGACGCCGGAGCCCCGGCGCGCGTACGGGTTGCGTGCGTCGTCCGGGCAGCCGCCGATGCGGACCTGGCCGGTCATCAGGTCGTGGCGGGCGGTGCGCAGCGGGAGGTCCCGGCGGCCCGAGGGGTGCAGGAAGGCATCGGCGCCCCGGCGCACCACCGTCTCGTCGAAGGACGCCGGGCCGTCGTGACGGGCCCGGGCCCAGGCGCGGTGGACGCGCGCGCAGTCCACGTCGTTCACGCGTCCGGTGCTCACGGCGGAGGTGAGCACGTCCGCGGCGGCCGTCAGCCCGGCACCGCGCAGCTCGGGCCACCGGGCGGCGCCCGCGGACACGGGCGACGGGCCCTGCCCGGCCGTCGTCCCGGCGTCGCCCGGACGCGTGACGGCCCTGCGCGCCGAGCGGGCGCGCAGGGCCGCGCGCCAGCGCCCGACCCGGGCGAACGGCCACACGACGGCGGCGATGACCAGTGCGTAGACCGCGTAGGCGACCACCGCCGCCAGGTACGCACTGCCGCCGCCCTGCAGCCAGCTCTGCGGGACCAGGTAGAGCACGACGTCCAGGAGGGGAACCCTGCCGGTCCAGACCAGCCACAGCGCGAACAGGGCTCCGAGACCCGAGGCCCACAGCCGGGCCCGGTCCATGTTCGGTCCCGCCCAGTGGCGGAAGAGCCCGGCCCAGTGGCCGACCCGGGCGGCCCACAGACCGGCGAGCAGCACCAGCGCCTGGTAGTAGAGCGTTTCGATGCTGTACGCGGCCCGCGGGACGAAGCCCGCCCGCAGGGTCTGGAACACCCACCAGTCCCCCGGCGTGATCGCCACCAGGGGCAGCTTCACGTACGGGAGGCGGAAGTCCGCGAGGAGGGCCCAGACCAGCAGCCACAGCCCCAGGGTGATCGCGGGCCCCAGCAGGGAGGGCCGGGGAGGCTTCTCGGCGGGGCGGGGCACGTATCCGTAGCGCCAGACACCCGGCGCGGCGACCGGGCGGATGGTGTCCAGCCACTGGGCGATCGACGGCCCGGCCCCGGGAGGCCCCGCGGGCAGCGGCGGGGCGGCGACCGGCGGTCCGGCGGGGGGAGGTCCGGCGGGCGGCGGCGGTGTGGCGGACGGCGGTCCGGCCGGGCGCGGCACCGGGCTCCGGAAGGCGCCGGAGTGCCCGCCCTCCCGTTCCGTACCGCTCTCGTCCCGCGCGGCGCGCACGTCGCCGCTCACGCCTCGTGCGCCGTGCACGTCGTCGCTCTTCATGAACCGTTCGCCCCCCTGACCGGCCGGGTCCGTCCGCTGCCCCCGGTCAATCTAGTGCCCCACCCGGCGATCTTGGCCCCGTCGCGCCGCACGGCGCCCGGCGGGTTCGGCCGGACGCCCGGATCGCGGCCGTACGGGGGTCGGCGCCGCCCGGCGCTCCCGTCCGGCCCGGGCTATGTCCGTGACGGACAACCGCGGCGCGCCACCACTCCCGAACGGAACATGCCGGACCCCCCGTCCCGCCCCTAGCCTGCACATACAGAGAAGCGTCCGAACCACCCCACAGGAGCCCGCATGACCTCTCTTCCGCAGGAGCGCCGCCTCGTCACCGCCGTTCCCGGCCCCAAGTCGGTGGAGTTGCAGGCCCGCCGCACCGCGACGGTGGCCGCGGGTGTGGGCTCCACCCTGCCGGTGTTCGCCGCCCGTGCCGACGGCGGGATCATCGAGGACGTGGACGGCAACCGCCTGATCGACCTCGGTTCCGGCATCGCCGTCACGTCGGTGGGCGCCTCCGCCGAGGCCGTCGTGCGCCGCGCGTCCGCCCAGCTCTCCGACTTCACCCACACCTGTTTCATGGTCACGCCGTACGAGGGGTACGTCGAGGTCTGCGAGCAGCTGGCCGAGCTGACGCCCGGTGACCACGCCAAGAAGTCCGCGCTGTTCAACTCGGGCGCCGAGGCCGTCGAGAACGCCGTCAAGATCGCGCGTGCGTACACCAAGCGCTCCGCGGTCGTCGTCTTCGACCACGGCTACCACGGCCGCACCAACCTCACGATGGCGCTGACCGCCAAGAACATGCCGTACAAGCAGGGCTTCGGCCCGTTCGCGCCCGAGGTGTACCGGGTGCCGGTGGCGTACGGCTACCGCTGGCCGACCGGCGCGGAGAACGCCGGGGCCGAGGCGTCCGCCCAGGCCATCGACCAGATCAACAAGCAGATCGGCGCGCAGAACGTCGCCGCGATCATCATCGAGCCGGTGCTCGGCGAGGGCGGGTTCATCGAGCCGGCCAAGGGCTTCCTCCCGGCGATCGCCCAGTTCGCCAAGGACAACGGCATCGTCTTCGTCGCGGACGAGATCCAGTCCGGCTTCTGCCGCACCGGCCAGTGGTTCGCCTGCGAGGACGAGGGCATCGTCCCGGACCTGATCACCACCGCCAAGGGCATCGCGGGCGGTCTGCCGCTGTCCGCCGTGACCGGCCGCGCCGAGATCATGGACGCCGCGCACGCCGGCGGCCTCGGCGGCACCTACGGCGGCAACCCGGTGGCCTGTGCCGGTGCGCTCGGCGCCATCGAGACGATGCGCGAGCTGGACCTGAACGGCAGGGCGAAGCGCATCGAGGAGATCATGAAGGGGCGCCTCGCGGAGATGCGGGCGAAGCTGCCGAACGGCGACGTCATCGGCGACATCCGCGGCCGGGGCGCGATGATCGCGATCGAGCTGGTGAAGTCCGGCTCGAAGGACCCGGACGCGGAGGCGGCCGGGAAGCTCGCCAAGGCGTGCCACGCCCAGGGAGTGCTGGTCCTCACCTGCGGCACCTACGGCAACGTTCTGCGCTTCCTGCCCCCGCTGGTCATCGGCGAGGACCTGCTGAACGAGGCGCTCGATGTCCTGGAGCAGGGCTTCGGCAGCCTCTGACCCGTGCGGCCCCGGCCCCGTCCGCGACCCCGCTCGCGGGGATGGTCCGGGGGGCTGGTGAGGGCTGTGAAGAAGGTGTGGGAGGCCGATGGCGGGATCCGTTTCCGGCTGTCGGTCCCCCCTCGGCTGCCGTACGGTTTCCGCAGATGAGAGAAACACCCCGCCCGCAGGGGACTGCCGGCGGTGCCGGATCGGCGCCTTCCCGGCGTCGCCCCGGCCGTGCCCTCGCGCACACCACTGGAGCCCCCGGCTCCGGAACTCCTCACCGATCGGATGGCCGCACGCCCCAGACCCCCCGGGGCGCGCGGCACACCGGTCCGACCGGCCGCCCGGGAACCTCCCCCCTTGTTCTCGGGCGGCCGGCCCTTCTCGTGTGCGCGGCCTCCTGCCTCCTGGCGCTGTTCGCGCTCCTCACCTGGCAGGTCGCGACCGACGGGCCGTTGCGCGGATGGGACGAACGGGCCGCCCGGGCCGTCGTGGGGCACGGCCCCGCTCCGCTGACCGAACTCCTCGCCGACCTCGGCCATGTTCATGTGGCGCTCCCGGTGCTGGGCTGCGCGATCGTGTGGGCACTGGTGCGCGGGGACCGGCGCGGGCCGCTGTGCGCGGCGCTCGCCATGGCCGCCGTGCCACTGCTGGTCGTCCCCTTCAAGCACTGGATCGCCCGCCCCGGCCCGCTGACCGGGGACACCGGCTACTACCCGTCCGGCCACGCGGCGACGGCCGCGGTGGCGTACGGCGCGGCGGCGCTGCTGGCCGCGCGGTGCGTGCGGAGCGCGAGGGCTGCACGGGACGCGGGGGGTGCGAGAGGCGCCGGGGGTGCACGGGGCGTGCGCTGGGCATGGATGATGCCCGTCGCCGCCGTCCTGCTGACGGCGGGGACGGGCATCGGTCTGGTGCTGCGCGGCTACCACTGGCCCCTGGACGTGCTCGGCGCCTGGTTCCTGTGCGGACCCCTGCTGCTCCTGCCGTCACGCCTCGGCGGCCACGCCGGGACGGGGCGCGTCAGCGGCCGAAGTAGGCGTCGAAGTTCTTCGAGAACTCCCTGTTGTTGAAGCGGTCCCAGTTGATCGACCACGTCATCAGCCCGCGCAGCTCCGGCCACGTCCCGTGGGTGGTGTACGAGCCGCAGTCGGTCTTCTTGGTCAGGCAGTTGAGCGCCTTGGTGACCTCGGCGGGCGAGGTGTGCCCGTTGCCGGCCTGGGTGGAGGCGGGCAGACCGATGGCGACCTGGTCGGCGCGCAGCGGCGGGAACACCTTGGTCTGGTCACCGGCCACCGGGAAGCCGGTGAGCAGCATGTCGGTCATGGCGATGTGGAAGTCCGCGCCGCCCATCGAGTGGTACTGGTTGTCCAGGCCCATGATGGAGCCGGAGTTGTAGTCCTGGACGTGCAGCAGCGTCAGGTCGTCGCGCAGCGCGTGGATGACCGGGAGGTACGCGCCCGCGCGGGGGTCCTGGCCGCCCCAGGGACCGGAGCCGTAGTACTGGTAGCCGAGCTGGACGAAGAAGGTCTCGGGGGCCATGGTCAGGACGAACTTCTCGCCGTACTTGGCCTTGAGGGTCTTCAGCGCGGAGATCAGGTTGACGACGACCGGGGTGGTCGGGTTGCGGAAGTCGGTGTCGCCGGTGTTCAGCGAGAGCGAGTGGCCCTCGAAGTCGATGTCGAGGCCGTCGAGGCCGTACTCGTCGATGATCTTGCCGACCGAGGAGACGAAGGCGTCACGGGCGGCGGTGGTGGTGAGCTGCACCTGACCGTTCTGGCCGCCGATGGAGATCAGCACCTTCTTGCCCGCGGCCTGCTTGGCCTTGATGGCCGCCTTGAACTCGTCGACGGACTCGACGTTCGGGCACTCGGTGACCGGGCAGAGGGAGAAGCGGATGTCGCCGGAGGTGACGGAGGTCGGCTCGCCGAAGGCGAGGTCGATGACGTCCCAGGAGTCGGGCACGTCCGCCATCCGCGTGTAGCCCGAGCCGTTGGCGAAGCTGGCGTGCAGATAGCCGACGAGCGCGTGGGCGGGCAGTTGGCCGCCTCCCCCGCCGCCTCCGCCGCCCGCCGTGGTGGTCGCCTGGACGGCGGCGGACTTGGCCGACTCGCCCGCGGCGTTGGTCGCGGCGACCTGGAAGGAGTACGCGGTCGACGCGGTCAGGCCGGTCACGGTGGCGGAGGTGCCCGTGGCGGAGAGGACCTTGGTGCCGCCGCGGTAGACGTTGTAGCCGGTGGCGCCCGGGGAGGCGGTCCAGGACAGGTCGACCGAGGAGGAGGTGACCGCACCGGCCTTCAGCCCGGTGGGCGCGGCGGGGAGTTCGGCGGGTGCGCCGCCGGGGCCGACCAGGGTGAGGTCGTCGGCGTGGTAGGCGGGGGTGCCGTACCAGCCGTGGGTGTAGACGGTCACCGAGGTGGTGGACGGCCCGGTCTTGAAGGTGGTGGTGAGCTGCTTCCAGTCGGGCGCCGACTGCGTCCAGGTGGACACGTCGGTGGTGCCGGTGCCGGACGCGCCGAGGTAGACGTAGCTGCCCTGGACCCAGGCACTCAGGGTGTACGTGGAATCAGGCTTGACCGCCACCGTCTGGGAGCACTTGGCGTTGTCACCACCGGACGGGGTCGCCTTCAGCGCGGAAGTCCCGCTGCGGACGGGCGAGTTGACGACCACGCCACTGCCACCGGCGCAGCTCCAGCCGTCCAGGCCCGCCTCGAAGCCTCCGTTGCGCGCCAGGTCCGCGTCGGCGGCGGCGGCCGACGGGGCGATGGCGGCGAGTCCTCCGGCGGCGAGCAGCGCGGCCGAACAGGCGGCCACAAGTCCGGTGAATCGGGTGGGGGGTCCCGTGCGTTCCACAACGGCCTCCGTACAAGGGGGAATTGAATGCGGCGGAATTGAGTGCGGCCGCCACAACATGGTCCAGACCAATCAGGTTGTCAAGACCTCTGACGGCACTCCGGCGCGACCGGAGTGCCGCAACTTTCCCCTGATGCCTCGTCAACTCCGTTCTGAATCAGCCTTTATGGCCGCCGCCTCGTGCATGGCGAGCTCGAGGAGCGTCGCATCATTGAGCGTTCCCGAACCGTCCGGCGGGATCAGCCAGCGCACCCCGCCGACGACCCGTCGGCCCGGGTGCGGCACGACGATCCAGGTCCCCCTGCCGGCCCCCCGCACCCCGGTGCCGATCCAGCCGTCGACGGTGCCCGGCGGCACGAAGAAGCCCATGCGGGCGTCGCCGAAGTCGGAGAGGACCGGCCCCGGCCGGTCGACGAGACGGGTGAGCACATCGAAGGTGGGATGCCCCAGCCCCCCGGGAAGAATCAGCACGTCCCAGCGCCTGCCGGCGGGAAGGAGCGCGACCCCCCTGGGATCGCGCTCCCACACCCACCGACAGGCGTCCGGGTCCGGCGCCACCGATACGAGCCACTCGACTGCTGCCCTGACCCGCGCGCCAGTCATGACCGGCCTCCGTTCCGTGTCCACCGGCTCCGTGTCGCCGGTGCGTCCACACGGGGAGAGAGGGCTGACGCCGATCCATTACGCGAGTTGGCTACTCGTTGGTAGTGATCTGAGTCACGCCGGTGGTCCGCCGACGGTGCGCAGGTCAGCTGTCGAAGCCGAGCCCCAGCCGGTCCATGGTCCGCAGCCACAGGTTGCGGTGCCCGCCGTTGGCGTCCGCCTTGGCCAGGGACCTCTTGGTGAGTTCGATCCCGGTCCAGGCGAACGGCTCCGGCGGGAACGGAAGCGGCTTGCGGCGGACCATCTCCAGCGCGGTCCGCTCATTGCGCTCGCCCGCCAGCAGGTCGAGCATCACCTCCGCCCCGAACCGGGTGGCCCCCACGCCGAGCCCGGTGTACCCGGCGGCGTAGGCGACCCGTCCCCGGTGGGCGGTGCCGAAGAACGCGGAGAAGCGGGAACAGGTGTCGATCGCCCCGCCCCAGGCGTGGGTGAAGCGGAGTCCGGCCAGTTGCGGGAAGCACTCGAAGAACTGGCCCGCGAGCTTGTGGAAGGTCTCCGGACGCTGGTCGAGGGCGGCGCTCACCCGGCCGCCGTACGGGTAGATCGCGTCGTACCCGCCCCACAGGATCCGGTTGTCGGCCGACAGCCGGAAGTAGTGGAACTGGTTGGCGCCGTCCCCCAGCCCCTGCCGGTTGCGCCAGCCGATCGAGTCGAGTTGCCCGGCGGTGAGGGGTTCGGTCATCAGCGCGTAGTCGTAGACCGGCACGGTGTACGGTCGCACTCGCCTGACCAGCGAGGGGAAGACGTTCGTGCCCAGGGCCACCTGACGGGCGGACACCCGCCCGTGCCGGGTGCGGACCGTCATCCCGGTGGTGGTCCGGGTCAGTTCGAGGCCGGGGGTGTTCTCGTACACCCGCACCCCCAGATCGGCGCACGCCCGCTTGAGGCCCCAGGCCAGCTTGGCGGGGTGCAGCATGGCAACGCCGTGCCGGTCCCAGAGCCCGCCCAGGAAGGTGGGCGAGTCGACCTCGGCGCGCAGCGCGTCGCGGTCCAGGAACTCCAGCCCGGTGAAGCCGCGCCGTTCCGCCTCCTGGTGCCAGGCGTGGAGTTCCTCCAGTTCGTGCGGCCGGGTGGCGACGTCGATCTCACCAGTCCGCTCGAACTCGCAATCGAGAGCGTAGCGGGTGACGGCCTCCTCGATGGCGTCGAGGTTCCGCGCGCCCAGCTCCTCCAGTTTCCCGATCTCGTCGGGCCAGCGCTCCAGGCCGTTGGGCAGGCCGTGGGTCAGGGACGCGGCGCAGAAGCCGCCGTTGCGGCCCGAGGCGGCCCAGCCCACCTCGCGGCCCTCGATCAGGACGACATCCCGCCCCGGGTCGCGTTCCTTGGCGATCAGCGCGGTCCACAGGCCGCTGTAACCACCGCCTACGACGAGGAGATCACAGTGCTCCTGGCCGGTGAGCGCGGGCAGTGCCTCCGGCCTGCCGGGGTCGTCCAGCCAGAACGGGACCGGCTTCGTGTCGGAGAGTGATGGTGCAGCGGTACGCATGGCTTCTGGGGCCATGGTTTCCAACTCCTTCGGGACTTTCCGTCGCGCGCCCTCGCCGCCTTCTTCCGGGCGTCATCGGGCGCTGTTCCTCCGCCGGTTCGCGATCAGCTGACCGGCGACGACCACCAGGACGGCGATGACGAACATGGCCGTTCCGATGACGTTGATCTGCACGGGCGTGCCGCGTTGGGCCGATCCCCAGACGAACATGGGGAAGGTCACGGTGGAGCCCGCGTTGAAATTGGTGATGATGAAATCGTCGAAGGAGAGCGCGAAGGCGAGCAGCGCTCCCGCGGCGATTCCGGGGGCGGCGATCGGCAGCGTCACCCGCAGGAAGGTCTGCACGGGTCCCGCGTACAGGTCGCGGGCCGCCTCCTCCAGCCTCGGGTCCATCGACATCACCCGCGCCTTCACGGCCGTCACCACGAAGCTCAGGCAGAACATGATGTGCGCGATGAGGATCGTCCAGAAGCCGAGCCGCGCCCCCATGTTGAGGAAGAGCGTGAGCAGCGAGGCGGCCATGACGACCTCGGGCATCGCCATCGGCAGAAAGATCAGCGAGTTGATCGCGCCGCGTGCCCGGAAGCGGTAGCGGACCAGCGCGAAGGCGATCATCGTGCCGAGGGCGGTCGCGCCGAGCGTGGCCCAGCCGGCGATCCGGAGCGACAGCGACAGCGAGCCGCACAGGTCGGCGACCCCGCACGGGTCCTTCCAGGCGTCCGTGGAGAAGTGCTGCCAGGCGTAGTTGAAGCGCCCCTTCGGCTTGTTGAACGAGAACACCATCACGACGATGTTCGGAAGGATCAGATAGGCGAGGGTCAGCAGACCCGCGATGACGACGAGGTTCCGTCGCAGCCAGCGCAGTACGGGCATCAGACCAGGTCCTCCGTCCCGGAGCGGCGGATGTAGACGGTGATCGTGATCAGGACGACCGCCATGAGGATGAAGGAGAGCGCGGCCGCCGTCGGATAGTCGAGGACGCGCAGGAACTGGGTCTGGATGACGCTGCCGACCATCTTGGTGTCGGTGGAGCCCAGCAGTTCCGCGTTGACGTAGTCGCCGCTGGCCGGGATGAAGGTCAGCAGCGTTCCGGAGACCACCCCCGGCATGGAGAGCGGGAAGGTCACCTTGCGGAAGGTGGTGGCGGGGGTGGCGTACAGGTCGCCGGCCGCCTCGTGCAGCCTGCCGTCGATCCGCTCCAGCGAGGTGTAGAGCGGCAGGATCATGAACGGCAGGAAGTTGTACGTGAGACCGCAGACCACCGCCATCGGTGTGGCCAGCACCCGGTTCGACTCGGTCCAGCCGAGCCAGTCGGTGACGTCCAGGAAGTGCAGGGTGTTCAGTACGTCGACGACCGCGCCGCCGTCGGCGAGGATCGTCTTCCAGGCCAGCGTACGGATCAGGAAGCTGGTGAAGAACGGCGCGATGACCAGGACGAGGACGACGTTGCGCCAGCGGCCGGCCTTGAACGCGATGAGGTAGGCGAGCGGGTAGCCCAGCAGCAGGCAGAGGACCGTGGCGGTGCCCGCGTAGAGCAGGGACCGGACGAACTGCGGGTAGTAGTCCCTCAGCGCGTCCCAGTACGTCTGGAAGTGCCAGGTGACCTCGAACCCCTTCTCCAGGGAACCGGTCTGCACGGAGGTCGACGCCTGGTAGACGAGCGGCAGGGCGAAGAAGACGACGAGCCACAGGATGCCGGGGAGCAGCAACCAGTACGGCACGAGGCGTCTGCGGGCGGAGGGCCTGCGGACCTCCGGTTCGGTGATGGGCGCGGCGGGAGGCGCCTCGGTGACACTCACGCCGCGTCCTCCACCGTCTCCACACCGGCGTCGCCCGTCGTCCCTGCGAGCATGGACTGGGCGGCGTCCAGCCCGAACGTGTGCGCCGGGTTCCAGTGCAGGACGACCTCGGCACCGGTGGTGAGTCCGGCACGCCGCTCGACGTTCTGCTCGTACACCTGGAGCGCCGTGCCCGTCGCGTTCTCCACCACGTACTGGGTGGAGACCCCGATGAAGCTGGAGTCGACGATCCGGCCGGTGACCCGGTTGCGGCCGTCGGCTATCGCGTCCGCTTCGTCGGTGGGGGCGATCGAGATCTTCTCCGGGCGTACGCCGACCAGCAGCCTGCCGCCCTTCGCGGCGGGGGTGGTACACCGCTCGCTGGGCAGCCGCAGCTTCCCGCCGCAGGCCGCCACGACGACATCGCCGCCCGTCGTCCCCGCGGAGACGACCTCGCCCTCGATGAGGTTGGAGGTGCCGAGGAAGTTGGCGACGAAGGTCGTCCCCGGGTTCTCGTAGAGATCGGCGGGGGCGCCGAGTTGCTCGACCCGGCCGCCGTTCATCACCGCGACGGTGTCGGCCATGGTCATGGCCTCCTCCTGGTCGTGGGTCACGTGGATGAACGTGATGCCGACCTCGGTCTGGATTCGTTTGAGCTCCAGTTGCATCTGGCGGCGCAGCTTGAGGTCGAGGGCGCCGAGCGGTTCGTCGAGGAGCAGCACCTGGGGGTGGTTGATCAGGGCGCGGGCGACGGCGACGCGCTGCTGCTGGCCACCGGAGAGCTGGTGCGGCTTGCGCTTGGCGAAGTCGCCGAGCTGGACGAGGTCAAGCATGTCGGCGACCTGCTTCTTCACCGACTTGATGCCGCGTCGGCGCAGACCGAAGGCGATGTTCTCGGCGATGTCGAGGTGCGGGAAGAGCGCGTAGCTCTGGAAGACCGTGTTGACGGGCCGCTTGTACGGGGGCAGGTCGGTGATGTCCCGGTCGCCGAGCCGGATCGTGCCGGTGGTCGCCTCCTCCAGGCCCGCGATCATGCGCAAGGTGGTGGTCTTGCCGCAGCCGGACGCGCCGAGGAGCGCGAAGAAGGAGCCCTGCGGGACGGTCAGGTCGAGCGGTTTGACGGCGGTGAAGGAGCCGTACGTCTTGCTGATCCCGGTGAGGCGGACGTCGCCGCCTGTCTGCTGCTGTGTCATGGGCGCGGTCCCAGTGGTGTCAGGGGAGGTCGGACGGGAGGGGGCGGAGCGGGTGGTGCGCCGAGGCGCTCGGCCGGATCGTCGCGGAGGCGGTCGGCGCGGGGAGGGAGGCGGTCGTGCTCCGCGGGCATGCCGGGTACCGGCGGAAGCGGTCCGTTCCCGGCAAGGACGGCCGGGCGCCCGGGACGGCCGGGCGCCGGCGGAACCGGTCAGGCTCCGATGAGCTTGGCGAACTTCTCCTCGTACGCCGTCTCCTCCTCCGCGCTGAGCGAGCGGAAGGCGTGCGACCTGGCCGCCATCTCCTCGTCCGGGAGGATCAGGACGTTGTCGGCCATCGCCTTGTCGATCTTCGCCAGTTCGTCGCGCACGCCGTCGACCGGGCAGACGAAGTTGATGTACGCGGCGAGCCGGGCGGCGACCTTCGGCCGGTAGTAGTGGTCGATGAGCTTCTCGGCGTTGGTCTTGTGCCGGGCGTTCACCGGGACGAGCAGGTTGTCGCTGGATATGACGTAACCGGCGGCCGGGACGGCGTACTTGATGTCCGGGTTCCCGGCCTGGAGCTGGATGATGTCCCCGGCCCAGGCGACGCAGGCGGCGATGTCGCCCTTGTCGAGGTCGGCCGTGTAGTCGTTGCCGGTGAAGCGCCGGATCTGCTTGCGGTCGACGGCCTTCTGGATCCGGCCGATCGCGGCGTCGTAGTCGGCGTCGGTGAACGCTCCGGGGTCCTTGCCCATGTCGAGCAGGGTGAGACCGATCGAGTCGCGCATCTCCGAGAGGAAACTGACGCGTCCCTTCAGCTTCGGGTCGTCGAGCAGCTGGGTGACGGAATCGACGGTGCGGCCCCCGGTCGCCTTCACGTTGTACGCGATGACCGCGGGGATGCCCGCCCACGGGTAGGAGTGGGCGCGGCCGGGGTCCCAGTCCGGCGAGCGGAACTGGGCGGAGAGGTTCGCGTACGCGTGCGGCAGGTTCGACGCGTCGAGCCGCTGCGCCCAGCCGAGCCGCACGACACGGGCGGCCAGCCAGTCGGTGAGGGAGATGATGTCGCGCCCGGTGTCCTGACCGGCCGCGAGCTGCGGCTTGATCTTCCCGAAGAACTCGACGTTGTCGTTGATGTCCTCGGTGTACTTGACGCTGATCCCGGTGCGCTTCGTGAACGCCTCCAGGGTGGGCCGGTGCTTGCCGTCCTCGGTGACGTCCATGTACTCGGTCCAGTTGGAGAAGTTGACCTGCTTCTCCTCGGCCGAGTGGTCGTCGGAGGCCGCGGCGGCATCCCCGTCCCGCTTCGCGGGAGGGATGCCGCACGCGCTCAGCGTGCTCAGTCCACCGATCGAGAGCGCCCCCAGACCGGAGGCGCGCAGCAGCGTGCGGCGGGTCAGGGCGCCCCGGCCGCCGGTCATGCTGCGCCGCATCGCGGCCAGTTGGGCCGCGGAGAGGCGCTCGGGCTGGTTGTGCTCCATGCGCGTTGCCCTTTCGGGTGGGTGGGGCCGGGTCCGGGCTATCGGTCCCCGAAGATCGTGCGGTGCCAGTCCTTGCGGGCGACTGCGGTGTTGTCGTACATGACGTGCTTGACCTGCGTGTACTCCTCGAAGGAGTACGAGGACATGTCCTTGCCGAAGCCGCTGGCCTTGTGTCCGCCGTGCGGCATCTCGCTGATGATCGGGATGTGGTCGTTGACCCAGACGCAGCCCGCCCTGAGCTCGCGGGTGGCGCGGTTCGCCCGGTACACGTCGCGGCTCCAGGCGGAGGCGGCGAGTCCGTAGGGGATGTCGTTGGCAAGGCGGATCGCCTCGTCGTCGGTGTCGAAGGGCAGCACGACCAGGACCGGTCCGAAGATCTCCGACTGGACGACCTCGCTGTCCTGGGCGGCACCGGTGATCAGGGTCGGCCGGTAGTAGGCGCCGTCCGCGAGGTCTCCGCCCGGGGCCTCGCCGCCGGTGACGACGGTGGCGTACGTCCTGGCCCGGTCGACGAATCCGGCGACCCGGTCCCGCTGGGTGTGGCTGATCAGCGGGCCGAGGTCGGTCGACGGGTCGAACGGGTCGCCGAGCCGGACGGTCTCCATCAGCTCCGCGACGCCCTGGACGAAGGCGTCGTACAGCGGGCGCTGGACATAGGCGCGGGTGGCGGCGGTGCAGTCCTGGCCGGTGTTGATGAGCGCCCCGGCGACCGCGCCGTTGACGGCGGCCTCGAGGTCGGCGTCGTCGAACACCACGAAGGGGGCCTTGCCGCCGAGTTCGAGGTGGAGGCGCTTGACGGTGGAGGTGGCGATCTCCGCGACCCGCTTGCCGACGGCGGTGGAGCCGGTGAAGGAGGTCATGGCGACGTCCGGGTGGCCGACGAGGTGTTCGCCGGCCTCCTTGCCCACCCCGGTGACGATGTTGATCACACCGTCCGGGATGCCCGCCTCGGTGGCCGCCTGCGCGAACATCAGCGAGGTCAGCGGGGTGATCTCGGCGGGCTTGAGCACGATGGTGTTGCCCGCCGCGATCGCCGGCAGGATCTTCCAGGCGGCCATCTGGAGCGGGTAGTTCCAGGGCGCGATGGAACCGATGACGCCGATCGCCTCACGGCGCACGTACGAGGTGTGGTCACCGTCGTACTCGGCGGCCGCCTTGCCCTCCAGGTGGCGGGCGGCACCCGCGAAGAAGGAGGTGTTGTCGACGGTGCCGGGCACGTCGAACTCGGTGGACAGCTTGATCGGTTTGCCGCACTGGAGGGACTCGACGTACGCGAAGTCGTCGGCCCGCTCGGCGAGGACCGCGGCGAAGCGGTGCATCGCCTCGGACCGCTCCGCGGGCGTCGCGCCCGACCAGCCGGGGAACGCCTCGCGGGCGGCGGCGACGGCCGCGTCGACATCGGCGGTGCCCGCCAGTTCGTACGTGTACACCGTCTCGCCCGTCGCCGGGTCCACCACGTCGTGGTGACGTCCCGACGTGCCGGGCCGCAGCTTTCCGCCGATGTACTGTGCGCCGTCCGCGAAGCGTTCCCGCACCTGGATGCCCTTGCCCATGACGTTCTCCTCCGTCGCATGCGCGCAGAGCGCTGCGGCGTAGTTCCTGCCCGATGTGAGTGCCGATCCTGACAGAGGTAGTCCACCCCAACAAGTGATTCCGTTGTTGCCTTTTGGTTACGCAACGGAATCCTTCGACCATCTGTCGCGTCGGCGCGGAATTACCGGGACGGAGTGTCCGTGGCGGATGTCAGACTCACGTGCCATGGAACACATGGAGGACCTCCTGGCGCGGACGCGGCGCGGCGAGAAGGTGAAATACCTGCGCTTCTGGGGGCACCGCCCGCTGCCCGACGGACGTCTCGGCACGAGCTGCCTCAGTCAGTGGTGGCCGTCGCCCTTCGAGGCCGACGGCGTGCGGTACGCGACGGCCGAGCACTGGATGATGGCCGCCAAGGCCCGGCTGTTCGGTGACGCGGAGGCCGAGGCGCGGGCGCTGGCCGCGAAGAGCCCGGCGGAGGCGAAGAAGGCGGGCCGCCTGGTCCGCGGTTTCGACGAGGCGACATGGGAGCGCGAGCGGTACGCGCTCGTGGTGGCGGGCAACGTCCACAAGTTCGGGCACGATCCCCGGCTGCGGGGGTTCCTGGACGGCACCAAAGAGCGGGTCCTGGTCGAGGCGAGTCCCGTGGACCGGATCTGGGGCATCGGGCTGGCGGCGGACGATCCGCGTGCCGAGGACCCGGAGACCTGGCGCGGGCTCAACCTGCTGGGGTTCGCGCTGATGGACGCGCGGGCGGCACTGCGGACCGGGTGAGTCGGGCGCGGGTGCCGTCACGGGGCGCGTCCGCGCGTGACGGGGTGGGAGGGGCGGTCCGGCGGGAGGCGCCGGAGCGAGGACGGCCGGACGGGCCGGGTGCGGCCCGTCCGGCCGGGATGTGCGCCCCGTCCTGTCCCGGCCGGTGCCGTGGCCCGGCACGGGGACCGGAAGGGGCACCGGTACCGGGACCGGCACTAACGCGCGATGTCGACGATCAGGGACGTGGCGAAGGGATCCTGGTGGGAGCCCTCCTCCTCGAACTCCTCGGGGTAGACGGTGACCACCCAGACGAAGAAGGCGATGACCGCCGTGCCGAGGGCGATGCCGACGGACCCTGTGATGATCCCGGCGAGTGCCTGGCCGCCGTTGTCGGCCTCGCCCCGCCGTGCCCGCTTGCGGCCCAGGATGCCGAAGATCAGGGCGAGCACGCCCAGGACGATGCTCGGTACGCCGTACAGGCAGAACAGGCAGAGGGACAGGATGCCGAGCACCATGGCGGCCGTGCCCATGCCGTTGACGGGTGGCGGGCCTCCCCAGGGCGCCTGGGGATAGCCGCCGTACCCCGGGTATCCGTACGGCGGGGCGGGCGCGGCCGGGTAGCCGTACTGCCCCGCCACCGGAGCGGGCGGCATCTGCGGGCCCGGCCCGTTCGGCGCGATCGGCGGCGGCGGTACGGCCCCGAACCCGGCGCCCGGACCGGGCGCGGGCGCGGGACCGTCCGCGGCACCCGGCATCGAGGCGAGCGTCGGCTGGTCGTGCACGGCCGGGGGCCGGGGCTCCCCGGTCGGCTTGTCCAGCGACACCTTGTTGTCCGGCGGAGCCCATGGATCGCGCGGGGCGGCCCCCTCGGCGGGCTGCTGTGTGTTGTCTGACATGGGCCTCCCCCATCGTGGTTCCGCCATGCTACGGCCCGCCCCGGTACCCGGAAGCCCGGCCTACGATGATGCCCGTCCCCCGCCCGGCCGCCGTGCCCGGCCGCCCGTCGTCCCACGCCACCGGAGAGTCCGATGACCGATCTGCGCCCCTTCATCACGGGGCTGCCCAAAGCGGAACTGCACGTCCACCACGTCGGTTCCGCCTCGCCCCGCATCGTCGCCGAACTGGCGGAGCGGCACCCGGACTCCCGGGTTCCCGCCGATCCCGAGGCGCTGGCCGACTACTTCACCTTCACCGACTTCCGGCACTTCATCGAGGTCTACCTCTCCGTCGTGGACCTGATCCGCACCCCGGAGGACGTCCGGCTGCTGACGTTCGAGGTCGCCCGTGACATGGCCCGGCAGAACATCCGCTACGCGGAACTGACCGTCACGCCCTTCAGCTCGACCCGGCGCGGCATCCCGGAGCAGGCGTTCATGGAAGCGATAGAGGACGCCCGCAAGGCCGCCGAGGCGGAGCTGGGAGTGGTGCTGCGCTGGTGCTTCGACATCCCCGGCGAGGCCGGTCTCGAAGCCGCCGAGGAGACGACCCGGCTCGCCGTGGACCTGCGCCCGGAGGGGCTCGTCTCGTTCGGCCTCGGCGGCCCGGAGATCGGGGTGGAGCGCCCGCAGTTCAAACCCTTCTTCGACCGGGCGATCGCCGAGGGCCTGCACTCGGTGCCGCACGCCGGGGAGACCACGGGGCCGCAGACCGTCTGGGACGCGCTGACGCATCTGCGCGCCGAGCGCATCGGCCACGGCACCCACTCCGTACGCGACCCGCGGCTGCTCGACCACCTCGCCGAGCACCGCATCCCGCTGGAGGTCTGCCCGACCTCGAACATCGCGACCCGGGCGGTGGCCGACATCGAGCAGCACCCGGTGAAGGAGATGGTGCGGGCGGGCGTCCTGGTCACCATCAACAGCGACGACCCGCCGATGTTCGGCACCGACCTCAACAACGAGTACGGGGTGGCCGCCCGGCTCCTCGGTCTGGACGCACGGGGTGTAGCGGCACTGGCGAAGAACGCGGTCGAGGCGTCGTACCTCGACCCTGCGGGCAAGCGGGCTCTGACGGCCGAGATCGACACCTACACGGACACCTGGCTGGAGGGCGCCGGCCGCTGACGCACCGGGAGCGTCGGCGCACCACGTCCCGATGCCCGCCGCCACCCCGACCGCACGGCCGCCACGCCCCGCCGCCACCACGGCCACAGGGCCACCGTCACCGCCACCGCCCGCCGCGTCACCGCGGTGGCCCACCGGGTCGATCCGTACCGTGCCCGCGAGAACACCCCCGCGCTGACCCGGACGAGGCTCGCGCCGCCGGGCGCCGCCCCGCTCGACGCGGTACGGCCACGTCGACCGAACTGTCGATTCGGCCTGATGGAGCGGGATCTGACGGGGGGTCTGCATCGGGACGGGCTGCTGGTCCCGGCCTGGACGGCCGATACGTCGCTCACCATGCGCCGCCTCGTCCGGGCCGGCGTGGACACCACCACCCATCGGATCGACGTGCGACGCGGCGTACTGAAAGTTCCCGGGCGGCCCGGTGGCCGTGACCGGCGTGCCGCTCCTCCCGCCCGCGCCCCGATCGATCCCCCGGCCGGCCGACCCAACGACCCAACGGCCGACCGATCGCCCTTCCGCCGACAGCTTTCCGCTCCTGCTCCCCCTCGAATCCCGCCGGTCCTCCCGATCGGCCCTTCCGACCGGTCCGGCATCATGAACGGACTCGCGTCCGCCGTGTCACCGGCCCCGGATCCAGAGGAGCAGCACCGTGCCCGAACCGAGCAACCCCCTTTCCGACCGCATCCGTTCCGACATCGCGCACAACGCACGGGTCTGGAACCACTGGCTCGGCGGAAAGGACCACTACCCCGTGGACCGGGAGGTCGGCGACCAGGTCACCGGCATGTACCCGAGCATCGGCGAAGTGGCCCGCGCCGACCGGGCGTTCCTGGGGCGGGCCGTCCGCTACCTGGCCGGCGAGGCCGGCATCAGGCAGTTCCTGGACATCGGTACCGGACTGCCGACCGCCGACAACACGCACGAGGTCGCCCAGCGCGTCGCGCCCGACGCCCGCGTGGTGTACGTCGACAACGACCCGATCGTGCTCGCGCACGCCCGGGCTCTGCTCACCAGCTCCTCGGAGGGCGCGACCGAGTACGTCGACGCGGACGCGCACGACCCGGAGCAGATCCTGCGGGCCTTGGAACCGACCCTCGATCCGACGAAGCCGGTCGCGGTCATGATGCTGGGCATCCTCAACTTCGTCATCGACACGGACGAGGCCCGGCGCATCGTCCGGACGCTGATGGACGCGCTGCCGTCCGGCAGCCATCTGGCGCTCACCCACCCCACGACGGAGCTGGGCGGCGAGGGCAACGAGGCGGCGATGCGGTTCTGGAACGAGAACGCCACCCCGCCGATCACCGCCCGCAGCCGCGCCGAGTTCGCCTCGTTCCTGACCGGGCTGGACCCGGTGGAGCCCGGCATCGTCTCCTGCGCACGCTGGCGTTCCGAGCCCGGCACGGTGGAGGTCGCCCAGTTCGGCGCGGTGGCGTGCAAGCCGTAGGGGACACACGGGGGGCGGAGCCTTCCGGGAGCGCCCCGCATCCGTCGATGCTAAGGCGCGGGGCACCGACGCGGTGGTGGGACGACCGACCGCAGCCGCCTTCGGGACGCCGTCGCCCGACCGACCGCACCACCTGGACCAGAAGGCTCCGGACCGTGGCCCCGGACTTCCGCCGCCCGTGCGACGCCGGCCCGCGGACAGGGCCCGGGCGCACCGGGGCTCAGAGGGTGGCCACCACATACTCGGCCGCCGCGGCGATGAGGGCCTCGTCGCCTTCGGCGTCCTCGGCGGACTTGCTCGTCATGATCGCGATGACGAGGGGGGCCGCCTGCTTCGGGGGCCAGGCGATCGCGATGTCGTGGAGTGTCCCGTAGGCGCCGGTGCCCGTCTTGCCCGCCACGGTCCATCCCCGCGGGACACCGGCGCGGATCCGGCGGTCGCCGGTGACGCTGCGGGTCAGGAGGTCGCGCAGGAAGGCGCGCTTGTCGGGCGGCAGTGCGTCGCCCAGGACGATCTCGCGGTAGTCGCCGCCCAACGCCCGGGGAGACGACGTGTCGCGGGGGTCTCCCGGGGTGGCCTCGGTGATGTCCGGTTCGGTCCGGTCCATCCGGGTGACCGTGTCGCCGAGGCTGCGCGCGTACGCCGTCAGCCGGGCCGGTCCGCCGAGGTCGCGGAGCAGGAGGTTGCCGGCCGTGCCGTCGCTGAAGCGGACGGCGGCGTCGCACAACTGACGGATGGTCATCCCCGTGGCCACGTGCCGGCCGGTGACCGGCGTGTGCTTCATCAGGTCGGCCTCGGTGTATCTGATGACCGTGTCCAGGTGCGACAAGGGGTTGTGCGCGAGGACGCCCGCCGCCGCCAGCCCCTTGAACGTGGAGCAGAACGCGAACCGCTCGTCGGCGCGGTGGACGATCGTGGCGCCGGTCCCGGTGGCCCGTGCGAACACCCCGAGCCGCGCGCCGAACTTCCGCTCCAGTGCGACAAGGTGTTCGTGGCGCCGACTCCCCGCGGCATTGGCCGGAGAGGATGGGGGCCCGTCCACCGCGGAGACGGGAGGAGAAGCGGAGGGTGTCCCGCCCGTCGAGCACCCGGCCAGCGGTGCGAGGGCCACCGCCCCCAGGAAGGCTCGGCGGCCGACAGGCTGTTGCACAGGCTTCATCGTCGCCCCTTCACCCGTGACGTTCAAGGAAGGCGTTCCCGTGGGGAAAGGTACCCACGGGCCGGTCACACGGCTCGGCGATTCGGCCACGGGTCCCGGCCCTGCCGACGGGCCTCGGCGGCGTGACGGGACGGTGCGGCCCCGCCGTCGTGCGTCGCGCGGCCCGCGCAGCACGGCCCCGTCACGCGGCGAGCATCCCGGCCGGGCCGGGATCACGGCGCCCAGGCCATCCGCCCCGCCCCGTGTCACAGGCCCACGACGGCGTTCCACCTCTTCGCGAACTCGACCCGTTCCTCGGACGTGATGTCACGGGCGATGGCCAGCCGCTTGCGCATCGCGTCGTCGGGGAAGATCAGCGGGTCCTCGGCGAGTGCGGCCGTCTCCTCGTCCTTCGAGGAGGCCAGCACCTCGCGGGCGGCGGGGACGGGGCAGACGTAGTTGACCCAGGCGGCCAGTTCGGCGGCCACCTCCGGCTCGTAGTAGTAGTCGACGAGCCTTTCGGCGTTGCGCTTGTGACGGGCGAGGTTGGGAATCATCAGCGACTCCGCCCACAGCTCGGCCCCCTCCTCGGGGACCACGAACTCGATCTCCGGGTTGTCGGCCTGGAGTTGGATGACGTCGCCCGAGTAGGCCTGGCAGGCGAGCACGTCACCGGTCGAGAGGTCCTTGATGTAGTCGTTGCCGGTGAAGCGGCGGATGTGCTTCTTGCGCACCAGTTTCCCGACCTGCTCGCAGATCAGGTCGAAGTCTTCGCCGCGCCAGCGGGTGATGTCGACGCCGTTGCCCTGCATCAGCAGGGCGAACGCCTCGTCGAGCCCGGACAGGAGTGTCACCCTGCCGCGCAGGTCGTCCGCCCACAGGTCGCTCAGGTGCCTGATCTCGCGTCCGAGCCGTTTGCGGTTGTACGCGATGCCGGTGATCCCGGACTGCCAGGGAACGCTGTGCGCCCGGCCCGGGTCGAAGGCGGGCGAACGCAGCTGCGGGTCGAGGTACTTGGCGACGTTGGGCTGCTTCGCCCGGTCCATCTCCTGCACCCAGCCGAGCCGTACGAACCGCGCGGCCATCCAGTCGCTGACGACGATCAGGTCGCGGCCCGTCTCCTGATGGTTCATCAACGCCGGGCTGATCTTCCCGAAGAACTCGTCGTTGTCGTTGATCTCCTCCGTGTACGTGACGGAGATCCCGGTGCGCTCGCCGAACGTGTCGAGGGTGGGCCGCTTCGACGCGTTCTCGTCGTCGGTGTCGATGTAGAGCGGCCAGTTCGCGAAGTGCAGGGCGCGATCGCGGACCGAGGCGTCGCGTCCGGCGCGGTCGCCGGGCTCCACGTAGGCGGCGGGTACTCCGCAGCCGGCCAGGGCAGTACCGGTCGCCGTGGCCCCGAAGGCGCGCAGCAGGGACCGGCGGGACATGGGGTTCTTCGGGGTTGCTCGCACCCGCGCAGAATGCCCGTCGGCAGCGTCACGGGCAATGGACCATCCGTCCAGCGGGAGGCGCCCGCTCCGCACATCCTGTCCAGGCACGACCGCCCCGGAGCCGGGGCGGCGGTGCGGGCACGGGTGCGGCCCCGGGCGTGCGCCCGGGGCCGCAGCGGGTATTGACGGGGTATCAGCCGTCCAGCGAGGTCATGACGTGCTTGATGCGCGTGTAGTCCTCGAAGCCGTACGCGGACAGGTCCTTGCCGTAGCCGGACTTCTTGAATCCGCCGTGCGGCATCTCGGCGACGAGCGGGATGTGGGTGTTGATCCACACGCAGCCGAAGTCGAGGCTCTTGGACATCCGCATGGCACGGGCGTGGTCCTTGGTCCACACCGAGGAGGCCAGGGCGTACTCGACGCCGTTGGCGTACTCCACGGCCTGGGCCTCGTCCGTGAACTTCTGGACGGTGATGACCGGGCCGAAGACCTCGTTCTGGATGATCTCGTCGTCCTGCTTGAGGCCCGAGACGACGGTCGGGGCGTAGAAGTAGCCCTTGTCGCCGACGCGATGGCCGCCCGCCTCGACCCTGGCGTGGGCGGGGAGCCGCTCGATGAAGCCGCTGACCTGCTTGAGCTGGTTGGCGTTGTTGAGCGGGCCGTACAGCACGTCCTCGTCGTCCGGCTTCCCCGTCTTCGTCTCGGCGGCGGCCTTGGCGAGGGCGGCCACGAACGCGTCGTGGATGGACTCGTGGACCAGGACGCGGGTGGCGGCCGTGCAGTCCTGGCCCGCGTTGAAGTAGCCGGCGCCGGAGATGCCCTCGACCGCCTTGGCGATGTCGGTGTCCTCGAACACCACGACCGGGGCCTTGCCACCGAGCTCCAGGTGGACCCGCTTGACGTCCTTGGCGGCGGACTCGGCGACCTGCATGCCGGCCCGGACCGAACCGGTGATGGAGGCCATCGCCGGGGTCGGGTGCTCGACCATCGCGCGGCCCGTGTCACGGTCGCCGCAGACGACGTTGAAGACGCCCTTGGGGAGGATCTGGCCGATGATCTCGGCCATCAGCACGGTCGACGCCGGGGTGGTGTCGGACGGCTTGAGGACGACGGTGTTGCCCGCGGCGAGCGCGGGGGCGAACTTCCAGACGGCCATCATCATCGGGTAGTTCCACGGCGCGACCTGCGCGCAGACGCCGACCGGCTCGCGCCGGACGATGGAGGTGAGGCCCTCCATGTACTCACCGGCCGAGCGGCCCTCCAGCAGCCGCGCCGCGCCCGCGAAGAAGCGGATCTGGTCCACCATCGGCGGGAGTTCTTCGGTGCGGGTGAGCTCGACCGGCTTGCCCGTGTTCTCGGACTCGGCCGCGACGAGGTCCTCGGCGCGGGCCTCGAAGGCGTCCGCGATCTTCAGCAGGGCCTTCTGGCGTTCGGCGGGCGTGGTGTCGCGCCAGGCGGGGAAGGCCGCCGCGGCGGCTTCCATCGCGGCGTCGACGTCGGCCCCGCCGGAGAGCGGTGAGGTCGCGTAGACCTCCTCGGTGACCGGATTGATCACATCAATGGTCCGCCCGTCGGCGGCGTCCCGGAACTCTCCGTTGATGTAGTTGCGCAGACGGCGCACCTCGGTGGTCACAACCACCCCTCCTGTCGACACACGTCAATGGGTGAGATCTCCAGCCTAGTCGCTCGGGTGTTGCTTTCGACATGCCCAACCGCCGGGAACTTCGGATTCAGTGCGATCTACCTCGATAGACAACGAATTTCATCGCTCTGGGGTTGCCAGACCGACGAGTCCCAGTGCACAGTGGGGGCGTGGCCAGTCGCAGCGCAGACTCCAGGAACGGGAACGGATCGTCCTCCACGGTCGATGCCGTATCCCTCGCGATCATCGAGCAGCTCCAGGAGGACGGGCGCCGCCCGTACGCCGCGATCGGCAAGGCCGTCGGCCTGTCCGAGGCGGCCGTGCGGCAGCGCGTCCAGAAGCTGCTCGATCAGGGCGTGATGCAGATCGTGGCTGTCACGGACCCCCTCACCGTGGGGCTCCGACGCCAGGCGATGGTCGGCATCACCGTCGACGGCGACCTCGACCCCGTGGCCGAGACGCTGTCGGAGATGACCGAGTGCGAGTACGTGGTGATGACCGCGGGCTCCTTCGACCTGATGGTGGAGATCGTCTGCGAGGACGACGACCACCTGCTGGAAACGATCAACAAACGCATCCGGGCCATCCCCGGCGTGCGCTCCACCGAGAGCTTTGTCTATCTGAAGCTCAAGAAGCAGACCTACATGTGGGGAACCCGATAGCCGTGAGCAAGGACCTCAGCCGAACCGCGTACGACCACCTGTGGATGCACTTCACCCGCATGTCGGACTACGCGAACGCGCCCGTTCCCACCATCGTGCGGGGTGAGGGCACCTACATCTTCGACGACCAGGGCAAGCGTTACCTCGACGGCCTGTCCGGCCTGTTCGTGGTCAACGCCGGCCACGGCCGGCACGAGCTCGCCGAGGCGGCCTACAAGCAGGGCCAGGAGCTGGGCTTCTTCCCGGTCTGGTCCTACGCCCACCCCAAGGCCGTCGAGCTGGCCGACCGTCTCGCCGACTACGCACCGGGCGACCTCAACAAGGTCTTCTTCACCACCGGCGGCGGTGAGGCCGTGGAGACCGCCTGGAAGCTGGCCAAGCAGTACTTCAAGCTCCAAGGCAAGCCGACCAAGTACAAGGTCATCTCGCGCGCGGTCGCCTACCACGGCACCCCGCAGGGCGCCCTGTCGATCACCGGCCTGCCGGCGCTGAAGGCCCCCTTCGAGCCGCTCGTCCCCGGTGCGCACAAGGTCCCCAACACCAACATCTACCGCGCCCCGATCCACGGCGACGACCCGGTGGCCTTCGGCCGCTGGGCCGCCGACCAGATCGAGCAGCAGATCCTCTTCGAGGGCCCCGAGACCGTCGCCGCGGTCTTCCTGGAGCCGGTACAGAACGCCGGCGGCTGCTTCCCGCCGCCGCCCGGCTACTTCCAGCGCGTGCGCGAGATCTGCGACAAGTACGACGTGCTGCTCGTCTCCGACGAGGTCATCTGCGCCTTCGGCCGCCTGGGCACCATGTTCGCCTGTGACAAGTTCGGCTACGTGCCGGACATGATCACCTGCGCCAAGGGCATGACCTCGGGCTACTCCCCGATCGGCGCCTGCATCGTCTCGGACCGCGTCGCCGCGCCGTTCTACGAGGAGGGCAACACCTTCCTGCACGGCTACACCTTCGGCGGTCACCCGGTGTCCTCGGCGGTCGCTCTCGCCAACCTCGACATCTTCGAGCGCGAGGGCCTCAACCAGCACGTGCTGGACAACGAGAACGCCTTCTTCACCACGCTGCAGAAGCTGAACGACCTGCCGATCGTCGGCGACGTCCGCGGCAACGGCTTCTTCTACGGCATCGAGCTGGTGAAGGACAAGGCCACCAAGGAGACGTTCAGCGACGAGGAGACCGAGCGCGTCCTGTACGGGTTCCTCTCCAAGGCGCTGTACGACAACGGCCTGTACTGCCGTGCCGACGACCGCGGCGACCCGGTCGTCCAGCTCGCGCCGCCGCTGATCTCCGACCAGGCGACGTTCGACGAGATCGAGGGCATTCTGCGCAACGTCCTGACGGAGGCGTGGACCAAGCTCTGACCGGCAGCTTCGTCCGCCGCCCGGCCACGGACCGGCCGGCGGACGGCCTCCGGCGCCCGACTGCACCCGACGACCGCCCCACCAGCGGTCGTCGGGTGCGGTCGACAACGGCCCGGGTGCCCCCATTCGAGTGGGAAGGGGCGCACCCGGGCCGTGTGCTGTGCCCAGACCCCGGTCCGGATCCCTACGGTGCCGAGTGACCGATCGGCCCCCGCTTCGTTCCCCCGTACGGGGGACGGGACTTACGATCTGAACCGAGGTGTACACCATGGTGGCCCCGCCGGACAACGACGTGATCTGGGCGCGTTCCCTTCAGCACTCCCACAACGGCTCGCCCGCGCTCGGCGGAGTCTCCCTGGGCGTCCGCGACGGCGAGATCCTCGCCGTGACCGGCCCCAGAGGCAGCGGCAAGACGACCCTGCTGCTCTGTCTGTCCGGTCAGCTGGTGCCCGAGCAGGGGGAGGTGTGGTTCAACAGCGTCCCCGTCCACACCATGGGCCCCCGGCTGCGCGAACGGCTGCGCCGCGACAGGTTCGGCTGGATCGCCCCGGAACCACGACTCGTCCCGGAGCTGAACGCCTGGGAGAACGTGGCGCTTCCCCTGCTCCTGCGCGGCGATACGCACCGGGAGGCGAAGAAGACCGGCCTGGAGTGGCTGGAACGGCTCGACATCGGTGCCTGCGCCAGGCAACGCCCGCACACCCTGCTCCAGGGGGACCGCCAGCGGATCGCGGTGGCCCGTGCGCTGGCCGCGTCGCCGACGGTGATCTTCGCCGACGAACCGACCGCGACGCTGCGCCGCACCGACCGGACGCACGTGCTGCGCACCCTCACCAGCGCGGCGCGCTCGCACCGCATCACGGTGGTGCTCGCCACCCATGACGCGGAGGTCGCCTCCCTCGCCGACCGAACGGTCCCGCTGCTGGAGGGCCGCCGCGTCACCACCGTCGCCCTGCCCGCGGCATCCGATGCGGAGGGCCGCGCGGCGTGCTCACTCTCCGTCTAGCCCGGGGTTCCCATCCCCTGGTCCTGCTGCGCAGGCTGCTGGTCGCGGCGGCCTCCGCCGGGGTCGGCTTCCTGCTGCTGTGCGCCCTGGGCTACGCGTCGGGGCACCCGGCCCAGTCCACCGCGGCGGTGCAGCGGTTGCTGTGGTGCCTGGTCCCGCTCGCCGCCACCGTGCAGTTCGCGGTCGCGGTGGCCCGCACGGATCCCAGCACCCGGCCGCGTTCCGGGCTGTCCGCCGTGGGGCTGGGTCCCATGAGGCTCACCGTGCTGGCCGCCACCTCCACCGCCGTCTCCTGCGCACTCGGATCGGTGGTGGCGCTGCTGCTCTTCCTGCAGCTGCGCGGGGATCTGTCCGGGCTGCCGTTCGACGGTGCCGCGGCCGGGCTGCTCGACGCGCGGGCCCCGCTGCCGCTTGCCGCCGCGCTGGTGCTGCTGTCCCTGGTCCCGGTGTCCGCGGCGGTGGCGAGCGGGCTGGCCTTGCGCGGCAGGCCCGTCGCGGTCCCGTTGCCGGATGACGGCCCCGCGGACGGCCCGGAGGAGGACCACCCCGTTCCGGCGGCGCCCCCGTCCGGACTGCCGTGGGGGGTGGCCCTGACCTCGGTGGGTCTCGCGGTCGAGGCGTACATGAGCCGCGGTGACGGACACCGGCTGATCCCGCTCCCCGGCCGGCTCGACGACACCCCGGCCGGGGTGCTGGCGGGATGGGCGCTGACGGCGGTCGGCCTGGCTATGGCCGGGCCCGGTCTGGCGTACCACTGCGGCCGGCTGCTCCAGTCGGTGCGGCCCGGCGCCGTACGACTGTTGGCCGGGCGGGTGCTCATGGACGAGGCGCGCCGGATCGGCGGTCCGCTGGGGGTGGTGTGCGCGGTGCTCTCCGCGGTGGTCGCCGCGTACGCGCTGCACGGCACGGGTCCGCGTCCCCTCGGCCCGCTCACCGTGCTGGGCTCGGTGCTCGTCCTCGGCTGCACCGCGGCCACGCTGCTGACCTCGGCCCTGGAGGCGAGGCAGGACCGTGCCCGGACGTCACGGGCACTGGTGCGGCTGGGGGCCCCGGTCTCGGCGCTGCGGTACGCCACGGCGCTGCGCGCCGCCGTCCTGCTGGCGGTGTTCGCCCCGCTGACCTGGCTGGTCGCCGAGCTGGCCGCGCTGCCGCTGACGGTCTGACCACGGCGCCTGCGTCCGTCGGACGCGGGCACGCCCGCCATGCGCGACGGCCCCGGCCCCGCGGGTGGCGGGCGCCGCGGGCGCGCGGGCCGCTCACCGCCCGGCGGGCAGCACCGCGCATGCCGCCCCGGTCCGGCCCTGCCGCCGCCCCCGCCGGAGTCCCGTCACCGTTCCGCGGGCAGCACCACGCACTCCACCGCGTCGAAACGGACACCGACCGCAGCGCCCTCCCCGGGCACGTCCCGCAGCGCGCACTCCGCCTCCAGCGCCGGACCGCGCTCCGGGGCCAGCCGTACGGCGACGCGGTCGCCCCGGAACGTGCGCGTCCCGACCGTGCAGCGCAGTCCCTCGTCCGGGGGGCCGATCCGCACACCGGCCGGACGCACCAGCACGGTGCGCTCCCCCTGTGGCGCCCCCTCGGGCACCGGGACCGCGCCCCACGCCGTGTCGGCGACCGTGCCGGTCACCCTCGCCGCCACCACGTTGTCGAAACCGAGGAACCGGGCGACGAACGCGGAGGCGGGCCGCTGCCACACCTCCAGCGGCGTACCCGCCTGGGCGATCCGCCCGTCCCGCATCACCACCACCCGGTCGGCCAGCGCGAACGCCTCGCCCTGGTCGTGCGTGACGGCCAGCACCGTCGTACCCAACCGGCCGAAGAGCGTGCGCAGTTCGACGACGAGGCGCTCACGCAGACCCCGGTCGAGCTGACCGAGCGGTTCGTCGAGCATCAGCAGCTTGGGGCGCGGGGCGAGCGCCCGCGCGAGGGCGACCCGCTGCTGCTCGCCGCCGGAGAGCGCGGTGACGGCCCGTCGCTGGGCGCCGGGCAGGCCCACCAGGTCGAGGAGTTCGCCGACCCTGCGCTCCTGGTCGCGCCGGGCCACCCCGTGCATCCGCAGCCCGAACGCGACGTTGGCCCCGACGTCCCGGTGGGGGAAGAGCTGGTGGTCCTGGAACATCAGGCCGAGCCCGCGCCGGTGCACCGGCACCCCCGTCTGGTCCGCCCCCTCCAGCAGCACCCGGCCGCCGTCGGTCGGCTGCAGCCCGGCGACGACCCGCAGCAGGGTCGACTTGCCGCTGCCGCTCGGCCCCAGCACGCAGACGATCTCGTGCTCGTCGACCTCCAGGTCCACCCGGTCCAGCGCGGTCCGGTCGCCGAAGCGAACCGTGGCCGAGTCCAGTGTCAGCATCGTCAGAACTCCCCGGCCCGGTCCGTGCGGATACGTTCGAGCAGCAGCAGCGAGACCGCGCACACCGCCATCAGAATGGTGCTGAGGGCCATCGCCTGGCCGTAGTTGAGCTCCCCGGCCCGGCCCAGCAGCCGGGCCACCGCGACCGGCAGCGTCGGCCGGTCGGGCCGTGCGATGAACACCGTCGCGCCGAACTCGCCGAGCGACACGGCGAACGCGAAACCGGCCGCGACCAGCAACGCCCGCCGCACCATGGGGAGATCGACCTCCCGCCAGGCCCGCAGCGGCGACGCCCCGAGCACCGCGGCCGCCTCCCGGAGCCGTCCGTCCACCGCTCGCAGGACCGGCAGCATGGTCCGTACGACGAAGGGCACGCCGACCAGCGCCTGGGCGAGCGGCACCAGGATCCACGACGTGCGCAGGTCCAGCGGCGGCTTGTCCAGGGTGATCAGGAAGCCGAAGCCGACGGTGACGGCGGACACGCCGAGCGGCAGCATCAGCAGCGCGTCGAGACCGCGCACGAGCCGACCCGCGCGCCGGGTCAGCGCGGCGGCGGCCAGCCCGCCGACGACCAGCGCGATCACGGTCGCGACCAGCGCGTACGCCACGGAGTTCCCGATCGCTTCGAGCGGTGCGACCAGGAAGGTACCGCCGCCCGCGTCCACGGACCCGAGGGTTCGGTAGTAGCCGAGGCCGTGGCCGCCGGGGGTGGCCAACGAGCGTTCCACCAGCACCGCGAGGGGCAGCAGGATCAGCAACAGCACGGTCAGCAGCACCGCGCCCAGCAGCGCCCGCTGCCCCGCCCCGCGCGGCCTGCGCGCGGTCTGTGCCGGATCGACCAGCCGCAGCGCGGTCTCCCTGCGCCGCACCGTCCAGGCGTGCACGGCGAGGATCGCGCCCACCGCGGCGAACTGCACCAGGGTCAGCACGGCGGCCGTCGGCAGGGCGAGGAGCTGGGCGGTCTGCCGGTAGATCTCCACCTCCAGCGTGGCGAACCCCGGACCGCCGAGGATCTGGACGACGCCGAAGGAGGTGAAGGTGAAGAGGAAGACCATCAGCGCGGCGGCGGCCACGGCGGGCGCGAGGGCCGGCAGTGTGACCCGCCGCCAGGCCGCGAAGCGTCCGGCGCCCAGCACCCGGGCGGCTTCCTCCTGCCGCGGGTCGAGTTGCGCCCACAGCCCGCCGACGGTCCGCACGACCACCGCGTAGTTGAAGAAGACGTGGGCGAGCAGGATCGCCCACACGGTGGTGTCGAGGCGCACGCCCCACAGTTCGTCGAGGAGCCCGCCACGCCCCACCAGCGCCAGGAACGCCGTTCCGACGACGACGGTCGGCAGGACGAACGGCACGGTGACGACCGCCCTCAGCAGGTTCTTCCCGGGGAAGTCGAGGCGGGCGAAGACATAGGCGCCGGGCAGCGCGATCAGCAGTGTCAGCGCGGTCGAGGCCAGCGCCTGCCAGGTGGTGAACCAGAGGACCTCCCGGATCTCCGGCCGGGCCAGCACTTCTCCGATCCGGCCGAACTGCCAGACGCCGTCCGCCTTCAGTCCCCGGCCGACGATCGCGGCGACGGGATGGGCGAAGAACACCGCGAAGAACGCGACGGGCAGGGCCATCAGGCCCAGCCGCGCCGCGCCCGCGCGCCTGGCCGCCGCAAGCACAGCGTCCGCGCGCCCGGTGCGCGGGCGCCGACCCGTGCCGTCCGCGCCCTTGCCCTCCGCGCCCGTTCCGTGTGCGGCGGACGCGGCTACTTCACGACGAGCGAGGACCACGACTGGACCCACTGCTCACGGTTCTTGGCGATCAGGTCGGGGGCGACGGTCTTCGGCTCCTGGACGGTCGCGCCGAACTTCGTGAACAGCTCCGGGAGTTCCGCGTCCGCGACGACCGGGTTCACGAACATGTTGAGCGGCATGTCCTCCTGGAAGCGCTTGCTGATCAGGAAGTCCAGCAGCGCCTTGCCGCCCGCCTCGTTCTTCGCTCCGTTCAGCAGACCCGCGAACTCGATCTGCCGGAAGCAGGTGCCGGTGGCGACCCCGGTCGGGGCCTCGGTCGGCTGCGGCTTCGCGTAGAGCACCTCGACCGGCGGGCTGGATGCGTACGAGACGGCGAGGGGCCGGTCGGCCTTGGCCTTCTTGCCTCCCGCGGAGCCGGAGAACTCCTCGTTGTACGCCTGCTCCCAGCCGTCGACGACCTTGACGCCGTTGTCCTTCAGCTTCTTCCAGTAGTCCTGGTAGCCCTTCTCCCCATAGGCGGCGACGGTGCCGAGGAGGAAGCCGAGACCCGGCGACGAGGTCGCCGCGTTCTCGATGACCAGGAGGTTCCTGTACGCGGGCTTCGCCAGGTCGTCGAAGGTCCGCGGCGGGGCGAGCTTCTTGTCGGCGAAGTACTTCTTGTCGTAGTTGACGCAGACGTCGCCGGTGTCGACGGGCGTGACACGGTGCTCGGCGTCCAGCCGGGTGGCGGCCGCGACCCGGTCGATGCCCTTCGCCTCGTACGGCGTGAAGAGGCCGCTGTCGAGGGCGCGGGAGAGCAGGGTGTTGTCGACGCCGAAGAACACGTCCCCGCGCGGTGAGCCCTTGGTCAGGATCTCCTGGTTGAGCGCGACACCCGCGTCTCCGCTCTTCAGGACCTTGACGGTGTAGCCGGTCTCTTCGGTGAACTGCTTGAGCACGGCGTCGGAGGCGTTGAAGGAGTCGTGGCTGACGAGCGTCACGGTCTTCGGGCCCGGGCCCTTGGCGCCACCGGAGCCGGAGGACGACGTGTCGGAACTCCCGCACCCGGCCAGGGCCGTGACGCCGAGCGACGCGGCGACGGCCGTGGCCGCGAGACGCACGGTGCCCATGGTCCTGCGCGTGGTGGTCATGGTGGATTCCTCCTGGGTTTTGGCCAGGAAGAGACGCGGCCCCACCCGCGGAAAGCGGGCAGGGCGCTACAGCATGAGTTGGTGACCGAACTTCCTACCCGGAATGACCCGGGCGAGGTTCAGAGGGTCTGCGGACGACCGGTCTCCCGGTGCCGCACTCTCAGCGCTGTGGCGCTCCCCTGTCGGAATATGAAGTTGATTTCCGGACCAGGTTACACGGGCCGTCCGACCGGCCCGCCGGGGCCTCGGCGCTCGGGCGTGCACCGGCCCGGAACACCCGGCCGGCCCCGGTATCCGTGCTCGCTTCGCCCGGTCGGCCCCGGGAGCCGGTCGGCACCGGCCCCGGCACACACGAGCGCCCGTCGGCCCGGGATCCGGGCGGTGCGGTCCGGCCCGGCTGCCTGCCGGGCGCCGGTCCGCCCCGGCGCCCGCACTCCGTGCCGCTCGGTCTCAGCGCTCGGCCGCCGCGAGCTGCCCGCAGGCTCCGTCGATCTCCTGGCCTCGGGTGTCCCGTACGGTCACCGGCACCCCGTGTGCCGCGATGGCCTCGACGAACGCCTTCTCGTCCTCGGGCCGGGAGGCGGTCCACTTGGAGCCGGGCGTCGGGTTCAACGGGATGAGGTTGACGTGCACCCGCTTGCCCTTGAGCAGCCGACCGAGCAGATCGCCGCGCCATGCCTGGTCGTTGATGTCCCGGATCAGGGCGTACTCGATGGAGACCCGGCGGCCGGACTTCTCCGCGTACTCCCACGCGGCGTCCAGCACCTCGCGCACCTTCCACCGGGTGTTCACCGGAACGAGGGTGTCGCGCAGTTCGTCGTCCGGTGCGTGCAGCGAGACGGCGAGGCGGCACTTGAAGCCCTCGTCGGCGAAGCGCAGCATCGCGGGCACCAGGCCCACCGTGGAGACGGTGATCCCGCGCTGCGAAAGCCCCAGCCCGTCCGGCTCCGGATCGGTCAGCCGTCGGATCGCGCCGACCACGCGGTTGTAGTTGGCCAGCGGCTCGCCCATACCCATGAAGACGATGTTGGAGAGCCGTGCCGGACCGCCGGGAACCTCGCCGTCGCGCAACGCCCGCATGCCGTCCACGATCTGGTGGACGATCTCCGCGGTCGACAGGTTGCGGTCGAGGCCCGCCTGTCCGGTGGCGCAGAACGGGCAGTTCATCCCGCATCCGGCCTGGGACGAGATGCACATCGTCACCCGCTCGGGGTAGCGCATCAGGACGGACTCGACGAGGGTCCCGTCGTGCAGCTTCCACAGCGTCTTGCGGGTGGTGTCGTCATCGCAGCTGATGTGGCGGACCACGGACATCAGCTCGGGGAACATCGCCTCGGCGAGCCTGTCCCGCGAGCCGGACGGGATGTTGGTCCACTCGGCCGGGTCGAGCGCGTACCGCGAGAAGTAGTGCTGCGAGAGCTGCTGGGCGCGGAACGGCTTCTCGCCGATGGCGGCGACCGCCTCCTTGCGCTCGGCGGGCGTGAGGTCGGCGAGGTGCCGCGGCGGCTTCTTGGCTCCGCGGGGCGCGACGAAAGTGAGTTCTCCGGGCTTAGGCATGGTCCGTCCAGTGTCGCAGACGGAACGGCGAGGGCCCGCCGCCCTGTGGACAGCGGGCCCTTGCCGGAGAACGCCCTGGTCGGAACCGGTCGGACCGGCCCCGGGCTCAGCCGGAGCCGACGAACAGCACCAACAGCAGCCAGACCACCGGAGCGGTCGGCAGCAGCGAGTCCAGCCGGTCCATGATCCCGCCGTGCCCCGGCAGCAGCGTGCCCATGTCCTTGATGCCGAGGTCACGCTTGATCATCGACTCGCCCAGGTCGCCGAGGGTGGCGCTGACGGCGACCGCGAGCCCCAGCAGCAGCCCCTGCCACCAGGAACCCCCGTCGATCAGGAACTGCATGCACAGGGCGCCCGCGACCATCGCGAAGGCGACGGCCCCGAAGAGGCCCTCGCGGGTCTTCCCGGGGCTGATGCGCGGCGCGAGCTTGTGCTTCCCGAAGCGCCAGCCGACGGCGTACGCCCCCGTGTCGCTGACCACGGTCAGCAGCAGGAAGGTGAGCACCCGCTGCGGCCCGTCGTCCGCGGCCAGGAGCATGGCGACGAAGGTGGCGAGGAACGGCACGTAGAACGCGGCGAACACACCGGCCGTGACGTCCTTGAGGTAATCCTCCGGCGGCTGGGTCATTCGCCAGACGAGCACCGCGAGGGCGGTCAGCGCCACGGCCACCCAGGCGCCCTCGGCGCCCTTGACGTATCCGGCCACCACCATCGCCGCGCCGCCCACCGCCAGCGGCGGAAGCGGTGCCTTGATGCCCTTGCGCTCCGACAGCCGGGAGGTGAGCTCCCACAGGCCCACGACGACCGCGACGACGATCACCCCGACGAAGACGGCCTTGACGACGAAGAGGGAGGCGACGATGACGGCGCCGAGCCCCACCCCGACCCCTATGGCGGCTCGCAGGTCACGGCCCGCACGTTTCTTCTGCGGGGGCGGTGGCGCGGTGGGCATGGGCTCCTGCGGCTTCTCGTCGCGGAACAGGGGGCCGCCGCTCAGGCGTACGCCCCCCTGCTCCCGGTCATCACGGTCGTCGGCGTCTCCACCTGCGTACGGAGCGTCGCCCGCGTACGAGGTGTCCGCCACGACGGGCATGGGCCGGGTCTGCTGGGCGTCATGCACATCGTAGGCGGGACCCGCCGGGGCGGCAGCCCGCATCTCGGGCGCAGCCCACTGACCGGCTCCCGGCGCAGCGCCCCAGGAAGAGTCGTTCATCAGATTTCGAGCAGCTCGGCTTCCTTGTGCTTGAGCAGCTCGTCGACCTGTGCGACGTACTTCGCGGTGGTGTCGTCGAGCTCCTTCTCGGCGCGACGCACCTCGTCCTCGCCGGTCTCCTTGTCCTTGACCAGCTTGTCAAGCGCTTCCTTGGCCTTGCGGCGCACGGCGCGGATGGAGATGCGGGAGTCCTCGGCCTTGGTTCGCGCGACCTTGATGTAGTCGCGGCGGCGCTCCTCGGTGAGCTCCGGGAAGGTCACCCGGATGATGTTGCCGTCGTTGCTCGGATTGACTCCGAGGTCGGAGTCACGGATGGCCTGCTCGATGTTGCGCAGCGCACTCTTGTCGAACGGGGTCACCACGGCCATGCGGGGCTCGGGAACCGAGAACGAGGCGAGCTGGTTGATCGGGGTCAGTGCGCCGTAGTAGTCGGCGACGATCTTGTTGAACATCGCCGGGTGGGCACGGCCGGTACGGATCGCGGCGAAGTCCTCTTTCGCGACGACGACGGCCTTCTCCATCTTCTCCTCGGCCTCGAGGAGGGTTTCTTCGATCACCACGTGCTCCTGCGTGTCTTGGGAGGGCCCGGCGTGCTCGGGCCCGCGGATCTGCGTCGCGTCCTCACCTGCACGGTGTCCGACCGGCAGGCCGTTGTCCATCCTTCGGAGGGGCCGTGCCTGGGATTGCCCGCAGGTCCCGGACCCCGCCCGCGGCTCCCCGGATGGTTCCCCGGCTCTCAGGCCCGAGTGCCCTGGTCACTCACGAGCGTGCCGATCTTCTCACCCTTGACCGCGCGGGCGATATTGCCCGCGGCCGTCAGCTCGAAGACGAGGATCGGCAGATCGTTGTCACGGCAGAGCGTGATGGCGGTGGCGTCGGCGACCTTGAGATCGCGGGCGAGCACCTCGCCGTATTCGAGCGCGTCGAACTTCACCGCGTCGGGGTTGGTCCTCGGGTCGGAGTCGTAGACCCCGTCCACTCCGTTCTTGCCCATGAGCAGGGCCTGAGCGTCGATCTCCAGGGCCCGCTGGGCGGCCGTGGTGTCGGTGGAGAAGTACGGCATGCCCATGCCCGCGCCGAAGATGACGACGCGGCCCTTCTCCAGGTGCCGCACGGCGCGCAGCGGGATGTACGGCTCCGCGACCTGCCCCATGGTGATGGCGGTCTGGACACGGGAGTCGATGCCTTCCTTCTCCAGGAAGTCCTGGAGGGCCAGACAGTTCATGACCGTGCCGAGCATGCCCATGTAGTCGGACCGGGCCCGGTCCATGCCGCGCTGCTGGAGTTCGGCGCCGCGGAAGAAGTTCCCCCCGCCGATCACGACCGCGATCTGTGCGCCGTCACGGACGACCGCCGCGATTTCCCGGGCGATGGCGTGGACGACGTCGGGGTCGACCCCCAGCCCACCGCCGCCGGCGAACGCCTCTCCGGACAGCTTCAGCATGAAGCGCCCAGGCATCTTCCCGTCATCACGCTTGTGGCCGCCTTGGACGGCGTCCGCGCCCTTGTTCATGGAAATTCTCCTCGTGCACATACCAAGAAGGCCATTGCCGGTGGGTCTGGTGTCCCTCAGCGGCAATGGCCTCCTCGTCAGATCTGCGGTCGTACGGCGCGGGTGCGGCCGACGACTGCACCGGACCCCGTGCGGGGCCCACCGGTGTTCGCGGACGGACTCAGATGCCGACCTTGATGCGCGAGAAGCGCTTCAGGGTGACACCAGCCTCGTCCAGAACCTTCTGGACCGTCTTCTTGTTGTCCTTGGCGAATGCCTGCTCCAGGACGACGACCTCCTTGAAGAAGCCGTTCACCCGCCCCTCGACGATCTTCGGGAGGGCGGCCTCGGGCTTGCCCTCCTCACGCGCGGTGGCCTCGGCGACGCGGCGCTCGTTCTCGACCGTCTCGGCCGGGATGTCCTCACGGCTGAGGTAGGTCGGGGCGAAGGCGGCGATGTGCTGCGCGACGTCCTTGGCGGCCTGCGCGGCGGCCTCGTCGGAGGCGGAACCCTTGTCCAGCTCGACGAGCACGCCGACCTGCGGCGGGAGGTCGGGCATGGTGCGGTGCATGTACGCGGCCACGTAACCGTCGGTGAACTGCGCGAAGCGGTCCAGGACGATCTTCTCGCCGAGGTTGGCGTTGGCCTCGTCGACGTACGCCTGGACGGTCTTGCCGGCCTCAATATCGGAGGCGAGCAGCGCGGCCAGGTCGGCCGGGGAGGTCGCGGCGACGTGCGCGGCCAGCGTGTTGGCGACGGTCTGGAACTTCTCGCCCTTGGCGACGAAGTCCGTCTCGCACTTCAGCTCCAGCAGCACGCCGGAGGTCTTCTCCTCGGAGATGAGGGAGACGACGGCACCGTTCTCGGCGGAACGGCCCTCGCGCTTGGCGACGCCCTTCTGACCCTTGATACGGAGCGCCTCGATGGCCTTGTCGACGTTGCCGTCGGCCTCGTCGAGCGCCTTCTTGCAGTCCATCATGCCGGCGCCGGTCAGCTCGCGGAGCTTCTTGACGTCAGCGGCGGTGTAGTTCGCCATGAGTCTGTATTTCTCTCTCGAAGTCTGAAAGATCTACGGGTGAACGGCGGGGGCGGTGCTCGTGGCACCGGCCCCCGCCGTCATCAGCCGTGACGGGGGTCAGGCCTGCTCGGCGCCCGCGGCCTCGGTCTTGTCGGCGCCCGCGGTCTCGGCCTGCTCGGCGCCCGCGGTCTCGGCCTGCTCGGCGCCCGTGGCCTCGGCCTTGTCGGCGTCGGCGGCCTTCTCGGTCTCGGCGGAGGACTGGACCTCGGCGTCGGCCTTCTTGCCACCCTCGAGCAGGTCGCGCTCCCACTCGGCCAGCGGCTCACCGGCGGCCTTCTCGCCCGGCTTCGAGTCACCGGTGGCGGCACCGGAACGGGCGATGAGGCCCTCGGCGACGGCGTCGGCGATCACGCGGGTGAGCAGGGTGACGGAGCGGATCGCGTCGTCGTTGCCCGGAATCTTGTAGTCGACCTCGTCGGGGTCGCAGTTGGTGTCGAGGATCGCGACGACCGGGATGTTGAGCTTGCGCGCCTCGCCGACGGCGATGTGCTCCTTCTTGGTGTCGACGATCCAGACGGCGCTCGGCACCTTCTGCATCTCGCGGATACCACCGAGGGTCTTCTCCAGCTTGGCCTTCTCGCGGGAGAGAACCAGGAGCTCCTTCTTGGTGAGGCCGGAGGCGGCCACGTCCTCGAAGTCGATCTGCTCAAGCTCCTTCAGACGCTGGAGGCGCTTGTAGACGGTGGAGAAGTTGGTGAGCATGCCGCCGAGCCAGCGCTGGTTGACGTACGGCATGCCGACGCGCGTCGCCTGCTCGGCGATGGCCTCCTGGGCCTGCTTCTTGGTACCGACGAACATGATGGAGCCGCCGTGGGCGACGGTCTCCTTGACGAACTCGTAGGCGCGGTCGATGTACGACAGCGACTGGAGCAGGTCGATGATGTAGATGCCGTTGCGCTCGGTGAAGATGAAGCGCTTCATCTTCGGGTTCCAGCGACGGGTCTGGTGACCGAAGTGGACGCCGCTCTCCAGCAGCTCCCGCATCGTGACGACGGCCATGGCCGTACTCCTTGGGGTACTCGGTTGTCGCGACCGCAGGATTGCTGTCGCGCCTGACGCCCCGCGCGCCGTGCCACGAAGGACCGAGAAGCGCGACCACCGTCCGCGAAGAGGGAGGTGGCGGGGCGTGCGAAGTCGACCCGGTGACCCGGATCGCCATAGGAAGTGTACGGGACGGGCCGGGCACCGGGTGACGGCGCTGTCCACAACCGGTCGCTCGTCCACAGATCCGGCTGGTGATCCCCGCGGATCCGCGTGGTGCGGGACGGTTCTGCCATGCGTTCCGCACCTGATCGGACGGACGGCCTCCGTGCGTCCGTACCCGCGCGAGGTCTGCGCCGCGCCGTCCCGGCCCTGGTGGCGACCGCCGCCCTGCTCGTACTGCCGCACGAGGCGCCGGCCGGTGCACCGCCGTCCGTCTCCTCGACGCCCTCGGTTTCCTCGGCGGCGTCCGCGACGCTTTCGGCCTCTTCGGCCGCGCCCGCCGGACGGGCCTCGGCGGGGACCTCGTCCGACCCGGCACCGCCTCCCGCATCCGGCACCGTTCCCGAGCCTCCTGTGCACGACCCGACTGCGGAGCCACCCGCACGCGACCCCTCTCCCGAATCCGTGCCCGTGCCGTCGCCGCGGTCGGACGGCTCCAGGAGCTGGCCGCTCGCCGGGCGTCCCGCGATCGTCCGGGGCTGGGACCCACCGGCCAGCCCCTATGCCCGGGGGCATCGCGGGGTGGACCTCGCCGCGGCGCCGGGCACGGCGGTGCTCGCGGCGGCTTCGGGTCGGGTCTCCTTCGCCGGGCGGGTCGCGGGGCGCGGGGTGGTGGCGATCGAGGTGGCCGACAGCGGCGACCCGCCGCTGCGGATCACCTACGAGCCGGTGCGCGCGCTCGTCGGCGAGGGCGAGCGGGTGACCGCCGGTCAGCGCGTGGGGGTGGTGGAGGCGGGACCGTTCCACTGCCCATCGGGCTGTCTGCACTGGGGACTGCGGCGCGGTGACACGTATCTGGACCCGTTGTCGCTGCTACCGCCCGAGCTGCTGCGGCGGGGACCGTCCCGCCTGCTGCCGGTGTTCGGTGTGCCAGAGCCGGGTGCGCCGGGCGAGGGGACCGGGGACGGGCTCGCCGCCCCCGGCGTTCCGTTCACCGCCACGCGGCACGCCCTTCCATCGCGCGCCGAGCCGCGGCACGTCACTGCGGTGCTGCCCGCGGTCAGCCCCGTGCGCCCTGCACGCCGCGCAGGACCATGGCGACGGCGGTGTCCGCGATCACGGCCGGCTCCTCCGCCACTCCCAGCTCGATACGCCGGACCGCGGCGTCCACCGAACCCTGGACCAGCATCGCCGCCAGCCGGGGCTGCTCGTGGCCCAGCTCGCCGAGCGCCTCGACGATCATGGCGATCAGCCCGCCGTGCGCCGCTCTGATCTTCTCGCGGGCCCCGGCGTCCAGCTCGCTCGCCGAGATCGCGACGACCGCCCGGTGGCGGCGGTCGCCGACGAGGTCGAGCTGCCGGCGCACATAGGCCTCGATCTTCCCCTCGGGTGTCGTGGCCTGCTCCATCGCACTCTCGACCTCCGCCGCCCAGACGGGGAAGTCGACGGCGCAGAGCTCTTCGACCACGGCCGCCCGGGAGCGGAAGTACTCGTAGACGGAGGACCTGGCGAGGCCCGTGCGTTCAGCGAGGGCGGGGAAGGACAGCGCCTCCGTACCGCCCTCGGACAGCAGGGTGCGAGCGGCGTCCAGGAGGGCGCCGCGCTGCATGGTCCGGTGCTCGGCCACCGAGGCCGCTCGAATCCTGGGCACGGGTCCACTTTACGGCGACCTGTGTTCGAGCGGGGGCGCGCGGTCCCGATCAGTGGCCGAAGCCACCCGCCGGCACCGTGAACCGGTGATGGTCTCAGCGTCCCGCGTCGGCCAGCTTCGCGCGCAGTTGCAGCACCGATTTGGTGTGGATCTGGCTGACGCGACTCTCGGTGACGCCGAGCACATTGCCGATCTCGGCGAGGGTGAGGCCCTCGTAGTAGTAGAGGGTGACCACCGTCTTCTCGCGTTCCGGGAGCGTGTTGATCGCCCGCGCGAGCAGCCGTCTGAGCTCGCGGTCCTCCGCGACCTCCACCGGGTCGTCGGCGGTGGTGTCCTCCAGCGTGTCCATCAGGCTCAGCCGGTCGCCGCCCTCGCCCCCGACGTGCAGCAGTTCCTCCAGCGCGACCACGTTCGCCAGGGACAACTGGCTGAAAACCGAGTGCAGTTCCTCCAGCGTGATGCCCATCTCGGCGGCGACCTCGGGCTCGGAGGGGGTGCGCCGCAACTGCGCCTCCAGCGTGGCGTACGCACGCTCCACGGCCCGCGCCTTCTGACGCACCGAGCGGGGGATCCAGTCCAGCGCCCGGAGTTCGTCGATCATGGCGCCTCTGATGCGTGTGATCGCGTACGTCTCGAACTTGATCGCGCGCTCGATGTCGAACTTCTCGATCGCGTCGATCAGCCCGAACACCCCGGAGGAGACAAAGTCCGCCTGCTCCACGTTGGAGGGCAGGCCCACGCTCACCCGGCCGGCGACGTACTTCACCAACGGCGAGTAGTGCAGGATCAACTGCTCCCGCAGCCGCTCGTCGCCCGTCGACTTGTAGGAGCGCCACAATTCGTCGAGGGAGGAAGGGGCGGGAGGGCGCACAGTGCCACGCGCAGCCGGTGGTACTGCCGTGCGGTCAGACCCGGAGGTGTGCTGGGGCATGTGGAGCCTTGAGCCGTTCTGCCGTGAAGTACTGGAGCCGGGAGAATTGCGTCTGGTGCGGAGTCTGTCTGATGCGGAGTCCTCGTGAGCGTAGCGTGATTACGGCGTCGCGGTCCGCGCACGCCGACGGATCGGCGCCGTCCGATTCCGGCCGATCGGCCGGGACTGCCGTCCGGGACCGCAACCGCGCGCGTCGGCCCCGTACGTGCCGCCGACGGGCCGACGGAGGTCATCGGCTTCACCTTTTCACCCGAATGCGCCAGGTCAAGTACCGCCTCGCCGCGCGTCGCCGTTGCATGTCCGCCGTCGCGTCAACTGCCATCCGTCGCCATGTCGTTCGACGAACCCCAGTGAGTGCAGTTCGTACAACCTCCCGAATGCCTCGTCGGTACTGGTTCCGGCGGCACGGGCGACATCACGGCCGGTGACGGTGCCGCGATACGGAAGCGCGTCCAGGACCCGCGCGGTCTCGGCGTCCAGCAGGTCCCGCGGGTGGACCGGACCGCGGCCGACAGGCGCCAGATCGCCGATCTCCCCCACCAGCTCGACGACTTCCGCGGCATTGGTCACGAGGACGCCCTCGCCGCGCAGGAGTTCGTGCACGCCCATGGACAATCCGCTGGTGGCGGGCCCCGGCACCCCCATCGTGAAGCGTCCGAGCCGCTGGGCGCTGCGTGCGGTGACGAGCGACCCGCTGCGGCGCTCCGCCTCGACCACGACGGTCCCGCGCGTCAACGCGGCGATCACCCGGTTCCGCAGAATGAATCTGGTGCGGGTCGGATGATCGGACGGCGGCAATTCACCGATGACGAGTCCCTGTTCCGTCATGCGTCCGATCAACTGGGCGTGACCCCGGGGGTAGGCGACATCCACACCGCAGGCGAGGACCGCCATGGTCGCGCCGTTGACGGCGAGCGCGCCGCGGTGCGCCGCACCGTCCACACCGAAGGCCGCTCCCGACACGACCACCCACCCCAGCTCCGCGAGCCCCGCGCCAAGGCTCGCCGCCATGTGGGAGCCGTACGGCGTGCAGGCCCGGGCGCCGACCACGGCGACCGAGCGCAGCGCCCAGAGCCGCAGGTCGCGCGGTCCCCGCACCCAAAGGCCCGTCGGTCTGGCGTCCCCCAGGTCGTCCAGCTGACCGGGCCACTCCAGTTCGCCGGGGCAGACGAACCGCCCGCCGAGCGCGGCGACCGCCGCCAGATCCCGCTCGGGTTCGGCGCCCTCGGCCCGTAGGCGATAGCCGGCGAGGCGTTTCGCGGTCATGCCGTCGAGCCGTTCCGCGCCGCCGTCCCGTGCCGTGATGCGTCGCAGCAGTTCGACGGCTCCGTACCGGCGCAGCCATCGGCCGCCCAGTTCGTCCCCCGGCTCCAGAACGCGGGTGAGCGCGGCCCGCGCCAGCCGTTCCTCGTCATCGGCCGCCGGGCCCCCTCCCGGCGGCACGCCGCTCTCGGGCCGCGCTCCCGTTCCCGTGCCAGGCCCCGGCGCCGCACCGGGCCCGGCGTCGCGGCCGAGCCCCGTTCCAAAGTCCGTGCGGCGCTCGGGCCCGGTCCCCGTCCCCTCTCCCGTACCGGGCCCGCGTCCCGGCTCCGGTGCCACGCCCTGCCGCGGCGACCGGTCGGGAAGGCCGTGCGGCTGCTCCGGCCAAGCGCGCCCCTCCCCGGGCGTCACGACGCACCGGCCCGCAGCGGGACACCCCGCGGAATCCCGGTCCGCAGTTCCAGCGCCACCGCGACATCGGCCGCCTCCGGCCGGTCGGCGCCGCGCAGATCGGCGACCGTCCACGCCACCCGGAGAACCCGGTCCAGGCCCCGGGCGGTGAGCAGCCCGCGTTCCATGTCCCGCTCCGCCTCCAGGAGGGCCCCCGGTGCCACGGTCAACCGGGTGCGCAGCTCATGGCCGGGGACCTCGCCGTTGCTGTCCCATCCCGTGCCGGCCAGGCGGTGCGCCGCCCTCGCCCTGGCCTCCCGGACCCGGGCGGCGACGACGGCCGACGACTCCCCTCCGCCGTCCTGCCCCAACAGGTCCCCGCTCCCGACCCGGTCGACGGACACCCGCAGGTCCACCCGGTCGAGCAGCGGCCCGGAAAGCCTCGACTGATAGCGCCGGACGGCCGAGGGCGGGCAATCGCAGCCGGCGCCGCTGAGAGAGTGCCGGCCGCACGGGCAGGGGTTGGCGGCCAGCACCAGCAGGAATCGCGCGGGCAGCCGCACCACCCCGGCGCTCCGCGCCACCACCACCTGTCCGGACTCCAGCGGCTGGCGCAGCGCGTCCAGCGCCCGTACCGAGAATTCCGGCGCCTCGTCCAGAAAGAGGATGCCGCGATGGGCCAGGGAGACCGCGCCGGGCCGCGGCAGGCCGTTGCCCCCGCCGACCAACGACTGCATCGTCGCGGAATGGTGGGGCGCGCAGTACGGCGCACGGGTGACCAACGGCTCCCCCGGTGCCAGGAGTCCCGCCACGGAGTGCACGGCGGTGACCTCCAGCGCCTCCTTCCTGGTCAGCTCCGGCAGGATGGCCGGCAGGCGCTCGGCCAGCATGGTCTTGCCCGCGCCCGGCGGGCCCGACAGCAGCACGTGGTGGCCGCCCGCCGCGGCGACCTCCAGGGCCTTGCGGGCCACCCCCTGCCCCGCGACGTCCGCGAGGTCCGGCACGCCGCCGTCGCCACCCGGTCGAGATGCCAGGCCGGTGCCGGTCCCGGCGCCGGGCACCAGCAGCCCGGCCAGCATCGTGTCCGGGCGCCCCGCGTCGTCGCCCTGCGGTTCGTCCGGCACCGGCTCGTCGCAGAGCACCGCGATCAGCTGCCGCAGGCTCCGCACCCCGAGAACCGAGACGCCGGGCACCAGCGCCGCCTCACCCGCGGTCTGCTCGGGTACGACGACCTGGCGGTAGCCGGCCTCCGCCGCCGCGAGCACGGCGGGCAGCACCCCGCGCACCGGCCGCACCCGGCCGTCGAGCCCGAGCTCCCCGATCATCACGACATCGGCGACGGACGCCGGATCGATCCGTTCCGCAGCGCCCAGCACCGCACAGGCGACCGCCAGGTCGAAACCCGATCCGCCCTTGGGGACGGAGGCCGGCGAGAGCCCGACCGTGAGCTTCTTCTGCGGCCACTCGGCCCCGGAGTTCACCACCGCGGCCCTGACCCGGTCCCGGCTCTCCACCAGGCTCTTGTCCGGCAGACCCACCAGGGTGAACGCGGCCACCCCCGCCTCCAGGTCCGCCTGGACCTCCACCACCACGCCCTCGACGCCCGTCAGGGCCACCGAGCAGGCCCGCGCGAACCCCATCAGGCCACCCCCCGCACATGCTCCAGTACGGGCGCCCCGCGTCGGGGCAGCAGCACTCCGACCAGATCGATCCGGACCCCGCCGGGCGGCCCGCCGTGCCGGTGCAGCCACACCTCCGCCAGACGCCGCAGCCGCTCCGCCTTGACCGGTGTGATGGCGGCCATCGGGTGCTCGAACGCCCCGACTCTGCGCGTCTTCACCTCGCACAGCACCAGGACGTCGCCGTCCACCGCGACGATGTCGATCTCACCGGCACGACAGCGCCAGTTCCGTTTCCGTACGGACATGCCGGCGCCGGTCAACAGCCGCACCGCCAGGTCCTCGCCGTACCGCCCGAGCGCTCCCCGTGCGTTCATGTCGCAACCACCTCCGGGTCCGACTGTGACGCGTCCGGCCCCGGCTTGTGGATCTTGGTGGACAAGTCCGCGATTGTGGATATCCCGGCCACCCGTACGTGGGAAACCGCCCCGGAGAAGGGTTCGACGGCCCCGAGGAGCGGGCACGCCCCGGACAGACGTTCATCGGTCGGCGGCGGTCCCGAGCGGAGCCGGTCCCGGAGGGGACGGTGCCGGACGGGCCAGTAACCGGAGGGGGCGACACCGGAGAGAGCGGTGCCGGCCGAGCACTTCCCGGCAAGCGGCGCGGCGCTCGGGAGTGGCAGCCCCCGAAGAGCTGGATCAGCCGCCCGGGAGTTCGAGATCGCTCTTGTTGAGCTCCTCGATGTTGACGTCCTTGAACGTCAGCACGCGTACCTGTTTGACGAAACGGGCGGGACGGTACATGTCCCAGACCCAGGCGTCCGCCATCGACACTTCGAAGAACACCTCGCCCTGGACCGAGTGCACCTGCATCTCGTAGTCGTTGGTGAGGTAGAAGCGCCGTTCGGTCTCGATCACGAATTTGAACAGACCGACGACGTCTCGGTACTCCCGGTAGAGCTTCAGCTCCATCTCGGTCTCGTACTTTTCGAGGTCCTCGGCGCTCATTGGCATGTTCCCCTTCAGCCGTGCGTCCCCCTATTGTGCGCCAGGGCCCGGCTCCCCGGTGCTCAGGCGAATTCGGGGGACAGAACCAGAGGCGCACACGGTGGACCCTCGTCGAGCAGCGTGCGCAGCAACTCGGCGAGTCTGGTCGGGTACACCGTCTCACGCGCCGCCGACAGTTCGGCGGAAGTCCACCACCTCAGCCCCGCGACGCTGCGTTGTTCCAGCCCGGTCAGCCCACGGGTATCGGTGGCGGTCTGCGTCGTACGGGCCAGGTAGTACCACTCGTCCTGCTCCCAGCGGCGTCCGTCGAAGGGGAACGAGCACATCCGCTGCCAGAGCAGCGGCCCGAGCCGGACGTCGGTGATGCCGGTCTCCTCCGCGAGCTCACGCAGCGCGGCCTGTTCCCGGGTCTCCTCGCCCTCCAGTCCGCCGCCCGGGGTGAACCACCAGGTGGACGCGGGGTCCTCCGGCTCGTACCCGTGTATCAGAAGGATGCGGTCGTCGGGGTCCAGAAGCACCACGCGGGCGACCTTCCGCTTCTCGATGCGCACCCGGCGCCGTCCCTTCCCGTTCGCCCCGGAAAGATCGTCTCCTCCGGGCCGGCCGTCGTCTCCCAGGCCAGTCGTCTCCTCTGGAAGGCTCATGAAGATCGTGCCTCCTGAGCCGGTCGCCCGTCCTGCGCCGATCGCCTCTTCCGAGCCGCTCGCGCGGACCAGGCGGCGACCGGGCCGTACGCGGAACCGGCGAGGATGAGCACCACGCCCACCACCACCGCGCCGAGTTGGAGCCTCAGCGGTCCGGGGGACGAGATCCCGCCGGGGAGCGAGGCGAACGCGTCCGCCGGCCGGACCATGCCGTCCATCGGCCAGACGACGGCGTCCACCCGGGCCCGTACCGCGTCCCGTGGTACGGAGCCCTGCCCCGCGTCGTCCAGACGCACCCGCGAGTCGAGGGAGGACCTGCGTTCGTCGCCGAGCAGAAAGAGCCGGCCCTCGGGCACATCCGCGGTGAAGGGATGGCCCGACGCGGGCTCGCCCTTCCGCAGATACGATTCCTCTACGGCCTCACCGTTGATGGTGAGACGGCCCTGGTCGCAGCAGGCGACCTCGTCCCCGCCGATTCCGACGACCCTTTTCACCATGGGCATGTCGCCCCAGTCCGGATCCGTGAAGACCACCACATCGCCGCGGCGCACCTCCTCGCCGTCGATCTGCTGGGCGAGCACCCGGTCTCCGGCCCGCAGCGTCGGCGTCATGGACTCGGTCGGCACGGCGTAGGGCCGGTAGACCACGGCTCCCCAGGCGAAACCGCCGAGGAAGAGCACACAACCGACGGCCACGGCCAGCCCCGACAGCACACTGCCGAGCCGCCCGCGGCCGTCACCCGTACGTCCCGTGCCACTCATCCCAGCGCCCCTCCGCGTCGAAGACCGGCAATCGCTGATCCGAGTCGGCACCCTACCGGGCGGTACGCCCGCTGGTCAGCCTCTTGCGACGCCACAGGACGAGGGGAACCGCACCGGCCAGGCCGAGCGCTCCGGGGGCCAGGGCCATCGCCGTGTTCACCGTCGTGTTGATCCCGGGCTGGTCGAAGGTCTTCGGGACGGGCAGGGTCGACCAGCGGTTGATCGGCCACGCCACGACGATGGCCCGTCCGACGACCTCGTCGTTGGCAACCGTGCCGCCGCCCGGCAGCTCCTGGTGATAACGCGAGTCGAGGGAGTTCTGGCGGTGGTCGCCCATCACCCAGATCCGGCCCTCGGGAACCGTGATCGGACCGAACGGCTCGTCATTGCAGGGCGTGTTCCCCGGGAAGATGAAGGACTTGTCGTCGAGAGCCTTGCCGTTGACCACGACCGGGCCGTCCTTCTTGCACTCGACCGTGTCGCCGCCGACCGCGATGACCCGCTTGATCAGGTCCTTCTCCTCGGCGGACGGCATCAGGCCGATGAAGCTGAGGAACTTCTGGACCACGTTCGGCTCGGGGGCCTGGGTGTTCTCCAGCCAGCCGCCCGGGTCGTGGAAGACCACGACCTCGCCGCGCTCCGGTTCCGCGCCGAACCAGGGCGTGAGCTTGTCGACCAGCACCCGGTCGCCCCGTTGCAGTGTGTTCTGCATCGAATCCGAGGGAATCGAGAACGCCTGCACCAGGAACGTCTTGATCAGCAGCGCGAGAACCAGCGCGATGCCGATGAGCAGGGGCAGCTCCTTCCAGAAGGAACGAGGCTTCTGCTGTGCCGTGCCACCGCGCGGGGAGTCGCCGTCGACCCCGGCGCGGTCCGCCGCAGCCCCGGCGGACTCGACGTGCTCCGGCTTGTCCGGCCGGTCCTCGGGTTCATGTCCGGATCGTGCGCCGACCGCCAAGTCCCCCACATCCACTCCTTAACTCCGTGCTACCGCCTGCGCCCCAGCCGGCGCAGGCCCACCACTCCCATAACGAGCGGGAGTTCCGCAGGGGTCGGGAGAGGGACCATTCCGTCGGGATCCCTGGACGACACACTATTCGACGGGCCCGACGCCGGGGCCGTCCCGGCGCGCGCGTCAGGGACCGAGTCGAATGTCTCCGGTTCGTCCAGACTTCGCCAGTGGGCGATGGGCCAGGCGATGGCCATGGCCCGCCCCACGATGCTGTCCTCGGACACCGTTCCGTGTTCCGGCTCGTCCAGGTGATAGCGAGAATCGGCCGAATCCGAGCGATGGTCGCCCAGCACGAAGACCCGCCCGGCCGGGACCTCTACTTCGAACTTGATGAGGGAGGGCGCGTCGCCGGGGTACAGATAGGGCTCGTCGAGCGGTACACCGTTGACCGTGATCCGGCCATTTTCGCCGCAGCATTTCACCGTGTCGCCGCCGACCGCGACCACGCGCTTGATCAAGTCCTGTTCGTCGTCGGACGGCAGCAGTCCGACGAACGTCAGCGCGGTCTTCAACTGCGCGACGACGGGGGGGTCCTCCCCGCCGGTGTCCTCCTGCCGCAACCAGCCGCCCGGGTCCTTGAAGACGACCACGTCCCCGCGCTCGGGCCGGGAGCCGAACCACGGCGTCAGCTTGTCCACCACCACCCGGTCGCCGACCCGGATGGTCTGTTCCATCGACCCCGAAGGGATCACGAACGCCTGCACCAGGAAGGTCTTGAGGACCAGCGCGATCAGCAGGGCCACGACGACGAGCAGGGGGATCTCCAGGACCGCCGCCCTGCGCCGCCGCCGCTGCGCCCTGCGGGCGCGCTTCCGGCGCTCCGCCCTGGTCGGCAGGGGGTGCGGAGAGGGCGACGGGGCTCCGGCCGGCCGTGATGGCTCCGGTCCGTCGTCACCCGGCTCTTGACCGTGGTCACCCATGGGCTCCGCCCGTCGGCGCGCGTACGCCGGTGAAGGCCCCGCTGCCCGGCAGCGAGCCCGTCCGGGCCGGCGGCCAGCCGATCCAGTCCACCCGGCCGACCACCCTGTCGACCGGGACCATGCCGCCCCCGGGTTCTCCCAGGTGATCGCGCGAGTCCCGGGACGCGTCGCGGTGGTCGCCCATCATCCACAACGTGCTGTCGGGCACGACGATGTCGAAACGCACCCGGGAGGGCCGGTTCCCCGGGTAGAGGTACTCCTCCGTGACCGGGCTGCCGTTCACCTCGATCCGCCCGCGCCGGTCGCAGCAGACCACCCGGTCCCCTCCCACGCCCACCACCCGTTTCACGTAGTCGGTCTCGTCGGGCTCCACCAGCCCCAGGGAGGCCACCGCTCCGTGCAGCAGTCCGGAGACGGGATTGCCTTGCGGCGCTTCGCGGGCGAACGATCCGGTGCCGTCGAAGACCACCACGTCCCCGCGTAGCGGTTCGGCGCCGAAACGATACGCCAGCTTGTTCACCAGCACCCGGTCCCCGACATGGAGCGTGGGTTCCATCGAACCGCTGGGGATCAGATACGGCTGCACCACGAAGTTGCTCAGGAGCAGCACGAAGGCCGCACAGGCGGCTGAGAGCGCAGCGGTGCGCCGCCAGGACATCGAGGCCGCGAGCCGGGAGAAACGAGCGGAGCGCGACCGTTCCTCCGACCCCGCTGCGGGGTCGGAGGAACGGTCGCGCTCCGTGGGCTTGGCTTCCGTGTCCATCTGGGCCAGAGCTTAACCGGCCACCCTGTGGACCTGGGAGTCAGCTCAGTTCTCGCGCTTCTCCTTGATCTTCGCGGCCTTGCCGCGCAGGTCACGGAGGTAGTAGAGCTTGGCGCGACGGACGTCACCGCGGGTGACGAGCTCGATCTTCTCGAAGATCGGGCTGTGCACCGGGAAGGTGCGCTCGACGCCGACGCTGAAGGAGACCTTGCGGACGGTGAAGGTCTCGCTGACACCGGCGCCCTGACGGCGGATGACCACGCCCTTGAACTGCTGGATACGGGAGCGGTTGCCCTCGATCACTCGCACGTGGACGTTGACGGTGTCACCGGGGCGGAAGGCCGGGATGTCGGAACGCAGCGACGCGGCGTTGACGCCATCGAGCAGGGAAGACATGTTGTCTGCTTTCTTCGCCGATGCCACAGGTCATCGACGGGAGGTCGTGAGGATGGGATGCCACGCGCGCCGGACGGACGTCTGGGCCGCTCCCCGCGCATGGGGGATGCGACGACCGCTCCCCCTGTGGCAGGGGCGCACGCCGGACGCACAGCAGCGCCCTATTCTTCCACGGCCTCCGGCCTGCGCCAAAATCGACCGCCGGGCTCCGGGGACCAGCCGAGGATGGAGAGGATCTCGCGGTCCTTCTTGTCGAAGGCTTCGGCCTCGCAGCGCTCGATGAGATCGGGCCGGTTGAGCACGGTGCGGCGGAAGGCCTCGTCGCGGCGCCAGCGCGCGATCTTGCCGTGGTGCCCGCTGAGCAGGACCTCCGGAACGCCCCGGCCGCGCCACTCGGGCGGCTTGGTGTAGACGGGCCCCTCCAGCAGGTTGGCCATGGCGCCGGGGGCGAAGGAGTCGTCCTGGTGCGATTCGGCATTGCCGAGCACTCCGGGCAGCAGCCGGGCCACCGCCTCCGTGATCACCAGCACCGCGGCCTCCCCGCCGGCCAGGACGTAGTCGCCGATGGACACCTCGACCACCGGCATGCGGGTCGCGTACTCGTCCATCACCCGTCGGTCGATGCCCTCGTAGCGGGCCGGGGTGAAGATCAGCCACGGGCGTTCGGAGAGTTCGACGGCGACTTCCTGGGTGAACGGCCTGCCGCTGGGCGTGGGCACCACCAGCACCGGGGCGTGCGCCCCCGCCTCGTAGCCGCTCGCGAGCACGTCGTCCAGCGCGTCCCCCCAGGGCTCGGTCTTCATGACCATGCCGGGACCGCCGCCGTACGGCGTGTCGTCGACCGTGTGGTGCCGGTCGTACGTCCAGCCCCGCAGGTCGTGGACGTGCACATCGAGCCGGCCGCGGGCACGGGCTTTGCCGACCAGGGAGACGTTGAGCGGTTCCAGGTACTCGGGGAAGATCGTGAGGACGTCGAGGCGCATCAGACGCCCTCTCCGGAGCCGTCCGCCCGGTTCCCGTCCGCCTGGGCCCCGCCCGCTCGCGCTTCGTCCGGCCGGGTCCGGTCGGCCGGCGTCCCGTCCGTCGTGCCCTCCTCGCGCGAGGAGGCGATCACGGCCTGGCTCTCGTCGATCAGCCCCGGCGGCGGAGTGATCACGGCGCGCTGCTCCTCCAGGTCGATCTCGGTGACGATCTCCTCGACGAACGGGATCATGACCTCGCGGCCGTCCGGCCGTTCGACGATGAACAGGTCCTGGGACGGCAGGTGTGTGATCTCGGTGATCCGGCCGATCTCGGTGCCGTCGGCGAGGACCACATCGAGGTCGATGAGCTGGTGGTCGTAGAACTCGTCGGGGTCCTCGGGGAGTTCGGCCGGGTCGACCTCGGCGATCAGGAGCGTGTTGCGCAGCGCCTCGGCGGCGTTGCGGTCGCGCACACCCTCGAAGCGCAGCAGCAGCCGTCCGCTGTGCACCCGGCCGCTCGCGATCGTCAGCGGTCCGGCGGAAGCCGGATCGGTGACGAGCACGGCTCCGGGCCCGAGCCTCAGTTCCGGCTCGTCCGTACGCACCTCGACGGTGACCTCGCCCTTGATGCCGTGGGCACGGCCGATCCGCGCGACTACCAACTGCACCTTGTGTCTCTCCTGTCCATACGCCCCCGCCGTACGACTCCGACGCCCCTGTCGTACGACGACGGGCCGGGGCGGGCGTATGGCCCTCCCCGGCCCGTGCCGGTGTTCAACTCTCTCAGCGAACCTGGTCCACATCGACGAGGTCGACGCGGATCCCCCGACCGCCGAGGGCACCCACGACGGTACGCAGCGCGCGTGCGGTGCGACCGTTGCGACCGATCACCTTGCCGAGGTCGTCGGGGTGGACCCGGACCTCCAGCACGCGACCGCGGCGCAGGTTGCGCGAGGCGACCTGCACGTCGTCGGGGTTGTCGACGATGCCCTTCACGAGGTGCTCGAGAGCCTCCTCGAGCATGCTCAGGCCTCGGCCGACTCGGCGGGAGCGGCCGCGTCAGCGGCCTCGTCCGCCTTCTTGTCGGACTTCTTCGCCTTCTGCGTGATGGCCTCGCCCTTGGCCTCCTCGCCGTCGCCCAGGCTCTCGAACAGGGCGCGCTTGTCGGCCTTCGGCTCCGGCTGCAGCAGCGGCGCGGGGGCCGGGAGACCCTTGTGGGCCTGCCAGTCACCGGTGAGCTTCAGGATCGCGAGGACCGGCTCGGTCGGCTGGGCGCCGACGGAGAGCCAGTGGCGCGCACGCTCCGAGTTGACCTCGATGCGCGAGGGGTTCTGCACCGGGTGGTACAGGCCGATCTCCTCGATGGCCCGGCCGTCACGGCGGGTACGGGAGTCGGCGACGACGATGCGGTAGTGAGGCGAACGGATCTTGCCCAGACGCTTCAGCTTGATCTTGACTGCCACGGGAGTGGTGTCTCCTGGTCTATGACGTGATTGGGCACGACGAAATGCCACGTGGGGTTGCGGTACTCGGGTGCCCGATGGACGCGCCGGCCGGAGGAGAGAGGGGTCCTGTGCGGCCGTCGAGTACAGCTGACAATTGTGCCACACCCCATGAGGTCACCTCACGGCGACCGCCGGCTCCGGGATGCGGAACGGCTTTCCGCATCCACCGCAGACAATCGGCGCCTGCGCCAGGACCGACGGCACGACCCTCACATTGCGTCCGCAGTCGCAGACGGCCTTGACGCGGACACCTCCCCCGGAGGAACCGTGCCGGGCGGCCGGCCCGCGGAACGAACGCTTGGTGTCGGCGGCGGTGGCGACGGTGTGCGCCTTCAGCGCGCGCTGAAGGCGCTCGATCGTCGGGCGGTAGCGCCGCTTGGCTTCGGGGTTGAGCGTGACCAGCGAGAAGCCGCTGCTGGGATGGGGCTCCTCGGGGTGGTCGAGCCCCAGCTCCTCTGCGATCGCGAGGAACCGACGGTTGTGATAACGGCCGGCCCGCGAGGTGTCACGCACACCTCGCGCGGCGGCGATGCCATGGACTGCCTCGTGCAGCAGTCGCTCGAATGAGAGTTCGGCGCCACAGGCGGACGAGGACTCTCCGATCAGGGACTCGGGAGCGGCTAGATCCGGCAGCTCGGGGTGGTACCGCTGAATGTCGGCCCACGCCTGCGCCAGTTCTGCGGCAAGTACAGGTGGTGTCGTGCTCACGTCGTGACAACGAGCGCGAGCGCTCCGGTGTTCCGATTCCGGGCCATCCCAAATAATTTGCACGTACCAGTCAGTTGCCATTGATGCGTCCTGACGAGGGCGGGTGCGCAGATCTGCGGAGAACTCTCACAGCTCGCGCCAAGGTGGTACGTAGTGGCGCGTACGCCCGGACGTGTAGACAGGCGTGTAGACGGCAACCGTACGCGGGCCGCCGGGCGGCGTCCGAAGTGGGTACAGCGGGAACGGGGCAGGGTCCCAGCGACGGGTGCCGCATCGACGGATACGCGTCCCCCGACGGTCCGCCGCCCGGGAAGAGCGGCGTCCCCGGGCGGGAAAGCGCCGCGGCGCGGCCTCGGCGGACGAGCCGCCGGGACGGGGGGATCGGCGGGGCGAGGCCCTCGACATGCCCGCCCCCGCATGTCGGGTCAGACTGGGGTGGGAACGGACGACAGGCGGTCGGAGCAGCCGCTTTCCGCTGTCCGTCTGTCGATGTCCGCTTCCCGGCGCCCCCGTGTCGACGAGGAGGCCGTCCACCGCGCCTTCGACGACGAAGCCGCCTCCTGCAGGCGGGCAGCGCACGGTTGCCCGGCCCGTGAAGGGCGGCGCGGGCGCGGCAGGGGGAGCACCACTCGGGCACGACCCATCGGACAGGGCCGACCTCTCGGCGGATAGGGGCGCTTCCATGACACCAACGCTCGTCCGGCACCACGGCCAGGCGGACACGGCCACCACGGTGGCACCCGGTACTCGCGCCCGGGACTGGGCGGAAATCCAGGAACGGATGCTCGCGCCACTGTACGAGGCGGTGTACGAGCGACTCGAGGTGGGACGGGGCACCCGTGTGCTCTCGCTGGGCTGCGGCTCCGGTCTCGCGCTGCTGATCGCCGCCGCGCGCGGAGCACGCGTCACGGGCGTCGACACCGACCCCGACCGGCTGGAACTCGCCCGGACCCGGCTGCTGCTCGGTCCGGTGGACGACACCGGCCCCGGCGGCACGGGCCACCGGACCGTGGACGGTGAGGCGGGCCGCCGCCACCGGCTCGTGGACGGCGATCCGTCGCAGGCGGCTCCGGTGGACGGAACGCCGTACGACCTGATCACGGCGTTCACCCCGATCGGCGGCTCGCACGGCGACGACGAGCGGCTGGTGGCGGCGTTGCGCGCCGCGGTACCACTGGCCACCCGGGGCAGCACGGTCGTCCTGACCAGCTGGGGCCCGCCGGAGCGGTGTGCGGCGGCACCGGTGCTGCGGGTGGCGGGCCGGGGCTCCGGGGGCCGGGCCTCGCGCGGCGGCGGCTGGCGTCCACCGCGCCGGGACGATCTCGAAGAGGTGGCGTTCCGGGCCGGTCTGCGGCCGGACGGTTCGGGGCGGGTGGCGTGCCCGTTCGGCTACGCGGACGTGGAGAGCGCGGTCCGGGGGCTGCTGTCGACGCGGCTGTCCGACAGGTCGGTGCGGGCGGCGGACCGGCGCCGGATGGAGGCCGCGATGGCGCGGGCCCTGCGTCCGCACCGGCGCGGGGACGGCAGTGTCTGGATGCCGAACGTCTTCCGTTATCTCGTGTGCACCATCTGAGACGTCTCTCCGCGGTCTCTCGTGTGCACCGTCGCGGTCTCTCGTGTGCGCCGTCCGAGGCGTGGGCTCGTCGACGATGCGCCGCGCCTCACCGTGCGCGGCGTCCGGCGTCGCGGGGGCGGCCGACAGCCCTTATGCCTGCTGGGCGTCGCCCGGGACGGCCGTCGGCCCGCCGGCCCTGGGGCTCGTCCGCACGAAAAGCGCCAACCGGGGACGACCGCCATGCGAGGGGGCGCGAGGACACCGCCCCACGAGGACACCGGGGCGCATGCGTGAGGGGCGCCCGCCGTCCCCGGTTCCGGGGTTCGTTCACCGGGAACCGGGATCGTCGGGCGCCCCTCACCCGGGTCGCAGGGCGATCAGCCCATGAACTTCTTGAACTCGTCGGGCAGCTCGAAGTCCTTGCCGCCCGGCGCCGGCAGGCCGGGCACACCGCCCTGCGCGGCCTGGGCGCGCCGCGCCGCCGCGGCCTGCTCCTCGGCCTTGCGCTTCATCGGGTTGCCGCTCTTGCGCTTGCCCTTGGCCTGCTTCACCTGCTTCTTCTGGCGGCCGGGACCGCCGCCCATGCCGGGGATGCCGGGCATGCCCGGCATCCCGCCGCCCTGGGCCATCTTCGACATCATCTTGCGCGCGTCGAAGAACCGCTCCACCAGGTTCTTCACCGCGCTGACCTCGACACCGGCACCCTTGGCGATGCGTGCCCGGCGCGAGCCATTGATGATCGTCGGCTCGGCCCGCTCCTTCGGGGTCATCGACTTGATGATCGCGGCGGTGCGGTCCACGTCGCGCTCGTCGATGTTGTTGATCTGGTCCTTGATCTGCCCCATGCCGGGCAGCATCCCGAGCAGCTTGGAGATGGAGCCCATCTTCCTGACCTGCTCCATCTGGGCCAGGAAGTCGTCGAGCGTGAAGTCCTGCCCCTTCTTGGACGCCAGCTTGGAGGCCATCTTGGCGGCCTCTTCCTGGCTGAAGGTCTTCTCCGCCTGCTCGATCAGAGTGAGCAGGTCACCCATGTCCAGGATGCGGGACGCCATGCGGTCGGGGTGGAACGCGTCGAAGTCGTCGAGCTTCTCGCCGTTGGACGCGAACATGATCTGCTTGCCCGTGACATGGGCGATCGACAGGGCCGCACCACCGCGCGCGTCACCGTCGAGCTTGGAGAGCACCACGCCGTCGAAGCCGACGCCGTCACGGAACGCCTCGGCGGTGTTGACCGCGTCCTGACCGATCATCGCGTCGACGACGAACAGGATCTCGTCGGGGCTGACGGCGTCGCGGATGTCCGCGGCCTGCTGCATCAGCTCCTGGTCGATGCCGAGACGGCCGGCGGTGTCGACGATCACGACGTCGTACTGCTTGGAGCTGGCGTGCTCGATCGAGTCCTTGGCGACCTGGACCGGGTCGCCGACGCCGTTGCCCGGCTCAGGGGCGTACACGGCGACGCCGGCGCGGTCGGCGACGACGCTGAGCTGGTTGACGGCGTTGGGGCGCTGGAGGTCACAGGCGACGAGCAGCGGGGAGTGGCCCTGGCCCTTGAGCCAGCGGCCGAGCTTTCCGGCCAGGGTGGTCTTACCGGCACCCTGGAGACCCGCGAGCATGATCACGGTCGGTGGGTTCTTGGCGAACCGCAGCCGCCGGGTCTCGCCACCGAGAATGGAGACGAGCTCCTCGTTGACGATCTTGACGACCTGCTGGGCCGGGTTCAGCGCCTGGGAGACCTCGGCACCGCGCGCCCGTTCCTTGACGTTGGCGATGAAGGACCGGACGACGGGAAGGGCGACGTCCGCTTCGAGCAGGGCGATACGGATCTCGCGCGCCGTGGCGTCGATGTCCGCCTCGGACAGGCGGCCCTTGCCCCGGAGGTTCTTGAAAGTCGCGGCAAGGCGGTCGGAGAGAGTATCGAACACGGCGCTCGTCGGTCCTCGGGGTCGGGGGCGGTACGGATCGTTCCTAGGGTAACCGGCCCGAGCGGGCGTCCACCCTTGCCGGTCGTCGTCCGCCCGGCGCGGGCGGGGGTGTCCACGCCCGCGGAGAGCGGGGCCGTACGTGTACGGGGAGAGGGGGTCCATACGGGCGTCACGGGCCCGCGTCGCGCCCCACCGCAGTGCCTCCTCCCCGCCTTCGCCAGGGCCGCCGCCTCCGCGTCCGGCAGCGGAGCACCGTCGTCCCGGGTGACGTGGAAGGCGCCCACCGCGTCCGCCCGGCGTCGACATGTGTGCACCGCGCACCCGTACCGCTTCCGGGGTGCGGGCCCGGTTCCCGCCCCCGGCGGGCGCTCGGCCCGTGCGCGACCATGCGGGCCGCCCTCGGGCCCGGGGGTGTCCGGGGCGGCTGCGGCGGGCCGGGGACGCGTCCGGTCAGAGCGCGTCCGGGCCGCGCTCGCCCGTCCGGACGCGGACGGCGGTGTCGACCGGGAGGGTCCAGACCTTGCCGTCTCCGATCCTGCCGGTCCGGGCGGCCCTCACCACGACGTCGATGAGCTGTTCGGCGTCCTCGTCGTCGACGAGGACCTCGATACGGATCTTGGGGACGAGATCGACGGTGTACTCGGCGCCCCGGTAAACCTCGGTGTGGCCGCGCTGCCGCCCGTGGCCAACGGCTTCCGTGGCCGTGAGGCCCTGGACCCCGAAGGCGTGCAGGGCCTCCTTGACCTCGTCGAACCGGTGCGGCTGCACGACCGCCGTGATGAGCTTCACGCGTCCACCTTCCTGGTCTGCCGCCGTGCCGCCGTGGCATCGGGGACGGCCGCCGGGTACGCGATGCCGAGGGCCGTCACCGTGGCGCGCGGCGCCGCTCCCCCGCCCGCTTCGCTGAAGTCGTAGGCGGTCTCGGCGTGTTCGGCCCGGTCGATGCCGGTGTCCTCGATGTCGTCCGCCACCCGCATGCCGATCGTCCGGTCCAGGAGGAAGGCCAGGGCCGCGGAGACGAGCAGGGAGTACACGAGGACGGAGAAGACCCCGACGGCCTGCTTACCGAGCTGTTCGAGACCGCCCCCGTAGAAGAGGCCCTTGGCGTGGGACTGGACGCCGCCGGTGGCGAAGAGACCCACGAGGAGGGAGCCGACGACACCGCCGACGAGGTGGACGCCCACGACGTCCAGCGAGTCGTCGTAGCCGAACCGGTACTTCAGACCGACGGCCATGGCGCACAGGAGACCGGCGACGGCGCCGACCGCGAGGGCGCCGAGCGGGCTGACGGCACCGCCCGACGGGGTGATGGCGACGAGGCCCGCGACCGCGCCGGAGGCCGCACCGAGCGTGGTGAAGGAGCCCCGGCGGAGCTTCTCGTAACCGAGCCAGGCGAGCATCGCGGCAGCGGTGGCGACCTGGGTGTTGACGAACATGACCGCGCCGACGCCGTCGTCGTTGCCCAGCGACGATCCGGCGTTGAAGCCGAACCAGCCGAACCAGAGCAGTCCGGCGCCGAGCATCACGAGAGGCAGGCTGTGCGGCCGCATCGGATCCCTCCCGAAACCGGTCCGCCGGCCGATGACGAGGATCACCCCGAGCGCCGCGGCACCCGCGTCGATGTGGACGGCCGTGCCGCCCGCGAAGTCGATGACGCCCCTCTCGTGGAGCCAGCCGCCCGGGCCCCACACCCAGTGGACGACGGGGAAGTACACGACGGTGGCCCACAGCGTGATGAACAGGACCCAGGAGGTGAACTTCACCCGGTCGGCGAGGGCTCCGCTGATCAGGGCCGGGGTGATGACCGCGAACATCAGCTGGAAGACGGCGAAGACGTACACGGGGATCGTGGAGCCGGCCCAGAGTTGGTTCGGGCCGATTCCGCTCAGCCCCACAGAGTCCGGGGCCCAGCCGATGACCGAACCGATGTCGTTGCCGAAGGCGGCGCTGAACCCGTAGAGCACCCACAGGACGGTGACGATCCCGAGGCTGATGAAGCTCATCATCAGCATGTTGAGGGTGCTCCTGACCCGGACCATTCCGCCGTAGAAGAAGGCCAGGGCCGGGGTCATGAGCATCACCAGGGCCGAGCAGACGAGCATGAACCCGGTGTTGGCGGCGGACAGGGTCGGGGGGTCTGCCGCGAGCGTCATGATGCCTGGGGGCATGGGCGCCTCCTCGTCGTCGGGGCGGCCACGCGCGCAGGAGCGGGCCGCGGACGGGACCGCTGGAAGGGGTTGCGGCCGTCATGCACCACGAGATTCACCCGGCGCCGTTTCCGCCGATGCCGCACGGTGTTTCACGGCGGTGACCAAAGGGATCGGGGTGTTACGTCCTCATGAACCGGCGATGGCACCCCGCCGCGGGCCCCGTACGGCGCACGACGCCGTACCCGGCCCACGACGAAAACGTGGGCGGCCGCCGTCGGACGCGCAGGCGGGCGTCGCCGGCCCCGCCACCACTACGGCCCGTCCCCGCCGGCGCTGCCGCAGGCGCGTCCGCACCGGCTCTTCCGTGCGCGCGTCCCGCACCGGCCTCCCGCACCCGAACCGGACCCACCGGTCTTCCGCACCGGGCGGCCATGCGAACCGGCCACGCCGACCACCCGGCGACCTGGCAATTGGGGGAGCCGAAGTCGATATGTGCCGGGTGGCCGTCGTGACCGGTGTCCTGGGCGCCGCTTATCAAACCGCCTCAGCGGTTTCGGGCAGCTGCTCGGTGAGGAGATCCGTGAGCCTGGCGACCTCGGGGATGTCCCCGAAATCCCTGGCCGTGGTGTCAACGGTCTTGCGCAGCCGGGTGTTGACGCGTTCGGAGCGGATCTTCTTGGCGATCCGCAATGCCTTCCCGGCGAGCACCGTGGACTCCTCGGGCTCGCGTTTGAGCAGGTGGACGGTGGCGAGGCCGATCAGGTTGAGCGCGTAGGACCGCTGGTGCTCGTCGTCCTCGCTGAACAGCTGGACCGCTCGGCGCATGCGCGGTTCGGCGAGTCCGGTGTACGTGGGGCTGCGCCCCGCGACGTAGGCGAGGTCGCGGAACGAGTGGGAGTTCTCGCCGTTGAGCTCGGCCTCCGAGAAGAAGCGAATCCAGTCGGGTTCGGGCTCGCCGTCCATCCCGGCGTCGAGGAAGGTGTCCTCGGCCATCCGGACGGCCCGCTTGCACTTGGCCGCCTGGCCCATGTTGGCGTACGCGCGCGCCTCCATCGCGTACAGCATGGCCTGGGTACGCGCGGTGGCGCAGTCCCGGCTGCCGTACTGAGCGAGGTGAATCAGTTCGAGGGCGTCGTCGGGTCGCCCCAGGTGGATCATCTGCCGGCTCATGCTGGACAGAACATACGAACCGAGCGGTTTGTCGTCGGCCTCTTTCGACGCGTGCAGCGCCAGAACGAAGTACTTCTGGGCCGTGGCCTGGAGGCCGACGTCGTAGCTCATCCAGCCCGCCAGCTCGGCCAGCTCGGCCGCGCACCGGAAGAGCCGCTTGGCGGTGGCCTCCGGCTGTGGCTCCTGCAGGAGGTCGGTGACCTCATGGAGCTGACCGACGACGGCCTTGCGGCGCAGCCCGCCGCCGCACTGCGCGTCCCACTGACGGAACATCGCCGTCGTCGACTCCAGCAGGTCGAGCTCGGGGCCGGAGAGCTTGGAGGGACGACGGGACGCAACGGCCGGCTCGGGCTCCGCCGGTGCGGCGGACGCCACGGGCACCAGCCAGCGCTGCATGGGTTCGACGAGGGCGGGACCGGCGGCGAGGGCGAGTGAGGAGCCGAGGAATCCGCGCCGCGCGAGCATCAGATCGCTACGGGAGAACTCGCTGAGCAGGGCGACGGTCTGGGGCCCCGCCCAGGGCAGGTCGACCCCGGACACGGAGGCCGCCTGGTACGCGGAGCGCAGTCCGAGGTCCTCGACCGCCACGACCGAGCCGAATCGCTCCGAGAAGAGCTCCGACAGAATGCGCGGAATCGGCTCGCGAGGCTGCTCGCCGTCGAGCCAGCGCCGCACCCGGGAGGTGTCGGTGCTGATGTGGTGGGCACCCATTTGCCGCGCCCGCCGATTGACCTGCCGTGCCAGCTCGCCCTTCGACCAGCCGCTGCGCACGAACCACGAGCTCAATTGCTCGTTGGGGCGCTTACCGGCATTCGTATCGCCTGCGCCGCTGCCACTCACTGGAACGCCCCCATCCCGCTGAAACCGTCGTGATCCCGACGAACGCTGTCGCGCGAACCACTATCAGAATGCCCTGTTCCGATGACGCCCATACGGAGTTTGCACACGATCGAACAGGAATCAGGTTGCCTCCGGCATACCCACGTGCGCACATACTTCCATGGTTCGTGTACCGACGGTAATCCTACGATCACCACCGCGGCGAGGACGCTTACAGAAACGCCACCATTCGCCACCCCTTCGGATGAACACGAACGACACCGAGCGCGATTCACTTGACACTCGGTCGATCAATCGTGGTTGCGGCGATGCACAAAGGGGGCGCGCGACTCACGAAGCGCCACCGTGCGTGCACCGGCGCACCACGGATCGTCATGACGGCGGAGTGGCGGGCCTTCACTCCGTGACGTAACCACCGATGAGTCGGACCCGTTGGAGGGGGCATGGGCTTCACGATCGGCGGCATCCGCGAGATGCGCACCGGCTCACGACGCCGCGGCCGTTCGGCCGAGAGCACGGCGGTGGCCGAGTACACAGGACTGTGGGGCTGGGCCGTGGCGCCCGGAGCGCGCGCCGCGGACGGCCGCTGCTCGTGCGAGAGCGACCGGTGCCCCTCCCCCGGCGCCCACCCCCTGGACGTCGCGCCCGAGATCCCGCCGGGCGCCGCGCTCGACGCGGCGGTGGAGGCGTGGGCCCAGGTGCCGGACGCCACGCTGCTGCTGCCGGTGGGGCGCAGTTTCGACGTACTGGACGTGGCCGAGGCAGCCGGACGCCGGGCCCTGGCGCGCATGGAGCGGATGGGGCTGCCCCTGGGCCCGGTCGTGTCGACGCCATCGGGGCGGGCACAGTTCTTCGTGGCGACCGGAGCCGCCGCCGAGCTTCCTCGTCTGCTGTACCGGATGGGCTGGGACGACGCGGGCCTGGACCTGCGGGCGCTGGGCCCCGGCCACCACATCACCGCCCCGCCGTCCGACGAGGGCGGCCTCGGACCTGCCCGGTGGCTGCGCCCGCCGGTGCTGGACACGGCGGCCGCGCCGCCGCCGGCCAGGCTGCTGCTCGGCACGCTGGCCTACTGCTGCCATCGCGCGCCCCTGAGCGGCTGACGCCGACACGTGCCCCGGTTCGCTCCGGGCACCGCCCCCGCTGCCGGAAACCCCGACCCCGCGGACACCGGGCACGGAAGAGACGACACGGAAAGGATGACGACGCAAAAGAGCCCGGCCGCCGGCGGCCGGGCTCTTCGACTGACGGACAGTGCGGGGTGTCAGTCCCCGATCAGGGCGTCCACGAACGCCTCCGGCTCGAACGGCGCCAGGTCGTCCGGCCCCTCACCGAGGCCGACCAGCTTCACCGGCACGCCCAGATCGCGCTGCACCGCGACGACGATGCCGCCCTTCGCCGTGCCGTCCAGCTTCGTGAGCACGATGCCCGTGATGTCGACGACCTCGGAGAACACCCGCGCCTGCACCAGGCCGTTCTGCCCGGTCGTCGCGTCGAGGACGAGCAGGACCTCATCGAGCGGCCCGTGCTTCTCGACGACCCGCTTGACCTTGCCGAGCTCGTCCATGAGGCCGGTCTTGGTGTGCAGCCGCCCAGCGGTGTCGATGAGGACGACGTCGACGTCCTCCGCGATCCCCTCCTTGACCGCGTCGAAGGCGATCGACGCCGGGTCGCCGCCCTCGGGTCCGCGGACGGTACGGGCGCCGACGCGTTCGCCCCAGGTCTGGAGCTGGTCGGCGGCGGCGGCCCGGAAGGTGTCGGCCGCGCCGAGCACGACGCTGCGGCCGTCGGCGACGAGCACCCGGGCCAGCTTGCCGGTGGTGGTGGTCTTACCGGTGCCGTTGACACCGACGACCATCACCACACCAGGGGTGTCGAGACCGCCCTCGGTCTTGACCGCGCGGTCGGTGTCGGTGTCGATCAGGGCCAGGAGCTCCTCGCGGAGCAGTGCGCGCAGCCCCTCGGGGGTGCGGGTGCCGAGCACGCGGACGCGTTCGCGGAGCCGCTCCACCAGTTCCTGGGTGGGGGCGACACCGACATCGGCGGTGAGAAGGGTGTCCTCGACCTCCTCCCAGGTCTCCTCATCGAGGTTGTCCCGGGACAGGAGCGTGAGCAGCCCCTTGCCGAGGGAGGTCTGCGAGCGGGCGAGCCGGGCGCGCAGCCGTACCAGTCGGCCGGCGGTGGGTTCGGGCACCTCGATCGCCGGGGCGGCGAGCGCCTCCGGCTCGGCGGCCTCGACGGTTTCGGGGGCCTCCGCGACGGGGGCCTCGGCCGCCGGGGGAGCGACCTCTTCGATGGTGCGGCGCGGTTCCTCGCGCGGCGTTTCGGCTTCCTCACCGACGTGGGGCTCGGCGGGAGGAGTGATGGTCGGCGTGCTCGGCGGCGCCGGGGGCAGCTGCTTCTTCTTGCGGCCGCTGACCACGAGCCCGCTGATCACGCCGACCGCGACCAGGGCGATGACTACAGCAAGGATGACGAATTCCATAACGCACCCAGTATCGGCCACGCCCGGCCGTGCGGGCCGCCCGGAAGGATCGCCGACACCCCCACTTGGCCGTTATCGACCTTTTCGTGGCGTTAGCGGCAAAGATGCGATCCCGCGCGCGGAGACCCCACCGCGGGCACCGGCTCGTCTTCATCGGCCGGCCCGGGCGGCGGTCACTGGTGCACGGGCGGCTTCTCCGTGCCGGTCGTGGCCGCGCGGGCCGCGGCACCGGCGACGGGACTGCCGTCGCCCCACACGGAATGGCTGCCCGGCCCGCTCGCCGGCACCCGGGCCGGCCGGCCCGGACCGGGCGGCCGCCGTCGCCGCCTCCGGGCTGCCGTACGCGACTCTGCCGCGCCCTGCCGTCCGTCGCGACAGGGCGTCGAGTGACACACCCCTACCCTTCTGACGATGCGTCAGTTAAGGTCACGGCCGGCAATGTGCCCCGGAAGGAGCGTCGTCCCGGTGCGTGCGACCGCGAGGCGGCCGGAAGTCCTCGGACGGGGTCTCCCCTGCTCGAACGGAGTTCGAGGGCTCGGGGAAGGGCTGCGCGGGCTTCGGTCGGCACCACGAGGTGGGCGCCGGACGGGTGCGACGCGGCCCGCATCGCCGGGCGGGGCACCGCTGTCCGGCCCGGCCGAGTCCGACCGACGAGGAGGATGCCCGTCATGGCCTTCACAGTGGTCCGGTTCAACCTCGTCGATCCCGCCGCCACCGCCGAGTCGCTCTCGGCCCGGTACCGTGCCGCGCTGGACATGGCCGCCCACGCCGACGCGCACGGGATCGACACCGTGCAGACCGAGGAGCACCACGGGGTCGAGAACTCCTGGCTGCCCTCCCCCTTCGTCTTCGCCGGTTCGGTCCTCGGCACCACCCGCCGCATCGCGGTCACCGTCTCGGCGATCATCGGCCCGCTGCACGACCCGCTGCGGCTGGCCGAGGACATCGCGGTCCTGGACCTGCTGAGCGCGGGCCGGCTGATCACGGTGGCGGGAATCGGGTACCGCCCGGAGGAGTACGAACGGGCCGGCGTCGAATGGAAGCGGCGCGGCCGACTCCAGGACGAGCTGCTGGAGACGCTGGTGCGGGCGTGGACCGGGGAGCCCTTCCCGTACCGGGGCCGCACGGTCCGGGTCACTCCGCGCCCCTACACCCGCCCCCATCCACCATTGCTGGTGGGCGGGAGCTCGCGGGCGGCGGCGCGGCGGGCGGCGCGGTTCGGGCTGCCGTTCTTCCCGAGCGCGCACCTGCCGGAGCTGGAGGCGTACTACCACGAGCGACGGACGGAGTTCGGGACGGACGGCTTCTGCATGATGCCGTCGGCCGAGACGCCCCTGCTGCATGTGTCCGAGGACCCGGAGCGTACGTGGGCTCAGTACGGCGGTCACTTCCTGCACGAGGCGCGTACATACGCCTCCTGGCAGTCCGCGGGCATCCGTTCCGCCGTGCGTTCCACGGCGGGCACGGTGGACGCGCTGCGGGACGAGGGCGTCTACCGGGTCGTCACCCCGGAGGAGTGCGCCGGGCTGGCCGGAAGGCTCGACAGCCTGGTGCTGCACCCCCTGTGCGGCGGGATGCCGGTCGAGGAGGGATGGCGGAGCCTGCGGTTGTTCTGCGAAGCGGTCGGGCACGCTGATCCGAACCGCTGATCCGGACCACTGGTCCGGACCGCTGATCCGGACCCAGAAGCGCTCCGTGCTCCCGGCACCGGCGTCCGCGGTTCCAGCGGGTTCCCGCGGCGGGGCGTACGCGTTCCCGGGGCCGGGCCGGTCCCGAGGGATCGTGCTCTGGTCGGCCCGTCCGCTCTCGGCCCGTCCCCTCTCAGCCCATCTCCTCCAGCGCCTTGCCCTTGGTCTCCCTCACGAACCTGAGCACGAACGGGATGGAGAGCGTGGCGAAGCACGCGTAGATGATGTACGTGCCCGAGAGGTTCCAGTCGGACAGGCTCGGGAAGCTCGCGGTGATCAGCCAGTTGGCCATCCACTGCGCGGAGGCGGCGATGCCGAGCGCCGCCGCGCGGATCCGGTTCGGGAACATCTCGCCGAGGAAGACCCAGACGACGACGCCCCACGACAGGGCGAAGAAGAGCACGAACCCATGGGCCGCGACGAGCGCCACGACGCCCTGGATGTGTGGCAGCTTCCCGCCGACGAGGGGCGCCGAGAAGGCCCATGCCTCGACGGCGAGGGCGATGGCCATGCCGGTGGAGCCGACCAGCGCGAGCGGCTTGCGCCCCACCCGGTCCACCAGCGTCATCGCGATGACGGTGCCGATGATGTTGATGATCGATGTGGTGAACGAGTAGAGGAAGGATTCCGTCGGATCGATGCCAACGGACTGCCACAGCGTCGCCGAATAGTAGAACGCCACGTTGATACCGACGAGTTGCTGGAAGACCGAGAGGCCGATCCCGACCCAGACGATCGGCAGGAAGCCGAAGCGGCCGCCGAGCAGGTCCCTGAACGTGGACTTGTGCTCCCGGCGCATGGCGCCCTCGATCTCGGCCACCCGGGCATCGAGGTCGACCCCCTTGCCCTCGACCTCCGCAAGGATTTTCCGGGCCCGGTCCTTCCTGCCAATCGAGATCAGGAACCGGGGCGACTCCGGGATCGCCAGCGACAGGAGTCCGTACAGGGCGGCGGGGACGACCATCACGCCGAGCATCCACTGCCACGCCTCCAGGCCGCCGATCCGGCCGCGCTGGTCCCCTCCGGCGAATTGCAGAATGCCGTAGTTGACCAACTGCGAGATGGCGATCCCGATGACGATCGCCGCCTGCTGGAAGGAGCCGAGGCGGCCCCGGTAGGCGGGCGGCGAGACCTCGGCGATGTACGCGGGACCGATCACGGACGCCATGCCGATGGCGAAGCCGCCGATGATGCGCCACATCGCCAGGTCCCAGAGCGCGAACGGGAGCGCGGAACCAATGGCGCTGACCGTGAAGAGCACGGCGGCGATCTGCATGCAGCGGATGCGGCCGATGCGGTCGGCGATGCGCCCCGCCGTGGCCGCACCGATCGCGCAGCCGATCAGGGCGATGGCGATGACCTGGGCCAAGGTCGCCGAGCCGATGTCGTACCGGCTGCGGATCGCCTCCACGGCGCCGTTGATGACCGAGCTGTCGTAGCCGAAGAGGAAGCCGCCCATCGCCGCGGCGGCCGTGATGAAGACGACATGGCCGAGGTGGTCCGGGTGGGCGGTACGGGCTCCGGACGCGGGCCCCTGCGCTGTGTCGGTCACATGTACTCCTGGTGCCTGGACGCGTCCTCGGGTGCGGGGAACAGGGTCTGCGGGGCGGGCTCGGCGGGCGGGATCCTCCGAGCGGGGCACACACCAGTGGGGCACAACTTTCCGGCCGCCACCACTCGAAGGGGAGGTAGAGGCCGCTGGGGACAGGGCCGGCACCGTGCGGCCGTCGTGTTCGGGACGCGCGGGCGCCGTCCGCCGCACCGGGGCTCATCCGCTCGGCAGACGCGGACGACGTGGTGGGCCGCCGTCGACGGGGGAGGCGCCGGGAACCGTACGGGGCGCTCAGCGCAGCCGCTGGCTGATGACCTTGGACACCCCGTCGCCCTGCATCGAGACGCCGTACAGCGCGTCGGCGACCTCCATCGTCCGCTTCTGATGTGTGATCACGATCAGTTGCGAGCTCTCCTGGAGCTCCTCCATGATCCGGATCAGCCGCTGCAGATTGGTGTCGTCGAGAGCCGCCTCGACCTCGTCCATCACATAGAACGGGCTGGGCCGGGCCTTGAAGATCGAGACCAGCAGCGCCACCGCCGTGAGCGAGCGTTCCCCGCCGGACAGCAGCGAGAGCCGCTTGACCTTCTTGCCCGGCGGCCGGGCCTCGACGTCCACCCCGGTCGTGAGCATGTTGTCCGGATCGGTCAGCACGAGCCGCCCCTCACCGCCCGGGAACAACCGGGAGAAGACACCCTCGAACTCGCGGGCCGTGTCCCGGTACGCCTCCGTGAAGACCTGCTCGACCCGCTCGTCGACCTCCTTGATGACCTGCGCCAGATGGGCCCGGGTCTTCTTCAGGTCTTCGAGCTGCTCGGAGAGGAACTTGTGCCGCTCCTCCAGCGCGGCGAACTCCTCCAGGGCGAGCGGGTTCACCTTTCCGAGTTGCTGGTGGGCCCGTTCGGCCGTCTTCAGCCGCTTCTCCTGCTCGGCCCTGACGAACGGCCGCGGCCGGTTGCGCGGATGTTCGGGATCGTCCGGCAGTTCCTCGCCCACCGCGGCCGGCGAGGGCGGTACGAGCTGGTCGGGGCCGTACTCGGCGACCAGGGCGGCCGGCTCCACGCCCAGCTCCTCCAGCGCCTTCGCCTCCAGCTGCTCCATCCGCAGCCGCTTCTCGGCACCGAGCACCTCGCCCCGGTGGACGGAGTCGGTGAGCTTGTCCAGTTCCTCCTTGAGCGCTCGGCCCCGGTCGCGCTCGGCCGCCAGCTCGCGTTCGCGTTCCGCCTTCGCCGCCTCGGCCGCGGACCGCTCGCCCTCGGCCCGCGCGACGGACACCTCGACGTGGGCGAGCAGCTGACGGGCGCCGGACGCGACCGCGGAGGCCACTCGGGCCTCGTGGCGGCGACGGGCGCGGCGCCGCTCGGCGCGGGTCCGGGCCTCGCGTTCGGCGCGGGCCGCCCGGTCGAGGGAGTCCGCACGGCCCGCGAGCCCCTTGACCCGTTCCTCGTGGGTACGCACCTGGAGGCGGGCCTCCATCTCGGTCTGGCGGGCGTTGGCCCCGTCGGCGGCGAGCCGGTCGCGCACGGAGGTGTCCGGCTCCTCCTCGACCGGCGCCTCCTCGGCGACGAGCAGCCGTTCGGCCAGTTCCTCGGCCTCCTCCGTCGCCCGTTCCAGGGCTTCCTGGGCATGCGCGGCGGACGCGGTCATCCGCTCGGCCTCGCCCGCGGCACCACGGGCCTGCCCGGCGAGCCGTCCCAGTTGCTGGGCCACCCCCGACTTCTCCCGCTCGGCGGCCCGGCGCCGCTCCCCCAGCTCCTCGACCTGCCGGGCGCACGCGTCGCGCTGCTCCCCCGCGAGCCGCTGGGCCTCGGTCAACTCCGCGCATCGCACGGCCAGTTCCTCCAGCTGGGCGGCGGCCTCGTCGACCGACGCCCGCACTTCGAGGAGGCTCGGCGCCCCGGCGGATCCGCCGTGCGCGAAGTGGGCCGAGAGGATGTCGCCCTCCGCGGTCACAGCCGTCCGCCCGGGATACGCGGTGACCAGGTCCTCGGCGTCCTCCAGCGTGCCGACCACCACCGTGTCCCGCACCAGTCGGCGTACGGCTTCCACCAGACCGGCGGGACCGCGGACGAGATCGGCCACGTACGGCGGGTTCACAGCCTGGACCGCACCGCCCCGTTCCGCCGGTTCCGGGCCGCTCCCGGGCACGGCCCCCTCGTGGAACCCGTCGGCCGGTCCCGCACCGAGTCCGTCGGCCGGTCCCGCGCCGCGACCGCCGATCGCTCCCCCGCCGGGCTCCCCCGCCGGTCCCGAACCCGGCCCGTCGACCGGTCCCGCATCGTGGCCGGCGGCCGGTCCCGTGCCGGATTCCCCGGTCGGGGCTCCGCTCCGTACGCCGCCCAGCAACAGGGACGCCCGTCCCGCGTCCTGCTTGCGCAGCAGCCGGATCGCCTCCGCCGCCGTGGCGGGGTCCGTCACCGCGACCGCGTCCGCCGCGGCGCCCAGGGCCGACGCCACCGCCACCTCGTAGCCGGGCTCCACGGACAGGAGTTCCGCGGCCGGTCCGAGCAGACCGGTCAGCCGGTCACGCGCGCCGAGCAGCGCGCCCGTGCCGTCCTTGCGGCGCAGTCCGAGGGCCAGCGCCTCGTGGCGGGCCGCGACGGCCGCCCGCTTCCGTTCGGCGGCGGTGGCGGCCTCCCGGGCCGCGGAGAGCGCCGACTCCGCCTCCGCGCGTTCCCGCCTGGCGTCCTCGTACCGCTCGCCCAGCTCGGCGTCGCCCGCGTCCAGGCCCTCGACCTCCGCCTTGAGCTGTTCGTACTCCTCCTGGGCGGCGATCGCGCGTTCCTGTGCCTCATCGCGTGCGGCGGCCAGCCGGTCGATCTCGGCCTGGGCCGATGCAGCCCGGCCACGGGCCGCGTTGACCTGTCCGCCGAGCCGGGCAAGCCCTTCGCGGCGGTCGGCGATGGCCCGGGCGGCGTCCTTGAGCCCGCGCTCCTCGGCGGCCAACTGCCGTTCCAGCTCGGCGCGGTGGGTGGCGGTGTCCTCCAGCGCGTGTTCCGCCGCCTCCAGGGCGGCCGTCAGTTCCGCCTCCTGTTCACGGATGCGGGCCGCCTCCCGCTCCATGTCCTCCGGATCACGGCCGCGCCGCTCCTCCTCGATTGGGGCGGTGGCGCTCTTCACCCGGGCGTCGGCCAGCGAGATCGTGCCGCGCACCCGTTCGGCGAGCTGCGACAGCTCGTACCAGGTCTGCTGGGTCCGCTGGAGCCGCGGCGTCAGCCGCCGCACCTCGTCCTCCAGCCGGGCCTCGCGCGCCAGCGCCGCCCTGAGCTCCGCCTCCGCGGCCTCCCGGCGTTCCTTGAGCGCCGCCTCGTCCGCGAGCTCGCTGCGCAGCGCGACGCGCAGCGCGACCAGGTCGTCGGCGAGCAGCCGCAGTCGGGCGTCGCGCAGATCGGCCTGGATGACGGCGGCCCGACGCGCCACGGCCGCCTGCCTGCCGAGCGGCTTCAGCTGCCGGCGCAGCTCGTCGGTCAGATCCTGGACGCGGGCCAGATTGGCTCCCATCGCGTCCAGTTTCCGCAGCGCCTTCTCCTTCCGCTTGCGGTGCTTGAGCACGCCCGCGGCTTCCTCGATGAACGCGCGCCGGCCGGAGGGGTCCGCGTGGAGCACGGAATCCAGCTGGCCCTGGCCGACGATGACGTGCATCTCCCGGCCGATGCCGGAGTCCGAGAGGAGTTCCTGGATATCGAGGAGCCGGCAGGTGTCGCCATTGATCTGGTATTCGCTGCCGCCGTTGCGGAACATGGTCCGAGTGATCGTCACCTCGGCGTATTCGATGGGCAGCGCGCCATCGGAATTGTCGATCGTCAGCGAGACCTCGGCCCGTCCGAGCGGCGGCCGCCCGGTGGTGCCGGCGAAGATGACGTCCTCCATCTTGCCGCCGCGCAGGGATTTGGCGCCCTGTTCGCCCATGACCCAGGAAAGCGCGTCCACCACATTGGACTTGCCCGACCCGTTCGGACCGACGACACACGTGATACCGGGTTCGAACCGCAGCGTCGTGGCGGAGGCGAACGACTTGAAACCACGCAGGGTCAGGGCCTTGAGGTGCACGCCGCCGGACTCTACCTTTCGGGCTCGGTTTCACCGATGAAGGTGCAGGGCACATCAGACGGTGAGGAAAGGGGTGTACGTCCGGGGAGCGGTGCCGTACGGCTTCCGGGCGCCGGAACGACCCGGGCGATCCCGTCGACCGGAGCGGGCTCGCCGGTCCGGACGACAAGGTCGCGGCGGTCCGGGCGGAAAGACGCGGACCGCGGATCCCGACCGCAGGGAACCGAGCAGAGCGGCGCAACCGGGTCGAGAAGCCGGGGCAGCCGGGCCGGATCGGAGGGGTCGGAGAATCCGGGAAAGAAAAAGGGACGCCTGGGCGCCCCTTGTGAAATCCGCCGCGTTACCGCGTGTCATGCGATCTCGCCGGCGCGGCGACACATGGTTGATCAAGGACTGGCCACGAAGCGTGGCTGATCAGGTGCGATGATCTTCAATGATCCGGCGACGATCCGGGTGGTGATCTCGAACGGCTGACAGGAACGTCCCGACCGGCCCCGAGGGGCCTCGGTCAGGTCAGCGCCGGCTCCGCCCGAGGTACGTCGATGTCCATGCTGTCGAGCAGCGACTCTTGGTGCTGGGCGGCGGCGTTGAGCGCGTCGTTCTCGTGCTGAATCCGTACGAGTTCGGATTCGAGGTCCTGCACGCGCTGCTGGAGCCGTCGCATCTCGGCGAGGAGTCGCGGGTCGGAACCGCCGACGTAACCGAGAAGCGCCTTTGCCATGATGGATGGTCCTCCACACTGAGTGACCGACCGATGCGGTGTGGGTCGTGAGGGAATCGCACCCGCGGTGTTCGGCAGTGCTTCCATTCACCACTGCTCTGCTGCCAAACAACCCTGCCGAACAGCTCAGGTGCGCGGGGATTTCAGCGTCTCACCAAAAAGTTTGACGGTCAACACGATCACGCCCGCAGAGCCGGGCAACCCCGGGGGCGCGCGGCCAGACGATCATGCGGCGCGACTCTCCTGCGGGGCCCTCTGGGGGGCGTGGAGATCATCCTTAGTGCCGCAGCCTGGCACGCCAACCGATTCTTGGCAACTATCTGGTCATTCCGCAGGTCATTTCATGTGTACACGGAGAAGCACCCCTCCCGCCACCGCCCGCCATTTATCGAACATCAACCGAACAAATTCCTTCGAAAGGCGGGCGTACCGGGGTCGGCTCAGCGGATATCGAAGCCCTCGTATCCGCCGCGCGGCGTGTCCCATATCTCAGTGACTCCGTCCACGCGCCCGGGTGTGTCGTCCGAGCGCAACCACTCCAGCAGCTGGTCGCAGTTCTCACGCGGGCCCTCGGCCACCACCTGCACCCGCCCGTCGTCAAGATTGAGGGCGAACCCGGTGAGACCGCCGATCTCCAGAGCGTTCTCCCTGGTGAACCAGCGGAATCCGACCCTCTGCACTCGGCCGCGCACCCATGCGATGAGCCGTACCTCTCCGTCCATGCCCGAACGCTATCCGGTCGGTCCTCCGCCGCCGACCGGTCGTTTCTCCGCGGAGCGCCTGTGGACGAACGGCCATGGCGTACAGTCCCCACGCAAGCGATCTCACCCCAACGGGTGAAGCAGGGTGACGCCGAGGGTGGCGTCCAGACCCCAGAAGGGCTCGGCAGATGGGACGCCACCGACGCTCCGCGACTCCCGTCGTTCAGGACCGCACGACCGGCGCCCCGGACCGGCGGCGGAGCGCACGCCACGGAAAGCGGGGCGGTGCGCCCGTCCGCACGGGGCTGATCGGCGCCTCCGCCGCCCTGGCCGTGGGAGCCGCGGCGGTCGTCGTTCCGGGGCTGCTGCCCGGCGGCGGCAGCGAGGTGCTCGGCGGCGCTCCCGCCGACCGGGTACGCACCGAAGGGGCCCCGGACCTGCCGGGCCCGGAGGGTTCCGCCGCCTCCCCCTCCGACCGCTCCGACCCCGCCGCCGACCCCGCCGCCGGCCGGGGCGCCGGGCGCGCCGGCGGCCCGGAGACCCGGTCGCCCACCGCATCGCCGTCGCACGCGTCCCGAGCGCCGGAGGCGTCCGCACCGGCCCGTCCTACCGGGCCGGCCCGTTCCCCCGGCTCGGCGGACACCGGCCCGGAGGCCGTCCCGAGCGCGTCCGGGAGGTCGTCGGCCGTGGCACGGCCCCCCGCCTCGACCGGCCCGTCCACCCGCAGGTCCGCGACCGCCTCCCCCACCGCCGCACCGGCCCGGACGGCCGTCCTCGCCCTGGTCAACCAGGAACGCGCGAAGGCGGGTTGCGCCCCGGTCACCGCCAGCGCCCCGCTGGCCTCGCTGGCCCAGGACTTCAGCGAGGACATGGCCGCCCGCGGCTTCTTCGACCACACCGACCCCGATGGCCGGTCCCCCTGGGACCGCGCGTCGGCCGCCGGGGTGCGGGGGCTGGCGGCCGAGAACATAGCGCGCGGCCAGGCCGATGCCCGGGCCGTGATGGACTCCTGGATGCAGAGCGCGGGCCACCGGGCGAACATCCTCAACTGCGACTACACGACGCTCGGCGTCGGGGTCCACCACGGCCCCGGCGGCCCCTGGTGGACCCAGGAGTTCGGCTTCTGAGCGCAGCGGCAGCGGCAGCTGGTGAGGCCGCTCGCCCGGAGAGCGCCGTCTCGCGGCGAGCACCCGCGGCGTGGCCGCCGTGCGGACGCCGCCGATGGTGACGGCAACGCGCGGGCCCGGCGCGGTACCGGGATCAGGGAGCGGTGCGCGGGGGTCGCTGGCAGTCCGGGCAGAAGTAGCTGGAGCGGTTCATCCACGCCCGGCGGCGTATCGGGCTGCCGCAGCGGCCGCAGGGCTCGCCCTCCCGCCCGTACGCGTCCAGCGAGCGGTCGAAGTAGCCGGACTCGCCGTTCACGTCGACGTAGAGGCTGTCGAAGCTGGTGCCGCCCTGGTCGAGCGCCGCGTTCATCACCTCGCGCACATGGCCGAGGAGCTCGGCCGACTTCGGCCGGGTCAGGGTCGCGGTCGGTCGGTCGTAGTGCAGCCTGGTGCGCCAGAGCGCCTCGTCGGCGTAGATGTTGCCGACCCCGCTGATCAGCGACTGGTCGAGCAGGGCGCGCTTGATCGTCGTGCGGCGCAGGCGCAGGGCCGCGTGGAACGCCGCGTCGTCGAAGGAGGGGTCCAGGGGGTCGCGGGCGATGTGGGCGATGGTGTCGGGCAGCCCGTCCGTGGTGTTCTCGTGGACCGAGAGTCCACCGAAGGTCCGCTGGTCGACGAAACGCAGCTCGGTGCCGAGGGCGTCGTCGAAACGGATCCGTACGCGCAGGTGCTTCTCGTCGGGGGCGTCGTGCGGCTGCACGAGAAGCTGGCCGCTCATTCCGAGGTGGCCCAGCAGAGAGCTGGACGCGTCGTTCAGCGGCACCCAGAGGTACTTCCCGCGGCGCATGGCCGTTCCGAAGCGGACACCGCCGAGCCGGGCCGCGAAGTCCGCGCCGCCCGCAAGATGGCGGCGGACCGCACGCGGGTGCAGCACCTCGACATCCGTGACCGTGCGGCCGGAGACCCAGCGCTCCAGTCCCCGTCGTACGACCTCGACCTCGGGCAGCTCGGGCACGGTATGGCTCCTCAGGGACTTTTCCAGGGTATCCGGACAGAGGAAAACCCCTCGATGCGCGGGGCGCCGAGGGGTTTCCGGGTCGTCAGGCGGGGGCGGCGCCCGCGGACGACGGCGGGTCGGCAGGGGTGTCGGCGGCCCCTCCCTCGGCGGCGGAACCGGCCGTCGTCTCCCGCGCTTCCACGGCTGCGCTGATCTCGCGCCAGGCGGACTCCGCGGCCTGCTGCTCCGCTTCCTTCTTGCTACGGCCAATGCCGGTGCCGTACGAGACGCCTCCGACTCGGGCGGCAGCGGTGAAGGTCTTCTCGTGGTCCGGTCCGGTCTCCGTGACGAGGTACTCGGGGACACCGAGGTTCTCGCTCGCGGTGAGTTCCTGGAGGCTGGTCTTCCAGTCCAGGCCGGCGCCGAGGTTCGAGGACCTGTCGATCAGCGGGTCGAAGAGCCGGTGGACCAGCTCCGAGGCCGCGTCGAGGCCCTGGTCGAGATAGACCGCGCCGATCACCGCTTCCAGGGTGTCGGCGAGGATGGACGCCTTGTCCCGGCCGCCCGTGCCCTCTTCACCGCGGCCGAGCCGGATGAAGGAGCCGAGATCGAGGCCACGGCCCACTTCCGCAAGTGCACGCGAGTTGACCACCGCGGCCCGCAACTTGGCGAGCTGCCCCTCGGGCAGATCGGGGTGGGTGCGGTACAGCGTGTCCGTCACCACCAGGCCGAGCACCGAGTCCCCGAGGAATTCGAGCCGCTCGTTGGTGGGCAGACCGCCGTTCTCGTACGCGTACGAACGATGGGTCAGCGCACGCACCAGAAGGGCGGACTCAAGGTGATACCCGAGCCGCCCTTCCAGAAGCGTGTGGGACGAGGCCGTGTTGACGTTGTCTGTCTGCTTCTTGCCGTTCGACAACTCAGACATCGAGCCTCTCACCAGCCGCTCAGACCTCGAGGACCTGGCGCTTGTTGTACGTGCCGCAGCTGGGGCACGCGATGTGCTGCAACTTCGGCTCCTGGCAACGCTCGCACGAAACCAGGGTGGGGACCGCAGCCTTCCACTGCGACCGGCGGTGGCGCGTGTTGCTGCGCGACATCTTCCGCTTCGGAACAGCCACGGCTACTTCTCCTGCTTCTCGTCGACGCCCGCTTCGGCGCCGCCCATGTTGTCCTTCTCGCCGTCCTGAACGGTGTCGGCGAGTCCTTGCAGTGCCGCCCAGCGAATGTCGACGGCATCGTGGTGGTGACCGGGGTCCTCGTCCAGCCTGACTCCGCATTCGGAACACAGACCGGCACAGGACTCCCGGCACACCGGCTGCATCGGCAGTGCGAGCACCACCGCGTCACACAGCACTGGTTCGAGGTCGAACAGGCCGTCCTCGACGAAGAGCCTGTCCCCGTCGTCCTCGGCGTCGTCGCCCGGCTCCGGCTTGATCGCGCGGCCCCGGTCGTCGGCGTCCGGATACGAGAACATCTCCTGGAAATCCGCCACGACCTCTTGGCGCAGCGGCTCCAGACACCTTACGCACTCCCCCTCGGCCGATGCACGGGCGGTGCCTGTGACGAGCACCCCTTCCATGACCGACTCCAGGCGGAGCTCAAGCTCCACGGGCGTGCCTTCCGGCACGCCGATGACTCCGTCGATACCGAGAGCCGGTGAACCGGGTGCGTCCACCGTACGGGTCAGCCGCTGGAGCGCACCGGGCCGCCGACCCAGCTCGTGCGTGTCGAACACGAGGGGGTTGCGGTGGTCGAGCTGGCCGTTCAGGGCTTTTCCTGTCTTCGAGATCATGAGTGTCACGCATCGTAGGAGGGCCGACCGGTCCCGGAACCGAAACGAGCAGCCGGGATCGCGGACATAGCGCGACCGAGGAGCCAGGATACTGGACACGCCGCCCAGCTCCCAATCCGGTCCGCCCCGCGCCCCGGGCCCGGTCCATCGGCGGCCCGTCATGGACCGGTCACCGCTCCTGCCCGGTCACCGCTCCTGCTCGTAGCGGCGGAGCGTGTCCAGGTCGATCATGCCGGTGTCGAAGAGGCTGGTCTCGTCGAGGGCGTTCCCGCCCTGCGCCTGCTGGGGCTGCGGCTGCGCGGACTGGTGCTGCTGCCAGCCGTCGTAGCCCTGGCCCGGGTGCTGCGCCCCGCCCTGGCCGTAGTCCTGCTGCTGCGGGTGCTGCTGGTAGGCGGCGTACGGGTCCGGCTGCTGCGGGTAACCGTAGGAGTCCTGCTGCGGCTGGTCCTGGTACCCGTACGTCTCCGCGTAGGCCGGCTGGGCCTGGGCCGGGAAGTGCGAGGGGGTCTGCTGCGAGCCGGTCCGCGGATCCGGGGTGGCCAGCTCGGCGAGGCCCGCCCAGTGCTCCTCGTCGCTCACGTGCGCGGAGTTGCCCGCGGCGTCCTGGGCCGCCATGTGCGCGCCGAGCTCGTCGGTGGCGACCCGGCCGTGCAGCTTCTGCCTGCCGCGCCCGACCGCCTCCAGGGTCTTGGCCAGCACCGCCTCGAAGGCGCCGAGCTTGGTGTCCACGTACTCGTCCGCCCGGCGCCGGAGGGTGTCCGGGTCGGTGCTGCGCTCGGGGGCCTCGGCGAAGTCCGGGTCCTCGTAGCCCCGCTCGTCGTACGCCTGGCCGCGGCCGAGGAGCTTCTCGCGGCCCCGGTCGACGGATCCGATGGTCTTGGTGAGGACGACCTCGAAGTTGGCGAGCTTGCTGTCGACGTACTCGTCGGCCTCGACGCGCACCTCGGCGGCCTCCCGCCGTGCCTCTTCGAGGATGCGGTCGGCCTCGGCCTGGGACCGCCGGGCGACCTCGGTCCCGGAGACCAGCGTGCCGCGTTCGGCGTGTGCGGCCTCGATGATCCGCCCGGCCTCCTGACGGGCCTGCTCGACCATCTGCTCCTGGCCGCCGATGAGCTCCCGGGCCTGGGCGAGCGAGCCGGGCAGGGCCTCACGCACCTCTGCGAGCATCGCGAGCAGTTCGGCGCGGTTGACCACGCACGAAGCCGACATGGGCATGGACCGGGCACTGCCCACCACCTCGACGATCTCGTCGAGCCTCTTCTGCACGTCCACCGTGTGCTCGCCACTCTCTACAGCCGATTGGAGAAGGATGGGACGACTGTACGGCCAGTCGGCGCCCACCCGACACCTGGTGACGGGTCGTCAGCCCGTCAGCGTGCCCGCAGCCGTGCGACGAGCACGTCGTGCACCGCCGGGGGGAGCAGGTGGGAGACGTCGCCGCCCCAGGCCGCGACCTCCTTGACCAGGGAGGACGACAGGAAGCTGTAGGTGGGATTGGTCGGCACGAAGAGCGTTTCGACGCCGGAGAGGCCGTTGTTCATCTGGGCCATCTGGAGCTCGTAGTCGAAGTCGCTGACCGCTCGCAGGCCCTTCACGATCGCCGGGATGTCGCGCTGCTTGCAGAAGTCGACCAGGAGGCCGTGGAACGCCTCCACCTGGACGTTGTCGAACTCCGCGGTGACCTGGCGGATCAGGTCGATCCGCTCCTCGACCGCGAACAGCCCCTGCTTGGACTTGTTGATCATCACCGCGACGTGTACGACGTCGTACAGCTTCGAGGCGCGGCCGATGATGTCGAGATGTCCATTGGTGATGGGGTCGAACGACCCCGGACAGACGGCGCGGCGCAACATGGTTCCCTCGCTCTCCGGTGCGGTCATCGTGCGTCTTCGCACGTAGAGGCGGCGCGACCGTACCAGAGGGTGCCCTCGCCGTAGCGACGGGACCGCAGTGGCTCGAATCCCGCGGGCCAGCCGAATTCCCCGCCTCGGGTGCTGCGTTCCACGGTGACGAGTGCGTCCGCCGCGAGCCACCCCTGAGCACGGAGTGTGATCAGTATCTCGCCGAGGTCGCCGTCGGTCACGGCATAGGGGGGATCGAGGAACACGATGTCGTACGGCTTCCCGGGTGCGGGGCCGGTGGCGATCTGCTCGGCCCTGCCGGTGCGGACCTCGGCGCCGGGCAGACCGAGCGCGCGGACGTTGTCCCGGACCACGCGGACGGCCCTGGGATCGGCCTCGACGAGCAGGGCGTGGGCCGCGCCCCGGGAGAGCGCTTCCAGGCCGACGGCGCCGGACCCCGCGTACAGGTCCGCGACCCTGGCTCCGTCGAAACCGCCCAGGAGGGATTCCCAGGTGGAGAAGAGGCCCTCGCGCGCACGGTCGGAGGTGGGGCGGGTGCCGGTGCCGGGCGGGACGGCCAGAAGGCGTCCGCCGGCCGCACCGGCGATCACGCGGGTCATGGGTGTCTGAATCCTCGGTTCGTGGGCGGCCCGCAGGGTGCCGCGGTGCCGTGCGCTCCACGATATGGCGTCCGTGACACGGCGTCGCGGCGGATCGGGCCGGTGCGCACACGCTCCCCGCCCCTCCTCTCCCTCCGCCGCCATCCCTTTGTCCTTCGTCCGGTGCCGTGACCGGCCATGTCTGCCCGGTGGAGCGCTACCCCTTGTCCAGGTACTGCTCGCGCTCCTTGTCGAGCAGGGCGTCGAGCGCGGTCCGCAGCTCGGGCAGGTGTTCCAGTTCGGGATCGGCGGAGACGATCGTCGTCGCCTCCTCCCGGGCGGCGGCGATGACCTCCTCGTCGTCGATGACGGCGAGCACCCGCAGGGAGGAGCGCACCCCGGACTGGGCCTGACCGAGGACATCGCCCTCACGCCGCTGTTCGAGGTCGATCCGGGACAGCTCGAAGCCGTCGAGGGTGGACGCGACGGCGGAGAGCCGGGCGCGGGCGGGACTGGCCTCATGGGCCTCGGTGACCAGCAGGCAGAGTCCGGCGGCGGAACCTCGGCCGACCCGGCCGCGCAACTGGTGCAGCTGCGAGACCCCGAAGCGGTCCGCGTCCATGATCACCATGGCGGTCGCGTTGGGGACGTTGACGCCGACCTCGATGACGGTGGTGGCGACGAGGACGTCCACCTTGCCCTCGGCGAAGCGGCGCATCACCCCGTCCTTGTCGTCGGGGTTCATCCTGCCGTGCAGGATCTCGACGCGCAGACCGTCCAATGGGCCCCGGGCGAGCTGTTCCGCGATGTCCAGGACGGCGAGCGGCGGGCGCTTCTCGCCGTCCTCCCCGGCGCTCCCGGCGTCGTCCGCGCCCCCGGCCGCCTGCTTCCCGTCCCCGGCCGTCTTCTTCTTCGGCTTCGGCTTCCCGTCCGCCGCCTCGTCGTCGGCGTCGTCCCCGATGCGGGGGCAGACCACGTACGCCTGGTGTCCGCTCCCCACCTCCTCGCGGACCCGCTCCCAGGCGCGGGAGAGGAAGTGCGGCTTGTCCCTGGCGGGCACGACGTGGCTGGCGATCGGCGAACGCCCGGCCGGCAACTGGTCCAGCACGGAGGTCTCCAGGTCGCCGAAGACGGTCATGGCGACCGTGCGGGGAATGGGGGTGGCCGTCATGACCAGCAGGTGCGGCGGCTGCTTGCCCTTGGAACGCAGGGCGTCGCGCTGCTCCACCCCGAAGCGGTGCTGTTCGTCGACCACGACCAGGCCCAGGTCGTGGAACTTCACCTTGTCCTCGATCAGGGCATGGGTGCCGATCACGATCCCGGCCTCGCCGGTGACCAGGTCGAGCAGGGCGTGGCGGCGGGCCGCGGCACCCATGGAACCGGTGAGCAGCACCACCTTCGTGGCCTGCTCGGCCCCGCCCAGCATGCCGCCCTCGGCCAGCTCCCCCATCATCTCCGTGATGGACCGGTGGTGCTGTTGGGCGAGCACCTCGGTGGGGGCCAGCATGGCGGCCTGTCCGCCCGCGTCGACGACCCCGAGCATCGCGCGCAGCGCGACCATGGTCTTGCCCGAACCCACCTCCCCCTGCAACAGCCGGTGCATGGGGTGCTCGGTCGCCAGGTCGCCGAAGATCTCGCCGGAGACCTTGCGCTGGCCCTCGGTGAGGGTGAAGGGCAGCTTGGCGTCGAAGGCGTCGAGCAGTCCGCCGGGGCGGGGTCTCCGGGCCACGGCCGGCAACTGGGAGTCCGTGTACCGGCGGCGGGCCAGCGCGACCTGGAGGACGAACGCCTCGTCCCACTTCAGCCGGTCCCTGGCGAGGGCGATGTCGGCCTTGGTCTGCGGACGGTGGATCTTCAGCAGCGCCTCCGGGAGCGAGGCGAACCCCCGGCCTTCCCGCAGGGCGGGCGGCAGCGGGTCGACGGCCTCCTGGGCGCTGGGCAGCACCGTGTCGACGGCCTTCGCGATCCGCCACGAGTCGATCTGCTTGCAGGCGGGGTAGATGGGCAGTAGCCGCCCCGCGAAGGCGTCCACCGCCTCCGCGGCCTCGTCGGTGTCCTCGACGTCGAGCAGTTGGTACGTGGGGTGGGCCAGCTGAAGCTTCCGGTTGAAGACGGACACCTTGCCCGCGAACATCGCCCGCCGGCCCGGCAGCAGCTCCTTGTGCGGTTTGTGGACCCCGTGACCGAAGAAGACCAGCTGGAGGCGGCCGTGCCCGTCGGTCAGGGTCACTTCGAGCCGCCTGCCGCGGCCGCCGTTGAACGTCAGCACGCGGGCGTCCGCGACCTGGGCGACCACGGTCACGTGCTCGTCCAGCGGGAGGTCGGTCAGCGCCGTGAGCCGGCCGCGCTCCTCGTACCGCCGCGGGTAGTGGTGCAGCAGATCACCGACCGTGTGCAGGTCGAGGTGTTCGGCCATCACCTTCGCGGTGGCTCCGCCGAGCAGCTTCCTGAGGGGTTCATCGAACGCAGACACGCGTTCCATTGCACACCACACCGCTGACAGATGCCGGACGCGCGCCACTCGGAGCGGCAGATTCCGCCCGTCGGGAGCCCGGAAGCGCCACCCCGCTCCCCGCGACGGGGCCGGTGCGGGCGCCTCGGCCGCCCGCACCCGGACGAACGCGTCGGCGCCCGGCCGCGAAGTCCACGGAAGCGCCTGGACCGGGACGGTGAGGACGAGCACCCCAGAGGACGGGCACCGCAACGGCCGGCGGGTACGTCCGCACGGTGCGGGCCGGGCCCTCGGGCCGCAGCGGTCTCTCGCGCGTGAGCACCTCCTCGCCGTCCGCGCGGACCGGTCCGCGGCCCGTCCCCGACTCCCCGTCCGCGTATGCGGGTTGGGGCGTGCCCGTGCCCCTCCGCCGTCCCGCGCACGCCGATGAGCCATGGGCGCGGGGCGTGCGGCGTGACCGCACGGGCACGTGCGGTGATCGCGCGGCTGTCACGGAGCCGCGCCGACAGGCGCGCCGGTCGGCGGTGAGCGGGCTACTCCACCCCCATCAGCAGCGGCGCGCTCTGGTGGCCGCCCCGGTACACCACCGTGTCGACCGCCAGATGGCCCTCGCGCACGTGCTCCTCCAGCGCGTCGGCCAGGCCGTCCGGGACGTCCTCGCCCAGGACCAGGGTGACCAGTTCGCCGCCCGCCGCCAGCATGCGGTCGAGCACGCCGCGGGCGGTCTCCGGTACGCCCTGGCCGATGACCGCGACATCGCCGTCGATCAGGCCCAGTACGTCGCCCGCCTGGCAGACGCCCGCCATGGTCCACGACTGCCGCTCGGCGACGGCGAGTTCGGCGTAGCGGGTGGCGCCGGCCGCCGCGGTCATCGCCACCACGTCCTCGTCGAAGCTGCGGCCGGGTTCGTGGACGGCGAGGGCGGCGACGCCCTGGACGGCGGCCCGGGTCGGGATCAGTGCGACCCTGATCCCCTCCGCGCGAGCCTGCTCGGCGGCGGCAGCGGCGGTGTGCCGCAACTCGGCGTCGTTGGGCAGCAGAACGACCTCGCGGGCGTTCGCCCGGCGGATCGCCTCGACGAGTTCGCCGCTGGCGGGCGGCTCTCCCGGGCGCGCCAGGACCGTCGTCGCCCCCGCCTCCTCGCACAGGCCGCGCAGCCCGTCACCAGGGACCACCGCGACGACGGCGCGCTGCACGGGTTCGGCGCGGGGCGGCGGCACCCGGTCCGTGCCGAAGTGGGTGATCCGGATGCGGTGCGGGCGTCCCGCCTCGACGCCCGCCTCCACGGCCGCGCCCGCGTCGTCGACGTGCACATGGACGTTCCACAGCCCGTCGCCGCCGACCACCACCAGCGAGTCGCCGAGTCCGTCGAGCCGGGCGCGCAGCCGGTCCACGGCGTCGTCGTCGGCCTCCAGCAGGTAGATGACCTCGAAGGCCGGTCCGCCCGCCGGGCAGTCCCCCGGCACCGGGGCCGCGGGCAGCGGGGCCACCGGCCCGGCCGCGTACGCGGGTTCGGGGGCCCGTCCGGAGACGGCCTCGACGAGCGCCCCGAGCACCGTCACCAGGCCCCGCCCCCCGGCGTCCACGACCCCGGCCCGGCCCAGCACCGCGAGTTGTCCGGGGGTTGCCTCCAGCGCCGTCCGCGCTCCCTCGTACGCCGCCCGCGCCACCGCCGCGGTCCCGGCGTCGCCCGGAGTGCGCGCGGCGGCCTCGGCGGACCGGTCGGCCACCGTGAGCACGGTGCCCTCGACGGGGTGCGCGACGGCCTGCCGGGCGGCGGTCGCGGCGGCGGACAGCGCCCGGCGCAGGTGGTGCGCGTCGTGCCCCTCGGCCAGCACGCCGGCCATCCCGCGCAGCAGCTGGGCCAGGATCGTGCCGGAGTTCCCGCGGGCGCCGATCAGTGCCCCGTGTGCCATGGCCCGTACCGCGTCGGCGGTCGCGGGCGTGGTCGCGCCGGTCTCGTGGGCGGCGAAGACGGCTTCGACGGCCCCGGCCGCGGACTCCACGGTCAGATAGAGATTGGTGCCGGTGTCGCCGTCGGCGACCGGGTACACGTTGATGGCGTCGATCGCCGCGCGTTCCCGGCCCAGCGCCTCCAGGGCCAGCGAGCACCAGGTACGCACCGCGACGGCGTCCATGTCGTCGACGGGCTGCGGCACCTGTGATCCTCCTCGAAGTCGGCCGGTGGTGGCCGGCTGCACCGCAGAGTAGTCCCCACGCGGCGGATCGGGCGGGGACCGAGCGGGAAGGGGGCGGCGGAAGCCATGGTAGTTTCGTTCTGCCGAAGCGGTCGTTGTATGCTGCTTCGGTTGCCCGATGCGAGTCGGGCCATTCCTCCGGTACCGCCACTTCAGTCACATGATTCCGGCGAGCCGGAATTCACTGTAAGTGCACCTGAAGTCTTTGGAGTGACCCGTGGCTGCCAACTGCGACGTCTGCGGCAAGGGGCCGGGCTTCGGCAACAACATTTCGCACTCGCACCGCCGTACGTCCCGTCGCTGGAACCCCAACATCCAGCGCGTGCGTGCCGTGGTCGGTCGGACGCCGAAGCGGCTCAACGTCTGCACTTCGTGCATCAAGGCCGGCAAGGTCGCGCGCTGACGTTCCCGTCGTAGCGCAGCCTTCCGGTTGCCCGAAAGCCGGTCCATCTCGATGGACCGGCTTTTCGTTGTGCGCGGAGGGCCGGGGCCGGAAGCGCGGAGGGCCGGGGCCGGAAGCCCATGCCCGCGCGCACGCGTGCGGGGCTAGGACGACTTCGACCCCGCCCAGGACGACGACCCGTTCCGCGCGCCCGCGCCGTGCGTCCCAGGGTTCTCAGCAGCCGCGTGTCCGCCAGGCGTGGTCGACCGGACCGACCCCGGAACCCAGGGGGAAGCCCGCCGCGATCGCCCCGGTGACGTACTCCTTCGCACCACGTACCGCCGCGGGGACGTCGAGTCCCCGCGCCAGTCCGCAGGCGATGGCCGAGGCGAGGGTGCAGCCGGTGCCGTGGGTGTGGCGGTTGTCGTGTCTCGGTGCGCGCAGCCAGTGCTCCTGGTCACCGTCCGTCAGCAGGTCGACGGGGTCCCCCGGCAGGTGCCCGCCCTTGATGACGACCCAGCGCGGTCCGAAAGCCAGGACCGCCTCGGCGGCCCGTCGCATCCCGGGCTCGTCCGTGACGGTCAACCCGGTGAGCTGCGCCACCTCGTCCAGGTTGGGGGTGGCGACCTCGGCGACCGGCAGCAGTCGCGTCCGTACGGAGTCGAGCGCTTCGGCGGCCAGCAGCGCGTCACCGTGCTTGGAGACCCCGACCGGGTCGACGACGGCGGGGGCGTCCGTACCGGCGAGGAGTTCGGCCACGGTCTCCACGAGAGCGGCCGAGGACAGCATGCCGGTCTTCACCGCCTGCACCCCGATGTCGTCCACCACGGCGCGGTACTGGGCGCGCACGGCGTCGGCCGGCAGCTCCCAGGCGCCCCGCACCCCCAGGGAGTTCTGGGCGGTGACGGCGGTGAGCACGCTCATTCCGTGCACGCCGAACGCCATCATCGTCTTCAGGTCGGCCTGGATGCCCGCGCCGCCGCCGGAGTCGGATCCGGCGACGGTGAGCACGCGGGCGGGTACGGCGGCGGGCGCGGCGGGAGGTACGGGCATGTATCGAATCTACTGGGCGCCCTCCGTGCCCCGGCTACGGGGCGCTCTCCATGCCGCCGAAGTGGTCCCAGCCGCCCTTCCTGGTCCAGGGCGCCCCGTCGACCGTCACCTGGGGCAGCGCTGCGGAGTTGAGGACCTCCCCGATCACCTTCCAGCGGGCGGGCAGCTTCACGTCCGACGGGAACGTGGCGACGATCGCGTGGTCCTCTCCCCCGGTCAGCACCCACTGGAGCGGGTCCACGCCGACGGCCTGACCGATGTCGCACATCTGGGAGGGGATGTCGATGAGGCCGGAGCGCACGTCTATCCGCACCCTGCTGGCCTCGGCGATGTGCCCGAGATCGGCGACCAGCCCGTCGCTCACGTCGGTCATCGCGGTGGCGCCGAGCCCGGCGGCCGCGGGTCCCGCGTGGTACGGCGGTTCGGGGCGCCGGTGGGCCTCGACGAAGGCGCGGGGCGAGCGGAAGCCGCGCGAGAGCACGGCGTAACCGGCGGCGGACCAGCCGAGCCAGCCGGTCACGGCGACGACGTCGCCGGGCCGGGCCCCGGACCGGGTGACCGGTTCGTGGTTGCGCAGATCGCCGAGCGCGGTGATCGAGACCGTGATCGTGTCGCCGCCCACCACGTCGCCGCCCACCACGGCCGCTCCCGCGACCTGGCACTCGTCGCGGAGGCCGTCCATCAACTCCGCGGCCCAGGTGACCGGGAGTTCGGCGGGGACGACCAGGCCGAGCAGCAGGGCGGTGGGCACGGCGCCCATGGCGGCGATGTCGGCGAGGTTCTGGGCGGCGGCCTTGCGGCCGACGTCATAGGCCGTCGACCAGTCGCGGCGGAAGTGCCGCCCCTCCAGCAGGACGTCCGTGCTGGCCACCACCCTGCGGTCGGGAGCGGCGACGACCGCGGCGTCGTCGCCGGGGCCGAGCCGTACCGCCGGAGTGGTGGTGAGCCGGGAGGTCAGCTCCCTGATGAGCCCGAACTCCCCCAACTCGCCCACGGTTCCCTTCACCGAGTCTCACCTCTCATCTGTCGCGCCGGACGGTCGTCCGGGCCGCCTCGGCGGCCCGGGGTCCGGTTGGTGGACCGGTCGTCGCCGCAGGGAGCAGTCTGCACCCGTTCTCGTCGGCACGCCCCGCCCCCCTTCCGCACCGCCCGCGACCGCGGTCGCGGGCGGTCCGCACTGCCGGTACTGTCAAGAGATACGTCAACTTGAGCCGTGCCCGCGCCACGCTGTGGGCGGCAACCGGTCCTTGGGTCTCCCCGCGGCCCGCGGCGACGCGATACCGTGGCGTCCCTTTTCCCCACACGATCCTCGTGGCCGCCCTGGAGGTTCCGTGGTACAGGCGTACATCCTCATCCAGACCGAGGTGGGCAAGGCATCGACCGTCGCCGCGACCATCTCCGGTTTCCCTGGAGTGATCCAGGCGGAGGACGTGACCGGCCCCTACGACGTGATCGTGCGTGCCCAGGCCGACACGGTGGACGAACTCGGCCGCATGGTGGTCGCGAAGGTCCAGCAGGTGGAAGGCATCACCAGAACCCTGACCTGCCCGGTCGTCCATCTGTAGTCCCCGTCTACGCTGGGTTGGTGACATCCTCATGCCGCCGGTTCGCCCATCCCGTGTTTCTCGGTCCGTCCGTCGCCGCGCTGCTCCTGGCCGCGGCGGGGTGCTCCTCGACGGGCGCGGCACCGTCGATCGCGGATCCCACGCCGTCCGCGGAAGCCGCGGCGTACTGCCGCGCGCTGCACAAGGAGCTGCCGTCGACCGTTGCCGGGCTCGACCGCGGTGACACCGGGACGAAGTCCGAACTGACCGCCGCGTGGGGGGACGGAGCGATCGTACTGCGCTGCGGCGTCCCCCGGCCCGCGAAGATGGAAGACCCCTCGTCCAAGGCCGTCGAGGCGGACGGCGTCGCGTGGATGCTGGAGCAGCCGGACGACGGCGGTCCGCTGTTCACGACCACCTACCGCAAGGCGTACGTCGAGGTGCGCCTGTCCACGGCGTACGCCCATGACGCCAGCCCGTTGGCCGCGTTCGCCCCGGCCGTGCGGAAGACGGTGCCCCCCAGCCTGTGAATCCCGTCGGCGCGCACCGGGTGAGCCGGGCGCCGTCGTGGGGCGTACGCCGGTAGCTGCGTGCCCGGACGCGCGGTACGGGGCAGGCGCTGCCTGCGTCATGTTCCGCGCGGGTGTGTGCCCCCCGTCCGTGGCGCACCCGGCCAGCGCGGGCGGCACGGGCGGCACGGCCTCAGCGCAGGCCGGTCGACCGGTTCAGCGCGGCCTGGATCAGCCGGTCCACCAGGTCCTGGTAACTCAGGCCGCTCTCCTGCCACATCCGCGGGTACATGGAGATCGGGGTGAAGCCCGGCAGGGTGTTGATCTCGTTGATCACGAAGTCGCCGTCCTCGGTGAGGAAGAAGTCGGCGCGGACCAGGCCCTCGCAGGACACCGCCTCGAACGCCTCGATCGCCAGGCGCTGGACCTCGGCGGTCTGCTCGTCGGTGAGCGGGGCGGGCACGATCCCGGGGGCCGAGTCGATGTACTTGGCCTCGAAGTCGTAGAAGTCGTGCGAGGTGACCGGCAGGATCTCGGCGGGCACGCTGGCGCGCGGCCCGTCCTCGAACTCCAGCACCCCGCACTCGATCTCGCGCCCCCGCAGCGCCGCCTCGACCAGGATCTTCGGGTCGTGGCGGCGGGCCTCCTCGATGGCCTCATCGAGTCCGGAGAGGTCGTCGACCTTGGTGATGCCGATGGACGAGCCGGCCCGCGCGGGCTTCACGAAGAGCGGCCAGCCGTGGTCCCCGGCGAAGTCCACGACGCGCTTGCGGACGGCGGAGGGGTCCGCGTCCCACTCGCGGGGGCGCACCACGAGGTACGGGCCGACCCGCAGCCCGAACGAGGTGAACACCCGCTTCATGTACTCCTTGTCCTGGCCGACCGCCGAGGCGAGCACCCCCGCGCCGACGTACGGCACACCAGAGAGCTCCAGAAGGCCCTGGAGGGTGCCGTCCTCGCCGTACGGGCCGTGCAGCACGGGGAAGACGACGTCGACCTCGCCGAGCGCCTTGGGCACCGAGCCGGGCTCGTTGTACACCACTTCCCGGCTGCCGGGGTCGACGGAGAGCACCACGCCGCCCTCGGCGGACTCGGCCAGCGCGGCCACGTCCGGCAGGCTGCGGTCGGTGATGGCCATGCGCTCGGGCTCGTCGGCGGTGAGCGCCCAACGGCCGTCCGACGTGATACCGATCGGCAGGACGTCGTACTTGGTCCGGTCGATGGCGTTCAGGACGGCGCCGGCCGTGACGACCGAGATGCCGTGTTCGGAGCTGCGGCCGCCGAACACGACGGCCACGCGCGGCTTGCGGAGCTGCCGCTCCGGGCTCTGGGGGAGGTTCTCGCTGCTCATATCGCGTTGAGCGTACCTGCTGGTACCCGGGGCGTCAGCGCGGCCGGGGCCGCCGGAGCTGTGCCGGAGGGTGCCGTTCACCGCACTGCGCGCCCCGGAGTGCGCCGTTCGGCACCGCCTCTCCCGCGGCCGTCCGCACCGCGCGGGTCCGGCGGCGGCCGGACCGTCAGCGCCGCTCGGGCTTCGCGCTGCGCGACATCAGCTCGCGCAGCGCGACCATCGGCGGCTTGCCTCCGTGGACGATGCCGACGACCGTCTCGGTGATCGGCATGTCGACGTCGTACCTGCGCGCCAGATCGAGCACCGATTCACAGGACTTGACGCCCTCGGCGGTCTGCTTGGTGACCGCGATCGTCTCCTGGAGGGTCATTCCGCGGCCAAGGTTGGTGCCGAAGGTGTGGTTGCGCGAGAGCGGCGAGGAGCAGGTCGCCACCAGGTCGCCCAGGCCCGCGAGGCCTGAGAAGGTCAGCGGGTCGGCGCCCATGGCGAGGCCGAGCCGGGTCGTCTCGGCCAGGCCCCGGGTGATCAGCGAGCCTTTGGCGTTGTCGCCGAGCCCCATGCCGTCCGCGATGCCGACTGCGAGGCCGATGACGTTCTTGACCGCGCCGCCGAGTTCGCAGCCGACCACGTCGGTGTTGGTGTACGGGCGGAAGTACGAGGTGTGGCAGGCGGCCTGGAGGCGGCGGGCCACGGACTCGTCCCGGCAGGCGACGACCGCCGTGGTCGGACGTCGCTCGGCGACCTCCTTGGCGAGGTTGGGGCCGGTGACGACGGCGATGCGGTCCGCGGAGACCTTGGTCACGTCCTCGATCACCTCGCTCATCCGCTTCGCGGTGCCGAGTTCGACGCCCTTCATCAGCGAGACGAGGACGGTGTCGGAACCGAGATGCGGCGTCCAGTCCGCGAGGTTGGCGCGCAGGGTCTGCGAGGGCACGACGAGCACCGCGAAGTCGGCGCCGTCCAGCGCCTCGACGGCGTCGGTGGTGGCCCGGACCGACGCGGGCAGTTCGATCCCGGGCAGGTAGTCCGGGTTGGTACGGGTCGTGTTGACGGCCTCGGCGACCTCGGGGCGGCGGGCCCAGAGCGTGACCTCGCAGCCGGCGTCGGCGAGCACCATGCCGAAGGCCGTACCCCATGAGCCGGTTCCGAAGACGGCCGCCTTTGCGGGGTGCGTCACTTGGGTCCCTTCCCTTCGGCCTTGCGGCGCTGTTCCGAGCGGGCGGAGCGGTGGTCGTACGGCTGCGCGGGGGCCTTCTCGCCCCGCACGATCTCCAGCTGCTCGGTCACCGCGGCCATGATGACCTCGGTGGCCTCGCGCAGGACCTCGGGCGTCGGCTGCTTGTCGTAGAACCGGGAGAGGTCGACGGGCGGGCCGGCCTGCACCCGGAGCGTCTTGCGGGGGAAGAGCCGGACCTTTTTCTCCTTGGCGTACGGCGGCATCGCCAGATTGGCGCCCCACTGCGCGACCGGGATGACCGGGACCTTGGTGAGCAGTGCCACGCGGGCCGCGCCGGTCTTGCCGGCCATCGGCCACATGTCGGGGTCCCGGGTGAGGGTGCCCTCCGGGTAGAAGGCTACGCACTCACCGCGCTCGATGGCGTCGACGGCGGCGCGGAAGGCGTCCAGGGCGTTGGCCGTCTCGCGGTACACGGGGATCTGCCCGGTGCCGCGCAGCATCATCCCGACGAACGGGGTCCTGAAGAGGCCGGCCTTCGCGAGAAGACGCGGCACACGTCCGGTGTTGTACTGGAAATGGGCATAGGAGAGCGGGTCCAGATACGAGTTGTGATTGACCGCGGTGATGAATCCGCCGTCGGCCGGAATATGCTCCATTCCCCGCCAGTCACGCTTGAACAGAACCACCAGCGGCGGTTTCACGATGACCGCCGCCAGGCGGTACCAGAAGCCGATTCTGCGGCGGGACACTCGGACACCTTCCTCTAAGGACCTGAACTCTGCCTGGCTACTGGCGGTCAAGTCTCGCCCCAGGCCCCTGCTCTGTCGAGAACACCGTACGCCCCGTTTTCGGGGCCGACGCCGCGGGTTCTCGCGCCGGCAGGCGAGAATAGGCGGCGATCCGCAGCAAGGGGGAGAGCGCCACGAACACCGACCCGACCGGTCACTGGACCCTGATCGTCCCGCTGAAGCTCTTGGCCCTGGCCAAGAGCAGGCTCACGCCCACGACCGGCGAGGCGTTGCGTCCGCGGCTGGCTCTCGCGTTCGCCGAGGACACGGTGGCCGCCACCCTTTCCTGCCCGGCGGTACGGGATGTGGTGGTCGTCACGGACGACCCCGAGGCCGGTGCGGCGCTCGCGGGGCTGGGCGCGGGCGTCGTGCCCGACGAGCCGGGCCGGGGGCTCAACGCCGCCCTGGCGCACGGCGCGCGGACGGTGCGGGCCCGGCGGCCGGGGGCAGCCGTCGCCGCGCTCAACGCGGACCTCCCCGCACTCCGCCCCGCCGAATTGTCCCGGGTGCTCGAATTCTCCACAGCTTTCCCCCGGGCGTTTGTCACCGATGCGGCAGGAATCGGGACGACATTCCTGTCGGCCGCATCCGGGGTGGAATTGCGTCCGCTTTTCAGCGGTTCTTCCCGGGCCCGGCACCTCGGCTCCGGAGCGGTCGAAATCACCCTGACCGGCATCGATTCGGTGCGCCAGGACGTGGACACCGGCGAGGACCTGTGCGCGGCGCTCGGCCTGGGCGTCGGCCCGCGGACGGCGGGATGCTGGGCCGCCGGGGCCGCGTCGGCGGACCGATAGGCTGCCGCCCATGCAGGCGACCGCGTACACGTACGATCCCGAGACCCGCACCGGCAGTGTGCTCCTCGACGACGGCACCCCGGTGGAGTTCGACGCACGGGCCTTCGACGCCGGCGGCCTGCGGCTGCTGCGCCCCGGACAGCGGGTGCGGATCGAGGGGACGGGCGAGGGCGCGGAGCTGCGGATCACGTTGGTGACCTTGCAGACGTTCTGACCCGGTGCCGCCGCTCACCGACCGGCCCCGGCTGCCGCCCGGATCGCCCCACCGGCGTTCCGTACCGCCGTCGCCCGGCCCTCCGGACGCACCGGCGTCTCCCGGCCCATCGACGTCTCCGGGCCTGTCATTGCCTCCGGGCCGGGCGCAGCGGACGCACCGAACGGCCGCGGCGCACTCCCCCACGACGGGCGCGGGCCCCGTGACAGCCCGCGGGCCGGGCTCCCCGAGAGGAGCCCGGCCCGGCGCGTCTGAGCGGCCTGCGCTGCTCGGCCTCACTTCTTCCGAGCGGTGGCCTTCTTCGCCGTGGTCTTCCGCGCGGTGGTCTTCTTTGCGGGCGCCTTCTTCGCCGTGGCCTTCTTGGCCGGAGCGGTCTTCTTCGCCGCAGCCGCCGTCTTCTTCGCCGCAGCCGCCGTGGTCTTCTTGGCCGCCGCCGCCGTCTTCTTGGCCGCCGCGGTGGTCTTCTTCGCGGTGGTCTTCTTGGCGGCGGTCGTCTTCTTGACAGCCGTGGTCTTCTTCGCCGTGGCCTTCTTCGCGGCAGCCTTCTTGGCCGCGGCCTTGGCCGTCGTACGGGTGGAAGGTCCGCCCGAGAGGCTGCCCTTGGGCGCCTTCTTCACGGCCACGTCGTGCTTGGGGAGCTTCTTCGAGCCGCTCACCAGATCCTTGAAGCCCTGGCCCGCGCGGAAGCGCGGCACCGAGGTCTTCTTGACCCGCACCCGCTCGCCCGTCTGCGGGTTGCGGGCGTAACGGGCCGGGCGGTCGACCTTCTCGAACGAGCCGAAGCCGGTGACCGAGACCCGGTCTCCCGCGACGACCGCACGGACGATCGCGTCGAGCACCGCGTCGACGGCGTCCGCGGCCTGCTGACGGCCGCCGAGCTTGTCGGCAATCGCTTCTACGAGCTGCGCCTTGTTCACGTCTTCCCCTTCGGAGACATTGCCAGAACGAAAGTGTTCAAGCGTTTTCGCACGTTAGGCAGATATATACCGCAAATCAAACACGAAACGGGCTAATCACCCTAGTGCCGCAACGAAGTCGACCGCCGCGTTGTTCCGCGGAGGTCACTCGCCTTCGGGGAATCGGCCCTCATCGAGGTCCTTCATCAACCGGTCCAGACGCCTTGCCGCATCGGGGAGATCGTGCTTAGCCGCGGCCGTGATGACCAACAGCTTCCGGGACAGCGCCATCCGTACGCCCTCCGGGACTTGCAGTGCACGCACTCTGGTGTGCGCTTCCTTCAGCCGGTCGGCGACTTGCCCGTAAAGCTTGAGTTGGCTGTCGCGTCCCATGCACCGATTGTGCCATCTGAGGCGAGTTGTCGCCCGACAGGGTCTCAACAAGCGACTGCGCCCCCCGCCGGGAGGCAGGGGGCGCAGTCGGGGAAACGGGCTGCTCAGACGTTGAGTGTGCGGGGCTTGAAGGCCGGCCGCGCCGCCTCGTACGCCGCGATGTCCGCTTCGTTCTGAAGGGTGAGGCTGATGTCGTCCAGCCCGTTCAGCAGGCGCCAGCGGGCGTTCTCGTCGAGTTCGAAGTCCGCCGTGATGCCCTCGGCGTGGACCTGGCGGGCCTCCAGGTCCACGGTGATCTCGGCCGTCGGGTCGGCCTCGGTCAGGGCCCAGAGCTCGTCGACGGTCTCCTGGTCGAGCACGACGGTCAACAGGCCGTTCTTCAGCGAGTTGCCGCGGAAGATGTCGGCGAACCGCGAGGAGATGACGGCCTTGAAACCGTAGTTCTGCAGCGCCCACACGGCGTGTTCCCGGGACGACCCGGTGCCGAAGTCGGGGCCGGCCACCAGGACCGTCGCGCCGCTGCGCTCAGGGCGGTTGAGCACGAAGTCCGCGTCCTTGCGCCATGCCTCGAAGAGCCCGTCCTCGAAGCCGTCGCGGGTGACCTTCTTCAACCAGTGGGCGGGAATGATCTGATCGGTGTCGACGTTGCTGCGGCGCAGCGGGACGGCCCGACCGGTGTGCGTGGTGAAAGCTTCCATGGTTTATCGGACTCCGGCGGGCGTGCGGGCTTCGGACAGATCGGCGGGCGAGGCCAGGTGGCCCAGAACGGCGGTGGCGGCGGCGACCTGCGGGGAGACCAGGTGCGTACGGCCGCCCTTGCCCTGCCTGCCCTCGAAGTTGCGGTTCGAGGTGGAGGCGGAGCGCTCACCGGGGGCCAGCTGGTCGGGGTTCATGCCGAGGCACATCGAGCAGCCTGCGTGCCGCCATTCCGCACCCGCGGCGGTGAAGACCTTGTCCAGGCCCTCCTCGACGGCCTGGAGAGCGACGCGGACGGAGCCCGGGACGACCAGCATCCGTACGCCGTCGGCGACTTTGCGGCCGTCCAGGACGGCGGCCACGTTGCGCAGGTCCTCGATCCGGCCGTTGGTGCAGGAACCTACGAACACGGTGTCCACATTGATGTCGCGCAGCGGCTGCCCGGCGGTCAACCCCATGTATTCCAGGGCCTTTTCAGCGGCGAACCGCTCCGATGCGTCTTCGTACGAAGCCGGGTCGGGGACGTTGGCCGACAGGGGCGCACCCTGGCCGGGGTTGGTGCCCCAGGTGACGAACGGCGCCAGTTCGGAGGCGTCGATGACGACCTCGGCGTCGAAGACCGCGTCGTCGTCGGTGCGCAGCGTCTTCCAGTACGCGACGGCGGCGTCCCAGTCCTCGCCCCGCGGGGCGTGGTCGCGGTCCTTCAGATAGGCGAAGGTGGTCTCGTCCGGGGCGATCATTCCCGCCCGGGCGCCGGCCTCGATCGACATGTTGCAGATAGTCATCCGGGCCTCCACCGAGAGCTTCTCGATGGCGGAGCCGCGGTATTCGATGATGTAGCCCTGGCCGCCGCCGGTGCCGATCCGGGCGATGATCGCGAGGATCAGGTCCTTGGCGGTGACGCCGTCGGGCAGTTCGCCGTCGACGGTGATCGCCATGGTCTTCGGGCGGGCCATCGGCAGCGTCTGGGTGGCCAGGACGTGCTCGACCTGGCTGGTGCCGATGCCGAACGCCAGCGCGCCGAACGCGCCGTGCGTGGACGTGTGGGAGTCGCCGCACACGACCGTGGTACCCGGCTGGGTCAGGCCCAGCTGGGGGCCGACCACGTGCACGACGCCCTGCTCGACGTCGCCCAGCGGGTGCAGCCGCACCCCGAACTCCGCACAGTTCTTGCGCAGCGTCTCCAGCTGGGCGCGCGAGACCGGGTCGGCGATCGGCTTGTCGATGTCGAGGGTCGGGGTGTTGTGGTCCTCGGTCGCGATGGTGAGGTCGCGGCGCCGCACCGGGCGGCCGGCCTGCCTCAGGCCGTCGAAGGCCTGGGGGCTGGTGACCTCGTGCAGCAGGTGCAGATCGATGAAGAGGAGGTCGGGCTCGCCCTCGGCGCGCCGGACGACATGGTCGTCCCAGACCTTCTCCGCGAGTGTCCTACCCATCGCTTTCCCTCCGGCCGGCGTCGTCGCCGGCCCAACTAGAGATGCCGTGCGCCACCGTCCTGACCCCCGAGCGGGGCGGTGGCGGCGGGCCGTTGTACGGCCGTCTCACCAGGTTGGCAACTTCCTCGGAAAATTGAACTTGCGTTTCACAGAGTGAGACGGGAGTATCGTCGTATGGACAACTCTAGCGGCGTCGGCGTTCTCGACAAGGCAGCTCTGGTTCTGAGCGCCCTGGAGTCCGGTCCGGCCACCCTCGCCGGACTGGTCGCGGCGACCGGGCTCGCACGGCCCACGGCCCATCGACTGGCCGTGGCACTGGAACACCACCGTCTGGTGGCGAGGGACATGCAGGGCCGTTTCATCCTCGGCCCCCGGCTGGCGGAGCTGGCGGCAGCGGCGGGCGAGGACCGCCTGCTGGCGACGGCGGGACCGGTGCTCACACATCTGCGTGACATCACGGGCGAGAGCGCGCAGCTCTACCGGCGCCAGGGCGACATGCGGATCTGTGTGGCGGCGGCCGAGCGGCTGTCCGGCCTGCGGGACACCGTGCCGGTCGGCTCCACGCTCACCATGAAGGCCGGCTCGTCGGCCCAGATCCTGATGGCCTGGGAGGAGCCGGAGCGCCTGCACCGCGGCCTCCAGGGGGCCCGTTTCACGGCGACGGCTCTCTCGGGCGTCCGGCGCAGGGGCTGGGCCCAGTCGATCGGCGAGCGCGAGCCGGGGGTGGCCTCGGTCTCGGCACCGGTCCGCGGCCCGTCCAACCGCGTGGTCGCCGCGGTCTCGGTCTCCGGACCCATCGAGCGGCTGACCCGGCACCCGGGCCGGATGCACGCCCAGGCGGTCATCGACTCGGCGGCACGGCTCAGCGAGGCCCTGCGCCGGAACGGCTGAGGCCGTACGCCCCCACCCCGCTCGCTCCTTGGCGCGCTTCCTCGCGCACCCCTCTCCCGGCCGCCCCAGCGTCGTGGCGGCCCCGTCAAGCCTCCCGTGCCCCATTGCCCGGCGCCGGGCCTCCCGTACCGAACCCCGGTACGGCGGCGCGGGCAGGCAAGTCCCCCCGGCATCCTGGGACATGACGCGGCGACACGCTCGTGACACAACAGCGCCGGGCGGCGTACAACCGGCTCGACTTCCCCCCACACACAAGCAGAAGGGTCCTTCACCGAGGTGAAGGACCCTTCTGCGCCTTGCTGTTGTACCCCCGACCGGATTCGAACCGGCGCTACTGCCGTGAGAGGGCAGCGTGCTAGGCCGCTACACAACGGGGGCTTGCATTGCATTTCTGCGCTGGGCTACCAGGACTCGAACCTAGAATGACGGTACCAGAAACCGTAGTGTTGCCAATTACACCATAGCCCACAGTGTTACCTGTACCCCCGACCGGATTCGAACCGGCGCTACTGCCGTGAGAGGGCAGCGTGCTAGGCCGCTACACAACGGGGGCCCTAGCGATCCTGCATCGAGATCGTGGGTGCGACCCTGACGATCTCGCGGGAAGGATCTGTACCCCCGACCGGATTCGAACCGGCGCTACTGCCGTGAGAGGGCAGCGTGCTAGGCCGCTACACAACGGGGGCTTGTTTCCTGCGTTTGCATTTCTGCGCTGGGCTACCAGGACTCGAACCTAGAATGACGGTACCAGAAACCGTAGTGTTGCCAATTACACCATAGCCCACCGGAATGCAACCCCTTGTGGGGGGTTTTATTCCGTTTGCGCTTCCCGTCCGGATCTTTCGTCCCGCTCGGGCGGCGCAGGAAGAACATTACCTGAAGGTGTCCGACGCTCCAAAACGGGTTTCGCCCGCCAGCAGCCCGGGCAACTGATCGAGCCCGCTGATGCTGACGAGTTCGGGCCGCCCACCACGGCCGTACCGGTCCAGCCAGATGCCCATGAGTCCCGCCGCGACCGCGCCACCGGCGTCGATGTCCGGTTCGTCGCCCACATACGCGACCTCCCCCGGCTCCAGCGCGAGCGCGTCGCACGCGGCGTGGAAGGCGCCCGGTTCGGGCTTGGAGATGCCGAGCTCCACGGCGCACACCACGGCCTCGAACCGGTCCCGCACGCCGAGTGAGCGCAGCTTCCGGTCCTGATTGCGGATGCTGGAGTTCGACAGCACCGCGTGCCGGAACCGACCGGACAGCCGGTCCAGGACGGGCAGCACGTCCGGGAAGAGCGACCAGGCGGCCTCGTAGTGGGCCACATGCCGGTCGAACCAGCCGTCGGCCTGGGCGTCGTCCAGCGGGCGCGAGAGGAATGCGCGCACCCTGTCCCTGCGCTGCCCCGGGAAGTCCGTCTCCCCGGCCGCGAACCGCGCCCAGTGCAGGTCGGTGATCTCCCGCCACGCGACGAGGGCCTGCTCGACGGAGCCGTATCCGTCGGGCAGGCCCACCTGTTCGAGGTGTGTGCGCATGCCGGCGCGGTCGGCGCCGGTGTAGTCGAAGATCGTGTCGTCGATGTCCCACAGCACGGCTCGGATGACCATGCCCCCGAACCTACCCGGCCGGGCCCCCGCCGTCCCGTGCTTCCCGATACCGGGCTCCCACGACGCGCCGGGCGGCCGGACCGTACCGTGCGTGCCCCGCGGCCCCGATCCCCCGCGCCCGTGGCCGAGGACCGGCGGCCTCGACTGCGGCCAGGCCCGCACCGCGAGGCCGCGGGCCGTCGGACACCGATGGGGTGGGCGCTCCGAAGCGAGCACCCACCCCATCGAGTGGGACGAAACGTGTGACCGGGAACCGCGTTACGCCGTGGCCAGCTTCGCCAGGGCCGCATCGATGCGGGCGATGGTCTTCTCGCGGCCCAGGACCTCCAGGGACTCGAAGAGCGGCAGGCCGACCGTGCGGCCGGTGACGGCGACGCGGACCGGGGCCTGGGCCTTGCCGAGCTTGAGGCCGTGCTCCTCGCCGGCGGTGAGGACGGCGTTCTTCAGGGCGTCCGCGTTCCACTCGGCGTTGATCAGGTTGGCGCGGGCCGTGACGAGCAGGGCGTCCGAGCCCTCCTTCATCGCCTTGTTCCAGGACGCCTCGTCGTCCACCGGCTGGTCGAGGAAGAGGAAGTCGACGTTGGCCGTGATGTCGGAGAGGACCGTGACGCGGGTCTGCGCGTGCGGGGCGATCACGGCGAACCGCTCCGCGTCGAAGGACTCCGGGGCCCACGGCGCGAACGGTGCCTTCAGCCAGGGGCCGCACGCCTCGGTGAACGCCTGCACGTCCATCTGGCGGATGTGCTCGGCGTTGATGTGCTCGCACTTCTTCAGGTCGAAGCGCGCCGGGTTGGCGTTGACGTCCTTGATGTCGAACGCGGCCACCATCTCCTCGACGGAGAAGATGTCGCGGTCCTCGGAGATCGACCAGCCGAGCAGGGACAGGTAGTTGAGCAGCCCCTCGGGCACGAAGCCGCGCTCGCGGTAGAGGTTGAGGGAGGACTGCGGGTCGCGCTTGGAGAGCTTCTTGTTGCCCTCGCCCATGACGTACGGGAGGTGGCCGAAGGCGGGGACGTCCTTGGCGATGCCCAGCTCGATGAGCGCCTTGTAGAGGGCGACCTGGCGCGGGGTGGAGGAGAGCAGGTCCTCGCCGCGCAGGACGTGGGTGATCTCCATCAGCGCGTCGTCGACCGGGTTGACCAGTGTGTAGAGCGGGACGCCGTTGGCGCGGACGATGCCGTAGTCCGGCACGTTCTCCGGCTGGAAGGTCAGCTCGCCACGGACCAGGTCGGTGAAGGTGATCGTCTCGTCGGGCATCCGGAAGCGGACGATGGAGGTGCGTCCCTCGTTCTCGTACGCGGCGATCTGCTCGGCCGTGAGGTCGCGGCAGTGGCCGTCGTAGCCGGACGGCTTGCCCGCGGCACGGGCGGCGTCGCGGCGGACGTCGAGCTCCTCGGTGGTGCAGTAGCAGCGGTACGCGTGGCCGCCCGCGAGGAGCTTCTCGGCGACGTCCTTGTACAGGTCCATGCGCTGCGACTGGCGGTACGGGGCGTGCGGGCCGCCGACCTCGGGGCCCTCGTCCCAGTCGAAGCCGAGCCAGCGCATCGAGTCCAGGAGCTGCTCGTAGGACTCCTCGGAGTCGCGGGCGGCGTCGGTGTCCTCGATGCGGAAGACGAGGGTGCCGCCGTGGTGCCGGGCGAAGGCCCAGTTGAACAGGGCGGTGCGGACCAGGCCCACGTGGGGGTTGCCGGTCGGGGAGGGACAGAAACGTACGCGTACAGGTGCGTTAGCCACGCTTGATCACCTTGTTGGTGAGAGTGCCGATGCCTTCGATGGTGACGGCGACCTCGTCGCCGACATGGAGGGGGCCGACCCCCGCGGGGGTTCCGGTGAGGATCACGTCGCCCGGGAGCAGCGTCATCGCTTCCGTGATGTGGACGACCAGATCCTCGATGGAGCGGACCATGTCGCTCGTTCGGCCGAGTTGTCGTTGCTCGCCGTTGACCGTGGCCTGGATGGTCAGATCGCGGGGGTCGAGGTCGGTCTCCACCCAGGGGCCCAGGGGGCAGGAGGTGTCGAAGCCCTTGGCCCGGGCCCACTGCTTCTCTCGCTTCTGGGCGTCGCGGGCGGTGACGTCATTGGCGCAGGTGTAGCCGAAGACGACGTCCTTCACGCGCTCGCGCGGCACTTCGCGGCACATGCGGCCGATGACCACGGCCAGTTCGGCCTCGTGGTGGAGCTCGTTCGAGAACGAGGGGTACTCGATGGCATCGCCGGAACCGATCACCGAGGTGGTGGGCTTGAAGAAGACGATGGGGAGGTCCGGTACCTCGTTGCCGAGCTCCTTGGCATGCTCGGCGTAATTGCGGCCGACGGCCACGACCTTGTTGGGGAGCACCGGCGGGAGGAGGCGAACCTTGCTCAGCGGAACCTTGGTGCCGGAGAGCTCGAAGTCGGCGTACGGGATGCCCTTGATGATGTCGAGGACGAGCCCGTCGGGACCGTCGCCCTCGACGGCACCGAAGGCGACATTGCCGTCGATGGAGAACCTGGCGATGCGCACGGGATGCTGTCGCCCCTCACTTGCTGGCTGGCTGAAGACTGACGCTCCAGGCTAACTCGGGCGAGGGGGGCGGCCACGCTTGATCCTTCCGGCGGCCGCGGTCCGGTTACTCGGCGGTCGCGGCTTGGACCGGGGCCTCCATGAGGATGGTGCGCCGGGGGTTGGCCGTCTGGGAGGGCAGCGTGACGGGGTGCTCCGGCCACTCCGGCGTCGGCAGTTCGCCGATGTCCTTCAGGTGCATCAGGGTGGTGCGCCGGGGGTTGGCGGTGATGCGGAGCGTCTTCGTCGTCTTCATCTGTCGCTGGGGCCCTGTCGGTACGGGCGCCGCCCGGAGGGGCGCCGATTGTCGGATGTGCCATCCCTGTAAAACGTCAGGCTAAACATCGAGTTCCCGCGGAAAGCCCACTCAAGGCACCGGGCACTGTGTGAGTTTGCTCACCAATGCAGGAATAAATGACGCATTTCAGACATGCGATGACCCCAGGCAAAACAGACATAACCGGACCAAAATAACCATTCCTCTCCTGATCATGTCGACTGGGACACCCCGGACTGCCAACCCATTGATGATCAATATTCCGTTTTGTCCACGATCACCCTCCACCACTGGTGATCTCGTCATCACAACGGGTCACCCGCGTCCCGCCCTGACACGGGGCCCTTGTTGGAGATCCGGCACTGTGCTGGAATTCCACGCACCGCCGCAGGTTCACAGCCGGCGCGCAGGGCGCAAGCAGCGCCGAGTGGCGGCGGAAAGGGGGAAGAGCGCCGGTCACTCACGACCGACAGGGGCGGATATCTCGCCCCACGACGCCGACACCGTCCCGCCGCCTCGCGCGGAGGGGCGCCTGGTCCAGAGGTTGCGACGCTAGTGCAGGGACGTTTCAAGAGGGAAGGCACGGGGTCTCCCCAGGCCCGCCAGAGCCGAGGGGAAGGCGCGGCGGAGCCGGAGCCGCAGAGCGGGACCGACCGCGGCTCCTCGCCCCAGCACGCCCAGGGCCCCGGGCCGGCCAGAGCCGGCGACGCCGACGACGGGCGCCCCGGCGGCTCCGCGACGGACGGCAGCGGCGGCGGCGAGCCGAGCGCGTCGTCCAAGTCCCGGGAGCCCTCCGGCACGGGGTCGCGCATGGCCCTGCGCAACTGGCGCATCAGCACGCGCCTGGTCTCCCTGCTCGCGCTCCCCGTCGTCGCGGCGACCACGCTCGGCGGTCTGCGGATCAACGAGTCCATGAACGACATGCAGCAGCTGGACCACATGCAGCTGCTGACCAAGCTGACCATGCAGGCGACCTCGCTCGCCCAGGCGCTCCAGGTGGAGCGCGACAGCTCGGCCGGTCCGCTGTCCCACGGCGGGGACGCCAATAATTACAAGGTCAGCGTCCCGCGCGAGAAGACCGACAAGGCGCAGGCCGCCTTCCTCGAAGCGACGACCTCCATCGGCGACCCCTCCGGGGACGAGGCCCTCGAAGGCATCTATTCGAGCGTCAACCAGATCGCCAGCCAGCTCGGCGAGATCCGCGACATCCGCAAGACGGCGTACGCCAAGGGCGCTCCGAGCCTCCAGACCGTCGACCAGTACAGCCAGCTGATCACCTCACTGCTGAGCCTCTCGCAGGACATGGCCCAGGCCACCAGCAACTCGGAGATGATCAAGCGGACCCGGGCGCTGGCGGCCTTCTCCTCCGCCAAGGAGTACGCGTCGATCCAGCGGGCGATCATCGCCGCGGCCCTGCCCGTCGGCGACAAGGAACCGCACCTCGACCAGAACGACCAGCAGTTCGGCCGCGCGGCGCTGCGCAAGGAGACCGCGGCCCGCCGTTCCTTCGCGGCGGTCTACGCGGCCACCGGCAACAACGCGGCCGAGCTGACCGCCACGCTGGACGACGGCAACCCGGAGATCAAGGCCGCCAACACCTACGCGAAGAAGGTGCTGGACAGCCCCACGGGCATGAAGGGCACCGCGCGCCGCTCCTACATGGACTGGTACGACCAGAGCTCCACCAAGCTCCAGGCCATGACGACCATCGAGGCCACCCTCCTCGGTGACATGGAGAGCAAGGCCCGCGAGCTCCGCGACGAGTCGAAGCGCGAAGCGATCATCAGCGGTGCGCTCATCCTGCTGGTGCTGGGCGTCTCGCTGGTGGGCGCGTTCGTCGTGGCCCGGTCGATGATCCGTTCGCTGCGGCGGCTCCAGGACACCGCGACGCGTGTCGCCCAGGACCGGCTGCCCGAGCTCGTCAAGCAGCTGTCCGATTCCGACCCGCAGGACGTCGACACCTCGGTCGAGTCGGTGGGCGTGCACTCGCGGGACGAGATCGGCCAGGTGGCCGCGGCCTTCGACGAGGTGCACCGCGAGGCGGTCCGGCTCGCCGCCGAGCAGGCGCTCCTCCGGGGCAACGTCAACGCGATGTTCACCAACCTCTCGCGCCGCAGCCAGGGCCTCATCCAGCGTCAGCTCTCGCTGATCTCCGAACTGGAGTCGCGCGAGGCCGACCCGGACCAGCTGTCCTCGCTCTTCAAGCTCGACCACCTCGCGACCCGCATGCGCCGCAACGGCGAGAACCTCCTCGTCCTCGCGGGCGAGGAGCCGGGCCGCCGCTGGACCCGGCCCGTCCCGCTGGTCGACGTGCTCCGCGCCGCCGCCTCCGAGGTGGAGCAGTACGAGCGGATCGAGCTGGCCGCGGTGCCCGCCACCGAGGTCGCGGGCCGGGTCGTCAACGACCTGGTGCACCTGCTCGCCGAGCTGCTGGAGAACGCGACGTCGTTCTCCTCCCCGCAGACCAAGGTCCGGGTCACCGGTCACGCGCTGCCCGACGGCCGGGTGCTGGTCGAGATCCACGACACCGGCATCGGCCTCTCCCCCGAGGACCTCGCCGCGATCAACGAGCGACTCGCCTCGCCGCCCACCGTGGACGTGTCCGTCTCCCGCCGCATGGGTCTGTTCGTGGTCGGCCGCCTGTCGCTGCGCCACGGCATCCGGATCCAGCTGCGCCCCTCCGACTCCGGTGGCACGACCGCGCTGGTCATGCTGCCGGTCGAGGTGGCGCACGGCGGCAGCCGCCCGGCCCCCGGCCAGGGACCGGGTCAGCAGTCCGCCCCGGGTGTCGCGCTGGGCACGGGTGGCTCCCGTCCCGGCGGCGCCCCCGCGGCGCCCGCGGGCCGGCTCGAAGCAGTCCAGGGCGGCGCGCCCGGCCAGGTCTCCGCGGGTTCCGGCCCGCGGGCGGCGCTGCCCACACGGGACGGCGGGCCCCGCCGCTCGCCGGACGAGCAGGGCCGGCCGGACGTGTTCCTGCCGGATGGCGGTCCGCAGGACGCCTCGCGCCCGGCGCCGCGTCAGGGCGGCGGTATCGCCAGCGCGTTCGGCAACGGTGCCCGCCTGGGCGCCCGCGGCCAGGGTGGCGGAGCCGGACGTACGGAGCCGGCCGGACCCGACCTGTTCGACGAGAGCCGCCGCGGTCACAACCGCCAGGACGCGCAGGCCCCGCAGGGCCGGCCGGACCTGGCCGCGTGGCAGCCGCCGCAGGCGCCGCACCCGCACCAGGCCCCGCAGGACCCGCTCGGCCGGGGCGGCGGTGAGGCCGCGCCCGGTCGTCAGCTTCCTCCGGTCGGTGGCCCGCGCGCCGAGCTGCCCGGGGGCACCTCCCTGCCGCAGCGTCCGCAGGCGGCCGGCTGGGGCGCCGGGGCACCGTCCCCGCTGGACGCCCCGCGCGGCCACGAGGAGCCCGAGACCACCGGCCAGTTCCAGCTGCCCGGAAATCCGCGGCTCGCCCCGCTGCCCTCCCTGGACGACGAGCGGCAGGGCCCCGGCTCCACCGCCGAGTTCGCCCGTCCCGACTTCTCGGCCCCCGCCCCGCAGGGGCAGTCCCCGCTGGACGGGCCGTCGCAGGACCCGGCGAACACCACGCAGTTCGCCCGCCCCGACTTCGGACAGCACCAGGACC
>NZ_JBIUBU010000003.1:0-330441 GCF_044548345.1 Streptomyces sp. NPDC052042 | reverse complement strand
GACCCCGCGGGCACGGCGCAGTTCGCCCGTCCGGACTTCGGGCAGCACCAGGACCCGGCGAACACCGGGCAGTTCACCCGCCCCGACTTCGGGCAGCACCAGGACCCCGCGGGCACGGCGCAGTTCGCCCGTCCGGACTTCGGGCAGCACCAGGACCCGGCGAACACCGGGCAGTTCACCCGCCCCGACTTCGGGCAGCAGCCCGCCCCGGTGCGGGATCAGGGGCTGTCGGCGCCGCGCCAGCGCAGCCGGGACGACGAGGACTTCGGCGTACCGCAGTCGCCCGCCGCGCCCACCGCCGCCGGTGACGGACAGTACCGCCCGGTCCCGCCGTCGCAGCCGCGGCACGACGCGCTGCCGCCCGTCGCCCTCCCGGGCGACGGCGGTACGCCGCTGTACGACACCCTGGAGACCGACTGGTTCCGCGGTCCGCAGCAGGGCGGCCAGCAGCCGCCCGACGAGCCGCAGGAGCCGGCCTCCCACCAGCGGACCGACCCGGAGGAGCCTTTCGCTCCTGCCGCGCCGGACCTCGTGGGAGAGGACTCGGGTGCCCCCACGAGCACCTGGCGCCCCTCGCCGAACGACGAACTCGTACGGCAGGCGGAGCGGGTCAAGAATCCCGCGGCAGGCGGAGTCACCACTTCCGGACTGCCTCGCCGGGTACCTCGCGCGAACCTGGTGCCGGGCACCGCCCAGCAGCAGAACCACCAGCCGGGTCCCCAGGTGTCGCGTGCGCCCGATGATGTGCGCGGGCGGTTGACCAATCTCCGCCGGGGCATCCAGCAGGGTCGGCAGGCCAACAACCAGTCGACCGGCAGCTTTCCACTCGGCCCCACTCACCAGCAGGAGCGTTAGTTGAGCCCGATGAGTCAGGCCGCGCAGAATCTGAACTGGTTGATCACCAACTTCGTGGACAACACCCCCGGGGTGTCCCACACGGTGGTGGTCTCCGCCGACGGACTCCTGCTGGCCATGTCCGAAGGTTTCCCCCGTGACCGAGCCGACCAGCTCGCGGCCGTCGCCTCCGGTCTGACCTCGCTGACCTCCGGCGCCTCCCGGATCTTCGAGGGCGGCGCCGTGAACCAGACGGTCGTGGAGATGGAGCGAGGGTTCCTCTTCATCATGTCCATCTCCGACGGCTCCTCACTGGCCGTACTCGCCCACCCGGAAGCCGACATCGGCCTGGTCGGCTACGAAATGGCCCTCCTGGTCGACCGAGCGGGCACCGTCCTCACCCCGGACCTCCGAGCCGAACTCCAAGGAAGCCTGCTCCAGTAGGCGACCGCGGAACCGGCACAGACCCGACCGCTCAGGAAACGCCCACAGCCCTCGCCCGTCCGGCCGCCTAGAGCCCCACCGGCCCTTCAGACGGCAAGCCGACACTCTGCTGTCACGCCCGGAGGATTCATGACCCCGCCACCCGCCTCATCCGATCCGTACGGCGCACTGCACCACGCGTCGTACGACGGTGAAGGCGACCAGCCGCTGGTCCGCCCGTATGCCATGACCGGCGGCCGGACCCGGCCCCGCTACCAGCTCGCCATAGAGGCGCTGGTCTCCACCACGGCCGACCCCGCGCACATGGCGACACTGCTCCCCGAGCACCAGCGGATCTGCCACCTCTGCCGTGAGGTCAAGTCGGTGGCCGAGGTCTCGGCGCTGTTGTCGATGCCGCTCGGCGTGGCCCGGATCCTCGTCGCGGACCTGGCGGAAGCCGGCATGGTGGCCATCCACCAGCCGGGCAACGGAGACGTCGGCGGCACGCCGGACGTGACACTGCTCGAAAGGGTGCTCAGTGGACTTCGCAAGCTCTAGCGGCGGAGCGGCCCGGGCCACTACCTCGGCGAAGATCGTGGTGGCAGGGGGCTTCGGCGTGGGCAAGACCACGTTCGTCGGTGCCGTCTCGGAGATCAACCCGCTGCGCACCGAAGCCGTGATGACCTCGGCCTCCGCGGGCATCGACGACCTGACGCACACCGCCGGCAAGACGACGACGACCGTCGCGATGGACTTCGGCCGGATCACGCTGGACCAGGACCTGATCCTGTACCTCTTCGGTACACCCGGACAGGACCGCTTCTGGTTCATGTGGGACGACCTCGTCCGCGGCGCCATCGGCGCCGTCGTCCTCGTCGACACCCGCCGCCTCGCCGACTGCTTCCCCGCCGTCGACTACTTCGAAAACAGCGGACTCCCCTTCATCATCGCCCTCAACGGCTTCGACGGACACCAGCCCTACACCCCCGACGAAGTCCGCGAAGCACTCCAGATCGGACCCGACACCCCGATCATCACCACCGACGCCCGCCACCGCGCCGACGCCAAGAGCGGACTGATCACCCTCGTCGAACACGCACTGATGGCACGGCTCAAGTAGGTACAAGTCGGAACAGCGGTACGGTAGTTACCTAAGCGACCCGCGGGGGCGGGGCTGTGTCCTTTGACACGATCCGCCCCCCGCTTCATAACGTTTCGACAGAGAATTACCCCGAGTTCAGCACCCGAAGCGACCGATCGGTGCCGCTACGCTCACATGAGCCTCGCCTTTTGGCGGGGCTTGTTCTTTATGCCCGTTTTATCTGAGGCTTGGACCACTCGGAATGGCCGATTCCGAGTGTTTGGAACGCGACCGCTCCCCGTGCTGGAATTCGACGAACTTCTGAGTAGTACGGCCCTGAACGAAATACGGCACAGCGTAGGTGCCGACGCCGAGAGGTTGTTGTTCGAGTGAGGCGAAGCAAGGATGGCTCCGCGGCGCAGCCTGAGCGGGGCAATTTCACCCCGCCGCCGCCGCGTGCCGTGGCATCGCCCGTCGACGCGTCCGAAGCGACGGCGCCCCGTGGCAGTACGAGCCGAATGGCCCCGCGCAACTGGCGGGTGCCCACCCGGCTGAACGCCATCCTCCTCATTCCGGTGCTGGTCGGCCTGGTCATGGGCGGCTTCCAGGTGAAGGGGTCCATCGACACCTGGCGGGAGGCCCAGGACGCGGAGAAGACCGCGCTGATCGTCCGTGCGGCCTCGGAGTACGGTCAGGCGCTCCTCGACGAACGCGACCTCTCCGCCCGCCCGCTGCTGTCCAACAACCGCGACGACGCCACCATCGACCAGGTCCGGGCCACCACCGACGCCGCCGCGGCCAAGTTCGACGAAGCCGTGAAGGACATGCCCGCGAAGCACGGTCTGGAACGGCGCCTGCGGCTGTTCCGGCTGGAGGAGCCCAAGCTCCCCGAGCTGCGCAAGTCCGCCTACGCCGAGGGCATGGACCCGGTGAGGACGGAAGAGGGCTACGTCCAGGTGCAGCACTCCCTGATGGAGTTCGCCAACGAACTGGGTCTGGGCACCGGCAACATCACCAGCTACGGCCGCACGGTCTACGCGATCCAGCTGGCCCAGGCCGCAGAATCGCTTCAGCGCTCCATCGGCATGCATCTGCTGGTGCGGCCGAGCCGGAAGGACGCCACCTTCGACGCCCAGGTGAAGGCGTTCGGCTCGTACAACTACCTGGAACGGATCGCGCTCAACGAGTTCAGCTCCGGTGGTACGGAGGCCGACGCAAAGCGGCTGAAGCAGGTCATGACCGCCCAGTCGGCCGCCGGGGCTCAGGAGCTGAAGAAGGCGAAGGAGCGGGCCGAGGCGGCGGGCACCCCGTTCGTCGAGCCGCCGAGCGCCGACGGCTCGGTCTTCGACGGCATGGCCCAGCACATCGCGCGGGGCGAGTCCCCCGAGAAACTGGCCGCGAAGGGCGTCACACCGGAGACGTGGATGGCGGCCGCCACGGCCAAGTTCGAGGGTTACGGCACGGTCGAGAAGGAACTCGTCGACAAGGCGGTGGCCGAGGCGGCGGGCATCTCGTCCGAGGCCCGCAAAGACGCCGTCGTCGACGCCGCGGTCGTACTCGTGGCCCTGCTGGCCGCCTTCGTCCTGGCCGGACTGATGGCACGGCAGATGAGCCGTTCGATGCGGGAGCTGCGCACGGCCGCCTTCCAGATCGCCGAGCAGCGGCTGCCGATGCTGGTCGACCAGCTGTCCAGGAACGATCCGGGGCTGGTCGACACCCGTGTCCGGCCGCTGCCGATCGACAGCCACGACGAGATCGGCGAAGTCGCCCGCGCCTTCGACCAGGTGCACCGCGAGGCGGTCCGGCTGGCGGCCGAGCAGGCCATGCTCCGGGGCAATGTCAACGCGATCTTCACCAACCTCTCGCGTCGCAACCAGTCCCTGATCGAGGGCCAACTGACCCTCATCACCGACCTGGAGAACAACGAGGCCGACCCGGACCAGCTGGAGAACCTGTTCCGGCTGGACCATCTGGCCACCCGCATGCGCCGCAACGGCGAGAACCTCCTCGTCCTCGCGGGCGAGGAGCCGGGCCGCCGCTGGAACCAGCCGGTCCCGTTGGTCGACGTGGTGCGGGCCGCGTGCTCCGAGGTGGAGTCGTACGAGCGCATCGATGTGTCCGGTGTGCCGGAGACCGAGATCCACGGCGAGGCCGTCACCGACCTGGTCCATCTGCTGGCCGAACTGCTGGAGAACGCCACCACGTTCTCCTCGCCGCAGACCAAGGTGCGGGTCACCGCGACCCGGCTGCCCGACGGCCGGGTGGTGATCGAGATCCACGACAAGGGCATCGGGCTCACCCCCGAGGACTTCGCCGACATCAACCACCGGCTGGCCAACCCGCCGACGGTGGACGCCACGGTGTCCCAGCGGATGGGCCTGTTCGTGGTCGGCCGGCTCTCGGACCGGCACGGCATCCGGGTCCAGCTGCGTCCCTCGGGCGAACTGGCGGGCACCACCTCGCTGGTCATGCTGCCGGACGTCATCACGCACGGCGGCGGTGGCGCACCCGCCGAGGCGCAGGGCGACTTCACCGTCTCCTCGATCATCCCGGAGCAGCCGGGGACCGAACAGCCCGTCGCGCCGAACCGGATGCGCACGGCGGCCGAGCTGGGCTTCGACGACTCCCGCTACGAGCAGCCCACCGGGGCCGCACCGATGGACCCGGTGGGCCGCTCGCTGCTGCGCGAGGAGCGCCGGGCCGCGCTGGGCGGCCCGGCGGCCGGTGAGCAGCCTCAGTTCACCCAGGATCCGTACGCGGAGAACGGGTACCCGGAGCACGGGTACACCGGGGCCGGGTACACGGAGAACGGATACCCGGAGAACGGCTACGGCCAGGAGCGGTACGCGAGGGAGCCGGAGCAGCAGCAGTACGCCCAGGGACAGTACGGCGGGGAACAGTACGGGCAACAGCCTTACGGCCAGGAGCAGTACGGGCAGGGGCAGTACGGCCAGGAGCCGTACGCCGCGGCTCCTCACGCGGGCGGCCACGCGTCCCCCGCCGGACAGCCCGGTCCCATCGCCCCGGACGGGTACCCGGAGCCGGCCTATCCGGAAGCCTCGTATCCGGAAGAGGCATATGCGTCCGGCGTCGCCGGCCGGCCGGTGCAGGAGGAAGCGTTCACCACTGGTCCGCAGCAGGACGAGTGGGCGGACCGGGACGCCCAACAGGAGTCGTACGAGCCGCTGTCCGGGGCGGAAACGGAATCGACTCTGAGCGCCCCCGCCGAAGCGCGGGAAAGCGTAGGCTTCAACCGTCCGGGGCCCATCCCGAACTCCGGCCACGAGTTGACCGAAGCCGGTCTGCCGCGGCGGGGCGGTCAGCAGCACTGGCAGCCCACCGGTCGCGGCGACAACCAGCCGCTTGCCGCGCAGCGGCCGGAGCAGCGGGAGGAACCGCCGCGGCCGTCACCGGCGCGGCAGGACGACGGCTCCGACGACTGGCGTTCGACGAACGACGAACGCTGGACGCGGGCCGAGCAGCTCCGTGACCCGAAGGCGGGCGGGGTCACCCCGTCCGGACTTCCCCGGCGGGTGCCCAGGGCCAATCTGGTCGAGGGTACGGCGGAGCAGACACCGCAGGGCGGCCCACAGGTCTCCCGCGCGCCCGAGGACGTCCGCGGCAGGTTGAGCAACCTGCGGCGAGGCGTACTGCGGGGACGTAACGCGGGTTCGGACACAAGTAACACCTACAACCAGGAGCGTTAGTGTGAGCCCGATGAGCCAGGCGGCGCAGAATCTGAACTGGTTGATCACCAACTTCGTGGACAACACCCCCGGGGTGTCCCACACGGTGGTGGTCTCCGCCGACGGACTCCTGCTGGCCATGTCCGAAGGTTTCCCCCGTGACCGAGCCGACCAGCTCGCGGCCGTCGCCTCCGGTCTGACCTCGCTGACCTCCGGCGCCTCCCGGATCTTCGAGGGCGGCGCCGTGAACCAGACGGTCGTGGAGATGGAGCGAGGGTTCCTCTTCATCATGTCCATCTCCGACGGCTCCTCACTGGCCGTACTCGCCCACCCGGAAGCCGACATCGGCCTGGTCGGCTACGAAATGGCCCTCCTGGTCGACCGAGCGGGCACCGTCCTCACCCCGGACCTCCGAGCCGAACTCCAAGGAAGTCTTCTTAACTGAGAAACGGACAGTGCGTTTCACGCCACCGAGCCATAAGGTGCGGTGGCGCGGACCCACCGGTCGGGACCGGCAGGCGGAGGAGGAATCGTGACAACACCCCCAGACGGGCACCGGTACAGCCGTGGCCAGGACGTGCCGGGTGAGCACGGGAGCAACCCCTTCAACTTCCCCTCCGCTCCCAGCGGACAGGGCGTACAGCGGCCGTACCGGCCCTACCAGCCCCAGGAGTGGCCTCAGCAGCCGGGGCAGCCGCAGAACGGCCCGCAGGAGCCCGCGTGGCCCTCGCAGCGGCCGTACCACGACGTCCCGCCCCGATCGCCCCGTAGTCAGCCCGTGCCGCCGCGACAGGCCACCGAGCCGGCCGCTGCCGCGCACATCCCCCTCGTCCGTCCGTACGCCATGACCGGCGGCCGGACCCGACCGCGCTACCAACTCGCGATTGAGGCGTTGGTCAGTACCACGGCCGATCCGTCGCGGCTGCAAGGGCAGTTGCCCGAGCACCAGCGGATCTGCCGGTTGTGCTTCGAGATCAAGTCGGTCGCCGAGATCTCGGCGCTGCTCTCGATACCCCTCGGCGTTGTCCGGATCCTCGTAGCCGACCTGGCGGAGGCCGGACTCGTCGCTATCCATCAGCCCGGCGGCGACGAGTCCGCCGGCGGCCAGCCAGATGTGACACTGCTCGAAAGGGTGCTCAGTGGACTTCGCAAGCTCTAGCGGCGGAGCGGCCCGCTCCACTACCTCGGCGAAGATCGTGGTGGCAGGGGGCTTCGGCGTGGGCAAGACCACGTTCGTCGGTGCCGTCTCGGAGATCAATCCGCTGCGCACCGAAGCCGTGATGACGTCCGCGTCCGCGGGCATCGACGACCTGACGCACACGGGGGACAAGACCACCACGACGGTGGCGATGGACTTCGGCCGGATCACGCTGGACCAGGACCTGATCCTGTACCTCTTCGGTACACCCGGACAGGACCGCTTCTGGTTCATGTGGGACGACCTCGTCCGCGGCGCCATCGGCGCCGTCGTCCTCGTCGACACCCGCCGCCTCGCCGACTGCTTCCCCGCCGTCGACTACTTCGAAAACAGCGGACTCCCCTTCATCATCGCCCTCAACGGCTTCGACGGACACCAGCCCTACACCCCCGACGAAGTCCGCGAAGCACTCCAGATCGGACCCGACACCCCGATCATCACCACCGACGCCCGCCACCGCGCCGACGCCAAGAGCGGACTGATCACCCTCGTCGAACACGCACTGATGGCACGCCTGCGCTAATGCCGTGACCTCCGTGTTCTGCTCGGGGACGTCCACGGGCGTCCCCGAGCAGAACACGGAGAGGGAACGCCGTACGACGCACTGATGCCCCGTACCTCCGGTCTCCCGGAGGTACGGGGCATCAGTGCGTCGTGGCGTCCCTCAGCACTGCCGGGAACTCAGCGCTCTCAGGAGCCCAGCGCTGCCAGGAGCTCAGCGCTGCCAGGAGTGCGGGGCGCGGAAGCCCGAGGTGCGCTCCAGACGGCGCCACCCGGCGGTGGTACGGCCGCAGTGGGCGGGGGTGTCGGGCTGGGCGGCGGCGCGGGCGAGCAGGACGGCGGTTATGGCGGCCAGCTCCTCGGGCTCGGCAAGGCCCTTTTCGACGCGCAGCACGGAGGCTGTGGCAGTGCTCATGGGTGGATTCTCCGTCTTCTCGGCAGGTCTTCGCAGGTCAGGGCGGGTTCTTCGCGGATCGTCGCGGGCCCGGCGGCCTCGCGGTGTTCTCGCGGCGGTGGCCGGGGACTACTGCGGGGGGTTGCCGTGCTTGCGGGCGGGCAGGTCGGCGTGCTTGGTGCGGAGCATGGCGAGCGAGGCGATGAGCACCTCGCGGGTCTCGGCGGGGTCGATGACGTCGTCGACCAGGCCGCGCTCCGCCGCGTAGTACGGGTGCATCAGTTCGGCCTTGTACTCCTTGACCATGCGGGTCCGCATGGTCTCCGGGTCCTCGGCCTCGGCGATCTGCCGCCGGAAGATCACGTTGGCGGCGCCCTCCGCACCCATCACGGCGATCTCGTTGGTCGGCCAGGCGTATGTCAGGTCCGCACCGATGGACTGGCTGTCCATCACGATGTAGGCACCGCCGTACGCCTTGCGCAGGATCAGCGAGATCCTCGGCACGGTGGCGTTGCAGTACGCGTAGAGCAGCTTCGCACCGTGCCGGATGATTCCACCGTGCTCCTGATCCACGCCCGGCAGGAAGCCGGGTACGTCCAGAAGAGTGACGATGGGGATATTGAACGCGTCACACATCTGGACGAAACGGGCCGCCTTCTCGGACGCCTCGATGTCCAGGACACCGGCCAGGACCTGCGGCTGGTTGGCCACGATCCCGATGACCTGGCCGTCCATGCGGGCGAGGGCGCAGACGATGTTGCGGGCCCAGCGCTCGTGGATCTCCAGGTAGTCGCCGTCGTCGACGAGCTCCTCGATGACCTTGTGCATGTCGTAGGGGCGGTTCCCGTCGGCCGGGACCAGGTCCAGCAGGACGTCGCCGCGCCGGTCGACCGGGTCGTCGGAGGCGACCGTCGGCGGGTTCTCGCGGTTGTTCTGCGGGAGGAGCGAGAGGAGGTAGCGGACCTCCGCGATGCAGGTCTCCTCGTCGTCGTACGCGAAGTGGCACACCCCCGACGTCTCGGCGTGCACGTCCGCGCCGCCCAGGCCGTTCTGGGTGATCTCCTCGCCCGTGACCGCCTTGACCACGTCGGGACCGGTGATGAACATCTGCGAGGTGTCCCGCACCATGAACACGAAGTCCGTCAGCGCCGGGGAGTAGGCGGCGCCGCCCGCGCACGGGCCGAGCATCACGCTGATCTGCGGGATGACGCCCGACGCCTTGGTGTTGCGCTGGAAGATCCCCCCGTATCCGGCGAGCGCGCTCACGCCCTCCTGGATACGGGCTCCCGCGCCGTCGTTCAGCGACACCAGCGGGGCACCCGCCGCGATGGCCATGTCCATGATCTTGTGGATCTTCGTGGCATGGGCCTCGCCCAGGGCACCGCCGAAGATCCGGAAGTCGTGCGCGTAGACGAAGACCGTGCGGCCCTCGACCGTGCCCCACCCCGTGACCACACCGTCCGTGTGCGGCTTCTTCGCCTCCAGACCGAAACCGGTCGCCCGGTGCCGGCGCAGCTGCTCGACCTCCCGGAACGAACCCGGATCGACCAGCAGCTCAATACGCTCGCGCGCCGTCAGCTTCCCCTTGGCGTGCTGCGCTTCGGTCGCCCGGTCGCTCGGTCCGCGACGAGCCTGCTCACGCAGCGCCAACAGCTCGGCCACCCGGCCGCGGGTGTCACTCGGGTCGCCCGAGGTTTCGTCCACAACGGTCATGTACCGACCCTACGAACCCCGGCAAGCAAATTCTTCCGTCGACTCCGCACAGTCTCCCGGCCCGATTCCTGGTGGGGCCCGACAGTGTGTCCACGCCATGCAGGCGAAGTTCCAGCTTCCACCGGTCCGACGTTGTGGGTTTTCGATAAACCACCCCTGTGGTCTGCCGCACACTCCCGTCAGCCTCGGGGCGTCCTCCGGTCGGGCGTTCCGCACAGGGTACGCCCCGCCGCAGGTCCGCCACCGGCCTCCCCCGGCCCCTTCCGTGCCCACGCCCCACGCACGCTCCGTGCACATCCCCGGCGCGCTCCGTACACACCCCCCGGCGTGCTCGTACGAACCCTGACACATGTGGGGCTCGGGCGCGGAAGGGAAGGTCCGCCGGCGCACGTCGCCCGACGGACCTCCCCGCGCCGGGGCGTCGCCTACCGGACGTCACACCTCAAGGTGCGCCCGTCCGTCCCAGGCCGGACCCGCAGTACCAGGCGCCGCCCGGTGGCGAGCACCTCGATGCCGGGGTCCGCGGAGACGACCCGGTGCACCGGGCGCTCCCAGACGACGTCCACCGGGGCGCCGCTCCGATCGGGACCGCTGACGCACACGGTCATGGTGCGTCCGCGTTCGCGCACGAGGACGCCGGCCGGGGCCGTGGCGGAGAGCGGTCCAGCCTCGCCCGGCTCCCAGAAGTTGGCGGCGGTGACGCCCAGGGAGCGGACGGAGATGGCCTGCGCGGCGGCGGTGTTGGCGTGCACGGTCAGCCATTGCCGGTCGGCGCCGCGGGCGGTGACGGCCGCCCGGGAGGCACCGGGCATCAGCAGATACGCGTAGTCGGCGTCGACGGGGTCGGTGCCGTGGTCGAGCCACAGGGTCTGGTAGCGGCGGGTACGGCGCTCGGGGGAGCTGGTGGTGTTGATGTCGGACCAGGCGCCGGTGCGGTCCTCGCGCAGGGTGCGCAGTCCGGCGGCGCCATCGGGGAACACCCAGCCGCCGTGCCCGTCCAGGTGGGCCCAACGGGGTGCGCGGCTCGCCTCGGTGGTGAAGGCGGCGGTGCCGTTCTCGCCGATCATGCGGTTGTCGACGACCGTCTCGACGGGCGTCGCGTCGGTGCTGGTGATGCCCGCGCCGAGGCAGACGACCGTGTCGTCGAGGCAGAACCACGACCTGCGGGCCTGCAGCGTCGAGCCGAGGCCCTTGAGGTGCTGGCCCACCGCCGCGAACTCTCCGTCGGTAGTCCCTCCGACCCAGCTCGTCGCGGGCTTGGCGGCGCCCCATTCGCCGCCCGCCCGGTCGGCGAGCCGCTTGGTGGACACCGTCGTGCCGGGCAGCCGGTAGGGGTCGACGGTGGGCCAGAACCAGTCGGTGTACTGGTCGCCCTGCCGGCCGTCGGGCCACCAGTAGAGCATTCCGGCGCCAGTGTGCCAGCCGCGCGGGTTCTCGCCGTTGCCGCACTCGTAGTACGAGATCCGCTGGGAGGCCATGGAGATGCCGGCGGCCCAGTGCGGACGGCGGTGCACGGCCCGGTCCATGCCCGCGAAGAGGTGGTGGCCGACCCGCTCGGGCGCGGCCCGCACGGCGCTCGCCTGCACCGCGTGCAGCCGGGACAGGTCCGCGATGCCGTACTGGGGGGCGGCGAGGATGGGGCTGGTGCGGTCGCGGGCGATCCAGCCCTTGATCATGCCGTACCACCGGTCGCGTTCCTCCACCGAGACGCCCTGGGCGAGGAGCGCGATGCCCGCGATGATCCCCTGCCCGTGGAAGTGGTCGCCGCGCAGGATCTGGAGGTCGTCGCTCTTCAGGATGCCGCGGCTGATGGCCCGGCCGTTGACGCTGTCCATGACGAGGCCGTTGTAGATCAGCGGGGCATAGGCCTTCTCGACGCTGTCGAGGATGATCTGCCGGTTCGGGTCGGTGACGGCCCAGGCCGATCCGGCGAGCAGCGCGAAGAGGCGGCCGAGCCCGTCGAGCATGACCTGGCCGTAGGTGCCGGAGTAGGCGATGGTGGTGTGCTGGATGAACGAACCGTCGGCGTACAGGCCGTCGCCCGAGGTGACGTACGGGAAGACGGGCGAGAGCGCGTCCCGGGCCAGTTCGATCTTGGCGGGGGCCCGGCCGAGGACGCCGCGCATGACGACGGAGCGGCACAGGTCGACGCGGTTGGCGCCGGTGGAGGTGCCGCTGTAGTCGCGGAGCACCGAGTCGGGGATGAAGTGGTCGACGGCGGCGCGGGCGGCCTCGACGCGGGCGGCACCCAGGTGCTCGTACAGGACGGCGGTGATGTCCATGAGGATGCGCGGGCTGCCGATCTGCCATTCCCACCAGTTGCCGTACGGCTTGACGGAGGTGTGGTAGGCGGTCGCGGCGAGGTGGTCGTAGCCGCGCACGACGTCGGCGAGGAGCGCGGCGTCACCGGTGGATCCGGTGCCGGGCTGGGCGTACGCCTGGGTCATCGTCCACAGCCTGCTGTATGCCTGGGTGATGCCGGCCGGCGGGTCGTACGGGGCGTCGGGCCACAGCGAGCCGGGCTGCGGGCTCATCGTGGACCGGAACGCCCGCGCCCGGGTGCCGAGGGCGGTGAGGCGGGACGCGTAGGGCTCGGCGGTCGCGTCGAAGCCGGTGCCGAGCGTGATGCCGATCCACCGTCCGCGCAGTTCGTCGAACTCGTCGGCGCCCGCGGCTCCGCCGAGCCCGGTCGCCGTCGTCGCGGACGCGCTCGCGGCCATGGCCGAGCCGGGGACGGCGACGGCCAGGGCCGTGCCCGCCGAGAGGGCGAGCAGGGTACGGCGTGACCATTCGGGCGGTGTGGGCATGTGCGGCTCCGTTCTTGGCGGGGTCGTCAGGGTCCGGGAGGTGGGGGTGTGGGGACGGGGCCGGTGTCCGGGCGGCGGCGCACCGTCCCGGATCTCGGGGGAAGGGTCAGTTTCCGCGGCGGAAACGGGCGTCACCCAAGTCGGCGTGGCCGTTTCCCTTGCCGCCGTCGCCGCTGCCGCTGCCGCTGCCGACGATCGGGGCGGCGTACGTGGCGCCGGTGGTGTCGGCGGTGGGCCTCCGGGCGCCGTCGGCCGCCGTCGGCAGCGGCGATCCTGCCTTCCCCGTGCCGTCGGCGTCGGCGGGCGAGGGGCCGGCGAATGCCGTGGCGGGAAGGGTGGCGGTCCCCGCCAAGGCCGGTACTGCGGCTGAGGCGGCTGCTGCACCCGCCGAAGTGATTCTTCGCGACATGTGCACTGCGTAGTCCCCGCGCCCGGACACCGTCAATGACCTGCGACTACTCCGCGTGCTCCAGTCCAACAACCGTGTTGCGTAAGTCCAAGTGACGGTGTGTCCGCCACCCCGCGCCGCTGTTCGGGCACGGTGGCGGGCGCTGCGCCCGGCTGTCGGCAACGCCGTGCCCACCGCGCCCGCCGCCTCCCGAACGGCGGCTCACCAGCCCTGCTCACCAGCGGACGGCCGTGAAGTCGACCGGCCGGGGCCGCAGCAGTGCCGCGCGTTCGGCCAGTGCGCGCAGCCGCCGGGACATCTCGTCGGCGTCCAGGCGGTGCCGGTCGCCGTGGCCGGGCAGCACCCACTCGAACCGCAGAAGCACGGCCGTCCGGGCCAGCGAGGCGGCCAACTCCTCGATGGAGTACCAGGTCACGCTGTCCACGACTTCGAGATCACCGGTCGTGCGCGACCAGTAGAAGCTGTCGCCGCTGAAGCAGTACCGGTCGTCCGCGAGGTAGAGCACACTGCCCCGGGTGTGGCCGGGCAGCGGATGGGCGGTGACGCCCTCGCCGATCTCCACGGGATCGAGTCCCCGGATCACCTGGTCCGCGTCCGGCACCGCGTCGAGGTCGTCTTCGTGGATCCACAGCCGGGCCCCGAAGTGATCGGCGTAGCGCCGCCCGTGCGCGACATGGTCGCGGTGGGTGAGCAGCACATCGGTGACGGGGCCCGACGCCGCGTACCGCTCGGCGAGTCCGGGGCTCCAGCGCGGGGTGTCGATCATCATGACCGCGCCGGAAGGCCGCAGGAGGAGATAGGAGTTGGCCCCCGCGGTGTGCCGGGAGTTGTGCCCGCACACGAGTACGCCGTCGTCCAGCGCCATCGGGAACGGGTCGAGTGCCGGGTCGATCCGCCCCGACGCGGGGCGGATCGAGCGGGTGTGACAGGCGAAGACCGCGGCCTGTAAGCGCCGTTCCTCCGCCTCGTCTCCGGGCTGCCGCAGGATCCGCGACTTGCCGTCTTCCTCGCCGATGAGGTCGGGGGCGAATTGCCGGGCGACGTCGCAGTTGGTGCAGCGGTCGTCCACGTACCAGTCGTTCACAGCCGGGTTCCTTCCACGTCCACGGGAACGACCCGTCGAGGGCCGCCGTCCCAGGAGTAACCGACGCACGGCTCGAACCGATAGGAGCCACCACTCTGGTGTTTCCGGTTCTGTGCCGCTCTCGGGACAGAACGACCGAAGCGAATCGGACATCCCGCACCGGGCGCAAGGCACGAACACGGATCGGCCACGCGACAGCCTTCGGACCCGCCGCTCAGGCCACCGTCACCCAGCCGCTGCCGCTCACGACCACCCCTTCGCCCGCTCACGGAACAAGGGGGTCGGCCCACTGGCCGGTGCGTCCGCCGCCGGGCACGGCCCTCGGCCGCGTACCGCGAACTCGCACCACACCACCTCGCCGGGCTTCCGCTCCCCCACGCCCCGCTTGTCCGCGAGCGCCGCCACCAGCAACAGCCCCCGCCCATCGTTCGGGTCGAGGTACCGGTGAATGTGCAGGAACCCCCTCGCGGGTCGTCCAGTGCGGCGATGCGCCGCACCGCTTCGGCCGCGGGAACGGTGGACTGGGCGTCCCGCGCCCGGTCCGTATAGCGCCCGACCAGCACGTGCTCGTCGTCGTCGAGCCGTACATGGACGGCCACAAGCCCACCCCGGCGCCCGAAACGGGCCAGTTCGCGCAGCCACTGGTGGGTGAGGGTGTGCGACGGCAGCACCGGAAAGCAGTACACCCCGCGCACACCGCCTTGTCCGTGGCTGGCCGCCCGGATACCGGACCGCCGGATGCGCTGTGCGTTCGCCGCCGACGTCAAGTGCACAAACATCGCCATGACCGAGCATGCTACTTACCCGAATCCGTGGGATCTCGCCGCGCCGGTCGGCGAACCGACTGGGGGAAAAGCACCTGCTGTGGAGCGTTCACGGGCCGGATCCAGCGGTGGAGGCCGTGCCCCGGATCGGGTGACGTAACGGCATCGGTCGGCCCGTGGGCGTCTCCCGCCGAGGCCCGGGCGGGCACCACCACACCGCGCTGAACCAGTGGCGTGACCATACGTCAGGGCTCCACATCGGTCGAGGCGCGAACGACGAGCTGGGGAGCGAACCGTTCGACCCGTTCGGTTCGTTCGCGGCCGGGTGCCTGAAGCAGAGTCAGTGCGCGTTCGGCCATGGCGGACAACGGGTGGCGGATGGATGTGATGGGCGGATCGAGGAGCTCAAGTATCTCGGTGTCGTCGAACCCGGTGACGGCAATCTGCCCGGGTACCGCGACCGATGAACGGTGCAGCGTGCTCACGAGCCCTACGGCGAGGACGTCGGCTCCGCAGACGACCGCGTCGACCTGGTCACGCTGTTCGATGATGCGGCGCCCCGCCGTCCGTCCGGCGTCGGTGGTGAAGCTGGGCAGCAGGATGGTGGTGGCGTCGGGCCCCTGCCTCTTGGTGAAGGCCGCGAGCCGTTCGGCGCCCGAGGAGGATGCCTGATCGGCGGCGACGAGAGCGATCCGGCGCCGCCCGATGCCCTCCAGGTGATCGACGAGAAGCTCGACCGCGGACGCGTTGTCGAGTGTGACGGCGACGGTGCCGGACCCTTTGGCCCACCGGTCGAAGAGGACGACGGGACGGCGTCTGGCGGCATTGCGGATGGCGGGTCCGGACGCGGTGGCCGATACGGGGACGACGAACAGTCCGTCCACTCGGCCATCGAGCAGGGTGTCGATCTGCTCGGCCTCGATCGCGGTGTCGTTCGCCGCGTCGGAGACCACGTGCGTGCCGCCGGCGGCACGCACGTGCTGTGCGATGGCATCGGCGAGTTGGACGAAATAGGGGTTGGCGAGGGTGGGGACGATGACGCCGATGGCACCGGTGGTGCCGGTGCGCAGTGCCCGGGCGGCGTGGTTGGTCTGGTAGCCGAGCCGGTGCGCGGCCTCTTCGACGCGGCGCGCAAGCTCGGGATCGACGTTGCGCGGCGTGCCCGCGAGGACACGTGATGCCGTCGCGCGGGAGACGCCGGCGGCCTCGGCCACGTCGAGGAGTCGGGGCACTGTCACGTGAGTGTCCTTCTCGGTCGGTGGGCGGATACGCCAACAAACAGCGTTGAGCAGATTACTTGACGGCGCGTAAACGCTGGTACAACATGTCGGAAATCGATCTCCCAAGGAGTATCAGTGTCGTCCATCACCGTCGTTGGTTCGGTGAACCGCGACTTCGTCCTGACTGTCAAGGACCTGCCGCACCCCGGCGAGACCGTGCTCGCACAGCACTTCGTGGAGGGGGCCGGCGGCAAAGGAGCCAATCAGGCCGTCGCGGCCGCCCGCCTCGGATCGCGGGTGCGTCTCGTCGCCAGGGTCGGCGCGGACGCGGCCGCCATCCTCGACGCGCTCGCGTCCGAAGGCGTGGACGTCGATGCCGTGCGGCCGGACGAGGGAGCCACGACCGGAATCGCCGCGGTGGTCGTCGACGAAGCCGGCGAGAACACCATCGTCGTGAATCCGGGGGCCAACGCCGACCTCGGTGTGCAGGATCTGCCGTCCCGGCTCGTCCGATCGACGAGAGAGGTCGTCCTTGTCCAGAACGAGATACCACCCGACGTGGTCGGCCTGGCCATCCTGCGGGCCCGCGAACAGGGCGGGATCGTCATCCTCAACCCCGCCCCCGCCCGCCCGGTCGACACGCGGGTACTGGCCGCCGTCGACGTCCTCGTCCCCAACCTCGGAGAACTCGCCTCACTTCTCGGCACCGCCCTGCCCGCGGACGTAGACGAGGCGCGTGGCCTGCTGGAGCGCGCCACGCTCCCGTGCCGGGCCGTCGTGGTGACACTCGGTGCAAACGGCGCCATCCTGAAGGAGGCGCGCAGCACGGACATCACACACATCCCCGCCCCATGCGTGGACGCCGTCGACACCGTGGGCGCCGGCGACACCTTCTGCGGTGCCCTCGCGGACGCCCTCGCACGCGGCATCGACCTTCCGACCGCAGCCCAACGTGCCGTGCACGCGGCGTCGCATGCCGTCACCGGCCTCGGTGCACAGGCATCCATGCCCTACGCGGCCCAACTCGACGTCCCCGCAGTCACTTCTGCTTCCTGACGTCCCACGAGCCACCCACCAGCACTACGGAGAACCACCCATGAGGAACCTCAAGCTCGGCGTATTCGAGAACGCGCAGACCAATGCGAGTGGCACGGCCACCTGGCGCCACCCCGACAGCCGACGGCACCATTTCGACACTCTTGAGTACTGGCGCGATCTCGCCGCGATCTGCGAGGACGCCAAGCTGGACTTCCTGTTCCTCGCCGACGCCTGGGGCTGGTCCGAGATCGACGGCGTGCGCCCGCCCATCGCCACGGAGGAGACCCTCGACCTTCCGCGGCTCGATCCGATGGTCGTGGCGTCCGCGCTGTTGTCCACGACGACCAACCTGGGCCTCGTCATGACGGGCTCCGTCCTCGTGGAACCGCCGTACGCGTTCGCGCGCCGCATGGCCACGCTCGACCAGCTCTCCGGTGGCCGGATCGGCTGGAACATCGTGACGACCGGCACGGCCGACACCGCGGTCAAGGCGTTCGGCATGGAGATGGTGGCGCACGACGACCGTTATCGGATGGCCGAGGACTTCCTCGACCTCGTCTACAAGTACTGGGAGGGGGCCTGGGAGCCGGACGCGCTGGAGAAGGACAAGGACGGAAGGTTCGCCGACCCTGCCAAGGTGCACCTCATCACCCACAAGGGCCCGTTCTTCCGCTCGGAGGGGTACGGCAACACCGCGCGTTCGCCGCAGGGCACGCCCGTGCTGTTCCAGGCAGGGGCATCGCCGGCCGGGCGCCGGGTCGGCGGCCGGCACGGCGAATGCATGTTCGTGGGGAGCGGCTCGGTCGAGCAACTCGCCGGGCACACCGCCTCCATCCGTGAGGAGGCGGTCAAGGCGGGGCGCCGGGCCGACGAGGTGAAGGTGATGTCGGCGTTCTCGTGTGTCGTCGGTGCGACGACATCCGATGCGGAACGGCGCTATCAGCAGATCCTCGACGCTCAGCGGCCCGAGGTGACCGTCGCCAGCTATGCCATGTTCACCGGGCTCGACCTTTCGTCCTACGCGCCCGAGACGCCCATGGCGGATCTCTCCACCGAGCTTTCGCAGACCCAGGTGGCCCGCTTCGCCGGCAAGACGGTCGGTGATGTCCTCGGCGACTGGCACACCCACGGCGTCGGAGCACGGCCCGTCGTCGGCACGGCCGAGGAGATCGCCGACGAGATCTGCGCGCTGGCGGAAGGCGCCGACCTCGACGGATTCCTGCTGTCCCCGACGATCCAGCCGACCTCGACGACGGACTTCGTCGAGTCGGTCCTGCCGATCCTGCGGGCGCGCGGAGTCTTCCGCGGGCAGTACGCGGAGGGGGAAAGCCTGCGCGAACGTCTCACCGGAGCATCCGACCGCGCGCTGCCGGCCAGCCACCCCGCGGCCCAGTACCGGCACTGAAATCAGCACGCGCGACGAGAGGATGTCGGAAGTCCATGGCCACGTTTGCCCACAACCCGCCCGCGACATCCGCGCCGGCGGAGCTGGACGCGGCGACGCTGCGACAAGCGTTCGGGGCCTACCCGACCGGTGTCGTCGCGATAAGCGCGCTGCGCGGGATGGAACCGGTCGGGTTCGCGGCGAACTCGTTCGTCTCGATCTCGCTCCAACCGCCCATGGTCGCGATCAGCGTGGCCCGCACCTCGGCCACCTGGCCGCGCCTCGCGGCGGCACCCGTTCTGGGGCTGAGCGTGCTCAGCCACGGTCAGGGTGCGCTGTGCCGACGCCTGGCGTCCCGGGAGGGCAACCGCTTCGACGGCGTCGCGTGGAAGGCGACGCCCGAGGGCGCCGTCCTGATCGAGGACGCCGCGCTCTGGCTGACCGCTCGGGTGTGCGCGACCTACGACGGCGGCGATCACGAGATCGTGCTCATGGAGTTGAGGACGGCTGAACTGTTCTCCGGTGTGGAACCACTCGTCTTCCACACCAGCCAGTTCCGCGAGCTCACCCCCCATGCGTGACAACCTGCCCGTCCACCCGGGCCTCACGGGTGTGGTGGTGCACGGTGCCGGCCGAGGCCGCGGGCTCGGGTTTCCCACCGCGAACATCGCGGCCGACCCCGGCTCACGCGTCCCACCGCCTGCGATCTACAGCGGCTGGGTCGTACGCCACTCGACCGGCACCGTCCACCGCGGAACGATCAGTATCGGGTCGAACCCGACCTTCTGCGACACCTCGGATGTACATGTCGAGGTGTACTGCCACGACACCTCGGACGAGTTCTACGGAGAGCGCGTCGGGCTGTGGTTCGTGGCACGGATTCGAGACACGGTGAAGTTCGCGTCACCCGACGACCTGGTGCGCTCCGCCCGGCAGGACGTCCTGCGGTCCGAGACGCTTCTCGATTCCGACCACGGGCGGCGCGTCCTCACCGACGTGCTCGCCGCGCACGGGAGCACCCTCTCCGCCTGAGGTATCCATCCGCACGGACTCGGCGCGCACCGCCGAACTCCGTGCGTCATGACCGGCCCGGTCCGGGCCCATCACTCACGCCCAGTCTTGTCCCGAACAAACAAAGGTGTTGGTAATGAGCGCATTCCAGTGGCTGAACGACCAATTCAGCTTCTTCGGCGTCTCCGTCTACTGGTCCGACTTCCTGGGCAACATCCTGGCGCTCGCAACCGTCTGGTTGGCACTGAGACGCCTGCTCGTGGCCTGGCCGGTGCAGATCCTCGGGTCGGTCCTGCTGCTGATCGCGAGCCTGAACGTCCATCTCGGAGGCAACGCCGCCCGGCAAGTTGTGATCATAGCATCGGCATCATGGGGCTGGGCGACGTGGCGGCGCAGCAGGGAGAAGGAAGGCACGATCAACGTCCGCTGGGCATCGTGGCGGGAACGCGTCGTGCTGATCGCCGTCATGGCCGTCGGCACGTTCGCGTTCGCTGCCCTGCTCAAGGCGACCGACGCGTCGTTCTACCCGGGTGCTCCCTGGTGGATGGTCCTGGCCGACGCCTGGATCTTCGTCGGTTCGATCCTGGCGATGTACACCCAGGCCCGGCGGTACGTGGAGTTCTGGTTCGTCTGGCTGGCCGTCGACCTCGTCGGGGTGCCCCTCGCCATCCATTCCCAGCTGTACTTCTCCGGGATCGTCTACGCGATCTTCTTCGTCATGGTCGTCATGGGAATCCGCGACTGGGCGTCTCACAGCAAGGCCCAGGAGATCGCCTCGCCGATCGAGCCGGCCGTCGTCCTGGAGAGCCGGAACGACACGCCACCGGCCACGGGGTCGTACGACTCCCGTCCTGAAACAGCAAGTGGCTCCTGAGCTGCTGACTGACCGATGGTCACGGTCGCGGACACACATCGGCCGACGCCACCCGGCTGAGCGCTCGGAACCTCACTCACCTTCCCTGGGCGGCGTCGCGCTGCCCTTCGGCTCAGTGCCCTGGCGGGCAACGAAACCCGGTCGGCCAGGGCCTGTCCCGAGTCCTGATCAGGGCGTGGGGCGGAGACTGCGCGTCCAGATCACCGCCCCACGCGGGTGGAGACCGGCGAGGTGGCTCTCGGGTCTCCTGTCTCGGCGGATCGCGAGGCCGCACCCGGCTGCGGCAGTCACCAGTGAGCCGGCTCTCCACCCGCACTTCGTTCTCTCCAGGCGCCGATCACATCGGCAACGCGGCGATCGTCGCACCGGGCGGCCTGCCCCGTCGGCGAGCCGCCTGCCTCAGCGAAACTCGTGGACCACCTGGCTCTCGCCGACCATGTGAGCGTTGAAGTCGTCCAACTCCTCGGCCAGAAGCCCCGGTTCGGGGACCGTCCGCCCTCTGGCCTATTGGACCGGATACCGGCTCGGAAACTCCGACTCGACCTCGAATCGGGTCACGGAGCCGACACCACTGTCCTTCACGCTCCAGTCCCTCACGATCTTGATCGCGTGGTCCTCGTCGAGGATCGGGGAGAAGATGCGTTCCGGGCTCGGCACCCGGCAGCTGCCCGATGACGAGTCGGACGTCGTGGCGCGGGCCGCCGGCGTTCCTCCGCGCCTACGCGCCCTGGACCGCCGGCTTTCACGGTCGGTGGTCCGCCCGCCCCTTGTCCGTCCGCCTCGCGCGGTGACGCCGCAGCGCCCCCACGGGAACCGTGTCAGTGGCTGGTGAGGACGACGAGTCGCTGGGTGGCCCGGGTCATCGCGACGTAACGGTCGACCGCTCCCTCGACGCCCTCGCCGAACCTCTCGGGATCGACCAGGACGACCAGGTCGAACTCCAGCCCCTTCGACAACTCCGGGGTCAGTGACCGGACGCGGGGAGTCGGCCGGAAGGCGGGATCGCCGATGACACAGGCGATCCCGTCGGCGTGCTCGGCGAGCCAGGCGTCGAGGATCGTGGGCAGGTCCCCGACCTGCCCGTGGGCGACGGGGACGCCACCGCCGCGGATGGAGGTCGGCACGTTGGCGTCCGGGAGCACGGCCCGGATGACCGGTTCGGCCTCCGCCATGACCTCCGCCGGCGTCCGGTAGTTGACGCTCAGGGAGGCCAGGGCGATCCGGTCGAACCCGACCCGCTCCAGCCGCTGCTGCCATGACTCCGTGAACCCGTGCCTGGCCTGGGCGCGGTCCCCGACGATGGTGAAGCTGCGGGATGGACAGCGGAGCAGCAGCATCTGCCACTCCGCGTCGGTCAGTTCCTGCGCCTCGTCCACGACGATGTGCGCGAACGGCCCGGCGAGCAGGTCCGGTTCGGCGCCGGTCGCCGCGGTCCCGTCGACCAGGGTGTCCCGCATGTCCTGCCCGTGCAGCATCGTCACCGCGCCCTCGCCGTCGTCATTGGCCTGGAGGATGGTGTCGATCACCCGGGCCATGTGCTCGCGTTCGACGGCGAGAGCGGCTTCGTGACGGCGCTTGCGCCGCGCCTCCTCCGGGTCTCCGAGCCGTTGCCGTGCCGCGTCGAGCAGCGGCAGGTCGGACACCGTCCACGCCCGTCCCTCCGTGCGCTGCAACAGCCGGACCTCCTCCGGGGCGAGCCAGGGGGCGCACATCCGCAGGTAGGCGGGGACCGACCAGAGGTCGGCGACGAGATCGGCCGCTTCGAGCAGCGGCCACGCGCGGTCGAAGGCGGTGCGCAGTTCCCTGTTCCGCAGCAGCGAGGTGCGGAGCATGTTCTCCGGGGCGCCGCCGTCGTGCTTGTCCATCAGGATCGTGAGCAGCTCCTCCCAGACCTGGTCGCGCGCCTCGTTGTGCGGGGTGCCGGGTTCCGCCGCCTCGAACGCCACGGCCCAGTCGTGGGCCGTCAGCCGGATGTCGGACCAGTGGGTTGTGACCGTCATGCCCGTGGCAGGCGGTTCCTCGTAGAACCTGACGGCCGCCTCGATCGCGTTCACCAGGTCCGCGGACGACTTCAGCCGGGCCGCCTCCGGGTCGGTCTCGGCCCCGGCCCCGGCTCCCTCGGCGACGAGGTCCCGCAGGGTGCAGGTCCGCACGCCGTCCTCCCCGAGGCTGGGCAGGACGTCGGCGACGTAGCCCAGGTAGGGCTGGTGCGGGCCGACGACCAGCACGCCGCCCCTGCGGTGGCCGAGGCGCGGATCGGAGTGGAGGAGATAGGCGGAGCGGTGCAGGGCGACGACGGTCTTGCCCGTGCCCGGACCGCCGTCGACGACGAGGGCGCCGCGTGATCCCGCGCGGATGATGGCGTCCTGGTCGGCCTGGATGGTGCCGAGCACGTCCCGCATCCGTGCCGACCGGTTGCCGCCCAGACTGGCGATGAAGGCGGACTGGTCGTCGAGCGCGGCGTGCCCGGCGATCCCGTCCGGGGTGAACACCTCGTCCCAGTAGTCGCTGATCCGACCGCCGGTCCAGCGGTAGCGGCGGCGGCTCGCCAGCCCCATCGGGTTGGCGTGGGTGGCTCCGAAGAACGGCTCGGCGGCAGGGGAACGCCAGTCGACCAGCAGTCGGCGCCCCGAGCTGTCGGCCAGGCCGAGTCGTCCGACGTACACGGGGTCGGCGCCGTCCGCACCGACCATGCGCCCGAGGCACAGGTCCAGGCCGAAACGGCGCAGGGTGCGCAGGCGTCCGGTCAGCCGGTGGATCTCCGCGTCCCGGTCCATCGCCTGCCGCCCCAGGCCGCCGGGCGCCCTGCGCTCGGCGACGAGGCGTTCGGACAACTCGGTGATCAGCTCGTCGAGGCTCTCCGCGATGGCCTCGAAGTGCCCTTCGTCATCGGAGATCAGCGCCGGATCCGCCTTCGGGGCGAGGCGGTCGGCAAGGTCGAAAGCGCTGGCGGTCAGGGGTTTCACATCATCAACTCCGTTGTGCGGCAGGTTGGGGCCGACGCGTGCGGCATGGCGTACGGACCGGGGTGACAGACCCGGTCGCCCCTGAGTTTCCGCAGGTCCCGACCCGGGCGGATGATTCTGCGACACAAGGGGGGCCTTGCCGCAAGGCCCCCCGTGCGTTATAGGCTGAAAGTGGCAAGGAACGGGCATGCCCCCAGGCCGCCTCCACGCGGACCGCCCACCTCATGGATGTCCGCCCGATGCCTGTACCCCATGGCCTTCTGCCGCCCGTCCCCGCGGACGTCCGTCCCGACGACGCACGGAACCCGGCCCCTCAGGTCAACAGCCCTGTGGGGCCGGTGGAACCGCCCCACTCCTGTCACACGCCGAAGCGTTCGATCAGCGCCCGCATGGCCTCGAAGGCGGGCTTCGGGGTGTAGTCGTCGGCGGTGAGCCCGAACCGGTGGAACAGGTCCGGGTTCGCGCTGTCGGCGTCGCGCAGCGCGAAGTGGGTGTAGCCGCTCAGCCGGAGTTCCCTCGCATGGGCTGCGATGACGCGCACCACGGTCTCGACGACCTCGGCCTGACGGCGCGGGGAGCGGTCAGGGCCGGTGGGCCAGCCGTGTTCGGTGATGTGCAGCGGCAGGTGCCCCAGGCCCGCCGGTTCCAGGACCGTGTGGCGGTGGTGGCGCAGCAGTCCCTCGACGGACGGCGCCAGCTCGGCGGCGGGCACGGGTCGGAACACGTCCGGGAAGAAGTCGAGCCCCACGTAGTCGAGTTCGGCGACGAAGCCGTCGCCTCCGAGGGCGGTGAGGCCGGTGACGAAGGAGGCCGCGGGCCCGAAGAGCGGCGTGGTGTTGAAGCCGACCCGCAGGTGGGTGTGGCCGAGTTCGCGGGCCCGTGCCTTGGCAGCGGACACGCCTCGGACGATCGCCTCGCTCACGCCCGGGTAGTAGCCGTCCAGTACGGAGTTCGACGCGACGTTGGGCTCCTCCGCCACTTGCAGCGTTCCGGTCGACGCCCCGTACTGTTCGACGAGTTCGCGCAGGAAGGCACAGTATCCGTCGATGTCCGCGGCTGCCGAGCGGTACTGGGCCACCAGGTCCAGTCGGCGCCCCCGGCCGGCGTACCGCTCCGCGGCGGCGGGCGTGCCCGTCGGGTGCGGGCCGCCGAGCCGGGTGTCGTCCCCGAAACCCGTGTAGGCACGTACCAGGAACGGGCGCCCGGCCCGGCCCTGGAGCAGGTCGAGGGCGTGGGACACGCGGGCGGGGTCGTCCGGCGGACCGGCGGCCAGCCCTCCGGAGTCGTCACCGGCGACCGAACCCGGATAGATCCCGAAGAGCAGCCCCTCGTGGGCGTTCGGCGTCATGCGTCCTCCCCTGCTTCCCGCTCCCGCCCCGCTTCGGGCCCCTCTCTCCCGGCTTCGGGCGGCTGCCCGGTCTCGGGCGTCTCCCGCCCGGCCCCGGGGCGCTCCCACCCGGCTTCGGACCTCGGTGCCGGGACTTCGGGCCAGGCCAGTCGCCCGGTGCGGATGTCGTCGACGACCGTGTCGATCCAGGCCAGTTCGGCGCGCGCCAGCCCTAGCGCGTACTCCGCCTCGATGACGTGCAGCCGGGGAACGCCCGACGTCAGCGTGTCCGCGAGGCGTTCCTCGTCCGCCGCCGTACGCCGCCCGAGGCGCCGGGCCCGTTCGGTCAGGGCCTCGACGGCCCCTTCCGGCCCCAGTGCGCCGAGATAGCTGACGGCGCCCAGGAACTGGGAGAACTCCCTTTCCGGCGTACGGATGTGGTCGTCCAGCCGGCGTACGAGTTCGTCGCGTCCGGCGTCGGTGAGGGCGTACACGGTCCGCTCCGGGCGGTTGCCCGAGCGCTGCTGCCCCTGGGCTGCCACCCATCCCGCCTCTGCCAGGGCGGCGACGGTGTTGTAGAGGGTGCCGCGGGTGATCGCGGCCGCGTGGTTGTCACTGCGTTTTCGCAGCTCGGAGAGCATCTGATACGGGTGCGAGCTCTGCTCCAGGAGCAGTCCCAGCACCGCGAGGACGATCGGGTTGTCGAGTGCGCGACGAGGCATGGTCGAAATCTATCAGTCCAAATAGACTATTGAGGCGGGATACGGAGCCTGCGCCACTCGCGCGAACGGAATCGGCCAACTCCCCCCTGGATCCACGGAGTGACGGAGAGTCTGGACGCCGATCGCCTACGCCCCCCTGCCGGCCGACGACGGCTCCGTCCGGCCGGGCGCGGCGGCGCCGGTCCGGGCGCGTACACGCGTGTGGGTGCCGACCCCGACATAGTCGTCAGGGCCAGCACCCACATGTTCACTTCGGGCGGCGCTGCATGCGTGGCGCGGTGTGCGCGGCGCGGTGTGCGCGGCGCGGTGTGCGCGGCGCGGTGTGCGCGGCGTACGGTCAGCAGCCGCCGCAGTTGTAGTACGTCACGTCCCAGTGGTTGCCCTCGTCGGCGTAGATGTTGCCGGAACCGGACTTGTACTGCGGAGCGCCGTCACCACGCACTCCGATGTAGGTGAAGGTGTTCTTGACGTAGTTCGTCAGGCAGGTCGACTTGGCGAAGTCGAGCTTGTAGCCGTTCCAGTGCGAGTACGTGCCGCTCGCGTGCCCGGTCTCGGTGCCGCCCGTGATGTTCAGCGCGCAGCCGGTGGCGCTCTTGAGGGTCTGGGCGCCCTGAGCGGTGGGCAGGTTGAGCTGGTCGAACGAGGTACAGGTGGAGACGTTGCGGTTGGAGCAGCCGCCGGAGGACGACCAGGTGACCCCGGAGGAGCTGAACCGGGCGGTGGCCTGGGCGTGGGTGAGCTTGGTGACGGCGTGCGCCTCGGTGGCACCACTGCCGAGGACACCGATGCCGGGGGCGAAGAGCACGCCCAGGACGAGGGCGAAGGCGGTCAGGACGGGGCGCAGTGTCATACGGGACACCATGGGGGGACTCCTCCTGGTCATGACAAACAAGGGCCAGGGAGATGGTGCCCGACTTCTATGCGCGTCGCCAGAGGGCTGGAGGCGTCAACCAGAGGACTGAGGGCGTCGGGCGAGCAATGCCGGCCACCCGCGAGGTCGCGCCCGCCATCCACACGAGCTGCATATTGAAACTTTAACAAGATGGCACTACAGTCATTCTCGTTGAAGGTTAAACAACACCTTGATCGCCGCTCGCTCACGTCCCCCGAGGAGAAGTCATGGCCCTGTTCGGCCGCAAGAAGAACGACACGCCGTCCGCCACCGCCGTCGCCACCACCGCCGTCGACCCCGCCCTGGCCGCTCTGACCGGCGAGTACACAATCGACCCGGCGCACAGCAGCATCGGCTTCACCGTGCGGCACGCCATGGTCACCAACGTGCGCGGCGCCTTCGGCGAGTACGAGGGCAAGCTGGACCTCAACGGCCACGACCCGGCCCACTCCTCCGCCTCCATCGACGTCAAGATCGCCAGCATCGACACCGGCATCGCCGACCGTGACGGCCACCTGGTCAGCGCGGACTTCTTCGACGTCGAGAAGTTCCCCCTCATGACGTTCCGGTCCACGCGCGCCGAGCAGCTCGGCGGCGACACGTACCGCATCACCGGCGACCTCACGATCAAGGACGTCACGCGTCCGCTCTCCATCGACCTGGAGTTCAACGGCTCGGCCACCGACGTCTACTGCAACGAGCGTGTCGGCTTCGAGGGCAGCGCGGACATCCTGCGCTCCGACTGGGGCCTGACCTGGAACGCGGCGCTGGAGACCGGTGGCGTGATGGTCAGCGACAAGGTCAAGCTCAACTTCGACATCTCCGCGATCAAGGCCGCCCCCCAGGCCTGACGCCTCTGCCCCCTCCCCCTTCGTGCCCCCGCCGTCCCGGCCGGCGCACGACCGCGAGCGCGCCCGCCTCCTCCCTCTCCCCCTCCAGGGATGGAAGGCGGGCGCTCGGCATGGGGCGCGAAGCCCGTTCCGGCTCCGGTCCGCGGAGCCCGCCCGTCCGGTCCGTCACCGGGGGCGACGCCCCGGCGGGTCCGTCACCGGGGCCCCGTTCCGCCACCGGAGTCCGGCTCGCCGCGCTCCCCGTCCGCCGCGCCGGTGTCGTTTCCCGCCCGTTCCGCGGGCCCCTCCGCGGCCCCCTGTTCGCCGACCGCCTGCTCCGACCAGATCACCTTGCCCGCCTCGGTGTAGCGCGTGCCCCAGCGCTCGGCGATCTGGGCGACGAGGAACAGGCCCCGACCGCCCTCGTCGGTCGTCGCCGCGTAGCGCAGATGCGGTGAGGTGTTGCTGGTGTCGGACACCTCGCAGATCAGGCTGCGGTCGTACAGGAGACGGACCTCGATCGGCCCGGTGCCGTAGCGCATCGCGTTGGTGACGAGTTCGCTCAGGATCAGTTCGGTGGTGAACGCCTCCTCGTCCAGGCCCCGCTCGGACAGCCATGCGGCGACGTTCCTGCGGACCCCGGCCACGGCCGCCGGATCGGTGGCCACGTCCCACTGCGCGACCTGGTCGGGATCGAGGATGCGGGTACGGGCCACGAGCAGAGCGACGTCGTCCGTCGGCGGATCGGGCAGCATCGCGTCGAGCGCGGCGTCGCAGGTCTCCTCCGGCGTGCGGTCGCGGCCGGCGAGCGCGTCGCGCAGCATCTCCAGCCCGGCGTCGATGTCCCGGCCGCGGCGCTCGAAGAGACCGTCGGTGAAGAGGACCAGGCGGCTGCCCTCCGGCACATGGAACTCGGCCGACTCGAACGGCATCCCGCCGATGCCGAGGGGCAGACCCACCGGACCCTCGGGGAACTCGACGGTGCCGTCCGGGAGGATCAGTGCGGGGCCGGGATGGCCGGCGCGGGCCATCGTGCAGTTCCCCGACACCGCGTCGTAGATCGCGTACAGGCAGGTCGCGCCGCTGATCTCGACGCCGCTTTCGCCGGCCGCCTCGGCCCGGTCGATCCGGCTGACGACCTCGTCCAGGTGCCCGAGGAGTTCGTCGGGGGCCAGGTCCAGGGCGGAGAAGTTGTGGATGCTGGTCCGCAGCCGTCCCATGTTGGCGGCGGCGTGCAAGCCGTGCCCGATCACGTCGCCGACGACCAGCGCGACCCGGGCACCGGGCAGCGGGATCACGTCGAACCAGTCGCCGCCCACCTCGGCCCGCGCCGGCAGATAGCGGTGGGCGACCTCCAGGGCGGTCTGCTCGGGCAGGCCGCGGGGCAGCAGACTGCGTTGCAGCGTGACCGCCATCTCGTGCTCACGGGTGTACCGGCGGGCATTGTCGATGCTGACCGCGGCACGGGCCACCAGCTCCTCGGCGAAGGACTCGTCGTCGCCGTCGAACGGCTCGGCCCCCCTGAAGCGCCAGAAGTTCGCCAGCCCCAGGGTGACCCCCCGCGCGCGCAGCGGCACGGAGAGCACCGCGCGGAACCCGAACAGCCGGAGGTCCTCGGCCCGTTCGGGATTCCAGTTCTGCCACCCCAGCCGGGCGATCACATCCGGCCCCAGCCCGGTCTCCGCGACGTCCAGGCGCATGGCCGCGGTCCTGGTGGGCAGCAGTCCGACCTGGTGGCCGACCGGGTAGAGAGGCTGCTCCGGGTCGGTGGACGCCACGGCGGTACGGTGCATGTTCAGCGGGACATCGGCGGCGGGCTCCTCCCCCGGCGGTGCGGGGGTGGCGAGGTCGACGGTGGTGACGTCGGCGAACCCGGGGGTCGCGACGTCGGCCAGCTCCTGGGCCGTCCGGGTGACGTCCAGGGTGGTGCCGACCCGGGCCCCTGCCTCGTACAGGAGCAGCAGCCGCTCCCTGATGAGTGACGCGCGGCCGGTGACGGCGCTCAGTTCCGTGGTGTCGCGCAGTGTCACCACGGTGCCGGGAGGGCCGCGGCGCATGTCGGTGTGCCGCACATTGACCGCCAGCAGCCGCTTGCCGCTGCGCAGCACCTGGTCCGTGACGATGTCGCCGCCGGTGAGGAGCGCGGCCGCGTCCGGGGGCAGTCCCAGGTCGGTCACCGCTCGGCCCTCCGCGTCCGGAGGCAGGTCGAGCAGCCTGCGCGCCTCGTCGTTCACGAGCGTGAGCCGCTGGTCGGCGCCGACGATGAGGACGCCCTCGCGTACGGCGTGCAGCACCGCGTCATGATGTTCGTACATACGGGTCATCTCGGCGGGACCGAGCCCGTGTGTCTGCCGACGCAACCGTCGGCTCAGCAGGGCCGCGCCGGTCGTGGTGAGCGCCGCCGCGATGAGGGCGACGGCCGTGGCGAGCGGGATGTAGCGGTCGGTCACACTGCTCACCGACTCGTTGGTGAGCCCGACGGACACCAGGCCGGCGACCGAACCGTCCGGGCGGATGACCGGTACCACCGAGGTGACCGAGAGTCCCTGGCTGCCCTTGAACGTCCGGGTGAAGCCCGGACCGGTCAACGCCTCCTTGTACGGGCCGATGAGGTGCTTGCCGATCAGCGCGGGGTTGGGATGGGTGTAGCGGATGCCCTGGGTGCTGGCCACGACGACGGAGTCGACGTGGGCGTCCCTGCGGACCTCCTCCGCGCGCGGCTGCAGGATCGCCGTGGGGTCCTTGCCGTCCAGCGCCGTCACGATGCCCGGCGCGGAGGCGAACGTCTGGGCCACGCTCAAGGTGCGCATCCGGGCCTCGTCGAGACTGTCCCTGCGCCCCTGCACCACCAGGGCGACCGCGCCTGCCACGACGAGCAGGAGGACGAGCGCGAGCACGAGGCAGAACACCTGGCCGGCCACGGTCCGCACGGTGAACAGGGACCGCAGTTCGCGGGCCGGGGAGGGGTCCGCCGCACCGCGACCGGGCGGCGCGGGCGCGGCGGGATCCGGGCGTTTCTCCTCGTGCTGATCCGGCCGCCGGACGGAGCGTCGCAGCCTCGCCCGAAATCGACCGATACCGAACATGAGTTTAGGTCTAGCATGAATCGCCCCTACCGGGGAGCGGGCTCGGGGTGGCGGCCCCTCGGGGGAGGCCACCGGTCGGCGCTTCGGAAGCCACCACCGCCTCAGAAGCCACTGGTGCCTCAGAAGCCGCCGCCGTCGAAGCCGCCGCCTCCGAAGTCGCCGAATCCCCCGCCGTCGAACCCGGACGGGTCGTAGTCGGAGCCGGAGAAGTCCCCACCGCCCCAGCCGCCGGAGCCGAAGTCGCCACCGCCGTACTCCGCCGCGTACGCCGGGCTCGACAGCATGGAGCCGAGCATGGTGCCGACCAGCAGGCCGGGAAGCAGTCCGCCGCCGAAGTATCCGCCCGCCCAGGGGCCGTAGGCCGGGCCCGCCTCCCAGTACGGGCGGCGACGGCCGTCGTCCGTCTCGACGGTGCGGCTCAGCGGCGCCTCGCCCTCGCGCAGCCGGATCTCGTCCGCCGCGCAGACCGGGACCTCGCGAACCGCACCCCCGGACGGGGACCACCGGACATCGGTGACCGAGGGGCCGTGGCGCGGGTCGAAGAAGCACGGCGGGCGCCGGACCGGCAGTTCGCCGCCGGTCCGGCGGGCCTCCAGGACGGCGAGGGAGAAACGTCCGTCCTCCAGCGCCCGCGTCACCGCGCGCACGTCGGAGGGGTGGCGGGCCCGGACCATCAGGACCTTCGCGGTCTCGTAGGAGTCGAGGGCCCGTTCGTAGTCGGCGCGCATGGCGTCGTCGGCGCCCGGTTCGGCGGGGTGGAAGTCGAGTCGCTCCAGGGTCTCGCCGTACGCCGTGATGTCCTCGTCGACGACCACCCGGAGCTTGTCGAGAGCGGCCCGTTCCTCCTCCGCCCCGCGCCTGCGGTTGCGTCGGGCGATCAGGTAGGCCGTGCCGCCGCCCAGCACCAGGACCGCACCGAGCGCGACCAGCCCGGCGGTGGGGGCCCCGCCCCGCGCGGTGGTGCCGCCCCAGGAGGCGGGGGCGCTGCCCCTGGCCTGGTCGACGGCCTGGTCGACGAAGGCGTTCAACTGGGTCGCGGCATCGGTGCCCGTCCCCGGCGTCTTCACGGCGGCGGTGAGGTTGTGGACCGCGCGCGTGGACATGACCTGCGGATCGGCACCGGCGGCGAACCGGTCGCCGAGGCGGACGGCGTAGACGCCGGTGATGCCGGTGAGGGTGCGCAGGGTGGGCAGCAGGGTCCGTTCGGGGAACGCCGGGGTACGTGGCAGGACCGCCACGAACACGGGCTTGTCGGCATCCTTGATCTTCCGCGTCAGGGCCGCCGCCTGGGCCGCGGAGAGCTGGTTCGCGGCGGCCGGGTCGACGTACACGGGGTTCTTGCGCAGCGCCCGCGCGACCTCGTCGACGCTCGACGCGCCGACGGCCGTGAACGGCCCGACCGCTTCCCCCGTCCCGATCGCCCCGTGGTCCCGGTCCGCGGCGGCCGCGACGACCGGGGACGGCGAGGACGGCGGGACGGCCGGGGCGTGCGCCGTGGCGGGCACGGCCACCGTCAGCATCAGGAGGAGCAGACTGGCCAACCAGGTCAGGAACGTCCTGTTCCGCATACTTCGACGCTAACCCGCGCGGGCGAGCCGCGCCCCGCCACGCGCCCCGGACGGCGAGCAGACGGGACCGGCCGGAAAACCGGGGAAGCCGGAGGACCAGGTCGGCCGGGAACGGGACGCCGGGTACCGTCCGGCCTCGGCCCGGGGCCAAACGGCCCGGGAGCAGGCGGCCCTGGAGCAGGCGGCCCTGGAGCAGGCGGCCGGACACCGGGCCGGTCCGTTCGAAGGCCGGACCGGCCCGCCGCGTGTCGGCGCGCTACTCGGTCGGCTCGATGCCGGCCCGCAGCAGCCCGTAGGTGTACGCGTCCGCCAGCGCCTGCCAGGACGCCGCGATGACGTTCTCGGCCACGCCGACGGTCGACCACTCGCCGTCGCCGTCGCTCGTGGTGATGAGGACGCGGGTGATGGACTCGGTGCCGGTGCGGCCTTCGAGGATGCGGACCTTGTAGTCGGTCAGTTCCAGCTTGGCGAGCTGCGGGTGGATCCGCTCCAGCGCCACGCGCAGCGCCCGGTCGAGCGCGTTGACCGGTCCGTTGCCCTCGGCGGTGGCGACGATCCGCTCCCCCTTGGCCCAGAGCTTCACGGTCGCCTCGTTGGCGTGCGAGCCGTCCGGGCGGTTCTCGACGATGGCGCGCCAGGACTCGGTGCGGAAGTAGCCACGGTGGCGGCCCTCGACCTCGGCACGCAGCAGCAGCTCGAAGGAGGCGTCGGCCGCCTCGTAGGTGTAGCCCCTCAGCTCGCGTTCCTTGACGCGTTCGACGACCCGGCCGACGAGTTCGCGGTCGCCGCCGAGATCGATGCCGAGTTCCTTGCCCTTGAGCTCGATGGAGGCGCGGCCCGCCATGTCGGAGACCAGCATCCGCATGGTGTTGCCGACCAGCGCGGGGTCGATGTGCTGGTAGAGATCGGGATCGACCTTGATCGCGGAGGCGTGCAGCCCGGCCTTGTGGGCGAAGGCGGAGACGCCCACATAGGGCTGGTGGGTGGACGGGATGAGGTTGACGACCTCGGCGATCGCATGCGAGACGCGGGTCATGTCGGCCAGTGCGCCCTCGGGCAGCACGGTCTTGCCGTACTTGAGTTCCAGCGCGGCGACGACGGGGAAGAGGTTGGCGTTGCCGACCCGCTCGCCGTAGCCGTTGGCGGTGCACTGGACATGGGTGGCACCCGCGTCGACGGCGGCCAGGGTGTTGGCGACGGCACAGCCGGTGTCGTCCTGGGCGTGGATGCCGAGCCGGGCGCCGGTGTCGGCGAGGACGGTGGAGACGACGGCCTGGACCTGGGCGGGGAGCATGCCGCCATTGGTGTCGCAGAGGATGACGACGTCGGCGCCGGCTTCGGCGGCGGCGCGGACCACGGACTTGGCGTACTCGGGATTGGCGCGGTAGCCGTCGAAGAAGTGCTCGCAGTCCACGAAGACCCGGCGCCCCTGTTCGCGCAGGTGGGAGACGGTGTCGCGGACCATCTCCAGGTTCTCTTCGAGGGTGGTGCGCAGGGCGAGTTCCACATGGCGGTCGTGGGACTTGGCGACCAGGGTGATCACCTGGGCACCGGAGTCCAGCAGCGCCTTGACCTGGGGGTCCTCCGCGGCCTTGCCCCCGGGGCGGCGGGTCGCGCCGAAGGCGACCAGCTGGGCGTTCCTGAACTGGATCTCCTGCCGGGCACGGGCGAAGAACTCGGTGTCGCGGGGGTTGGCGCCGGGCCAGCCGCCCTCGATGAAGCCCACGCCGAAGTCGTCCAGATACCGGGCGATCGTGAGTTTGTCCGCGACCGTCAGGTTGATGCCTTCACGCTGGGCCCCGTCGCGCAGCGTGGTGTCGAAGACATGGAAGCCGTCGTCGGTGGCCGTGGCCTTGGTGGTCATGCTGGTCTGACTCCTGTCGGATGAGTGGATCCGGGCGATCTGGCTCCACTTGCCCCCATCATCCCGCGCGCCTCGCCCCGACCGAGGTGAGGGCCGGAAAACGAAAAAACCCCTCGCGGGTGCGAGAGGTCTGCGCGCGGGTCTGGGGCACGGTGGCCGTGCCGCACGGGGTGGTGCGGGACGGTCACTGCGGACCGGCGCGCCTGTTGCCAATAATCATGACGAACGAGGGCACGGAAGCAGTGTCGCACAAGGTGGCCTCCATGCCGTGTCGTGTCTCAGGATGCGGGCGTGACGCTCGGGGCATCGGGGCTACCGGACGTCTCCGCCCCCTGCTTCTCCGGCCTTCCGGCACCGACCCGCCCCAGGTCGATGTCCCGGGTCTCCCGCATCGTGAGATAGACCACCAGGGAGACGGCGGCGCAGCCCGCCACGTACCAGTAGAAGCCGGACTCGGCACCCGCCTTCTTGAACCACAGGGCCACGTATTCGGCGGTACCGCCGAAGATCGCGTTGGCGAGGGCGTACGGCAGCGCGACGCCGAGGGCTCGGACACCGGTCGGGAAGAGTTCGGCCTTCACACAGGCGTTGATGGAGGTGTAGCCGGTGACGACGACCAGGGCGAGGAGCGCCAGGCCGAAGGCGGGCCAGAAGGTGCCGGCGTGTCGGAGGAGCGTCATGATCGGCACCGTCAGAAGGGTGGAGCCGATCGCGAAGGTGATCAGCAGCGGGCGGCGGCCGATCCGGTCGGAGAGCAGTCCGGCGAGCGGCTGGAGGCACATGAAGACGAAAAGGGCGCAGAAGCTGACGAGCGAGGCGGTGGACTTCTCCATCCCGGCGCTCGTGGAGAGGAACTTGGTGAGGTAGGTCGTGTACGTGTAGTACGCGACGGTGCCGCCCATGGTCAGGGCCATCACCAGGAACGCCTCGCGCCTGTGCCGCCACAGCGCCTTCAGGGTGCCCCGGTCCTTCTGCTCGGCGGCACCCGACTCGGCGTACACCTCGGTCTCCAGCATCGAGCGGCGCAGGTAGAAGACGACCGCGGCGCCGAGCGCGCCGATGATGAAGGGGATGCGCCAGCCCCAACTGTGCAGGGCTTCCTCGGACATGGTGCGCTGCATGACGATCTGGAGCCCGAGGCCGACGAGTTGGCCGGCGGTCATCGACACGTACTGGAAGCTGGAGGCGAAGCCGCGGCGGCCGGGGGCGGACGCCTCGGTGAGGTAGGTGGCGCTGGCGGCGTACTCGCCGCCGACGGAGAGGCCCTGGAGGAGCCGGGCCAGCAGCAGCACGGCGACGCCGCCGTATCCCGCGGTGCCGTACGTGGGTGCGGCGGCGATGAGGACCGCGGAGGCCGACATGAGGGTGACGGTGAGGGTCAGTGCGGCCTTGCGGCCCCTGCGGTCGCCGACCCGGCCGAGCAGCCAGCCGCCGACCGGTCTCATGAAGAAGCCCACGGCGAAGATGCCCATGGTGTTCATGAGGTTGGCGGTCTCGTTGCCCTCGGGAAAGAACGAGTCCGCGAAGTAGACGGCGAAGGTCGCGTACACGAACCAGTCGAACCACTCGACCATGTTGCCGGCGGAGCCGACCCAGATCTTCTTCCACTGCTCTCGTCCCATGGTCCGTCACCGTGCCCGAACGGCCGGGAGCGCGACAAGGGCGCAACCGGCGACGGTCAACGCGTACATGCGTACGACCGGTTCACTGCGGCGCGACACGTCCGTCCGGGGCGGCGCGCTCGCCCGTGCGGGGTGCGTCCGGGCGGTGCGCCCGCTCACGGCGGCGCGTGTGCCGGGAGACGTGCGGGGGGAGGCGGGTGCCGGGGGCGGCCGGCCCGGCGGCCGGAGCGTTCACGAAGCGGCGGGCGGTACGGGGGCGATGAGCGATTCGTCGATGAACTCGCGCACCTGGTCCAGGATCTGGGGGCGTCCGGTACCGGGGAGGCCGACCGCGACATGGACACTGAATCCGTCCAGCAGGGCGCGCAGCCGGGTGGCGAACCGTTCGGCGTCGACGCCACGGAACTCCCCGCGCGAGGCGCCCTCCGCGAGCAGCGCCACCAGGTCGCGGTGCCAGGCACCCTCGATCGCGGCCTGCCGGGCGCGGGCGTCGTCGTCGGCGTTCTGCGAGCGGTTCCACACCTCCAGCCAGAGCGTCCAGTGCGGGTCGCGCGGGCCGTCGGGGAGGTAGAGGCCGATGTACGCGTCGAGCCGTTCGCGTACGGTCGCGGGCCCGGCCAGCAGGGCGCGCCGCCGTGCGCCGAGCCGGCCCTCGCTCCACTCCAGGGTGCGCAGCAGCAGTTCGTCCTTGGTGCGGAAGTAGTAGAGGAGGTGCCCGCTGCTCATCCCGACCTCACGGCCCAGCCCGGCCATGGTGAGGCCGTCGAGGCCCCGTTCGGCGATGGTGGCCATGGCGGCGGCCAGCACCTCCTCGCGGGGCGGGGCGGTGTTGCGGCGGCGTGGGGCGGGGGGCACGGTTCGGACCTTCGGCTGGGTGGGATGGCCGCGGTCTTCCGGACCTTCGGCCGCTGCTGGGCGGTTCGGACCCTCGGCCGCGGCCGGGCGGTTCAGACCTTCGGCTGCTGCTGGGTGATGCAGTGGATGCCTCCACCGCCCGCGAAGATCGTACGCGCGTCGACGAGGGTGACCGTGCGGTCCGGGAACAGGTCGCGGAAGATCGCCGCCGCCTCCTCGTCGCGCGGGTCGTCGAAGGCGCAGAGGACCACGCCGCCGTTGCAGAGGTAGTGGTTGATGTAGGAGTAGTCGACCCATTCCCCCTCGGCCTTGAGCACCGTGGGGGCGGGGACCTCCACGACGTCCAGGGAGCGGCCCCGCGCATCGGTGGCCTCGCGCAGGATGCGGACGGTCTCGCGGGTGATCTCGTGGTCGGGGTGGGCCGGGTCCGGCTGGACGTGGGCGACGACGGTGCCGGGGCGGGCGAAGGCGGCGACGATGTCGACGTGGCCGAGGGTGCCGTACGTGCCGTAGTCGCCGGTCAGCCCGCGCGGCAGCCAGACGGCCTTCTCGGTGCCGAGCCGGGCGTGGACCTCGGCCTCGACCTGTTCGCGGGTCCAGCCGGGGTTGCGCTCCGGGCCGAGCTGGACGGTCTCGGTGAGCAGGACGGTCCCCTCGCCGTCGACGTGGATGGCACCACCCTCGTTGACGAGCGGGGAGCCGTGCACGGGGACGGCGGCGGTGTCGGCGACCGCGCGGGCGATGTGCCGGTCGTTCTCCCAGCGGGCCCAGCCCTGGGCACCCCAGCCGTTGAACGTCCAGTCGACGGCGGCCAGTCGCCGCCCGTCGGTGACGAACGTGGGGCCGATGTCACGCATCCAGGCGTCGTCGAGGGGGCGTACCACCAGGTCGACGTCCGGGCCGAGGAGCGCGCGGGCACCGTCCTCCTGGCCGGGGCCGACGACCATCGTGACGGGTTCGAAGCGGCGGACGGCGAGGGCGACGGCGGCCCACGCACGGCGCGACTCGTCCAGTTCGGCCTCGGTGGCGAAGGTGGGGTTGGGGCCCGGCCAGGCCATCCAGGTGCGTTCGTGCGGGGCCCACTCGGGCGGCATGCGGAAGGTCATGGAGTGTCCTTGAGAGATCTCGGGGGAGCTTGGGGAAGCGGGGAGCCCACAGGCAACCGGCCGTCGGAGAAGCGCCGGGCGGCGCCGGGGTCAGAGGAAGTAGAGGCGGTTGAGGGAGACGGTGTCGGCGGGCTCGGAGCGCAGCGGGTCGCCGTCCAGGGTGACCAGGCCGCTGCGGGTGTCCACGTCGACCGCTCCGGTACGGGAGTTGTGGACGAGGTCGCCGGGGCCGATGCCGCGCGTGCCGCGTACGCCGACGCGGCGCCGCCGGGTGGGCATCTGGTCCGCGCCGAGCTCGGTCGCCGCCTGGGAGACGAAGGCCACGGAGAGGTCGGCGGCGGTCGCCCCGTACGCGCCGAACTGCGGTCCGAGGACGAGGGGTTCACAGGTGTCGGTGGCGGCGTTCGGGTCGCCGGTGACTCCGTACGCCGGGAATCCGGCTTTCAGCACGAGTTGCGGTTTCGCGCCGAAGAACTCGGGCCGCCACAGCACGATGTCGGCGAGCTTGCCGGTCTCGATGGAGCCGATCTCGTGCGCGAGGCCGTGGGCGATGGCGGGGTTGATGGTGAGCTTGGCGATGTAGCGCAGCACCCGGGCGTTGTCGTCGGCCGGTCCGTCGCCGTCCAGCGGCCCGCGCTCGGCCTTCATCTTCCCGGCCATCGCGAAGGTGCGGCGCACGGTCTCCCCGGCGCGTCCCATGCCCTGCGCGTCGGAGGAGGTGATCCCGATGGCCCCCAGGTCGTGCAGCACGTCCTCGGCGCCCATCGTCCCGGCGCGGATGCGGTCGCGGGCCATGGCGGCGTCGCCCGGCAGATCGGTCTTGAGGTCGTGTACGGAGACGATCATCCCGTAGTGCTCGGCCACCGCGTCCCGGCCGAAGGGCAGCGTCGGGTTGGTGGAGGAGCCGATGACGTTCTCGACGCCCGCCATCCGCAGGACGTTGGGAACGTGCCCGCCGCCGCAGCCCTCGATGTGGAAGGCGTGGATGGTGCGGCCTTCCAGGACGCGCAGGGTGTCCTCGACCGACAGGCACTCGTTCAGCCCGTCGCTGTGCAGGGCGACCTGGACGTCGTGCTCCTCGGCGACGCGCAGCGCGGTGTCCAGGGCGCGGGCGTGGGCGCCCATGTCCTCGTGGACCTTGAAGCCGCAGGCCCCGCCCTCGGCCAGCGCCTCGACCAGCGGGGCGGGGCCGGAGGACGAACCCCGGCCCAGGAAGCCGATGTTGACCGGCCAGGCGTCGAAGGCGTTGAAGGCGTGGCGCAGCGCCCAGGGCGAATTGACGCCGACGCCCCAGACCGGACCGAACTCCTGGCCGATGATCGTGGTGACGCCGGAGGCGAGCGAGGCTTCCATGATCCGCGGGGAGAGCAGGTGGACATGGGTGTCGACGGCGCCCGCCGTGGCGATCATCCCTTCGCCGGAGACGATGGTGGTGCCCGTGCCGACGACGACGTCGACGCCGTCGAGGGTGTCCGGGTTGCCCGCCCGCCCGATCGCCGCGATGCGGCCCTCGCGGATGCCGATCGACACCTTGCGGATGCCCTGCACGGCGTCGATGACCAGGACGTTGCTGATGACGACGTCGCAGGTGTCGCGGACGGCCGCCGCCTTGAGGTGCAGCCCGTCGCGGGCGGTCTTGCCGAATCCCGCGAGGAACTCGTCGCCGTACGCCTGGGCGTCGGACTCGACGCGTACGGTCAGCCCGGAGTCGCCGAGCCGGACCAGGTCCCCGGCGCGCGGGCCGTGCACGGAGGCGTACTCGTGTCCGTCGATGCTCATCGCTCTCCCCGTTCGGTTCCGTGTCCCTGTCCGGTTTCCGCCGTGCCGTCCTGCGCGGGTTCCGGCCCGCTTCCCGGCCCGGCGTGGCGATCGGGTCCGGGGACGGCACCCAGGTATCCGCAGGCCGCCGCGCGCCGCAGGGCCTCCTCCCGAGCGCCGGGCGCGTCGAGCGGACCGTCGACGAGTCCGGCGAACCCGATGGCGATCCGGTCCCCGCCGATGGGCACCACACCCACCTCGACGCTCTCCCCCGGCTCGAACCGGACGGAGGACCCGGCGGGCACGCAGAGCCGCATGCCGTACCCGGCGGACCGGTCGAAGTCGAGCCGGGGATTGGCCTCGAAGAAGTGGAAGTGCGAGGTCACCGAGACCGGGACGGTCGCGGTGTTGTGGACGGTCAGTCGTGTCGCGGGCTCGGGCTCGGGGGTGGCGGGGCCGGGGACGACGGCGCCCGGGGCGTCCGCGCCGAGCCCGTCGCCCAGCGGGCGGGAGACCACGGCCAGTCGCGAGCCGTCGTCGAAGACGGCCTCCACATGGACCTCGGTGACGACGTCCGCGACGCCGGGCAGCACCTCGTCGGGCGCGAGCACGGACCGCCCCGCTTCGACGGCCTCGGCGAGGGTGCGCCCGTCGCGGGCCGCCTCGCAGACCGTATCCGCTATCAGCGCCGTCGCCTCGGGGACATTGAGCCTCAGCCCGCGGGCGCGGCGGGCCCGGGCCAGTTCGGCGGCGCCGAACAGCAGCAGCCGGTCACGTTCCGTCGGGGTCAGTCGCACGCCCGTACCACCTCCTGTTTAGAGCAGCACTCTAACCACAGGCTTGCGGAAACCGAAAAGAAGTCGTCGTCATATTCGAGTGACGCTCCACACCTCTCGGCAGTGGCCGGACATGACGAAGGCCGCGCCCGGCGGGGAGCCGGACGCGGCCTTGGCGCGCCTGTCGAGGACGTTCGCACGAGGACGTTCACATCGGGGGACCGTGCGTCCCGGACGCGGGGAACGGAGACCACCGGACGACCGGTCCGAGCGGGAACCGGCCGGGAGGGGCCCCAAGGGCTGTCCCGAAATCCCTGGCGGGCGCGCGACGACAGCTACGGCACCTCGCCGCGTTGTCGGAACGTCCGAATACATCGCGTATCCGGGCGCACCTCCGCCTTGCGATGCGCCGCATCCGGCGCCGCGCGCTGATCCACCGGGGTACGGAACAGCCCTTAGCCGAGCGGGTGCATCCAGCCGTGGGTGTCCTCGGCGACGCCGCGCTGGATGTCGAGCAGACGCTCACGGAGCTTCAGCGTGACCTCGCCGGCCCCGCCGTCGCCCTGGGTCCATTCGCCGCCCGCGCACTTGACGGTGCCGACGGGGGTGATGACGGCGGCGGTGCCGCAGGCGAAGACCTCGGTGAGGGTGCCGTTCGCGGTGTCCTCACGCCACTGGTCGATGGAGATGCGGCCCTCCTCCGACGCGTAGCCGAGGTCGCGGGCGACCGTGAGCAGTGAGTCACGGGTGACGCCGGCCAGCAGCGAGCCGGTCAGGGCCGGGGTGACGATCTTGTCCCCGTACACGAAGTACAGGTTCATGCCGCCGAGCTCCTCGACCCACTTGTGCTCGACCGCGTCGAGGTAGGCGACCTGGTCGCAGCCCTTCTCGCCGGCCTCGGCCTGGGCCAGGAGCGAGGCGGCGTAGTTGCCGCCGGTCTTGGCGTCGCCCATGCCGCCGGGGACGGCCCGCACCCGGTTCTCGGAGAGCCAGATGGAGACCGGCTTGACGCCCCCGGGGAAGTAGGCACCGGCCGGCGAGGCGATGACGACGAAGAGGTATTCGTTGGCGGGCTTCACCCCGAGACCGACTTCGGTGGCGATCATGAACGGGCGCAGGTAGAGCGATTCCTCGCCGCCGTGCGCCGGCACCCATGCCTTGTCCTGCTGGACGAGCACGTCGCATGCCTCGATGAACGTCTCGACGGGCAGCTCGGGCATGGCCAGCCGCCGCGCCGACGCCTGGAACCGCCGGGCGTTCGCGTCGGGGCGGAAAGTGGCGACACCGCCGTCGGGCCGACGGTAGGCCTTGAGGCCCTCGAAGATCTCCTGGGCGTAGTGGAGCACGGTGGTCGCGGGGTCGAGGGAGAGCGGGCCGTAGGGGACGAGCTGGCCGTCGTGCCAGCCGCGGCCCTCGGTCCACCGGATCGTCACCATGTGATCGGTGAAGTACCGGCCGAATCCGGGCTTGGCCAGAATCGCCTCGCGCTCCGCTTCGGACAGCGGAGTCGAGGAGGGCTTGAGCTCGATCGTGGGCGTCGTCATGAGTGCGTGTCCTTCACCTGTCGTGTGTGTGAGGCCGCACTCGCGCCGCTCATGCCGGGCGGGCGCCGGGCGTCCGGGACCGGACCGGCCGGCACATGCGGGGGTGGTGCGACGGGGCCGCCGCGCCCCTCGGCCGGGTGTCGTCCCTCGTCATGGCCGTGCCCGCACCATGTCGATCCTTCACCCGGCAGCCGCGCGCACCGGTCCCCGCTCCTCGTTCCACCCCTCCATGTGCCGGTCGGTCCGGGCCGCGAGTCGCGACCCCGTTCGATTATCGCTCCCGGGGGGTCGCGCACGAAATGACGCGAATGCGGTCCTGTGCTCGATGGTGGCACCCGGGACCGCACAGGAGAAGCCGCCGGGCGCTGTCTGCGACCCGGCGGCCTCGAAACGGCGTCGTCGGGTCAGCCCGCCACGCGTACCGCGAGCGCGTCACCGATCTCGTCGGTCGTGCGGGGCGAACCGCTGTCGCGCTCCGCGAGGTCGGCGGAGACGGTCTCCTCGATGCGGACGGCCTCGGCCTCGTACCCGAGGTGGCGCAGCAGGAGGGCGACGGAGAGGATCGTGGCCGTCGGGTCGGCCTTGCCCTGACCCGCGATGTCGGGCGCGGAGCCGTGGACCGGCTCGAACATCGACGGGAACTCCCCCGTCGGGTTGACATTGCCGGAGGCGGCCAGGCCGATACCGCCGGTCACGGCGGCCGCGAGGTCGGTGAGGATGTCACCGAAGAGGTTGTCGGTGACGATGACGTCGAAGCGCTCCGGCTGGGTGACGAAGAAGATCGTCGCGGCGTCGACGTGCAGGTAGTCGGTGGTGACCTCGGGGTACTCGGTCGCGACCCGGTCGAAGATGTTCTTCCACATGTGGCCCGCGTACACCAGGACGTTGTTCTTGTGGACCAGCGTCAGCTTCTTGCGCGGGCGGGCGGCGGCCCGCGCGAAGGCGTCACGGACGACCCGCTCGACCCCGTATGCGGTGTTGACGCTGACCTCGGTGGCGACCTCGTGCTCCGTACCGGTGCGCAGCGAGCCGCCGTTGCCGGTGTACGGCCCCTCGGTGCCCTCGCGGACCACGACGAAGTCGATGTCCGGACGGCCCGCCAGCGGGGTCGCGGTGTTCGGGAAGAGCTTCGACGGGCGCAGGTTGACGAAGTGGTCGAAGGCGAACCGCAGCTTGAGCAGGAGTCCGCGCTCCAGGACGCCGGACGGCACGGAGGGGTCTCCGATCGCGCCGAGCAGGATGGCGTCGTGGGCCTTGAGGGCTCCGAGTTCCGCGTCCGGCAGGGTTTCGCCGGTACGGTGCCAGCGCCGGGCACCGAGGTCGTACTCCTTGGTCTCCAGCTTCACATCCTGCGGGAGAACGGCCCTGAGGACCTTGAGGCCCTGGGCCACGACCTCCTGGCCGATGCCGTCACCGGGGATCACTGCGAGATTGATGCTGCGAGACATGTCCGCACCCTACTGCTCGTCCCACCTCATGACACGGCATGTCCATCATGCGGACATCCGATGTCGGTCGACCGGTGCCGCCGACAGGACGGTCTCGACCGTGGGGGCGGCCGCGGGCGCGCCGGCCCGGCGCGTCGCCCCCGGAAGGGGCCGTGGTCAGTGGCCCGTGGAACCGCCGTTGTCCCTGCGGTCGAGGGCGCGCTGGAGTGCGGCGGCGGCGTTGCGCCGCTCCGACTCGGTCGGGCGGTGGGAGTGACGGACGCGGCGGGTGGTCGTCTGGACCATGATGGATCGACTCCTTGAGATCGCGCGGATTTCGAGATCGAAAAACCGTGAACGTGATGTCGAGATCGGGATTTCGAGGTGCCGGAAGGGGCGGGGAGTCGGCGCCACAGGGATTGCCTGCGCGAGGGCGCGCTCACGACCGCCGGTCGCTGGATCGAGCGAGACGTTCGGCTTCTACAAAAGTAGGGCAGCTCGGCCTGTCTGTCTCCACAATTACTCGGACTTCCTACTATCTGAGACGGAGAACACGTCCGCCGTCCTTTCCCGGATCACCGCAGCCGGGTCACAGCACATCGCCGTCCCGCCAGTCGAAGACCAGCGTCCCGGAGTCGGCGGACGCTTCCCCGGGGCCGGAGGGCAGGCCCGTGCCGACGGCGGACAGGTCCCCCGCGGGTGCGGGCAGGTTCCCGCCCGCCACGCCCCGGACATAGGCGCTGCCCTCCTCCTCCGGCAGCCGCTCGATTCCGCGCGGCCCCTGGACGGCGATCCGTCCCGGCCACATCCGCCAGCCGCGCCCGGCGTACAGCGCCACCCCCGCCTCCGAGGCGGACAGGGCCGCGAAGGCGTACGCCCCGTCCACGACCTGCTCCAGGGCGGCCATCACCCGCCCGCCGAGTCCCTCCCGGCGCCGGTCGGCCCGTACCGCCACGGCCTCCACGTAGCCGATCCGGTACGAGCGGCCCGCGAGGACCACCCGGCGCTGGACGACGCTGCCGTGCGCGAGGATCCCGCTGCCGTCCCGCACATAGGCGTGGATGCCGCCGAGGCCGTGGTCCCAGTCCTCGTCGCTGTATTCGCCCTCGAAGGCGGCGTAGAGGAAGGCCCGGATCTCGTCGAGGTCGGCCGGGGCGAGCTGATAGGTGTGCGCGGTGCGCAGGAGCGGGGCGGTCGGCTCGGTCATGCCGCCAGCGTGCCACGCCCGGAGCCTGCCGGGCACCCGGAAAACCACCGCCCAGGCGCCGTCCGGACACCCTCGGACGTCCGGACGGCGCGACCACCGACGAGCGGCACGCGCGCGATCTGTCCGACGACACCCTGGTCCGGACCATCGTCCGCCCGTCACACTGCCCGTATGTCCGACATCACAGCAACGCCCAGGCTCTGGGCACCCGTCCACGGCGAGGCCTACCGCCCCGTCCCCTACCGGCCCGAGCGGATGCCGGCCGACGAAGCCCTCGCCCATGCCGCCGAGTTGAGGCGGCGGATGGGCGAACGCAGGACCGTGCGCAGCTTCTCGCCGGACCCCGTCCCCGAGCAGGTCATCAAGGATGCGATCGCCTGCGCCGCCACCGCCCCGTCCGGCGCCCATCAGCAGCCGTGGACCTTCGTCCTGGTCAAGGACCCCGGGATTCGGCTCCGCATCCGCGAGGCCGCCGAGCACGAGGAACGGATCAGCTACGACGGCAGGCTCGGCGAGCAGTGGCTGGCGGCGCTGCGCCCGCTGGGTACGGACGCCGTCAAGGTCCATATGACGGATGCCCCGGCACTCGTCGTGGTGTTCCAGCAGCGGTACTGGCTGGGCGAGGACGGCACGCGGCGCAAGCACTACTACGTCGACGAGTCGGTCGGGATCGCGGTCGGGATGCTGCTGTCCGCGCTGCACCTGTCGGGCCTGGCCGCGCTGGTGCACACGCCGAGCCCGATGCGGTTCCTGGGAGAGGTGCTGGGCCGGCCGGAGAACGAGAAGGCGTTCGCGGTGATCCCGATCGGCTACCCGGCCGACGACTGCGAGGTGCCCGACCTGGTCCGCAAGTCGCTGGACCAGGTCCTCGTGGAGCTCTGATCCCGCGGTCCGCTGCTGTGGCCGCATCGCGCGGATCCGGCCGCGCGCGGTGACGTTCCCACGGATCCCTTCCCGCGGATCTCACCGCACGGATCCGGCCGCGCGGATCTCACCGCACGGATCCGGCCGCGCCAGGAGTTCCCACGGCTTCCAGCGGGTCCGCACCTCCCGCATGGAAACCGCCTCCCGGCCGGCAGGGGAACCGGTCGGGAGGCGGAGTTCGGGCGGGGTGCCGGTGGGGAGGCACCCGCGCGGGCGTCAGCCCTGGTGGGGGTAGGTGTACTCGGTCGGCGGGACCAGCGTCTCCTTGATGGCCCGGGTCAGGGTCCAGCGCTGGAGGTTCTGCGGGGCGCCCGCCTTGTCGTTGGTGCCCGAGGCACGGCCGCCGCCGAAGGGCTGCTGGCCGACGACGGCACCGGTCGACTTGTCGTTGATGTAGAAGTTGCCCGCGGCGTACCGCAGCTTCTCCATGGTGTACGCGGCCGCGGCGCGGTCGTTCGCGATGACGGAACCGGTCAGCCCGTAGTCGGAGACCGACTCCATCTGCTCCAGCATCGCGTCGTACTGGTCGTCCTCGTAGACGTACACGGCGAGGATCGGGCCGAAGTACTCGGTCGTGAAGACCTCGTTGGCCGGGTCGGTGCACTCGATGACGGTCGGGCGGACGAAGTAGCCCACCGAGTCGTCATAGGCGCCGCCCGCGACGATCGTGCAGGCCGGGTCGGCCACGGCGCGGTCGATGGCCGCCTTGTTCTTGGCGAACGAGCGCTCGTCGATGACGGCGCCGATGAAGTTCGACAGGTCGGTGACGTCTCCCATGGTGATGGAGTCGACCTCGGCGGCGAACTTCTCCTTGAAACCGGAGTTCCAGATGGAGGCCGGGATGTACGCCCGGGAGGAGGCCGAGCACTTCTGGCCCTGGAACTCGAAGGATCCGCGGGTCAGCGCGGTCTTCAGAACGGCGTGGTCGGCCGACGGGTGGGCGACGACGAAGTCCTTGCCGCCGGTCTCGCCGACCAGCCGCGGGTAGGTGCGGTAGTTGGCGATGTTGGTGCCGACCGTCTTCCACAGGTGCTGGAAGGTGGGGGTCGAGCCGGTGAAGTGGATACCGGCCAGGTCGCGGTGGTCGAGGGCCACCTCGGAGACGGCGATGCCGTCGCCCGTCACCAGGTTGATGACGCCCTTGGGCAGGCCCGCCTCCTCCAGGAGCTGCATCAGCAGCACGGCGGCGTGGGTCTGCGTCGGGGACGGCTTCCACACCACGACGTTGCCCATGAGGGCCGGGGCGGTGGGCAGGTTGCCCGCGATGGCCGTGAAGTTGAACGGCGTGATCGCGTAGACGAAGCCCTCCAGCGGGCGGTGGTCCATGCGGTTCCACACGCCCGGCGCGTTGGCCGGGGGCTGCTCGGCGATGATCTGCCGCGCGTAGTGCACGTTGAAGCGCCAGAAGTCGACCAGCTCACAGGGGGTGTCGATCTCGGCCTGCTGGACGGTCTTGGACTGGCCGAGCATCGTGGAGGCGGCCATCGTCGCGCGCCAGGGACCGGCCAGCAGGTCGGCGGCGCGCAGGAAGATCGCGGCCCGGTCGTCGAAGGACAGGGCGCGCCAGGCCGGGGCGGCGGCCAGCGCGGCGTCGACGGCGTCCCGGGCGTCCTGCTGCGTGGCGTTGGCGTACGTCCCGATGACGGCCTTGTGGTTGTGGGGCTGCACGACGTCGAAGCGCTCGCCGCCACCCATCCGCTTCTCGCCGCCGATCGTCATCGGGAGCTCGATCGGGTTCTCGGCGAGCTCCTTGAGCTTCGCCTCCAGGCGGACGCGCTCCGGGGAGCCCGGGGCGTAGGTGAGAACCGGCTCGTTGACCGGCGCGGGGACCTGAGTCACAGCGTCCATGGGTGCCTTGTCTCCTCGTGTCGGGGTGTATCAGGGGTCGGCCGGGCGGGTCAGCCCTTGGTGAGGACGGAGCGGCCGAAGAACAGCAGGTTCGCCGGCTTCTCCGCGAGACGGCGCATGAAGTAGCCGTACCAGTCGGTTCCGTACGCGGTGTAGACGCGCATGCGGTGGCCCTCGGCGGCGAGCCGGAGGTGTTCATCGCTGCGGATGCCGTACAGCATCTGGAACTCGTACTCGTCCAGTTTGCGCCCTGCCTTGCGGCCGAGCTCCTGAGCGATGGCGATCAGTCGCGGGTCGTGCGACCCGATCATCGGGTAACCCTCGCCCGCCATCAGGGTCTTCAGGATGCGGACGAACGCCTTGTCGATCTCGGCCTTGTCCTGGTACGCGACGGAGGCGGGTTCCTTGTACGCGCCCTTCACGAGGCGGACGCGGCTGCCCGCGGCGGCCAGGCGGCGGGCGTCCTCCTCGGTGCGGAACAGGTACGCCTGGATCACGCAGCCGGTCTGCGGGAAGTCCTTCCGCAGCTCCTCGTGGATGGCGAACATCGAGTCCAGGGTGGTGTGGTCCTCGGCGTCCAGGGTGACCGTGGTGCCGATCGCGGCGGCGGCCTCGACGACCGGGCGGACGTTGGCGAGCGCCAGCTCGTGGCCGCCCTGGAGGGACTGCCCGAACATGGACAGCTTGACGGACATCTCGGCGCGGCCGCCCAGCTCCAGCTCCTTGAGCCGGTCGATCAGCTCCAGGTAGGCGTCGCGGGCGGCGGCGGCCTGCTCCGGGGTGGTGATGTCCTCGCCCACCACGTCGAGGGTGACCTCAAGGCCCTTGTCGGCCGCGTCCTGGATGATCGGGACGACCTGGTCGACGGTCTCGCCGGCGATGAACCGGTCGACGACCTGCTTCGTGCCGGGCGCGGCCGAGACGAAACGGCGCATCTTGTCGCTGCGGGACGCAGCGAGGATCACAGGACCCAGCACGGGGCACCTCCACAGAAAGTACGAAGGGGGGTTGTACCGACACCGGGGGAACGCGGCGGTACAACACGGAGAACCACCGTGAAATCTAAGGATCTCCCCGGCCCCGGGCCATCGACAGCTGTCACGCATCCGTTGCCCAGATCTCAGACATATGTCTGAAAGGGTGCGAGAATGGCCGGGTGAAGCGCGATTACCAGGAGCTGGTCGATGAGATCTCCGGGCTGCTCGGTGCCCCCGCCACGCTGGAGAACCGCGACTTCGGCCTGGTCGCCTTCGGGGCCCACGACAGCGACGACGACACGGCGATGGACCCGGTCCGCACCCGCTCGATCCTGACCCGGCGCTCGACTCCCGCCGTCCGCGCCTGGTTCGAGGGCTTCGGCATCACCCGCGCCACCGGCCCGGTCCGCATCCCGCCCGCCCCGGAGGCCGGGGTGTTCCGCGCCCGCATCTGCCTGCCGGTACGCCATCGGGGGGTGGTGCTCGGATACGTGTGGCTGCTGGACGCGGCCCCCGGACCGACCGAGGAGCGGCTGGAGGCGGCGATGGAGGTGGCGGCCCGGATCGGGGTGCTGCTCTCCGAGGAGGCGCGGGCCGGCACGGACCTGTCGCGGGAGTTCGGCGCGGCCCTCACCGCCGGGGCGGACTGGCAGCGCGACATGGCGGTGGCCGCGCTGCGCGAATCCCTGGGCCGGGACGCGGAGGGGCCGCACACGGTGGTGTGCGTCTCCCCCTGGCCGGACGAGCCGCCGTCGGTGCGTACCGTGCCGTCGGCGGCGGCGCTCTCCTCGGTCGCGGCCCCCGGACCCGCCGGTCCCCCCTCGCTGGCCGCGCTGATCCGGCTGCGGTCCGCCGACGCCCTCGCTCCGGCCCGCACCGCCGCCGACCGGTTGTGCTCCACGGCCGGACGGGGCGCCACCGCGGGGATCGCGACGGCCCGCCGGGGGCTGGCGGACCTCGCGGCGGCCTGGCACGAGGCGTCGGCCGCGGCACGCGCGGCGGCGGCCGAGGCGCGGTTCGGCGTGGTCACCGAGTGGTCGGCCATCGGCCCGTACCGGATGCTGACCGCGCTCCCCGCCGAGTCGGCCGCCGACCCTGCGGTCCGCGCCCTGCTCGCCCCCGCCCACACGGACCTGGCCCGCACCGCCGAGGTGTTCCTCGACTGCGCGGGCCAGGCCTCGCGGACGGCCGCCGCGCTCGGCATCCACCGGCAGACGCTCTACTACCGGCTGTCCCGTGTCCACCAGCTCACCGGTCTCGACCTCAACGACGGCGAGGACCGCCTGCTGCTGCACATGGCGCTCAAGGGCGCCCGGCTCTGAGCCCGGCAGCGCCCCCGCTTCCCTTGCACGCCAGCCGCACGCGGCTGCACGGCCGGGGGTGATCGTGCACGCCTCGGACCTCGTGGCGGCACCGGCTGCGGTTCGAGCAGACCCGGCCCCGGCCGGCCTGTCCGAAGGGCGCGGCGGGGACGCCCCGGCGGCGCCGGGCCCGATGCCGCCGAGCGGTCCGGCGGACAGGGCCGCGGCGCGGTGGCCGGGCACGTCGGCGCGCGGGGGCCGACATCGGCTCACGTCCGGCGACGGCTCAATCGGCTGACGGTACGGGCGTGTGCCGCGGTCCGCTTCCGGCCCGGCCGGTACACCCCGGGGCATGGGCCGGATCGCCGCCCCGGAGGGCCGGGGGCAGTGATCCGCCCACACGGTCCGGGTTCGCTGATCCGCCCGCATGGGCCGGGCCGGGCGGCTTCCACCGGAGCCGGGAAGTGCGGGAAGGCCCCGGGTCTCCTCTGCGGGGCCCGGTCCTCAGCGCCCGCCGTCCACGGCGGTGACCGGCCGGTCGCTGACGAACGCGGCCAGCACCAGCGGCGCGTCACCGTCGCTGTGGCCCACGGTCAGCCCGGCCCAGCGGCCCGTACCGTCCACCGGGCCCCACACGGCCAGGTCGCCGTAGAGGTCCTGATCGAGCAGCGCACCGAACAACGGATCCACGGGGGCGCCGTCCTGGCGGCGCATCAGGGCAGCCCCCATGGGGACCCCGCGATGCGGTCCCCAGCGGTGGTCCAACGCCTCGGCGACGGCGGCGAGATGGGCCTCGGCCGCCTCCTCGGCGTCGGTCCACTCACGGCCGTACACCCCGGTCAGCGGTTCGCCCTCCCAGAGCGGGGCGACGCGGAAGCCCGCGCCGCGGGTGCCCGTCCACTCCCCCGTCCCCGGATCGCCCTCGGGCACCACGGGCCCGGACTCCGGCAGCGGCGCCATCAGCAGCGCCTCCATGTCGGCCAGGGCGCGGGCGGTACTGAAGGGCTCCCCGGCGCGGGAGGTCACAGCACCGCCCGGTCCATCGGGCGGCGCAGCGGATCCAGCGCACCGGCATCGCGCAGCCGCTCGTAGGCCGCCACGACCTCGTCGCTCGCACCCGCGCCCGCGATGCGCAACAGCACCCCGCCGGCGAGCGGTTCCTCCCGGTCGGCCACCAGGCCGTCGGGCACGAGGGCGGCGCGGCCCGAGGAGAGGTAGCCGACCCGGCCCACCACGGGATCGCCGACGCAATACCCGGCGTCGTCCTCCAGCGCGTCGAGCACGTCGTCGTCGCTCACATCACCGAAGTCCGGCTCCCACTCCCGGGCGATGGCGGAGAGGAGTTCCGCCTCCGGGACCTCGGCTCCTTCCGGAGTGTGGAGCGTCATCACGAACGACTGGAGCAGAAACTCCGGGGCGCCCCCCGCCAGTGCGCTGACCTCGGTCCGCCAGCCGGGCGCGCCCGTGCGGTGCAGCCGCAGCGCGGTGCCGGTGAGATCGGACCAGTCCTCGGCCGCCTGCGCCACGCGCAGGGCACCGAGCAGCGCTCCCTCGTCCGCCGGGAGTTCGGTCTCCGGTCCGGAGCCCTGGACCTGTCGCCAGGGGCCCGTCCCGGTGGTGTCACCCGGCGGCGCCGCCTCGGGGAGCAGCGCCGTGATCCCGTCCAGCGTCCGCTTCCAGCGTCCGGCGAGTGCCTCGGCCGGCTCGGGCCGGGGCCCCCAGAAGGCCCGCACTACACGTCGCATGCACTTTCCTCCGTCGAGCTTCGTCCGTCGGGCACGGTGGTCCGCCGCCGTCCGGACGCGGCCGGACCCCCGTCGCGTGCAGGCTACTCGTCGAAGGCACCCGGTTTCCTGGTGCTGTCGTTCGGCTTGGGCTTCGTGTGCACGACCTTGATCGGCAGGCCCTCGTCCCGGAACGCCTTGCGGGCCGCCTTCGCCACCTCCGGATCGGAGAAGTGCCACTCCACGGCCCGTCCGCCGGACGCCTCCACCTGAGCCCTCGCCTCGGTGACGAACTTGTCCTTGCCGGACTTGGTGAGCGTGCCCGGTTCGCTCTGGGACAGGTAGCTCTGGTAGCCGTTCTTCGCCTCCAGGAAGGTCTGCCTGCCGGAGTCCCAGCCGTCGTACTCCACGGCCGGCTTGCCCTCCCTGGGGTGCGGCACGACGTACTCCTGGCCCCGGTTGGTGCCGGTGATCTGCTCCTGGTACCGCAGCCAGGACTCGTTCTTCCAGTTGGGCAAGGGGTTGCGGTCGCGGCTGGCCCAGTAGCCGTCGCCCAGGTCCGCGTCACCGAGCTTGTGGCCCTTGAGGTCATCGGCCCAGGACGGCGGGTTGTAGTTGCGCGGGTCGGAGGTGTCGTTGCGGGTGGGCTCCGGGTACCGCTTCTTCTCCAGCTCCGCCTTGCGGGCGCGCTCCGGCTCCTCCAGCCGCTTCCGTTCCAGATGGGCGGCCCGTTCCTGGGCGCGCGCCTCCGCGGCCGCGGCCTTGGCCGCCTCGTCGCAGCCACCGCCCGCGAGGACGACCCGGCCGGTGGAGCCGGAGGCCAGCACCCCGGTGCCGGTCCCCGCGACCCCTATGGTCCCGCCGCCGTAGCGCACCGCGGCCGGTCCGAACGCGATGACGCAGCCCGTGCGGCGTGCCGCGTCCTCCGCCGCGTCGGCGGCGTCGTCGGCCTCCTTGGCCGCCTTGCGCACCCCGTCGAGGTCGCCCAGCTCGGCGGCCTTGCGGGCGCGGCGGGCAGCGTCTCCCGCATCGTCGGCGGCCTTCGCCACCGCCTCGGCCACCTTGCCCAGCGTGCCGAGTTTGCCGACCTTGCCGACGACCTTCGCCACGTCGTAGCCGGGGATGAGGAGGGAGCCGACGTTCCAGATCACGTCGGTGACGGCCCGGGTCTTCTCCCCGTTGTTCCAGCGGTCGCGGACCTCGTCGCCGACGAAGACGTCGTCTCCGACCTTGACGACGGTGTTGACCGAGGCCGAGCCCCAGTCCCAGAGCGCCCCGAGGTAGTCGCCCTTGTCCCACTTGCTGCCGGCGTCCTTGGAGTCCTGCAGCCATTGGTCGCCGAGCTGCTTGCCGTACTCCGCGATGCCGGACCAGGTCTCCGGCTTGAACAGGTCGATGATCCCGGTGATGTCGCCCCAGACGCCGTCGACCGCCAGGCCCTTGACGACCTGGGTCGTACGGTCCCAGGCGCAGCCGAAGAAGCCCCAGCCGCTGCAGTCCTCCTCGTCGGCCGTGTCGCCGCCGTCCTTCTTCCCGTCGTCGTCCTCGTCGGACACGGGCGTGTCGTAGGCGGCCTCGGGTTCGTCGCTGTCCTCGGGGTACGTGTCCACGCCGCTGCCCGGACGGCCGTCGTCGGGGCCGCCGGTGCCGCCGCTGCCGCCCGTGGAGCCGCCGGACGCATCCGAGGAACCGCCGCTCGTCCCGCCGCTCGCGTCGCCGCCGCCGTCGGCCGCGCCGGAGGGGCCCGCGTTCATGCCGCCGGTGACCGTCGCCCCGTCGTCCGCGCCCGCGGTGTCCCCGCCGCCGGCCCCCTCACTCGCACCGCCGTTCCGGCCCGCGCCACCGGCCTCGACACCCGTGCCGTCGCCGGACGCCGGACAGGAATAGCCGCTCAACGAGCAGATGGCGGCCTGGAGCTCCGCGGTGATCCGGCCGCCGAGACCGCTCAGCGTCATGGCCGCGATCAGCGCGACGACGATCAGTACCAGGCCCAGGTACTCCAGGGCGGACTGCCCCCGGTCCCGGCGCCAGGTGATCATGTGGGAGAGGGAGAACCGGCGCTTCGCGCCCCGCTCCCCGGTGGGCCTGCCGCCACGCTCCACCGGCGGCAGCAGGAACCAGGACCGGCTCTGCGCCCGTGTCAGGAGGACCAGGATCAGGGCGGGGAGGAGGAGCTGGACGAAGCCGCGCGCCGAACCGTCCCCGATGTTGGCCACGCCGCCGAGGACCAGCCACACCTGTACGGCGATCAGCCCCCACCAGACCCGCCTGCCCCCGGTGCGAACCCGGCGGGCCAGCAGCAGGCCCAGCACCCCCGGCGCGGCCGCGTACAGCAGGATGCCGAGGACCTGGGCCCCCATCGCGTCCACCGCGAGCGCCGAACCCAGCAGGCCGAGCCCGCCCAGGACCGTCGCGCCGAACAGCACGAACAGCAACAGCCGTGCCGTGTGGAGCGGACGCGGAAGCTCACGGTGCCCCGGGCCCACCGGGGCCGGCCCTCCGGGAATTGGCACGCCACCGACAACAGACATACGTGCCCCCCGACCCCCGCTGTCAGCCAGTCATACGACAGCCATTCACCCTAGGGCCGGGCCCCTGCCCCGTCATGGGTCTCAGGGCCCAACGCGAGGCCCACAGCTCTCGCGTGACCGGCCGTCGTCGAAGAGGGTGCGCATGGTCGGGCCCGGACGGGCAGAGGGGCGCCCGGAAGGTGAGCGCGCGCACCAACCCGGCGCCCCGAGCGGTGCGCGCGTGCCCGGTGCGGCGGAGTGGGGCGCCGCGCGTCATCGCGGCGGGAGAGCTGCGCTGGAGACGTGGGGCCGAAGACCGCGGCGGAAGGAGCACCGCGGGAGGCCGCGCCGGCGGGAGCCGGGGGCAGGTCGCGCGGGAAGACCGGTACTGGTGCTGCGGCCGGAAGGGTCTGCCGACCACAGCACCGGACGCCCGTGCGCGACGAACGTCCAGTGCCCCGCCCGGCGGTGTGTGCCCCGTCGCACCGTCCGGCACTTCTCCGAGCCCTCGGCTTCGTTCGCCCGGGCGGGCCCCCTCCGAGGGCGCCCCTCCACCGTGCCGGCCACCACGGATGACGGGACAGCCCTTGGACACCGGATGCGCCGGGCCGCGAGGGGCGCGGTCGGGTCGTCAGTCGCTGAGGTCGACCGTACGGGCCGATGTGGCGCCGATCTCCGTGGAGATCTCGGCGAGCACCGACGCCGGGACGTCGTCGTCGACGGTGAGGACGACCAGCGCCTCACCGCCCGCACCCGTCCGCGAGACCTGCATGCCCGCGATGTTCAGACCGGCCTCGCCGAGGATCCGGCCGACCGTGCCGACGACGCCGGGACGGTCCTCGTAGCGCAGCACGACCATGTGCTCGGCCAGCGCGAGGTCCACGTCGTACTCACCGACGGCGACGATCTTCTGAAGATGCTTGGGGCCGGCCAGCGTGCCGGAGACGGCGATCTCCTCGCCGTCCGCGAGCGTGCCGCGGACGGTCACCAGGTTGCGGTGGTCGGGCGACTCGGAGCTGGTGGTGAGGCGGACCTCGACACCGCGCTCCTGGGCGAAGAGCGGGGCGTTCACATACGACACGGTCTCGTCGACGACATCCTCGAACACGCCCTTGAGCGCGGAGAGTTCGAGCACCTTGACGTCGTGCTGGGTGATCTCGCCGTACACCTCGACATCGAGCCGGACGGCGACCTCGCCCGCGAGCGCGGTGAAGATCCGGCCGAGCTTCTCCGCGAGCGGCAGGCCCGGGCGCACGTCCTGGGCGATCACACCGCCCTGGACGTTGACCGCGTCCGGCACCAGTTCGCCGGCGAGGGCCAGGCGCACGGACTTGGCGACCGCGATGCCCGCCTTCTCCTGCGCCTCGTCGGTGGAGGCGCCCAGGTGCGGGGTGCAGACGACTTGGTCGAACTCGAACAGCGGGGAGTCCGTGCACGGCTCCGCCGCGTACACGTCGAGCCCGGCACCGGCGACCCGGCCCTCCTTGAGGGCGGAGGCCAGCGCCGCCTCGTCCACGATGCCGCCGCGCGCGGCGTTGACGATACGGACGGTCGGCTTCACCTTGTGCAGTGCCTCGTTGCCGATCAGGCCGCTCGTCTCGGGGGTCTTGGGCAGGTGCACGGTGATGAAGTCGGACGCCTCCAGCAGCTCGTCGAGCGAGAGGAGCTTGACGCCCATCTGGGCGGCGCGGGCGGCCTGCACATAGGGGTCGTACGCGACGATCTTCATGCCGAAGGCCGACATGCGCTGGGCGACCAGCACGCCGATGCGGCCGAGGCCCACGACGCCGAGGGTCTTCTCGCTCAGCTCGACACCGGTGTACTTGGAGCGCTTCCACTCGCCGTTCTTGAGCGCGGTGTTCGCCTGCGGGATGTTGCGCGCGGTGGAGATCAGCAGACCGCAGGCCAGCTCGGCGGCGGTGACGATGTTGGAGGTCGGGGCGTTGACGACCATCACGCCGGCCTTGGTGGCGGCGGAGACGTCGACGTTGTCCAGGCCCACGCCCGCGCGGGCGACGACCTTCAGCCGCTTCGCGGCGGCGATGGCCTCGGCGTCGACCTTGGTGGCGGAGCGCACCAGGATGGCGTCGACGTCGGCGATCGCGGGGAGGAGCTCGGCGCGGTCCGCGCCGTTGCAGCGCCGGATCTCGAAATCCGGGCCCAGGGCGTCAACCGTGGCGGGCGACAGCTCTTCAGCGATGAGTACGACGGGTTTCGAGCTCACGTGAGTCCTCACAAGTCCAGTGCGGACGGCCGTCCCGACGGCCGCAGGCGGTGGAGGGGGCTTGCCGCGTGGAAGACGCACGACACTGTGGGCCTGACGCGTGTTGTGTGGAGAAGTCTAGTCATGTACCGGGACGCGTACTGCGCCCCGTTGGAAGGATCACCCGCACGGAGTGGACGACTTGTACACACGGACGCGCCGCCTCTTCCGGCGGTGAAACGCGGCAGGGGGCGGACCGGGTCTCCGGTCCGCCCCCTGGGGCGTGTTACGCGTCCTCGTCGTTGACCCAGCTCATGAGCTTGCGCAGCTCGCGGCCCGTGGTCTCCAGGAGGTGGTCGCTGTCCGCCTTCTTGTACTCGTTGTACCGCGGCAGGCCGTTGTGGTACTCGTCCATCCAGTTCTTGGCGAAGGAGCCGTCCTGGATCTCCGCGAGGATCTTCTTCATCTCGGCCTTGGTGGCGTCGGTGATGATGCGCGGGCCGGTGACGTAGTCGCCCCACTCGGCGGTCTCCGAGATGGACCAGCGCATCTTCTCCAGGCCGCCCTCGTACATGAGGTCCACGATGAGCTTCAGCTCGTGCAGGCACTCGAAGTACGCGATCTCCGGCTGGTAACCGGCCTCGACCAGGGTCTCGAAACCGGCCTTGACCAGGGCGGCGGTACCACCGCAGAGGACGGCCTGCTCGCCGAACAGGTCGGTCTCGGTCTCCTCGGTGAAGGTCGTCTTGATGACGCCGGCCCGGGTGCCGCCGATGCCCTTGGCATACGACAGCGCCAGCGCGAAGGCGCTGCCCGTGGCGTCCTGCTCGACGGCCACGATGCAGGGAACCCCGCGACCCTCCTCGTACTGGCGGCGGACCAGGTGGCCCGGGCCCTTCGGGGCGACCATGCAGACGTCGACGCCGGCCGGCGGCTTGATGAAGCCGTAGCGCACGTTCAGGCCGTGGCCGAAGAACAGCGCGTCGCCGTCCTTGAGGTTGTCCTTGATGGACTCCTCGTAGACCTTGGCCTGGATCGGGTCCGGGACGAGGATCATGATCACGTCGGCCTCGGCGGCGGCCTCGGCCGGGGTCACCACGCGCAGGCCCTGCTCCTCGGCCTTGGTCCTGGACTTGGAGCCCTCGTGCAGGCCGACACGGACGTCGACACCCGAGTCACGCAGCGACAGCGCGTGGGCGTGGCCCTGGCTGCCGTAACCGATGACCGCGACCTTGCGGCCCTGGATGATGGACAGGTCTGCGTCGTCGTCGTAGAACAGCTCGGCCACTGGTGTCTCTCCTTGATGTGCAGGTGTTGCTTCCCACCGTACGGCGGGGTGCGTCGGAAACGTTGAAGGATCTCGCCATGCGGGCGGCGAGTGGGCGGCGCCCGGTGCTTCCGGGCCGGGCCGTACGGCACTCTCGGACGAGGCCGTACGGCGCCGGACGGATCAGGCCGTGCGGTCGAGGGCGCGCAGGGACCGGTCGGTGATCGAGCGCGCGCCGCGCCCTATGGCGATGGTGCCGGACTGGACCAGCTCCTTGATGCCGTACTGCTCCAGCATCCTGAGCATGGCCTCCAGCTTGTCGGCGCCGCCGGTGGCCTCGATCGTGACCGCCTCCGGGGAGACGTCCACGGTCTTGGCGCGGAACAGCTGGACGATCTCGACGATCTGGGAGCGGGTCTCGTTGTCTGCGCGGACCTTCACCAGGACGAGCTCCCGCTGGATCGCAGCGGACGGCTCCAGTTCGACGATCTTGAGGACGTTCACCAGCTTGTTGAGCTGCTTGGTCACCTGCTCAAGAGGCAGGCCCTCGACATCGACGACGATCGTGATGCGCGAGATGTCGGGGTGTTCGGTGGTTCCGACCGCGAGCGAGTCGATGTTGAAGCCGCGGCGGGAGAACAGGGCGGTGATCCGGGCGAGGACACCGGGCTTGTTCTCGACCAGGACGGAGAGCGTGTGCTTGGTGGACATGGCGTCGTTCTCTCTGCTGTCTCTCAGTCGTCTTCGTTGTCGCCGAAGTCGGGGCGGACCCCGCGGGCGGCCATGACCTCGTCGTTGGAGGTGCCGGCGGCGACCATCGGCCAGACCATGGCGTCCTCGTGGACGATGAAGTCGATCACGACCGGGCGGTCGTTGATGGCGTTGGCCTCTTCGATGACCTTGTCCAGATCGGCCGGGTCCTCGCAGCGGATGGCGTGGCAGCCCATGGCCTCGGACAGCTTGACGAAGTCCGGGACGCGGGTGCCCTTCGCCGGGACGCCCTCGGTGTCGGCACCGGAGTGCAGCACCGTGTTGGAGTACCGCTGGTTGTAGAACAGGGTCTGCCACTGGCGGACCATGCCGAGCGCGCCGTTGTTGATGACCGCGACCTTGATCGGGATGTTGTTGAGCGCGCAGGTGGTGAGTTCCTGGTTGGTCATCTGGAAGCAGCCGTCGCCGTCGATGGCCCAGACCGTGCGGTCCGGCGCCCCGGCCTTGGCACCCATCGCGGCCGGGACCGCGTACCCCATCGTTCCGGCGCCGCCGGAGTTCAGCCAGGTGGCGGGCCGCTCGTAGTCGATGAAGTGGGCGGCCCACATCTGGTGCTGGCCGACGCCCGCGGCGAAGATCGTGCCCTCGGGGGCGAGCTTGCCGATGCGCTGGATGACCTGCTGCGGGGACAGGCTGCCGTCCTCGGGAACGTCGTAGCCGAGCGGGTACGTCTCGCGCCAGCGGTTGAGGTCCTTCCACCAGGACGCGTAGTCGCCGACGTGTCCCGCGTTGTGCTCGGCCTGGACGGCCTGGACGAGGTCGGCGAGGACCTCGCGGGCGTCGCCCACGATCGGGACGTCGGCGGCGCGGTTCTTGCCGATCTCGGCGGGGTCGATGTCGGCGTGGACGACCTTGGCGTACGGGGCGAAGCTGTCCAGCTTGCCGGTGACGCGGTCGTCGAAGCGGGCTCCGAGGGCGACGATCAGGTCGGCCTTCTGCAGCGCGGTGACGGCGGTGACCGAACCGTGCATGCCCGGCATTCCGACGTGCAGCGGGTGGCTGTCGGGGAATGAGCCGAGCGCCATCAGGGTGGTGGTGACGGGCGCTCCGGTGAGTTCGGCGAGGACCTTCAGCTCGGCGGTGGCTCCGGCCTTGATGACGCCGCCGCCGACGTACAGCACCGGGCGCCGGGCCTGGGTGATCAGCTTGGCGGCCTCGCGGATCTGCTTGGCGTGCGGCTTGGTGACCGGACGGTAGCCGGGCAGGTCCTGGGTGGGCGGCCAGCTGAACGTGGTCTGCGCCTGGAGGGCGTCCTTGGCGATGTCAACGAGGACGGGGCCCGGACGTCCGGTGGAGGCGATGTGGAACGCCTCGGCGATGGTGTGCGGGATGTCCTCCGCCCTGGTGACGAGGAAGTTGTGCTTGGTGATCGGCATCGTGATGCCGCAGATGTCCGCCTCCTGGAAGGCGTCCGTGCCGATCGCCTTGGAGGAGACCTGGCCCGTGATCGCGACCAGCGGGACAGAGTCCATGTGGGCGTCCGCGATCGGCGTGACCAGGTTGGTGGCGCCGGGGCCGGAGGTGGCCATGCAGACGCCGACCTTGCCGGTGGCCTGCGCGTAGCCGGTGGCGGCGTGTCCGGCGCCCTGCTCGTGGCGGACGAGCACGTGACGGACCCGGCTGGAGTCCATCATCGGGTCGTAGGCCGGAAGGATGGCGCCGCCGGGAATGCCGAATACCGTGTCGGCCCCCACCTCCTCGAGGGAGCGGATGAGGGACTGCGCGCCCGTGACGTGCTCAACGGTGGCGGAGGGCGATCCGCCGTTACGGGCCCGCGGCTGGGGATGGTGGGCCCCTGTGGCCTGCTCGGTCATCGGCATTCTCTTCTCGAAGCTGAGGGTTTGTGCGGGTGTTCTGCGACGTTTGCGTGGTTCCGGTGCAACAAAAAACCCCTCGTGCCATGAGGCAAGCGAGGGGAGCGCGTCGGTGCGGTCTGCAGAGTGCCATCGAGGGACTCTGCTTCAGCCGACGCGCTGTCCAAGTACGAGAATTCGGGTGCGCATGGCATCGACCCTCTCTCCGACGCGCACGACGTGTCAAGTGGGTGGGACGGGCGTCTCACTATGTGAGCCACTGAGGAGCGGCACCGAGCCGCCTGCCAGGACGGGCTGGGCGGTGGCCGTGCCGGGCATCGGGAACGTGCCCCGGTCGAGGGCACGGCGCAGCCGGTACTCGTCGAGCGGGCCGGAGAACGCCATTCCCTGGCCGTGCGTACAGCCCATGGCGCGCAGGGCCAGGACCTGCTCCGGTACATCGACACCGTCGGCCACGGACTGCATGCCCAGATCGCAGGCGATCCGCAGCAGCCCGCTGGTGATCTTGTGGAGGCGGGCGGACTCCACGACCCCCTCGACAAGACCGCGGTCCAGTTTGAGCACGTCGATGGGGAGCCGTCGCAGGGCGTTTATGGCCGCGTATCCACTGCCGAATCCGTCGAGCGCGATGCGGACGCCGAGGCGGCGCAACGCGACGAGGCGCTGTTCGAGTTCGTCGAAGGGGATCCGGGGGTCGCTCTCGGCGACCTCGATCATGAGGGCGCCCGCAGGCAGGCCGTGCCGGGTGAGCAGGGCCTCGACGGAGCTGGAGGGTGTTCCCTTGTCGAGCAGTCTACGGGCTGGGAGCCGTACCGAGACGGAGACCTTGCGCCCCGCCCTGGCCCGGTCGGCTGCCTGTTCGATGGCCTCTTCGAGGAGCCAGCGGCCGAGTTCGGCGGTGCGGTCGCCGTCCTCGGCCACCCGGAGGAATTCGGCGGGGGTGAACAGGATGCCCTGGGCGGAGCGCCAGCGGGCCTGGGCGGCGACGGCCGCGACGGTGCCGGTGGCGAGGTGCACCACTGGCTGGTGCAGCAGGGCGAACTCGCCGTCGCGCAGGGCGTCGCGGAGCCGGGCGGCCAGTTCGGTGCGGCGGACCACCTCGGCCTGCATCTGCGGGGCATACAGCTCGACGCGGTTCTTGCCGCCCGCCTTGGCCCGGTACATGGCGAGGTCGGCGTTGCGCATGAGGTCGCTGGGGGTGATGCCGGGCTCCGCGAAGGCCACTCCGATGGACGCGGCCACCCGGACGTCGCCGACTCCGATGCGGTAGGGCTCGGAGAGGGTGAGACGGAGCCGGTCGGCGATCTCATGGACCTGGCACTCGCGGGCGGGCTGGTCGCCGGTGCCGTCGCCGAGGATGATCGCCGCGAATTCGTCGCCGCCGAGGCGAGCCGCGGTGTCGCCGGCCCGGACGGACTCCTGGAGGCGGTGGGCGGCCTGGACAAGGAGTTCGTCGCCCGCCTGGTGCCCCAGGCGGTCGTTGACCGCCTTGAAGCCGTCGAGGTCGATGAAGAGCACGGCGGTGCCCGCGTCACCGGTGCGACGGCCGCCGAGGGCCTGCCGGACCCGCCCGGTGAACAAGGCGCGGTTGGGCAGGCCGGTGAGCGGGTCGTGCTCGGCGTTGTGCTGCAGCTGGGCCTGCAGCCGCACCCGCTCGGTCACGTCTCGGCTGTTCAGGATCAGCCCGCCCTGGTGGCGGTTGACCGTGGACTCGACGTTGAGCCAGTCGCCCGTACCCGATCTGAAGCGGCACTCGATACGGGTGGTCGGCTCCTCGCTCGGTGGAGCGGCGAGGAACCGGCGCAGTTCATGGACCACGCCTCCCAGGTCGTCGCGGTGGATGATCGCGGCGAGCTGGGTGCCGACCAGGTCCTCGGCGTCACGCCCGTACACCCCCGAGGCGGCGGGGCTGACGTAGCGCAGGACACCGCTGGGGGCGGCGATCATGATGACGTCGCTGGAGCCCTGCACCAGCGAGCGGAAGTGGTTCTCCTTCTGGGCCAACTCGTGGGTGAGGGCGATGTTGTCGACGAGCATGATGGCCTGCCGCACGACGAGGGCGAGCGCCACCGTGCAGCCGGTGAAGAGCACGACCCGGTCGACCCTGCGGCCCTCGACGACGTTGTAGAGGATGCCGAGGGTGCAGACGGCGGCGGCGAGGTACGGCGTGAGCGCGGCCAGCGAACCGGCGATGGGGCGACTGGCCTGGCTCGGCTCCTCGCGCGGCGCCAGGGCGTCGCCCGCGGCGCTCCGCGCGCCCCAGGGGGCGTAGGCGAGGAGCAGCGACCCGGCGAACCATCCGGCGTCCAGCAACTGGCCGGAGTGGTACGCCTGCCGCAGCAGCGGCGAGGTGAACAGGGCGTCGGACAGGACCGTCACGGCCAGGGCGGCGATGGCCGTGTTCACCGCGGAGCGGTTGACGTTGGCGCGGCGGAAGTGCAGGGCCAGCACCATGGAGACCAGCACGATGTCGAGCAGCGGGTAGGCCAGCGAGAGCGCCGCGCGGGCGACACTCGCCCCCTCGGTGTCCGCGAGGTGCGCGGTGTGGGCGAGGGCGAGGCTCCAGGAGATGGTGAGGAGCGATCCGCCGATCAGCCAGGAGTCCAGGACGAGGCAGAGCCAGCCCGCCCGGGTGACGGGGCGTTTGGCGAGGACGAGCAGTCCGATGACGGCGGGGGGCGCGAAGCACAGGAAGAAGACGTCGGCCAGGGAGGGGCTGGGAACCGGGACCCCGCGCACGACCTCGTACCAGCCCCAGACGGCGTTGCCCCCGGCGGCCATCAGCGAGGAGACCGAGAACAGCAGCCAGGCCGGCCGGCACCGGTCGCCGCCGGCACGTGCGTAGAGGAAGCAGGAGACGGCGGCGATCAGCGCGGCGGCGCTGAGACCGAAATCCCCCATGAAAAGGGCCAGTTCCGGTGAGCCCCAGCCGAGGGCCGCCCCGACCGCGTAACCGGCGCAGGCGAGGCCGAGCAGGATCTGCGAGACCATCGCGGCGGTGCCGCCGACGGCCGTCCGCCGGGCCAGGAAGGCCCCGAGGGCATCGGACGGCGCGCTCACCGGGGCACACCCGACACCATCGGCCGTGCACGCATCCGGCGTCCCGCGAGAACCCGTTCGAGGCGGGTCGTGTGCCACACCGGATCCCGTCCGCGGTCGGCCGGACGCCGCGTGACGCCGTGCGACCCGGCCCGGCGCCCCGCCGGACCCGCCGGTGCGTGGCCGGCACGGGCGCGGCCCGTCGCCCCGGCCCCGCGCACGGGGACCGCCCCGCACGCGGACGCCCGATACCCGGCGCCGGGGCGCGGCGGCCGACGGCCGCCGCGCCGTGTCGGATCGTTCGCCCCTGGGCCGTACATCACCCGTTGCCCCCTCGTGTGTTGCGTCCTCCCCGGCACCGTCCCGCCTCGGCGCAGCGCCCCTTTCGGGACGATACACCAGACCGGTCACTCAGGGACATAGTCCATCTACCCAGCGTGACGATCAAGGGCTCGGTCGAGACGGAGCGCAGTCATACGGGCCCGTAGCGTGGTCGGTTCATGGTCATCTTGTGATCAACCGGCGGTACGCACGACGTTGTGCAGCGGCTCCCCCGTGGCGAAGCGATTCAGCTGCGCGGCCAGCAGACGCTTGGCGCGCGGCAGGAACGCGGAGGTGCTGCCGCCGACGTGCGGGGAGACGAGGGCATGGGGAGCGCGCCAGAGGGGGTGGCCGGCCGGCAGGGGCTCCGGGTCGGTGACGTCGAGGGCCGCGCGCAGTCGGCCCGACTCCAGTTCGGCCAGGAGCGCTCCGGTGTCGACGACGCCGCCCCGTGCGACGTTCACAAGCAGGGCGCCGTCCCGCATCGCGGCGAGGAACTCCGCGTCCACCAGCCCTCGCGTGGACGGGTTCAGCGGGGTGGACAGCACGACGACGTCGGCCTCGGGCAGGAGCGCGGGCAGGTCGCCGAGCGTGTGCACCGGGCCGCGCGCCGTCGCGCGTGCGGAGCGTGCGACGCGCGCCACCCGTGCGCATTCGAAGGGAGCCAGCCGGTCCTCGATGGCGGCGCCGATCGACCCGTACCCCACGATCAGCACCGACTTGTCGGCGAGCGCGGGATAGAAGCCGGAGCGCCACTCCTCCTTGTCCTGGCCGCGGACGAACTCGGGGACACCGCGCAGGGAGGCGAGGATCAGGGTGAGGGCCAGCTCTGCGGTCGACGCCTCGTGAACGCCTCGGGCGTTGCACAGCCTCGCCCCGGCGGGCAGCTCGCCGAGGCTCGCTTCCACGTCGTCGGTGCCCGCGGTGAGCGTCTGCACGACCTGGACGCGGGTCATGGCCGCGAACGGGCGGACCGCCGCCTCGGCGCCCGCCAGATACGGCACCACGTAGAAGGCACACTCGGCCGGGTCCGTGGGGTAGTCCCCCGCGCCGTCCCAGAAGTGGTAGGAGAGGCCGTCCGGAAGCCCGTCGATCTCGTCGGCGGGATACGGCAGCCATACGCCGCGGGTCTGCGTCGAAGTCGTCGAAGTCATGGTGCGAAGGGTAAGGGCTGTCCCTTGTTCCTCCGGCGGGCACCGGATGACGGCCGCGGCCTCGCCGCACCGCGGGACGCTGCGGACTGCGGACTGCGGACTACGGACTACGGACCGCGGTTCGAGAACACGGCACGGGCCTGGTCCGGCATCCGCGCGACGGGCCCCGGCCGCCAACAGTCGTAGGGGGCGCGGCGGCTGCCGGGAGGCTGCGCGAGGGACGGCGGTCGACAGAGGTTAGTTTGGGGTGCGTTCGTGGTCCCGTGACGGCGGGGCCGAGGGAGGGTTCGGGGAGTTGGAACGCAGGAGTCTCGGTGCGGCGGCGCTCGCCGTGGGTGCGGTCGGACTTGGCTGTATGCCGATGAGCTGGGCGTACAGCGCGTCGCAGCGGCGTGGTGACCGAGCGTTGCGCGCGGTGCACGCAGCGCTCGACGCGGGGGTCCAACTGCTCGACACCGCGGACATGTACGGCCCGTTCACCAATGAACTGCTGGTGGGCCGGGCGCTGAAGGGCCGCAGATCCGATGCCTTCGTCTCCACCAAGTGCGGGCTGTTGGTGGGCGATCAGCACATCGTCGCCAACGGCCGTCCCGGTTATGTGCGTCGGGCCTGCGACGCCTCGTTGCGGCGGCTGCAGACCGATGTGATCGACCTGTACCAGCTCCACCGTGCCGATCCCGAGGTGCCGGTGGAGGAGACCTGGGGTGCGATGGCGGAGTTGGTGACGGCCGGAAAGGTGCGGGCGCTCGGACTGTGCGCGGTCGGGGCGCGGGCGTCCCGGCGGCCGAGGGCCGGCATGTATGACGAAACGATCCGTCAGCTGGATCGGGTGCAGCAGGTCTTCCCGGTGAGCGCGGTGGAGGCCGAACTCTCGGTCTGGTCACCGGAAGCGCTGAAGTCGCTGCTCCCGTGGTGCTCGGCGCGGGGCGTGGGGCTGCTGGCGGCGATGCCGTTGGGGAACGGCTTCCTGACGGGCACGCTCACCCCGGGGCAGGGGTTCGAACCGGACGACCTGCGGGCCAGGCACCCCCGGTTCACCGCCGAGATGATGGCCGCGAACCAGCCGGTGGTGGCCGGGCTGCGCCGGATCGGCGAACGGCACGGGGCGACCGTGGCGCAGGTGGCGCTGGCCTGGGTGTTGGGGCAGGGGCCGCACGTGGTGCCGATCCCGGGGACCAAGCGGGAGCGCTGGGCGGTGGAGAACGCGGGAGCGGCCGAGCTGAGGCTGACCGAGCGCGACCTGCTGGAGATCGCCCGGCTGCCCCCGGCGCGGGGTTCCTGGGACTGACGGCGGGGCCGGCCTCCGGCTCCGGGGTGCCCGGAAGGCCCGGGTCCGGGGTGCCCGGGTCCGGGGTGCCCGGGTCCGGCCCGACCGCGGCCCGACCGTGCGGACCAGCCGCACGGACCGGCCGCGGTGCCCGGTGCCGGGCCGTGACCGTCGCCGCCCCGTGATCGTGGCCGCCGTTCGGCCGAGGAAATCGGCCGGGCCGGGCGTCCCGGGGCGGGGTCTCGGTGTAAGAACGGTATCCGGGTCGTCGAAGGCGTCGAAGGGACCGGTGCTGTGAGCGGTGTTCTGTTGGGAGCGGTACGGGGCCGGGGCCCCTCGGGCCGTCGGGGGCGGTCCGGCGTGGCTGGCCGGGGGGCGGTGGCCGCGCTGGCCGCGGGGGTGCTCGTGCTGGCCGCCGGTTGTTCCTCGCGGATCGATGGCATCGGTGAGGCGGGCGTGACGCCGTCCCGGCACCCCGCCCCCTCCGTCTCCGGGTCCGGCCCGTCGGCCGCGCCGCCCGCTTCGGTCACCCCGCCGCCCGCGAAGGGCTCGGTGCGGGTGGTCTCCACGCTCACCGAGGGCCTCGAATCGCCGTGGGGGCTGGCGGAGTTGCCCGACGGGGATCTGCTGGTGTCCTCGCGCGACCGGGGCACGATCACCCGGATCGACGCGAAGAGCGGCAAGAAGACCCTGATCGGTACCGTGCCGGGGGTGGCGTCCGGTGGGGAGGGCGGGCTGCTGGGCATCGCGGTCTCCCCCGCGTACGGTTCGGACCACCTGGTGTACGCGTACTTCACGACCGCGTCCGACAACCGCATCGCGCGCATGCAGTACGACGAGAAAGGCACGACGCCGGGCCGCCTGCTGGGCGCGCCGGACACGATTCTGCGGGGCATCCCGAAGGGCACGGTCCACAACGGCGGGCGGATCGCCTTCGGCCCGGACCGCATGCTGTACGCGGGCACCGGGGACACGGGCGACGGCGGGCTCGCGCAGGACAAGAAGTCGTTGGCCGGGAAGATCCTGCGGATGACTCCGGACGGGCAGCCGCTGCACGGCAACCCGGAGGCCGACTCCGTGGTGTATTCGTACGGACACCGCAATGTGCAGGGGCTGGCCTGGGACGAGCACAAGCAACTGTGGGCGTCCGAGTTCGGGCAGGACACCTGGGACGAGCTGAACCGGATCGTGCCGGGAGGCAACTACGGCTGGCCGGAGGCCGAGGGCAAGTCCGGGAAGAAGGGGTTCATCGATCCCGTGGCACAGTGGAAGCCGTCCGAGGCGTCACCGAGCGGGATCGCCTTCGCCAAGGGCTCGATCTGGATGGCGGGCCTGCGCGGTGAGCGGCTCTGGCGGATTCCACTGTCCGGCAAGGAGGACGCGGAACTTCTGGCGGCGCCGCAGGCGTTCCTGAAGGGGAAGTACGGCCGTCTTCGCACCGTGCTCGCCGCGGGCGGCGACAAACTCTGGCTCGTCACGAACAATACGGACAAGCGCGGCACCCCGAAGCCGGGAGACGACAGGATCCTGGTGCTGGAGGTGCGGTAGCGACGACAGCGGCGAAAGGGCGTGCGACCGGTGTTCAACTTCTTCGAGGAACTCTTCGCACCGGGCCGCAGGCACGTGGCCGAGGAACGGAAGCGGCTGGAGCTGACCCGAGTCGATCTGGGCGTCGGCGACCCGGGGCGCGGGCCGATAGATCTGACCTCCGGAAAGGTGGTCGTCCGGGCGCCCGGGGCCAGCGGAACACCGCGGATACCGGGGGACGAAGGGACACCGGAGGACGAAGGGACGTCCGGTGACGACGGGACGCCAAAGGAAAACGGGGCGTCCGGTGGCGACGGAGCTCCCCGTGACGGCGATCCGTCGGCGGGCCGGGTCCCGGGCGCGCAACGGGCTCGGGGCACGGCGGCGGAAGCGGTTCGGGGCCGGGAGTCCGAGTCCGCGGCGCACGTCCCTTCGGAGGGCATGTCGGAGACCGGGCCCGCGCCGCAGCCGTAGGACCGGATCGCCCGGGTCCGTTCGGCGGGGAGACGGCGGGAAGCGGTTCCGCGCCGGAGGCCCGGCATCGTCGCAGGCCGGCCACCGCGAGCGGTCCGGCACCGCCGGGGCCCGCCCGGCAGCGTCGGAGATCCGGCCTCACCACAAGCCCGTCCTCCTCGGAAGTCCCGGATTCATCGGAGGCCCCGGATTCATCGGAGGCCCGGTGTTGCCGGAACTGCGGTGAGGCGGCCGGGCAGGCGTCAGGGGGCGGAGTCCGGGGCGGGGTACAGGTGGAGCCGGTGGGCGAGGGCGGCGGCCTCACCGCGGCTGGAGACGCCGAGCTTGGCGAGAATGCGGGAGACGTGCACGCTGGCGGTCTTGGGCGAGATGTAGAGCTCCTCGGCGATGCTGCGGTTCGTGTGCCCGGCGGCGACCAGCCGGTGCACTTCCTGCTCGCGCTTGGTCAGCCCGAAGCGCTCCACCGCCCGCGCGGCGGCCTCCCCCGGCTCTTCCCCGTCGCGTGCGCCGAAGTCCGGGCCGGACACGGTACCGAGGTCGAAGGCCGGTGACACGGGCCCCTCACGTCCGGCGACGACGGAGCCGCCGCCGGGAGCCGCACCGGGGTCGGTGAGGGGGACACGGGCACGTCCGGCCAGTTGCTCGATGGTCTCGGTCAGCGGGTGCGCGCCGAGCCGGCGGGCGGTGCGGTGGGCCTCGCGCAGCAGAAGGGCGGCGGCGGACCGGTCTCCGGAGGCGGTGAGAAGTGCCGCGGCCCAGCGTCGGCGGACTCGTGCCAGTTCGTACGGGCGGCCCAGGGGCGCGAAGGCGGCGGCGGCGCGGGCCCAGTGGTCGGGGGTGTCGACGCCCTCGGCACGGGCCAGTTCGGCTTCCACCAGCAGCACGTACGCGGCCCAGGCCGGGACGAGTGCCGGCAACCGCTTCAGGCGGGCCCGGACGGCGGCGAGGACCGCGGACCGGTCGGCATCCGGGCCGGGACGGCCCCGGACGTCCGCCTCGGCCTCCGCGACGACATGGAGCAGCGGCAGCGCGTACCGCTGGACTCCGGGCCGGAAGTCCTCGTCCGCCAGGGCCTCGAAGAAGGCCGCCCGCGCTTCGGTGAGCCCGCCCTGCCGGACCGCGAGGCCGATGGTGTGCCGTACGAAGGTGATGAGGTGCCCGGAGCGGGGGCCGTCCGAGACGGAGCGGTGCCGGGACGCCGCGAGTTGGAGGCCGGCCTCGGCCAGGTCTCCCCGGGCGAGGGCCAGTTCGGTACGGCAGGAGGCGACGAGCGCCCGGGTCCGGTCGGACCGGGCGGCGTGTGCCGCCGCGTCGGCGATGCCGAGGGCGTGGGCGGTCTCGACTCCGTGGTCCGCCGCCGCCACGGCTTCCAACGAGCGCCCCATGGATTCGAGGGTGGTGGGGAGGTCGGTGGCGGCCCGGCTCATGACATCGGCCAGACGCAGTTCGCCGGCTCTCTCACGGGCGGCGTACATCTCGGCGATGCCCTCCTCCACACCGCCCGCGTCGGCGGTGAGCCGACCTCGGACGAGTCGGGCGTGCAGTTCGACGCGCGCGTCCCCGATGAGCCGGGCGTACTCCACCGCCCGGTCGGCGGTCTGCAGGACATCGGGCCCCGGCCGGTGCCGGGCTCCCCATCCCGCCACGTTCAGCAGGACTTCGGCGTGCACGGCGGACGGCGGCAGTCCGCGCACGAGTTCCCGGGCGCGGGCGAGTTCCCGTCGGCCGTCGCCGCGGGCGAGGTCCCGTGTCAGGCGGGCGCGCTGGACCCAGAACCAGGCGGAGCGCAGCGGATCGCCGCCCGCGTGCTCCAGGGTGCGGGTGGCCTTCTCGGCGATGGCCAGGGCACGATCGCGTTCACCGCCGAACCGGGCGGCGACAGTCGCCTCGGCCATCAGGCCGACGCGGTCGACATGATCGGGTCGACGGAGCGGGGTGGTGCCGGGCTCCGGGGCGCGGTCGCGGAAGGACGCGCCTTCGGTCCGGTCGCGTACCGTCGAACCTTCGGCGCGGCCGGGGAGCGGGGGGCTCTCGGCGTGGCCCAGGGGGCGCAGGGTATGGCGCACCTCCTCGGGGGCGTCGTCCCAGAGTTCCATCGCCCGTTCCAGCAGGCGGAGTTGCTCGGCGAACGCATGACGTGCGCGAGCCTCGGCCGAGGCGTTCAGCACGGCCGGGAGCGCCTTGGCGGCGTCGCGTGCGCCGTACCAGTGGCCGGCGAGCCGGGTGGCGCGTTCGTCCCGGCGCACGAGGGTGGGGTCGGCCTCCAGCGCCTGCGCGTAGCACTGGTGGAGACGGGAACGCTCACCGGGCAGCAGATCGTCGCCGACGGCCTCGCGCACCAGTGCGTGGCGGAAGCGGTAGCCGTCGCCCTCCGGGGTGGTGAGCAGCAGACCGGCGCCGACGGCGGCTCGCAGCGCGTCGATGAGGTCGGCCTCGTCGAGCGCGTCCCCGGTGAGCCCGGCGACGGCGGCCAGCAGTCCGTACTCGACGGCGGAACCGCCCTCGGCGACGATGCGGACGATCCTGCGGGAGCGTCCGGGCAGGGCGTCGACGCGGATGAGCAGGAGGTCGCGCAGTGAGCCGGGGAGCCGCGAACCGTCGCCGTTCTCCAGTCCGCGGGCGAGTTCCTCCACGAAGAAGGCGTTGCCGTCGGAGCGCCGGTGGATCTCGTCCACGAGGCCGGGTTCGGGGGCGGCGGCGAGGATGCCGGTGAGCTGTCGGCGGACCTCGGCGCGGTCGAAACGGGCGAGTTCGATCCGACGGACGGTCCGCAGCCGGTCCAGTTCGGCGAGGAGGGGACGCAGAGGGTGGCGGCGGTGGAGGTCGTCGGAGCGGTAGGTGCCGATGACCACGAGACGGCCGGTGCGCATGGTGTGGAGGAGGTGGGCGAGGAGACGGCGTGTGGAGGCGTCGGCCCAGTGCAGATCCTCCAGGACCAGAACGACCGCGTGCCGCAGGGAGACGCGTTCCAGGAGACCGGCGGTGAGTTCGAAGAGGCGGGCGGTGCCGTGCTCGTCGGTCGCCTCGTACTCGGCTCTGCCGAGTTCGGGGAGCAGCCGGGCCAGTTCTCCCTCCTGCCCGGCACAGGCCGCGGCCATCTCGTCGGGCAGGGCACGGCGCAGGGCGCGCAGGGCGGTGGAGAACGGGGCGTACGGGAGGGCGTCGGCGCCGGTGCCGGCGCAGCCGCCGACGGCGACGACGGCCTCGCGGCGCACCGCCTGGCCGAGGAACTCCTCGACCAGCCTGGTCTTGCCGACGCCCGCCTCGCCGCCGATCAGCAGCGCCCGGGGTCCGTCGGCGGTGCCGTCGGCCGAGACGTCGGCCGGAGCGGTGGCACGGGTGAGCGCGTCGACGAGCGCGGCGGACTCGGCCACACGGCCCACGAAGACGGGGCTGACGAACGCGGAACCGGTCGGCAGGGATCCGGGCCGAGCGGAGCCGACCGGCTCGGGACCGGTCGGCTCAGGGGCGACGGGCACGGGGGTGACGGACCGGGGCTCCACACGCCTGAGCATCGCACAGGACCGCGAGCGCGCGGGCCACCGGATGGCGGGTGCGGCGGACGACGCCTCCGTACGCCACCCGCCGCCCCGTACGCCACCCGCCGCACCACTGCCCGCCTTACCTCCTGCGGCGGCTCAGTCCGCTGCGGCGAACGAGTCCCGGAGCCGGGCCGTGGAATCGGCCGGCGTGGGTACGCCACCGCCCCGGCACTCGCGCGAAGCACGCCGTCGGACCGCCACGCACGCGCGGTGCGGCGGGCGCAGTTCCGCTCCGCCGTCCCCCAGGGGGACCGTGAACATCACGCTCCGTCTCGAAACGTCTCCACCGTGTGCGCGGCCCCGACCGGTTCCGGCGTTCCGTCCGCCGACGCCCCGCGCGCTTCTCGCGCGATCTGCACATGTTCCGCACCGCGCTCCGGGGCCTCGATGCTGATCCTGGGCAGCCATCGGTCCAGTCGGCGCGGCAGCCACCAGTTCGCGCCGCCCAGCAGATGCATCAGGGCCGGGACGAGCAGCGTACGCAGGACGAAGGCATCGAGGGCCACGGCCGCGGCCAGCCCGATCCCGAACATGGCGATGACCCGGTCACCGCTGAGGACGAACGCGAGAAAGACCGAAATCATGATCACGGCAGCGGAGTTGATCACCCGCCCGGTCTCGGCGAGACCGACCCGTACCGCGCGCCGGTTGTCACCGGTCTCCAGCCACTCCTCGTACATGCGCCCCACCAGGAACACCTGGTAGTCCATGGAGAGCCCGAAGAGCACGGACACCATGATCACCGGCAGGAACGGCTCGATCGGTCCCGGGCCGCCCAGTCCGAGCAGTTCGCTCCCCCATCCCCACTGGAAGACCGCCACGACGATCCCGAACGAGGAGGCGACGGCGGCGATGTTCATCAGGGCGGCCTTCGCGGGAATGCCGATCGACCGGAAGGCCAGCAGCAGGAGCAGACAGCCGAGTCCGATGACCGCGGCGACGAAGAGCGGGAGCTTGCCCATGATGGTCCGGGCGAAGTCGTCGTACCCGGCCGTCATCCCGCCCACATGGGCCCGGAGCGAGGTGTTCGCCTCGGCCTTCGGGAGGACGTCCGCGCGCAGCCGGTCGACGAGGTCACTGGTGTCCCGCGACTGCGGTGACGAGGTCGGTACGACGCTGACGAAGGCGGTACCGCCGCTGCCGTTGTACGTGACCGGGCCGACCGAGGCCACGCCCTCGGTGGCCCGCAGCACGGTCGGCAGGCCGTCCATCGCGAGCCGGTCCCCGGCGCCGTCGAGCTGCGCCACGATCGTCAACGGGCCGTTGACGCCGGGCCCGAAGCCCTCGGCCATCAGGTCGTACGCCCGCCTGGTGGTCGACGAGGCCGGGTTGTTGCCCTGGTCGGAGGTGCCCGGATGCAGGGAGAACGCGGGCAGGGCCAGCACCAGCATCACCACGGCGGCGACCGCGCCCAGCAGTCTGGGGCGGCGCTCGACCAACGCCGACCAGCGGGCGGCGAACCCGGTGGGGTGTTCGGGGCGCGGCCCGTGTTCCGCCAGAGCGACGCGTTCACGGCGGCTGAGCGCCCGCATGCCGATGAAGGACAGCAGGGCGGGCAGCAGGGTCACGGACGCGGCCACGGTCAGCACGACGGTGAGCGAGGCCGCGATCGCCACACCGTTGAGGAAGTCGAGCCGCAGCACGAGCATGCCGAGCAGCGCGACGCAGACGGTGGCCCCGGCGAAGACGACGGCCCGGCCGGTGGTCACGACGGCCTTCCGCGCGGCCTCGGCGACCGGCATGCCCTGGCGCAGACCGGTGCGGTGCCGGGTGACGATGAAGAGCGCGTAGTCGATGCCGACGCCGAGCCCGATCAGCATGCCCAGCATCGGGGCGAAGTCGGCGACGGTCATCACATGGCCCAGCAGCACGATGCCGGCGTACGCCGTGCCGACGGAGACGAGGGCGGTGGCGATGGGCAGCATGCTGGCGGCGAGGGAGCCGAAGGCGAGGAACAGGACGACGGCCGCGACGACGATCCCGACGGCCTCGCCGAAGTGGACGCCGGGCGCTTCGGTGAGGGCGACGGCCGGTCCGCCCAGTTCCACCTGGAGATGGGCGGACTCGGCCGCCTTCGCCGTGTCCACGAGGGCCTGCGCCTGGTGCGTGGAGATCTCGTCGGAGGGCCGGTCGAAGGTGACGGTGGCGTAGGCGGTGTGCCCGTCCCCGCTGATCTGTCCGGCTCCGGCCGCCCCGTACGGCCCGGTGACGGCGCCGACACCGGGAAGCTCCTCGACCGCGTGCAGGGTGCGGGTCATGGTCTGCCGGACATCGGTGGCCCGGACGGTGGAGTCGGTGGTGTGCCAGACGATGGTGTCGCTGTCCCCGCCGAGATCCGTGAAGCCGTCCTTCAGGAGTTCGGCGGCCCGGCCCGCCTCCGTGCCGGGCACGTCGTACTGGTCGGAGTACGCGGAACCGGCGAGGCCCGCCGCGGTGGCGGCGCCGCCGAGGGAGAGAAGCCAGAAGAGAACGACGACGAGGCGGTGCCTGATGCACCAACGGGCAATGGCGGCCACCTGACGGGCTCCCTGACGGTTTCGCGGACGGTTCGCAGCTTTCTCCCGGCCCATGGCTCATCGCCCCGCGCCACCGCGACGGGGTGACGCACGGTGGAACGAGGCATGGAGAACCCGCGAAGAACGCGTGACCTGGATACCGCCACTCTCGCAGCCGAAAGTGATCCTTTGTCCCATTCGTGGCCATGCTCACAATGTCCTGGCTCACACGGTCCCGCTGGCCACGGCGTCGGGTCATCAGGGCCGTCGCGATCGCAGAACGCGCGGTCCGGACCGTCTGCGCCACCACGCCCAGGACCTGTGCGAACCAGGAGCCACGCTCGCCGCCCGACGGGTCCCGGCCGTCAGCCGGAGACGCTCGCCCGGCCGTTCTCGATGTGCCCCATGAGCCGGCGGCGGAAGCCGCCCTCCCCGTCGACCGTGACCTCCAGGTCGTACCAGCCGTGCGCGTCCGCCGCCGAGTGCACCACCGCGCGGCTGCGCCCCGGCTTGACCTTGACCGTCCTGGTCCAGTCGCGCAGGTCCGCCTCGTCGACGTATCCCAGCGGCCGCACGGTGAAGGTGAGCGCCGTCCGCCCGTCGTTGCGCAGGGTGAGATGCAGATCCCGCTCGTGCGCGTCGATCCGCGAGGCCACCTCGGCCCCGGCGGTGGCCCCGCCCTCCGCGGGCCCGGCGAACTCGCGTCGGAAGCCGTTCGGCCCCGTCACCGTGAACCGGTACACCGAGCCGTTGACGGGCACCGCCCACTGCGCTGTGCCCTTCACGTCGCGGTGCTGCGGTACGGGGAACTCGCCCGCGTACGGGTAGAGCACGAAGTGCGCGGAGGAGCGGCCCGTGTTGCCGAGGGTCACCCGCACCTCGCCACCCGCCAGCCCGGCCTGGGCGTCCGGCTGGTACGGCAGCGCACGGGCCGGGCGCACCCCCGGCTCCTGCTCCGGCATGTGCTGGACGAGCGGTGGCCTCGGCGCCCAGCGTCCGCTGAACGGCGGGATGTCGCCCGGCTGCTCCACGTCGGGTCGCCGCCGCGCGCGGTTGAAGTCGAAGGCCGAGGTCAGGTCGCCGGTGACGGTGCGCCGCCAGGCGCCGATGTTCGGCTCCTCCACCCCGGTCCAGCGCTCCAGGAAGCGGATCACGGAGGTGTGGTCGAAGACCTCCGAGCAGACGTAGCCGCCCACGGTCCACGGCGAGACGACGAGCAGCGGCACCCGCATCCCGAGGCCGGTCGGCTTGCCCTCCCACCGCTCCTCCGCCACCTCGGGCGGCGCGACCGGCGGCGGCACATGGTCGAAGAAGCCGTCGTTCTCGTCGTAGTTGATGAGGACGGCGGTGTGGCGCCACACCTCGGGGTGCCTGCCCAGCGCGTCCAGGACCTTGTAGACGATCGTCGCGCTGTGCACCGGCGAGGAGACGCTCGGGTGTTCCGAGTCGACGGCCGAGGGGACCAGGTAGGAGACCTCGGGCAGAGTGCCCGCCGCCACGTCCTCGGCGAATGCGTCGGCCAGCTTTCCGGTCTCCACCCGGCGCAGCCCGCGGTCGAAGAGGCTGCGCTCGTTCCTGTCCAGGGTGGCGACGCCTTCATCGAGCTGGCCCAGCAGCCGCTCCCGCTCGGCCGCGTCCGCCTCCCGGACCGCCGAGTAGAACGACTCCATGTACATGTGGCCGCCGGTCCGCGCCAGCGCCTTGCGGGCGATGGCCTTGAAGGTGGCGAAGAACTCGATCTGGTTGTCGGTGAAGTTCTCCCACTCGGTGTACGTGCGCCAGGTGCGGCCCGCCTTCTCCAGCCGCTCCGCGTACGTGCCCCAGTCGTATCCGGGGTGCGTGCCCTCGTCGTACGCGTCGTTGCCGACGGCCCGCTTGCCGTTCGGCTCGTAGCCCGTCTTCCCGCTCCAGAGGTGGTTGCGGTTGGGGCTGGTCGAGGAGTGGATCGAGGAGTGGTACGCGTCGCAGACCGTGAAGGTGTCGGCCAGTTCGTAGTGCAGCGGGATGTCGCGGCGGTCGTAGTACGCCATGGTGGCGGCCGTCTTGGCGCTCACCCAGCCGTCCATCCAGCCGCCGGCCCACGCCGTGGCGCCACCGCTCCAGGAGTGGTCGAGCGCGCCGATGTACTGGAGGTCCTTCTTCTGGGTCTCGGCGGCGCCCCGCACCGGGAACGGCAGCACGGACGCCCCGAGCGGGGCGGGCTGCTCGAAGACCGGCCTGCCGGAGGGCAGCTCGATGGCGTTGCGGTCGCCGAAGCCGCGCACGCCCCGGAGCGTTCCGAAGTAATGGTCGAAGGAACGGTTCTCCTGCATCAGGATCACCACGTGCTTGATGTCTCCGAGCCCGCCGCGCGACCCGGCCGGGCGCTCCGGCTGCGCGGCCATCGCGGCCTGCAGCGACGGCGGCAGCAGCGACCCCGCCGCCGCGGCGCCGAGCGCACCGCCGCTGAGTGCGAAGAGCCGTCGCCGTGAGATGTCCGTGGTCAAGTGAGCCTCCCGAGTCCCGTCCGTACGGCCGGGAACGTAATCACGCGAGGTGGCCTCGGGAAGGACTCCGCACGGCTCGGTGGTGAACGTCCAACACGTCGGCCGGAAAGTCCAAGCCGGGCCGTGCACGGAGTTCGGCCTCGGGCGGGCCTGGATCGCCTTCGAGCTGATCGCGGGCATCGACGACGACTCGAACCACGAGCCCGGGCGGCCGACCATCCACTCACGACGGTGGGACGGGTCGCTCCTGGGTGCGGCGCCAGAGCACTGCGGACTTCCCTGACGGGTGAGGCGGGCGGGTGAGACGGCTGAATGAGCGGGTCGCACGGTCGAGGCGGGTCACACGGTCGAAGGGACGGTTGAGACGGCTGAAGGGGCGGTGCACCCGGCTCACGAGTGCACCGCCCCTTCGGGAACGTACGGGGACCACCCCGCGCGGGGACGGAAAACGCCCCCGCGGCGGCGGGTCAGCCCTGGACGCCGAGCTTCTCCAGGATCAGCTCGCGCACCCGGGCCGCGTCCGCCTGGCCGCGGGTGGCCTTCATGACCGCGCCGACGAGCGCGCCCGCCGCCGCGATCTTGCCGCCGCGGATCTTGTCCGCGATGGCGCCGTTGGCGGCGATGGCCTCGTCCACGGCCGCGCCCAGCGCGCCCTCGTCGGAGACGACCTTCAGGCCGCGCTTCTCGACGACGGTGTCCGGGTCGCCCTCACCGGCGAGGACGCCGTCGATCACCTGGCGGGCCAGCTTGTCGTTGAGGTCGCCGGAGGCCACGAGCTCGGCCACCCGGGCGACCTGCGCCGGGGTGATCGGCAGCTCGTCGAGGCCGCGGCCGGTCTCGTTGGCGTTGCGGGCCAGCTCGCCCATCCACCACTTGCGGGCCTGGTCCGAGGGGGCGCCCGCCTCGGTCGTGGCGACGATCAGGTCGACCGCGCCCGCGTTGAGGATGGACTGCATGTCGTGCTCGGAGACACCCCACTCCTCCTTGAGCCGGTTGCGGCGCACCCGAGGCAGCTCGGGGAGGCCGCCCCGGAGCTCCTCGACCCACGCGCGGGCGGGGGCGACCGGCACCAGGTCGGGCTCGGGGAAGTAGCGGTAGTCCTCGGCGTTGTCCTTGATGCGGCCGGACGTGGTCGAGCCGTCCTCCTCGTGGAAGTGCCGGGTCTCCTGCACGACGGTGCCGCCCGCGCCCAGCACCGCGGCGTGACGCTGGATCTCGAAGCGGACGGAGCGCTCGACGGAACGCAGCGAGTTCACGTTCTTCGTCTCGGAACGCGTGCCGAACGTCTCGGTGCCCTGCGGGCGCAGCGACAGGTTGACGTCGCAGCGCATCTGGCCCATCTCCATCCGGGCCTCCGAGACGCCGAGCGCCTTGATGAGCTCGCGGAGCTCGGCGACGTACGCCTTGGCGACCTCGGGGGCACGTGCGCCCGCGCCCTCGATCGGCTTGGTGACGATCTCGATGAGCGGGATGCCGGCCCGGTTGTAGTCCAGCAGGGAGTGGGACGCGCCGTGGATACGGCCGGTGGCGCCGCCGACGTGGGTCGACTTGCCGGTGTCCTCCTCCATGTGGGCGCGCTCGATGTGCACCCGGAAGACCTCGCCGTCCTCCAGTTGGACGTCCAGATAGCCGTTGTAGGCGATCGGCTCGTCGTACTGGGAGGTCTGGAAGTTCTTCGGCATGTCCGGATAGAAGTAGTTCTTCCGGGCGAAGCGGCACCACTCGGCGATCTCGCAGTTGAGCGCGAGACCGATCTTGATGGCGGACTCCACGCCGATCTCGTTGACGACCGGCAGCGCGCCGGGCAGTCCGAGGCAGACCGGGCAGGTCTGGGAGTTGGCGTCCTGCTTCAGCTCGGTCGAGCAGCCGCAGAACATCTTGGTCTTGGTGCCGAGCTCGACATGGACTTCCAGGCCCATGACGGGGTCGTAGGACGCGAGGGCGTCCTCGTACGACACCAGGTCGGTGACAGTCACGGTGAAACTTTCCCTCTCAGCCCAGCAGTACGTCGTCGTCGCCGATGCGCTTGAGTTCGCGCAGCAGCAGGGCGATACCGGTGGCGATGGCGGCGGCGGAGACGACGGCGTCGACCAGCCGGAGCGTGTCGTGCTCGGAGCGGGCCTGCTTGGCCTGCCGGATGACACCGAGCGCCCCGAAGGCGGTGGTGCCGATGGACAGGTACGTACCGGTCTTGGACTTCTTGAAGCCCTTGGCCTTGCTCAGTGCGCTCACAGTGACGGAGCCTCCTCCAGCAGCGGGTGCCCCCACTTTTCCACGAAGGCCGCCTCGACGGCGGCACCGACCTTGTACAGACGGTCGTCCTTCATGGCGGGGGCGATGATCTGCAGACCGACGGGCAGGCCGTCCTCCGGCGCCAGGCCGCAGGGGAGCGACATGGCGGCGTTGCCGGCGAGGTTGGTCGGGATGGTGCAGAGATCCGCGAGGTACATCGCCATCGGGTCGTCGGCACGCTCGCCGATCGGGAAGGCGGTGGTGGGCGTCGTCGGGGAGACGATGACGTCGACCTGCTCGAACGCCCGCTCGAAGTCCCGGGTGATCAGGGTGCGGACCTTCTGCGCGGAGCCGTAGTACGCGTCGTAGTAGCCGGAGCTGAGCGCGTACGTGCCGAGGATGACGCGGCGCTTGACCTCGTCACCGAAGCCGGCCTCGCGGGTGAGCGCGGTGACCTCCTCGGCCGACTTCGTGCCGTCGTCGCCGACCCGCAGGCCGTAGCGCATGGCGTCGAAGCGGGCCAGGTTGGAGGAGCACTCGGACGGCGCGATCAGGTAGTACGCCGAGAGGGCGAGGTCGAACGACGGGCAGTCCAGCTCGACGATCGTGGCGCCCAGCGACTTCAGCAGCTCGACCGACTCGTTGAAGCGCTGGACGACCCCGGCCTGGTAGCCCTCACCGGAGAACTGCTTGACGACGCCGACGCGCATGCCCTCGACGCTGCCGTTGCGCGCGGCCTCGACGACCGGCGGGACGGGGGCGTCGATGGACGTCGAGTCCATCGGGTCGTGGCCGCCGATCACCTCGTGCAGCAGCGCCGCGTCCAGGACCGTACGGGCGCAGGGACCGCCCTGGTCGAGGGAGCTGGAGAAGGCCACCATGCCGTAGCGGGAGACGCCGCCGTAGGTGGGCTTGACCCCGACGGTACCGGTGACGGACGCGGGCTGGCGGATCGAGCCGCCGGTGTCCGTGCCGATGGCGAGCGGGGCCTCGTACGCGGCGAGCGCCGCCGAGGAGCCACCGCCGGAGCCGCCCGGGATGCGGGTGAGGTCCCAGGGGTTGCCCGTCGGGCCGTAGGCGCTGTTCTCGGTGGAGGACCCCATGGCGAACTCGTCCATGTTGGTCTTGCCGAGGATGACGACGTCTGCGTCCTTCAGCTTCTTGGTGAGGGTCGCGTCGTACGGCGGGATCCAGCCTTCGAGGATCTTGGAGCCGACGGTGGTCGGGATGCCCTCGGTGGTGAAGATGTCCTTGAGCGCGAGCGGGACGCCGGCCAGCGGGCCCAGCTTCTCGCCCGCCGCCCGCTTCGCGTCGACGGCACGGGCCTGCGCGAGCGCACCCTCGCGGTCGACGTGCAGGAAGGCGTGGACCTTCTCGTCGACCGCTTCGATCCGGGCCAGGTGCGCCTCGGTGACCTCGACGGCGGTGAGTTCGCCGGAGGCGATCTTCTCGGCGATCTCGGCGGCGGTGAGCTTGATGATGGTGCTGTTGTCCGTCATGGCTTTCAGTCCTCCCCCAGGATCTGCGGCACCTTGAAACGCTGCTGCTCCTGGGCCGGGGCGCCAAAGAGCGCCTGCTCGGGGGTGAGCGACGGACGGACCTCGTCCGCGCGCATGACGTTGGTCAGCGGCAGCGGGTGGGAGGTCGGCGGTACGTCTTGGTCGGCGACCTCGGAGACGCGGGCGACCGCGCCGATGATGTCGTCGAGCTGACCGGCGAAGTGAGCGAGCTCTTCGCCCTTCAGCTCCAGACGCGCCAGCCGGGCGAGGTGGGCGACCTCCTCGCGCGTGATGCCAGGCATGCAGCGATCCTCAGGGGTTGGTGTGCGGTTTTGGCCCAATCCTATGGTGTCGGCCGCGACCGGTCCCGCCACCCGGGTGAACGCCCTGGTCGGGCGGCTGATGGGGAAAGGGCACGGCCGACGCGGACGGGGATGCGGCCGGTGGGGCGGGGACGCGGGGACGGGGCCGGTGGCGGGGGATCCGGCCTGCCGCACCGCGCCGCGGCCGGTGTCCCTCGTAGGTGGTGGGGATGCGGGACGTGCGCACCGGGCCGCTTCGCCAGGCACCGCGCCCCGGTGCGTACCGGTGTGTCCGTACCGGTCGCCGCGCACCGCCACGCCGCGCATCCCCGCCCGCGTCGCGGTCCGCGAGGTGCGTCACGGCGCCGTCGCGGGCCGCGCGGCGCGCGGTCAGGTCGTCGCGGGCCGGGAGTCGACCGGCCTTCCCGGAGGCCGCTGCTCCAGCTCCGGGGTCTTGGCAGCGGCGGCGGCAGCGGCCGCCGCTGCCGCCGCCGCGAGCTCGGCCGGCCGCCGCCATCCGTGCTCGCCCCGCGCCCGGAGCCACGCCGTCATCTCCTGCGGCGGCATCGCTGCGGCGACCAGCCAGCCCTGCACGGCATCGCAGCGCAGGTCGCGCAGTCGCTCCCAGGTCCGGTCGTCCTCGACGCCCTCCGCGACCACCAGCAGACCCAACGAATGCGCCAGGTCGATGGTGCAGCGGACGATCTCCGCGTCCTCGTTGTCGACGGCCAGCCGGGCCACGAACGACCGGTCGATCTTCAGCTCGCTGACCGGCAGCCGCCGCAGATGGACCAGCGAGGAGTAGCCCGTGCCGAAGTCGTCGAGGGACATCTTCACACCGTGCCCCGTGAGTCCGGCCATGGTGTCGGCGGCGCGCTGCGGGTCCTCCAGCAGCACGTGCTCCGTGATCTCCAGCTGGAGCGCACCGGCCGGGACACCGTGCCGGGCGAGCCGGGCCGCGACACTGCCCGCGAATCCGGGGGTGTGGACGTCGCGCGGCGAGACGTTGACCGCGACCGGGACGAACAGTCCCTGCGCCCGCCACCGGGCCACCTGCGCCAGCGCCGTCTCCAGGACGTACTCCGTGAGGTGCGGCATGAGGCCGGACGACTCCGCGATGGCGATGAACTCGTCCGGCGGAACCCGCCCGCGCTCCGGGTGCACCCAGCGCACCAGCGCCTCCAGACCGGCCACCTGGCCGTCGAACCGGACCTTCGGCTGGTAGTGGAGCTCCACCTCACCGGCGTCCAGCGCCCGCCGCAGGTCACCGAGGAGCCCGAGCCGGTCCGGGGTGTTGCTGTCCCGCTTCGACTCGTACACCTCGACGCCCGTGCGGTCGCGCTTGGCCTGGTACATCGCCACGTCCGCCCGCCGGAGCAGCCCTTCGGCGTCCGGTGCGTGGTCCGGATGGACGGCGACCCCGGCGCTGGCCTCCAGCACCAGGGTCAGACCGTCCAGGTCCAGCGGGGAGGAGAGCGCCGCGACCAGGTGGCGGGCGACGCGCTGGGCGCTCGTGGTGGAGTCCGTGGTCGGCAGGAGCACGGCGAACTCGTCGCCCCCGAGCCGCGCGGCCTCCGCCCCGCGCGGGAGCGCGAGCGTGAGCCGTTCGGCTATCTGGAGCAGCAGGCGGTCCCCCGCCAGATGGCCGAGGGTGTCATTGACCGCGCGGAAGCGGTCGAGGTCGATCAGGACGAGAGCGGACCGGGCCCCGACGGCCTCGGCGTCCTCCAGGGCCGTCCAGATGCGTTCGAGCAGCCACTGCCGGTTGGGCAGACCGGTCAGCGGGTCGCGCAGTTGCTCCTCGGCCCGGGCGTGGGCGATCCAGAGGGTGGAGTCCAGGGCGATGAGCGGGACCGCGAACAGGGGCAGGAGGACGGGCATGGTCATCGCGACGACGCAGATCAGCGGCGCGATACCGAGCAGCGCCACCACGACCAGACCCTGCCGGAGCAGGGCGGTGCGGTCGACGTCCGGCAGCCCACCGCCCTGCGGGGCACCCACGTACCACAGCAGGAACCGGGTGACCAGCAGATAGGCGGAGGCTGCCAGCAGCACCTCGGGGACGGCGGCGATGCCCCAGTCGAGTGGCTGCCAGGGCGTTTCGACGGTCTGGGCGCCACCGAACGCGGCCAGGACCAGGCCCGCCGCACCCACTCCGAGAATGTCCGCGGCTCCGTGCAGCAGCCCCTGCCAGCGGCGCTGTCTGCGGGCCACTCCGACGAGCACGACGACGACCAGGCTCACCAGCCCGGCGGGAACCCAGCCGTAGAGCAGCAGCACGGCGAGCGTGAGGGCAGCCCCCGAACCGGAGCTGCCCGGCCACCGGTCGCGTCCGAGCGCCACCAGATGGCCGACGACGACACCGACGAGCACGGCGAGGGACCAGCCGACCTCGCCGCCGGGAAAGAGTGCGCGCCCTTCGCTCAGAGCCCGGTAGAAACCGGTCGCGATCAGCACGAAGGCGATCGCCACGACAACGGCGCCCGCTTTGGGCGTGAGGCCGACGAAACCCTGCAGCCGCGACACCGGCGCGGTGCTCTCGGTCGGTTTCATTCCGTCCCTCTCACAGCCGGCGGTGCCCATGTCACCCGATGGTTCAGCTCCATGCCTCGCATGCCCCGGATTCCCCTCCGTGGCCGGGCACGGCAGACGCACATCTCAACAGTAGGCCGCGACAGGCCGATAAGGGCAGCGCTCTACCGCTCTTGCCCGAATGCGAACCGACACTTCGTCAGCAGCTGATAGGCGCCGTTCGAGTGAACCGGCCCGCCGGTTTCTCATTCCGTCGCTTCCCCGACGGGCGCGGCCGCCTCGCGCGCGGCGTCCGGACCCTGTTCGAGCAGTACGGCGAAACCGTCCTCGTCCAGCACCGGCACCTTCAGCTGCACCGCCTTGTCGTACTTCGAACCGGGGTTGTCACCGACGACCACGAAGGAGGTCTTCTTCGACACGGAGCCCGTCACCTTCGCCCCACGGCTCTGCAGCGCCTCCTTCGCGCCGTCCCTGGTGTGCGCGGAGAGGGTGCCGGTGACGACGACGGTGAGCCCTTCGAGCGGGCGCGGCCCCGTCTCCTCCCCCGCCGCCTCGTCCTCCATCCGGACCCCGGACTCCCGCCACTTGCGCAGGATCTCGCGGTGCCAGTCCTCGGCGAGCCACTGCTTCACCGAGGCGGCGATGATCCCCCCGACCCCGTCGGCCTCGACCAGCTCCTGCTCGGTCGCGGCGTCGATCCGGTCGATGGAGCGGAACTGGCGGGCCAGCTCCGCCGCCGCGACCGGGCCCACATGGCGGATGGAGAGCCCGGTGAGGATCCGGTCGAGCGGGGCGTTCTTGGCCGCGGCGATGGCGTCGAGCATGGCGAGGGTGTTCTTCTTCGGTTCGCCCTGCTGGTTGGCGAAGACCCAGGCGGTCTTCTCCTCGCCGGTCTTCGGATCGCGTTTGGGCAGTCCACTGTCCTGGTCGAGGACGTAGGCACGGATCGGCAGGAGCTGTTCGACCGTCAGCCCGAAGAGGTCGCCCTCGTCCCGCAGCGGCGGCTCGGCGGGTTCCAGGGGCTGCGTCAGCGCCGCTGCCGCGACATAGCCGAAGTGGTCGATGTCGAGGCTCTTGCGGCCCGCGAGGTAGTAGATCCGTTCCCGCAACTGGGCGGGGCAGGACCGCGCGTTGGGGCAGCGGAGATCGACGTCCGCCTCCTTCATCGGCTTCAGCTCCGTACCGCACTCCGGGCAGTGCGTCGGCATCACGAACTCCCGCTCGGCGCCGTCGCGCAGATCGACGACCGGGCCGAGGATCTCCGGGATCACGTCGCCCGCCTTGCGGAGCACGACCGTGTCCCCGATGAGGACGCCCTTCGCCTTCACCACGTTCTGGTTGTGCAGGGTGGCGAACTCGACCTCGGAGCCCGCCACCTCGACCGGCTCGACCTGCGCGTACGGCGTGACCCGGCCGGTGCGGCCGACACCGACCCGGATGTTCACCAGCTTGGTGTTGACCTCCTCCGGCGGGTACTTCCAGGCGATCGCCCAACGCGGGGCGCGCGAGGTGGTGCCCAGCCGGCCCTGGAGCGGGATCTCGTCGAGCTTGACGACGACGCCGTCGATCTCGTGCTCCACGGAGTGCCGGTTCTCGCCGTAGTACGCGATGAACTCCCGCACCCCGTCGAGCGAGTCCACCACCTTGTTGTGCCGGGCGGTGGGCAGTCCCCAGGCGCGCAGCAGCTCGTAGGCGTGCGAGAGGCAGTCGATGTCGAAGCCGTCGCGGGCGCCGATGCCGTGCACCACCATGTGCAGCGGGCGGGTGGAGGTGACCTTCGGATCCTTCTGGCGCAGTGAACCGGCCGCCGCGTTGCGCGGATTGGCGAACGGCTTGTCACCGGCCGCCACCAGCCGGGCGTTGAGTTCCTCGAAGGCGTGCATCGGGAAGAAGACCTCGCCGCGGATCTCGACCACCGCCGGGATCCGGTCGCCCTTCAGCCGGTGCGGGATCTCGGCGATCGTGCGGATGTTGGGGGTGATGTCCTCGCCGGTACGGCCGTCGCCCCGGGTCGCGGCACGGGTCAGCCGCCCGTGCTCGTACGTGAGGTTGACCGCCAGGCCGTCGACCTTCAGCTCGCACAGGAAGTGGTGGCTCGCGGTGCCGACCTCCTTGTCGATCCGCTCGCCCCAGGCCGCCAGCTCCTCCTCGTCGAAGGCATTGTCCAGCGAGAGCATCCGTTCCCGGTGCTCGACGGAGGTGAACTCCGTCTGGTAGGGGCCCGCCACCTTCTGCGTCGGCGAATCCGGCGTGCGCAGCTGCGGGTGCGTCTCCTCCAGGCCCTCCAGTTCACGCATCAGCCGGTCGAACTCGGCGTCGCTCACGATCGGCTGGTCGTTCACGTAGTAACGGAAGCGGTGCTCCTCGATCTGCTCGGCCAGAAGCGCGTGCCGCTCCCGCGCCTGTGCGGGCACCGTCGTCCGCTGTTCGCCGGCCATGGTCTCGTCCTCCCGTTGCCCCAACACCCCGTCACTCAGGGTTGTCTGCGAGTGATCTCGCGGCCCGGGCGCAGTGGGCGAGCGCGGCGCGCGCGTACGCGGGCGAGGCGCCCGCCAGCCCGCACGCCGGGGTGATCACCACGGAGCGCGTCAACGTCCCCGGAGCGAGCCCCAGCCTGCGCCACAGCGTCCTGACACCCATGACGCTACCGCCCGGATCCGGCAATACGCCCGAAGCGGGGTCGGTGCCGGGCACCACGCCGAGGAAGAGCTGTGTCCCGCCCTCGACCGCCTCCCCGATCACTTCCTCCTCACGCTCGGTGAGCAAGGAGAAGTCGAACGAGATGCCGTCGGCCCCTGCCCTGCGCAGCAGCGCGAACGGCACGTCGGGGGCGCAGCTGTGCACGACGGTCGCCCCGTCGTCCCCGGCCGCCGCCAGGACGTCACGCAGGGTGCCTTCCACCACCTGCCGGTCCACGGCCCGGTGGGTGCGGTAGCCGCTCGCCGTCCTAATCGACCCGCGCAGTACGCCGGTCAGCGACGGTTCGTCGAGTTGGAGGATCACCTCGGCGCCGGGAATCCTGCGCCGCACCTGAGCGAGGTGGTCGCGAAGCCCCTCCGCCAGGGAGGCCGCCAGGTCGCGGCAGGCGCCGGGGTCGCCGAGCACCGCCTCGCCGCCCCGCCGCTCCAGTGCGGCGGCCAGCGTCCACGGGCCGACGGCCTGGACCTTGAGCGGTCCCTCGTACCCCTGGGTGAACTCCTCCAGGGCGTCGAGGTCCTCGCCGAGCCAGGAGCGGGCCCGCCGGGTGTCCCGGCCCGGCCGGTCGCCGATCCGCCAGCCACTGGGCTCCACATGGGCGTACAGGTCGACGAGCAGCCCGGTGGTCCGCCCGATCATGTCCGCGCCGGGCCCGCGTGCGGGCAGTTCCGCCAGATGGGGCAGCCCCGAGCCGTCCCCGAAGGACCCGGTGACGGTCTTCGCCGCCTCCCGTGCGTCTCCCCCGGGCATGGAACCGATCCCGGTGGCCGGGCAACCCTCGAACTTGTTCTTCTCGCTCACGTGGGAAGCCTAAGGGCCGTCCGGGTGATGGGGTCGTCCGGTGGGACGGCCGCCCGGTCCGGGCGGGCGCCCGGGCGGCGCCGGGCGGTCAGCGGCCGGGCCGGACCGTGAGGTCGTTGACCTCGGCGTCGCGCGGCAGGTCGAGGGCCATCAGGATCGTGGTGGCCACCGATTCCGGGTCGATCCAACGGGAGGGGTCGTACTCCTTGCCCTCCTGCTGATGGACCTTGGCCTGCATGGGGGTGGTGGTGCGCCCCGGGTAGACGGAGGTGACCCGGACGCCGTTCGCGTGCTCCTCGTGGCGCAGCGAGTCGGCGAGCGCCTTCAGGCCGTGCTTGCTGGCGGCGTAGGCGCCCCACTCGGCGTGCGCGGCGAGTCCGGCGCCCGAGTTCACGAACAGGACGTGGCCCCGGACGACCCGCAGCTGCGGCAGGAAGAGCCGGGTCAGCTCGGCGGGCGCGACCAGGTTGGCGTTGAGCTGGAAGTGCCACGCCTTGGGCGTGAGGTCGGCGATCGCGCCGAGTTCGACGACGCCCGCGATGTGCAGCAGCGAGTCGACGCGCTCCGGCATCGTCTGGTGGGAGAACGCCCAGGAGAGCCGGTCCGGGTTGCCGAGGTCGGCGACGAGCGTACGGGCACCGGGGTGCAGCTCGGCGAGCTCCTTGGCGCGGGCCGCGTCGCGGGCCAGCAGCACGGCCTCGTCACCGCGCTCCAGGAGACGACGGGCGACGGCGGCGCCGATGCCTGACCCGGCGCCGGTGATGACATGAGTGGGCATGACGACCATGATCTCATCACGTCGCCGGGCGGCCCGGCGGCGCCCAGTCGCCGAACGCCCCACGTCACCTCGCGGCCCCGTCGGCTAGTACCCCGCCGGGTCGGCCCGTCACCACGGGCGGAGGGACGGTCACCGCCGGGCGACCGCCTCCTCCAGGTGGGCCAGGGCGCTCGCGCCGTCCTTGGCGAAGTACACCAGGTCGGTGAGCGGGAGGGGCAGGAAGCCCTCGTCCTCCATCCGCTGGAACTGCTGGCGCAGCCCGTCGTAGAAGCCTGCGGTGTTCAGCAGGACGATCGGCTTGTCGTGCTTGCCGTGCTTCTTCAGCTCCAGGATCTCGGTCGCCTCGTCGAGCGTCCCGGTGCCGCCCACCATGATCACGACGGCGTCCGCCTTCTCCAGGAGCAGCGCCTTGCGCTCGGCGAGGTCGCGGGCGATCACCATCGCGTCTGCGTCGGTACGGGCCTTGTCGGCGAGGAAGTCGACCGACACTCCGACCAGCCGTCCGCCCGACTCCTGCACGCCGTCGGCGACGACCTTCATCAGCCCGCTCTCCGACCCGCCCCAGACGAGGGTGTGCCCGCCCTTGCCGATCAGTTCGGCGAATTCACGGGCGGGGCGGGTGTAGCGGTCGGCGAGGTCGGCGGCGGAGAGGAAGACGCAGATGTTCATGCCTGACACCGTAGAGGCCGCCGGGGGCGGTCCCGTCCGCCGGGCCCGGTTTCGGCCGCGCCACGAGGACCGCGCGCTGTCGGCCGCGGTCGGCGGTGAGCGGTGAGCGGTGAGCGGTGAGCGGTCGGAGACGCGCGAGGGATGTGCCGGGAGGACGGGAAGAAACCGGCCGACGACTCGGCTGAACAAGGCATGACCTCCACACAGGGACACGCGAACACCGAGGAACACCCGGGCACGCCGGGACACCCGGGGGCACAGGGACACCCGGGGACGCGGTCGCATCCGGGACACCGCATCACCGTCGAGCCCGGCACCGAGCATGTGCGGGTGGTCCACGGCGGGCAGGTCCTCGCCGAGAGCCGCCGCCCGCTCGTCCTGCGAGAGACGGGCTGCCCGGTCCGCTACTACCTGCCGCCCGAGGACGTCCGCACGGAACTCCTGACCGCTTCGGACACCCGGACGCACTGTCCGTTCAAGGGCGATGCCTCCTACTGGTCGCTTCCGGACGCGGCCGATCTCGTCTGGGCCTATCCGGATCCGAAACCGGACGTCGCCCCGATCAAGGATCACTTCTGCTTCTACGACACCGAGACCGTCCCCGATTGAACGGCCGCGGAGGAGGGGCGTCATGGGCGGCCGTGCGCTCACGCGCCTGCGCGCCGGACCGCCAGATCGCCAGATCGCCAGATCGCCAGATCGCCAAACAGTCTCCGACTGACCGTCAACAACGTTCCCGAGAAGCGGAATTGAGAAATCTCAAAGAATCTTCGACGGGAGCGATGAGTTTTCGCGGGGGCGCTGGTCTGCCCTTCCATGGACAAGACCCTCTCCTGCGACGGCACTCCGATCGCGTATCGGCGCCGGGGTGATGGACCGCCGGTGATCCTGGTCGGCGGGGCACTGAGCACGGCGGAGACCGAGGCGCCCCTGGCACATCTCCTCGCGCCGCGCTTCGGCGTGGTCACGTACGACAGGCGCGGGCGCGGCTCCAGCGGCGACCACGGACCGTACGCGGTGGAACGCGAGATCGAGGACCTGGCCGCACTCGTCACGGCGGTGGGCGGCCGGGCCTCGGTGTTCGGTGTGGGGGCGGGCGGGGCACTGGCCGCGGAGGCCGCCGCCGCCGGAGTGCCCATCGATCTGCTCGCGGCGTACGAGCCCACGTACACGCCCGGAGCCGCCGGGGCGCGGTTCAAGGCGTCCTGCACCGCCCGCCTGCACCGCCTGCTGTCCACCGAGGACCGCGCCGGGGCCGTGGAGCTGTTCCTGTCCGTGACGGGCGTGCCGGCCGACACCATCGCCCGCACGCGGCGCGCACCGCTGTGGCCCGGCCTGGTGGCGCTGGCCCACACCCTGGCGTACGACGACGCACTGCTGGGCGACGGATCGATCCCGGCGGAGCGGTTCGCCTCCGTCACCGCCCGGACCCTGGTGGTGTGCGGCGGTTCCAGCTCCGCCCGGGCCCGGCAGTCGACCCACGCCCTCGCAAAGGCCGTTCCGCGCGCCCGTCACCGCACCCTGACGGGCCAGACCCGCGACCTGGCGCCCCAGGCGGTGGCCCCGGTGCTGACGGAATTCTTCGCCGCGGACGCGTCCCCGCTGCGCCGGGCGTCCTGATCCCCGGGCCCCGCACGTCCGCGCCCGCACGGGGGTGGGGCGTGGCCGTGCGGGTGACCGGCCCGGCTGGCCGGACACGTCAGCCGACCGCGCCTCGCCACAGCTCCGGCTCCACATCGGCGAACGCCTGCTCCCGGACATCCGCGTCCGGCAGCACAAGACGCACCTGACGTCGGAACACCGCCCCGTGCCCAGCTGTTCGCAGGTGGCACAGTTCATGGACGAGGACCAGGTCCACCAGCGCGGTCGGCAGTTGCAGCACCGCCCAGTGCACCTTGACGGAACCATCCACGCCGAGAGCGCCCCAGCGAGTGCCGAGATCGCAGGCCTCGATCAGAGGCACCGGCGTCCCCATCCGGGAGACGTAGAGCGGGAGCCTCGCGGTCAACCAACGGCTGCCACACGCCTGGTACCACTCGGCGATTCGGCGCGCCCCTTGATCCGCCGATTCCGGTCGCGGCAGTTCCAGCCAGCCCCGGTGAAGTCGTACGCGCCGCGCCTGCTGCGCCGGCACGACCTTCAGTCGGTGGCGGCGGCCCAGGTAGGAGAAACTGGTACCACCGATGAGTTCCTTGACCGGTTCCGCCGGTCTGTGCTGCCTGCGCCGTACTTCGAGCGCGAGCCGCGGCAGCCTCGACCTGACGGCGTCCGCGACGGCCACCGGATCGGCGTCCGTCGGCACGGCGAACAGCACCCCGCCATCGTCGGCGACCTCGATGCCCAGGGTGCGACGCCGGGGCCGCACGACGACCTGCCACGTCCACTCCCCCGGCACGGGGAGCGCCGCGATCGCTTGGTGGACGGGAGTGCTCACGGAGCCATTCCTACCACCCGGCGGCACGGATTCCCGGGGTCGCCCCACCCACCGATCAGCGCTCGGGCCCCGCCAAGTGTCGCAGGAAGTCGTCACGGCGCTCGACCGCCAGCTCCACCAGGAGTCCTGCCAGCGGGCCGGTGTCCTCCCAGTCCAGGGCGACGTGCTCCTCCAGTTGATAGCGCAGTTCCTTGCGGACCCGGTCCCTGGTGTCCGTCAGATGCACGATGTCCGGAGAGCGCACAAGACCGGCGATGTCGACGGTGAGGGCCCGTGCAGCCTTCTGCAGGTCCACACCCGGCGGAATCAGCGTGCCGTCACCCAACTCCTGTACGAGCAGCCCATGCACCGGCCGCTCGGTCAGCGGGTCGAGCCGGGTGCCGGTGGCACCGTCCTCCGCTTCGTCCGTCGTCATGTCGCCGATCAGCTGGGCGAGGTCGGCGGCGGCCTTCTCGAAGTCGTCCCGCATCTGCTGCACGATCTCGTCGAGCCGTCGACTGAACCGCGTGTAACGGGCCCGGTCGGAGCCGATCTCGGCCGTGATGCGGACCCGGATGGAACTCGACATGTACGAGACTCGGGCACGTGCGTCGCTGTTGGCGTTGACCCGTTCCATGAAGTCCGCGGCCGTGAGCTCGACGGGCGGAACCCGCTGCTCGATCTGCGTCACCTTCAGGTGTCGCGCCATCAGCTGCCGGATCTTCGCCCCGTATCGACGCGGGCTGAAGTCGTCGCGTCCGTCCAGGTAGCGGCGGCGGGCCAGATACTGGACCTCGCCGAGCAGACCGGCGAACGCCTCGTACCCCAATGCCTCCGGCCTCGGAAGCACGGCGTTCAGGGCGGTCAGGAACTCACGTGTGAGCTCGTCGAAATCGCCCCGCAACAGCGGGTCCTCAAGGGCGGCCAGCAGGTTCTCGCGCTGCTCCTCCACCGTGAGGGAGGTGACGCCCAGACCGTCCAGGAACTCGGCGATACGGGTGCGCAGGTCCGCCAGTAGCGCATCGGCCGCCGCGTCGGTCTGGAGCAGCAGCCGGTCCCGGACGGGCTGTTCGCCCGTGAAAGTCGCCTTGTCAAGATGGTCGACGGATGCGTCGTAGCCGTAGAGCTCGCGAAGATGTGCCCTTTCGTACTCCCCCAGCGACCGGGCGAGCTCCGGACCGATTCCCACGAAGTCGACCACCTGTCCCCATCGTTTCCCCGGGTACGGGCGATTGGTGCGGGCGACCGCCTGGAGCAGTCCCGCACCGGACAGTGCGCGGTCGAGGTAGAGGACCTGCTCGACGGGGGCGTCGAAGCCGGTGAGCAGCATCGACTGCACGACCAGGAAGGCGATGGGCGGCTCGCCGGGCTCTTCCTGTTCGCCGGCCGGGATGTCTGTCGTCGGGCCGTCCGGGTGCCAGACTTCTCCCGTCCCGCCGGGGGTACCCAGTCCGGATGCCGGCGAGCCATGGGTGGCCGCCTCCCACGAGGGATCGTCAGCGGCGGCGAGCGGGTCTCCGATGCCCTTCTGGAAGCGCTCGACGTAGGCGTCCTGCTGGGACTTCGAGGTCCAGCGCTTCCACTCCTTCGGGTCCTTGCGCCCGGTGCTCGAATCCACCTCGGAGATCACCACGGCGGCGTCGATGGACCTGAGCAGGTCCCGGTGCGCAACGAGGTCCAGCAGCTCCCGTTCCTCTCCTTCTGCCTCCGTGGCTGCGAACGGATCGTGCACCAGCTCCGGGTCGAGGGCGTCGATCCGTTCAACCAGGCGGTCGCGCGCCCTCAGAAGGGCGTCCCGGTAGCGGACGGCGGCGAGCCGTGACACGGCGGCGAGCTGGGCACCGAAACGGTCCGGCAGCGCATGCCGTGCCCAGTGCCTCAGCATGTGGTCGGCCTTCTCCTCGATCACCGAAGGCGCTTCGAGGACTTCCTTGCGGCGGGCGAACTTCACCAGCACCCGCTCGCGCTGCTCGGGGTCGGCGGGCACCTTCTCGTCGAACTTGGCGTCCAGCGCCGCCTTTTCGATCACTTCCAGCGGGACGCTGTACGCCTCGTACCGCACCGGAACCACGGCCCCGTCCCGCTCGGCGTCACGCAGGGTGTAGAGGTCTGCGAAGGGTCCGAAGATGTCCTCGGTGGTCTTGTGGAATTTGCTGAGGATCGGAGTTCCGGTGAAGCCGACCACCATCGCGTTCGGCAGCATGGCGCGCAGCCGCGCGTGCTGCCACCGGGCCTGTCCCCGGTGGGCCTCGTCGACCAGGAGGACGATCTCCGAGCTCGAGTTCTCGACGTGGTTGTGCAGATGCGCGTCGCCGTCGGGCTCGTCGGAAAGCTTCTCCTCCCGGCCGTCGTACGCCGTGTCGTCCCTGCGCGCCTTCTGCAAGGTGACGAGGACGAGGTCGGGCACGTCGACCGCGAGGTAGCTGCGTGCCTGCGCCACGCTGGACGCCCGGTGGATCTTCTGGTCGCTCGCGCCGAGGCTTCCCCGGATCTGCTTCTCCAGGTCGAGCCGGTCGGTCACCACGACGACCTTGTGGCCGTCGAGACCGGGTGTGCTGCGGAGATGACGCACAAGGAACGCCATGGTGAGGCTCTTCCCGGACCCCTGCGTGTGCCAGACGACCCCGCCCCGCTGGTCGACCGGCTCCCCCGCCTCGATCTTCCTGCGCCGTTCCAGCAGCCGCTGGGACAGCTTGTGAACCGCCTTGAACTGCGGATAGCGACCGACGATCTTGACGGTACGGGTACCACTACCGGCCTGGGTAGTGAAGTCCCGGACCAGGGACAACAGATGCGCCGGACGCAGCACCCCGGCGACCAGAACGTCCTGGTCGCTCAGAGGGGTGTCACCGGCCTTCCCGGTCTCCACACGCACCTGCTGCTCGGTGGCGGGCAGCGTGGTGCGCCAGGGCGCGAAGCGCAGCGAATCGGCGGTCACGGTGCCGAGTTCGGCGTGGTCCCGGTCGGTTCCGATCAGCACCTGGGCGAACCGGACGAACTCCGCGACGGGAGCCGGGGCGTCCACGCCCGCGTAGCCGATGACCTGTTCGACGGCCGCGTCCAGCGCCGCCCGCTGCTCGCGCCGGGCGTTGACCAGGGGCGCCTTGCACTCGATGACGGCCCATGGGAGGCCGTTGACGAACAGCACGACGTCCGGGGTGACGGGTTCGGCGTTCTTGCGCTCCACGCGGAACTGCGAGACGGCGAGGAAGTCGTTGCCGTGCTCGAACTCGCCGTCCCAGTCGACGAGCCTGATGTGCTCGGGATCGCCCTTGGTCCACCCGGGGACGGTACGGGAGTTGATGCCCTTGCGCAGGGTCCGCGTCACGTCCAGATTGCCCGCGACACCGCGCCCGGCGGGCCCGAACCCGGGCGCCGTGCCCTGCACGCGGGCGAGGAGATGGTCGAGCTGGGCGCCGGAGAGCCAGGGCTTGCCGTCGGGCCCCGGATTGATCCGGGCCACGGCATCCCGGAACCGTTGCGCGTAGACGACCTGCTCGAAGCCGCGCCGCTCAGAGGTGCCCGGGTCGGTGGCCGGCCCGTGCGGCGGGCCACCCTGGAGGTGCGTCCACCCCATGGCGGCCAACTGCGTGATCAGCGGCTTCTCGGTCTTCTCGTACTCCGGCTGACCCATCCCTGGTCTCCCCGCGCGCCCGTCATCGTACGACCCACCCGCACCCGTATGGGTGTACGCGGAACTCTACCGGTGGACAGGGATACGGGAGGGGCGGGAACCGGCGGGGGCCGGGGCAGAACGGCGTGACGGTCCGGCACGGAGGAGCGGTCAGATGGCGAGCGCCAGCTCGAACCAGATGGTCTTGCCGCCTGTGCCCAGTTCCCCTTCTCCTATGGCACAACCGCCCCACCGGTCGGCGACGAGTTCGAGGATCGCCATCCCCCGCCCGGCTTCGGCGTCCTGCCCGACGGCCGACACATATGGCTTGGGCAGGTCCGGGCTGTGGTCCCAGACGCTGATCCTGAGCACCGGATGCCGCCACTGGAGCCGTACGCCGGCGGGGCCTTGGGTGTGCCGCACGGAGTTGGCGGCCAGCTCGGACGCCAACAGCTCGGCCCGATAGCTGAGTTCGGTCAATTCGTGCGCACCGAGGATGGCCCGGAGGGTGGTACGGGCGATACGGGGTCCGCGCGGGTCGCGCGGGAAAGCGAGTTCGTAGCTCCAGGGGTCGGCGAACGGGATGGGAGCGGGATGGAGGTCATACGGGCTGCCGGGGGCGTGCGGGGTGGGGCGGTCGGTCCTCACGGGCACCTCCTGGGGTGCGTGCGAGCGGGTGGAAGTGGGCTTGCGCCATGGGTGGCTGTGACTGCCTCGCTGCGAGTGACGGTGGCAATGCCGGTCCGGGGCCTGCCTCCCGGGTGGGCAGGGTAGAGCGGTGCGCTTCCGCCCTCGCAGGTGTGGCACAGCTCATAAGCTAGAGCACTGCGACTCACATGTGACTAGAGATTCACGAATGAGTGAGTGTCAGGTTCGCGTTGGACCGCAGAACCTGAGCCCTGCAAGACTGGGCAGGCTTACGAGAGAGGATCCATGGCCCCACGGAGCACACTCACCAACCGTCAGCGCCGCTTGGCCGTCGAAGTCCGACGGATGCGTGAGCGGGCGGGCATATCGATCCAGGAAGCGGCTGCGCTGCTCGGATCGGACCGCACCATGATCTCCAACATCGAAGCAGGGCGCACAGGCCTCAGCGAGGACCGTATGCGGCAGATCGCCTGCTACTACGGGTGCGCGGACTCCGCGTTGGTCGATGCGCTCGCCGAGATGACAGGCGGCCGTCGCGTCCGACACTGGTGGGACGAGTACCGGGGCAAGCTCCCGGACGGACACCTGGACGTCTCCGAGATCGAGCACTTCGCCACCCGCATCCGCACAGCCCAGACAGTGCATCTGCCCGGTCTATTCCAGACCGAGGAGCACGCCCGAGCGATCTTCGATCTCTCCGTACCTCCGCTGCCGAGGCTGGAAGTCGAGCTGCGCGTGGCACACCGCATGAGCCGCCAGACCGTTGTCACCGGCGAGAGCCCGACTCCCTACCTCGGCATCATTCACGAGGCCGCGCTACGGCTGGAGTTCGGTGGACGCGAAGTCGCCCGTCGGCAACTCGCCTACCTGGCAGATGCATCCGAACTGCCGCATGTGACCTTGCGGGTCATCCCGTTCCGCGCAGGTGCCTTCCACGGTGCCGGTCAGTCGATCCTGTATACCGAAGGCCCGGTCGAACAGCTCGACACGGTCCAACTGGACACCTCGTTCGGCGGTCACTTCATTGATGCGCCGACGCCCCTGGGGAATTACCGTTCTCTACTCGATCTGATGGAAGGATCAGCCCTCCCACCCGATGAATCACGCGATCTCATCCGGTCAATCGCCCGCGAATTGTGAGAGGTTCCACCATGTCCGAACATGACTGGCAGCGCTCGTCTTTCTGCTCAGGCGGCGGCAACAACTGTGTCGAGGTTGCATCGTTGGCTGACGAAAGTGGTGTTGCGCTGCGCGAGAGCGAAAGCCCGGACATCGTTCTGACTGCCAGCCGAGACGCCGTTAGGGCGCTTCTACTCAGCGTCAAGGCTTGCGATGCCGGACAGGGCCGCCTGTGAGTGTCATGGCCTCGGTGCAGTCACCCTACCGGTGAGCAGATCCTCACAGGCTCCTCGCTGAATCGTACGCAATTTCGCGATCTGGTTCTCCACCGCCTGAGCACGGCGACGTGTCGCACGAATCGGCTCCAGAAGTCGTTCCTGCTCCGCGACCGGTGGAACAGGCACTGGCATCTGTTTCACCTGAGTCGAGTTGATCGAGGCGAGATTAGTTGTCTGCTTGCCCACGCGCTGGAAATACGCCCGACCTTGCGCTGACGACGTGTACAGGGCCAAGAAGTCCGACAGCACCCGATCGCCGCACCGCACCCGAAAAACATGGTTCTGGTGTAGGCACTCACCGATCCGACCGTCCCAGACAGCCCCTCGCCCCAACTTGTCGAGATCCCCACCCTCGGTAAGCAGCAGGTCGCCTTTCCTGAGAGCGTAACGCTCATACTGCGAGCAAAGAATGCGGACTGACTTAACATCAGCAGTGTCGATACGCCCATCAAGGACATTGGCCACGCGCAAGTAGGGAAACTCCACGGTTCCATCACCGGCGGGCTCGGACCCGAGAGTGACCCCGGCTGCCACAGTGGCTACCTCACTCAAGGCTGAAGCACGCCAGCCCGCTTCCTGACCTTGATTCAGCACGTCAGCACACAGCGCCTTCTCTGCGACTTCCAGCTTGCCAAGGATCTTCTCCAGGGTCCCGATGCGGCGCTCGAAGGTGGCGTGCACGGCGACGATGTGGCGCTGCTCATCCAGCGGGACGTCAGGTACCAGGAGGGCCCGGACGTCTGCCTGCGAAATGTTGTTCTGCCCAGTTCCACCATTCAGGAGACCGCCAATCTGGCGTCGAACACCCTGGGATGAAAGCAACAGCGCCAAGAAAGCAGGCGCCATTGACGCCTTGGGCACTACTCGTAGAGTCTTGTCCGAGAGCATGAGTTGGGTGCGCGTGGTCGATACGTAGCAGGCAACACCAACCAAAGATCGGACCCCGTTCGCGCGTGTCAGCAGAACGTCGCCGGGACGAACTTCCAGATCAGGACGCGACCCCATCCCTTCTGGAAGCCGCTTCGCTTCACCCTCGACGAATCGCCCCGAGGAAACAGAGCTGACCTTCAGCACGCCCCACTCATCAGCCGCAGGCGGGACGGCGTCGCACGAGGGACTCCACCCCGACTCAATTCTGTTCAGCAGCGAACCGAGGGGCACTGAAGGATAGGAACGCTCCAGGCCGGAAAGCCTAGCTTTACCGCGCATAACCCAGCTCCTCCAGCCACTTCCCCAGCTCCCCTGCCGCCGCGTCGCTCTCCGCCTCCAGGTCCTCCAGCGACACCGCGTACTTCTCCATCCAGTTCCGGAACACCGCCACCAGCTCGCGCCGCCGCGCCGCCATCGCCGAGTCCAGGCGGCCGGACAGGTCGCCGTCCAGCACCTCCAGCACCACCCGCTCCGGGCCGTCCTCCTTCGCCAGTTCCACATCCCGCGCAGCACGCAGCTGCGGCAGGAAGGTGTCGTCCAGCGCCTTCCGCTTCTTCCTGGCCGCCGCCAGGTCCTTCTTACGGGCCGTAGCAGCGCGGGACAGCGCGGCGATCTCCTCCGGCGAGGCCGCGGAGGTGCCCTCTTCCGATTCCGCGCCCTCCTCCGCCTCCGCGCCCTCCGCGTCCTCGTCCCCGTCCTCCGGCTCCGGACCCCGCGCCTCGGCCAGGGCCTCCAGCGCGGCCTTGTACGCGGCGTCGGCGTTGCCGACCGCCGCGTCCGCCGTCGCCACCGCGTCCAGGAACTCCGGGATCAACACGCGCACGACCGGCTGGTCCATCGCGCGGCGGCGGTCGTCCGCCGTGACCTTCGTCTTTCGGCCGGTCGTCTCGCCGTCGGGCACCACCGGCTCGACGATTGCCTCGACCGAGTCGACCCAGCCGGTCAGTACCCGCTCGAACCCGCCCGCCGCCAGCGCCTTCATGTCGTAGCGGTTGGTCGACCACCAGTCGGCGATGATGCCGGCCGTGGTGAACTCGTCGATCACCCCGACCTCGCCGACATCCTTCTTGAACGAGTCCAGGAGCCCGCTCCGCAGCTTCATCAGCGCGCCGTCCGCCGCCAGCCCGGCGAAGAGCGGGGCGTGTGCCGTCCACCACGTGGCGTACACCTCACACAGCTCCGACTCCTTCTCCATCGCCAGCCGCGGGATGCGCGCCGCCGTCGCGTCGGGCCCCTCCGGCAGGAAGTCGTAGTAGTCCGGGTCGTCGTCCCGTACGGCGAACAGCTCCTTCGCATCCACGCCGAACGCCCCGAACAGCTCGGCCCGGTCCGTGACCTCGGTCACCGGTACGCCGCCGTACAGGTGTGCCCGTACGTCCTGGGGCTCGGCGGGCGGTGAGTTGTCCACCCAGCGGCGGATGTTGAGGTTGGCCTCGGCGGCCAGCAGGTCCTCGACCTCGACCTCCCGGGAGTACCGGGGGATCTCGCGCCACTGCTCGTACGTGGTGACGATCTTCTCGACATGCTCCGGGCGGAGCTCGTTCTGATTGCGGCCCGCAGTGAAGTCCCGGTCGGCGTTGATGAACAGGACCTTGTTCGCCCGCTTCGGGCGCTTGCGGTGGGGACGGCGGAGCACCAGCACGCAGGCCGGGATGCCCGTGCCATAGAACAGGTTCGGGCCGAGGCCGATCACCGCCTCGATGCAGTCGTCGTTGAGCAACTGCTCGCGGATGTCACGCTCCTTGCCGCCCCGGAACAGCACGCCGTGCGGCATGACGATGGCCGCGACACCCCGCTCCTCCAGCACGGCCACCATGTGCTGGACGAACATGAGGTCGGCCTTCTTGCCACCCTCCGGCGCCCAGTGCTTCATCCGCGCCCCGTGGTCCTTGTCCGCCTTGGCGACCAGTGCGGCGTCGTAGTTCAGGGAGAACGGCGGATTCGAGAGGACCTTGGTGAACTGGCGCAGGCGCTTGGTACCAGGCTGGAAGTGCAGCGGCTCGGTGAGGGTGTCACCGTGCTGGAGATCGAACTCCCGGATGCCGTGCAGCACCATGTTCATGCTGGCCATGGACCAGGAGGGGCCGTTCTTGTCCTGGCCGTTGACCGAGAGTTCCGTCGGATCGCCGCCGTGCTCCTCCACGGCTCACGGGCCGCGATCAGCATGCCGCCGGAGCCGGCGCACGGGTCGTAGACCGACTCCATGGGCTGCGGATCGACAAGCTGGACCATCATCCGTACGACGGCGCGCGGGGTGTAGAACTCCCCGCCCTTCTGGCCTGCCGAGTCGGCGAACTTACCGAGCAGGTACTCGTAGGCCGCCCCCAGCATGTCGGGGAACTCGAAGTCCTCGTTGCGCAGCCGGTAGAGCGTGAAGTGACGGATGAGCTGGGCGAGTTCGGCATCGGTGAAGCGCGGCTTGGTGCCGATCGTCTCGTTGAACGTGATGTGCGTGGTGACACCGGCGAGACGGTCGTTCCCCTCGCCGAGCGCCACCATCGCCTGGTCGAGCCGCTCGCCGACCCTGCTGGTCAGGGTCTGGATGCCGGGTGCGGGGTTCTCCGGGTTCTCCGGATCGTGGTGGGGGCCCTTCCACCAGCGCGCCCGGGGCGGCACATAGAAGACCTGGGTGTACGAGTCCTTGTCGTTGGCCCGCTTCAGCGCCTTGGTCTCGTCCCGCGTGCGCTCCTCGGCCTCCCGGTACACCCGCTCCCATTCCGGCTGGAACTCGTCCGAGGCGCGCTTCAGGAACAGCATCCCGAAGATGTAGTCGCGGTACTCGGAGGCGTCCATCCGCCCACGCAGGATGTCGGCGGCCGAATACAGGTGCCGTTCGAGCTCGGGCAGGGTGATTCTGGCCACGCGCCATTCCTTCGTACGTACGGTGTGGGGATCGGGATACTACGAAATTTTAGGTGCCCCAGGAGTTCCAGGAAGCCTGTCGGTAGCTCTCGGCTGGATCGTCCACGATGCCGAGGCGCATGAGCAGCCTCCAGACGTCGGTGGAGGGGTCGCGGTCGAGGACCGGGCAGTCGGTGGCATGGCCCGAGCGGGCGGCCCAGGCCTCGGTGGACGCGGGCGCATCACCGGGGTCGACGCGCTTGTGCTTGGAGCGGTTCGCCTTGCAGGAACCGTGCTCGCATTGTCCGACAAGGCTTCTGGCGTGGTCGACGGCCTTCTGTTCCTGGTCTTCCAACGCCTTGCGGCGGCCGTCCTTGACGCTCTTGTCGTTCCTCCTGTCGAAGTTCCGGAAGGCCGGGTCCGCCTGCCGCAAAGCCCTCACGACATCTTCGCTGCTGCCGCTCCGCCGACCGCCGAAAGCCTGGAAGTGCAGCAGCAGCCACAGGTCGAACGAGGGGTGCGAGAAGCAGACCTCGGTCTTCTTCTCCGCCGCCAGATCCAGCGCTTCAGGAATGTCGTGGTGCTGGTCACGGTCGAAGAGGGCCCATGCCTCGTCCTCCTGCGCCCTTTTCTGGACAGTGGCAACGACTCTGGACGGCGTCAGTCCGTTCTTTTCGTACACCGGCTGGATACGGAACGGCTGCTTGCCCGTACGGCTGCCGTCCCCGAAACGCTCGTTGAGGTAGTTGAGGTAGTCCGGCTCCGTCGACTCGCCCTCACAGCCGACATAGACAACCCGTTGCGCCCGGCTGTCGGCGAGCGGCGGCGGTGTGGGCGCCACCAAGGGCTTCTCGTCGCCCTTCCGGCTCTTGCGCTTCCGCCGCGGCTGCTCGTCCGCCCGCCCCCGGCCGCCGTGCTGCTGTCCCTGCTGCTGCCCACCCCACGTGCTCACGCTGTCGCCTTCTCCTCCTGCCAGGACAGTTCGCGGGCGATCTCCCCCGCGCTGACTCGGGGCACGCCGCCGTAACGGCCACGCAGGTAGCCGCGCTCCAGGTTCTCGCCGTCCTTCGGATGGGCGGCAGTCACGGGATAGAGCTCGGTCGCACCCGATCTTCCCTTGGTCGTGATCCACACCTGGTCACGGCCGAGCGGGCGGTCCAGCACCTCGCTGCCGAGCAGGGTCGCGTCGTGCGTCGTGAAGATCAGCTGGGCGTTGCGCGGGTTGGCCTTCGGATCCTGGAAGATCCGTACGACTTCCGCCGCCAGCGTCGGGTGCAGGCTGGAGTCCAGCTCGTCCACGAGGAGCACCGCGCCCTTGTCGAGCACCATGAGCATCGGTCCGAGGAAGGCGAACCAGGCGTGCGTGCCGAATGACTCCTCGGTGAGGAAGTCCAGCGGGGCATCGTTCCCGTCCGCCATGCGGTGGCGCAGTCTCACCTCACCGGTTTCCGGGTCGACGTCCATGCCGGTGACGCCGAGATCGGCGGCTGCCAGCAAGTGCATGACACGCTCGCGGTAACCGCTCTCCGAGTTCGGTTCGATGAGGTCCTGGGTCCATCTGGTCCGGTGCTCGACGTCAGCGCCGGGCGTCACCAGCCACAGGTTGTCCAGGAACCAGCGATGCAACGCGGCCAGTTGGGGGTCATTGAGTGTGGCGCCGGTGGAGAGGAACAGGGCATTCGGGCGGGTGAGCGCCACCAGGTCGTCGCGGCGGCCCTTGAACCCTCCGTCCTCGAAGATGAACTCCCCGCCCTCCGCCTCGGAGCGCCCCGCTTCCCGGTCGAACCAGATCTCGCGCTTCCCCTGGGGGTAGGCGTGCAGCCATTCCGCCTCGACACGCTCGTCCGAGAGCTCGAAGCCGTACGTGAACCGGGTCCGGCTGCGTCCGAGGGTGAGATCCACCTCGTAGAGGCTGGTCTCCTTCGCGCAGGACGGGTCGAGCTTGAACGGTTTCCTGGGCACGCCCGGCGTCTTCGCCCAGTCGGCGAACGAGGTACGCACGGCTGCGCGCATGTCGCGCAGCGCGCTGAGCAGGTTGCTCTTGCCCGCCGCGTTGGCCCCGAAGACCCCCAGTACCGGCAGCGCCGACACCTCGCGTCCTTCGTGGCTCAGCCCGGTCGCACGGGCGCGGCTCTCACCGGATTCCGAGCCGATCAGCGACAGCTCGCACTCATCACGGATGGAGCGATGGTTGGCCACCCGGAAACGCAGCAGCACCCTCGGCCTCCCGACAGGACGGGGAGGCTGGCCCCGTCGTACGTACACCACCTGCGGACGATCCGCAGGTGCAGCCTATGACGTCGGCCCCGGCCGTGCCAGTGCCGAACCTCAGCTCGCGGCGGCCCTCTCGCGCCGGACCGTCGTCGCGATGGTCGCGGAGCCGACGACGCGGGTGCCGTCGTAGAGGACGACGGCCTGGCCGGGGGCCACGCCGCGGACCGGTTCGGTGAAGGTGACGTGCAGGGTGCCGTCGACGAGCTCCGCCGTGACCTCGGTCTCGCCGCCGTGGGCGCGGAGCTGGGCGGTGTAGGTGCCGGGGCCGGACGGCGCGGTGCCGCACCAGCGGGGCCTGATGGCGGTGAGGGCCATGACGTCGAGGGCCTGGGCCGGGCCGACCGTGACCGTGTTGTTCACCGGGGAGATGTCCAGTACGTAGCGCGGCTTGCCGTCGGGGGCGGGGTGGCCGATGCGCAGGCCCTTGCGCTGGCCGATGGTGAAGCCGTACGCGCCCTCGTGGGTGCCGACCTTCGTGCCCGACTCGTCCACGATGTCGCCCTCGGCCGTGCCGAGCCGGCTGGCCAGGAAGCCCTGGGTGTCGCCGTCCGCGATGAAGCAGATGTCGTGGCTGTCGGGCTTCTTGGCGACGGCCAGGCCCCGGCGCTCGGCCTCGGCGCGGATCTCGTCCTTGGTGGTGAGGGTGTCGCCGAGCGGGAACATCGCGTGGGCGAGCTGCTTCTCGTCGAGGACCCCGAGGACGTACGACTGGTCCTTGGCCATGTCGGAGGCGCGGTGGAGTTCGCGGCTGCCGTCCTCGTTCAGGACGACGGTGGCGTAGTGGCCCGTGCACACGGCGTCGAAGCCGAGGGCCAGAGCCTTGTCGAGCAGCGCGGCGAATTTGATCTTCTCGTTGCAGCGCAGGCAGGGGTTGGGGGTACGCCCGGCCTCGTACTCGGCGATGAAGTCGTCCACGACGTCCTCGCGGAAGCGTTCCGCCAGGTCCCAGACGTAGAACGGGATGCCGATGACGTCCGCGGCACGGCGGGCGTCTCGGGAGTCCTCGATCGTGCAGCAGCCGCGCGCCCCGGTGCGGAAGGACTGCGGGTTCGCGGAGAGCGCGAGGTGCACGCCGGTCACGTCGTGGCCCGCCTCGACGGCGCGCGCGGCGGCGACGGCGGAGTCGACACCGCCCGACATGGCGGCGAGCACGCGAAGGGGACGCTGGGAAATCTGAGTCATAGCCCCACCAGGGTACGGCGCCCCGGGAACGGAACGCTCGCGGATACGCGTTGGGGATCACATGGGTACGTCGAAGAGCGCGGCGGGGTCCGGGCGCGGGATCAGCCGGCGCGGACTGCTGATCGGCGCCGCCACGGCCACGGCGGCGGGCACGGCCGTGCTGGCGCGGGACAAGCTGGAACGGGCCTGGTGGCGGCTGCCCGGGGTGGACAAGCCGCGGACACCGGGCGAGGTGGACTACGCGCGGGCCCGGTGGATATCGGCGTCCGAGGCGAACTGGCGCCGGGCCGACCGCCCCGCGGACTACGCGGTCGACCGGATCGTCATCCATGTCACCGAGGGCAGTTACCGGAGCGCGGTGCAGGTCTTCCAGGACCCCGGCCACGGCGCGGCGGCCCACTACGTGGTGCGCCGGGACGGACATGTGACGCAGATGATCCGTGAGCTGGACGTGGCGTTCCACGCGGGGAACCGGTCGTACAACGAGCGGAGCGTCGGCATCGAGCACGAGGGGTTCGTGGACCGGCCGCGGGATTTCACCGCCGCGATGTACGGAGGTTCCGCCCGGCTGGCAGCGGAGATCTGCGAGCGGTACGGGATACCGGTCGACCGTGAGCACATCGTCGGACATGTGGAGGTGCCGGGCGCGAACCACACCGATCCCGGGCCGCACTGGGACTGGGACCGGTATCTGGAGCTGGTCCGGGCGGCCCGGAAGGCGGGTGGGCGAGCAGACGCCTCGCGGGGCTGAACGCCCGCGCCCGCGTGCGCGGTTGTCCGCGCGGCGCACCCCGCCGTGCGCGCGCTCCATGGGACCGGACCCCGCCGCGCGCAGGCGGGTGTTCGCCCGGCCGAAGCCGCCGAAGCCGCCGAAGCCGCCGTACCCGCGCGTTCGCCGGGTCCGTGCATCCGCGGTGTGCGCCGGTACGGGGTGTGCGCCGGGCCCGCTCAGCTGAGTCCCGCCGTGCGCGCCCGCGCGACCGCCGGTCCGATGGCGCGGGCCACCTCGTCCACGTCCTGCTTGGTGGACGTGTGGCCGAACGAGAAGCGCAGCGTGCCCCGGGCCAGGTCCGGATCGGTCCCGGTGGCCAGCAGGACGTGACTGGGCTGGGCGATGCCCGCGGTGCACGCGGAGCCGGTGGAGCATTCGATGCCCTGGGCGTCCAGCAGCAGGAGCAGGGAGTCGCCCTCGCAGCCGGGGAAGGTGAAGTGGGCGTTGGCCGGGAGCCGGCCGCCCGGCACCGGGTCGCCGCCGAGTACGGCGTCGGGCACGGCCGCCCGCACCGCCGCGACGAGGTCGTCACGGAGCCCGCCGATCTCGCGGGCGAACTCCTCGCGGCCGTCGGCGGCCAGGCGTCCGGCGAGCGCGAAGGCGGCGATGGCGGAGGTGTCGAGGGTGCCCGAGCGAACGTGCCGTTCCTGGCCGCCTCCGTGCAGCACGGGTACGGGGGTGTACTCGCGGCCGAGCAGCAGGGCGCCGATGCCGAACGGACCGCCGATCTTGTGCGCGCTGACCGTCATGGCGGCCAGCCCGGACCGGGCGAAGTCGACGTCCAGCTGCCCGAACGCCTGCACCGCGTCGGCATGCATCGGTACGGCGAACTCGCGGGCCACCTCGGCTAGTTCGCGTACCGGCATGATCGTGCCGATCTCGTTGTTGGCCCACATCACGGTGATCAGGGCGACGTCGTCGGGGTCGCGGAGGATCGCCTCCCGCAGCGCGTCGGCGTGGACCCGGCCGTGGTGGTCGACGGGCAGGTACTCGACGTTCGCGCCCTCGTGCTCGGCGAGCCAGTCGACGGCGTCCAGCACCGCGTGGTGCTCGACCGGGCTGGCCAGCACCCTGGTGCGCCGGGGATCGGCGTCGCGGCGGGCCCAGTACAGGCCCTTCACCGCGAGGTTGTCGGACTCGGTGCCGCCGGAGGTGAAGACCACTTCGCTGGGGCGTGCGCCGAGGGCGTCGGCGAGGGTCTCCCTCGACTCCTCGACGGTACGGCGGGCCCGGCGCCCCGCGGCGTGCAGCGAGGACGCGTTACCGGTGACGGCGAGCTGGGCGGTCATCGCGGCGATTGCTTCGGGGAACATCGGCGTGGTCGCGGCGTGGTCGAGGTAAGCCATGGTGGGGACGATTCTACGAGCCCGCCCGCCCCCGCGCGGCGGGGCGTACGCACGGCGCACCGCTGCCCGGGCTCCGCGCACCGGTCGGGCCGCCGGCCGCTCGCCCTGGTCACGGGCCGCCCCGGCCGTGCCACCGGACGCGCGCCCTTCGGCCCGGTACGGCACGGGGGCCCATCGGGTCGCACCCGCACGGCCCGCGTGCACCGGCTGCGGGTGTCGCGCGGGCGTCGGCGGACCAGGCCTGCCCCGGAGGTCCGAGGGTCAGCCCGAGAAGTTCCAGGATCGGCAGACTGCACTGGCTGGACGACGCGGCCGGCGGGCGACGCGGGCCTCCCGACGCGCCCAGGCGCCCCGGGGCGTCAGCCGCGCGGCGCCCGGGCCAGCTGACGGGACTGGGCGACCAGGCGGTCCGCGCTGTCCCAGACGTCCGCGTCCTCCTCCAGGAAGCCGCCCGCGAGGTTGCGCGTGGTGATGGAGACCCGGAGCGGGCCGGGGGCCGGGCGGCAGCGGACGTGTGCGGTGAGTTCCACGGTCGGCGTCCAGCCCTTGAGGCCGAGCTCGAACGCGGTGGGCGGCAGCGCGTCGACGGTGAGCAGGAGGGAGAGCGGGTCGGGGTCGCGACCGTCCGCGAGGCCGAACCAGCCGCGCATCTCGCCCTTCCCGGAGGGGGCTCCGATCGCCCAGCCGACCGTCGCCGGGTCGAGCTTGATGTCGATCCGTTCGGCGATGGCGGAGCTGCCGGGAATCGGGGCCGGGCCGTCGCCGGGACCGAGGCAGTGCTCCCGCGGCGGGATGGCCGGGGGCTTCGCCGAGGTGCGCACCTCGGCGCTCAGTGCGTCCAGGTCGCCGTAGGTGGCGAGGACGCGGATGCGTTCGACCTCGGTGCCGTCCTCCGCGTACTGGAAGAGGGACGCCTGCCCGGTCGAGAGGGTGCGGCCGGTGCGGACCGTCTGCGTCCGGATCACCGCGGGGCCCGGCACGGACGCGGTCAGATAATGCGCGGAGATCGAGAAGGGGTCCGAGTGGGGCAGGGCGTCGCCGAGCGCACGGCCGAGCATGGCCAGCAGATAGCCTCCGTTGACCGCGTGGATGATCGTCCATCCGGCGGAGAGCTCGGCGTCATAGACGCCTTCCTCGCGAAGGGTGACGGCGGTGTCCCGGTCGAACTCGCTGTTTCCGACGGTCGCGGTCGCCTGGGCGGTTCGTACCGCTTGTTCTGCTGCCTGTGCCATGCGATGCACCGTACACCGATAACATTACTGAGCGGTAGCTTTTTGGCTTGGGAAGATGCGGGCCCGGGAACGGCCGGGAGCCCCGTCACATGACCGCGGAGCCTTCCTCGGCCGTCGACGACTTCCGGTTGAACGCGCGCGGGGCCCGCCAGTGGTAGCGCATCGCGAGCAGCCGCAGCGCGAACGCGGTGATCACCGCGGCACCACTGGTGAGCGCGTTGAGCGCCCCGAAGCGGATGCACAGCACGATCATCGCGGCACCGACGATCGCGGGCACCGCGTACAGGTCGCGGTCCCAGCGCAGCAGCGAGGGCACCTCGTTGGCCAGGACGTCGCGCAGTACGCCGCCGCCGACCGCGGTGGCCAGCCCGAGCGCCGCCGACGCGGTCAGGCCGAGGCCGTACCCGTACGCCTTGACCGTGCCGGTGACACAGAACAGCCCGAGCCCCGCCGCGTCGAAGACGTTGACCGCCACCTGGATCCGCTCCACGTGCGGATGCAGGAAGAACACCAGCACGGCGGCGAGCAGCGGGGTGGTGAAGTAGCCGAGATCCGTGAACGCTGCGGGGGGTACGGCGCCGATGACGATGTCACGGAACAGCCCTCCGCCCAGCGCGGTCACCTCGGCGAGCACCGCGATGCCGAAGACATCGAAGTTCTTGCGTACGGCGAGCAGAGCGCCGGAGATCGCGAAGACGAAGATCCCGGCGATGTCGAGCGCGTGCTGGACGGAGGGCGTGAACAGTTCGTTGAGCACCGGGCAATTGTGCCGGTACTACTTCTTCGGGGTGTCCTCCGGCGTATCGGACGTTTCCTCGGAACCGGTATCCGACGACGACCCCCCAGCCGGAGAGGCAGCGGACGACGCCTCCGCGGAGTCCGCCGCCGAGCCCTGGGCCGACGGCTCCGCGCGGTCCTCGGCCGGCGACTGCGCCGAGGGCTCCTCCGCCTCGCCGTCCTCGGTCTCCGCCTTCCGGACCGAGACGATCTCGACCGCCTCGCGCGCCTCCTGGGTCACCGTCTCCCCCGGCACCTGGTCCGGCGCGTTCTCCGGGTGGTGGCAGGCCACCTGGTGGCCGGTCCTCAGCGCGACCAGCGGCGGCTCCTGGGTCCGGCAGGTCTCCGTCGCCTTCCAGCACCGGGTGTGGAAGCGGCAGCCGCTGGGCGGCGAGATCGGCGAGGGTACGTCGCCCTTCAGCAGGATGCGCTCGCTCTTGGCCGACCGGCGCTTCGGGTCCGGGATCGGGACCGCCGACAGCAGCGCCTTGGTGTACGGGTGCATCGGCGCCTTGTAGAGCGAGTCGCGGTCGGCCAGCTCCACGATCTTGCCGAGGTACATCACCGCGATCCGGTCGGAGACATGCCGGACGACCGAGAGGTCGTGGGCGATGATCACGTACGTCAGGCCCAGTTCGGCCTGGAGGTCGTCGAGCAGGTTCACCACCTGCGCCTGGATGGAGACGTCCAGCGCCGACACCGGCTCGTCCGCCACCACGAGCTTGGGCTTGAGGGCGAGCGCACGGGCGATCCCGATGCGCTGGCGCTGGCCGCCGGAGAACTCGTGCGGGTAGCGGTTGTAGTGCTCGGGGTTGAGGCCCACGACCTCCAGCAGCCGCTGCACCTCCTTCTTCACGCCGCCCTCGGGCGTGACGCCCTGCAGCTTGAAGGGGGCGCCCACGATCGTGCCGATCGTGTGCCGGGGGTTCAGCGACGAGTACGGGTCCTGGAAGATCATCTGCATGTCCCGGCGCATCGGGCGCATGGCGCCGACACCGAGGTGCGTGATGTCCCGGCCCTCGAACTCGATCTTCCCCGCGGTGGGTTCGAGCAGCCGGGTGATCAGCCGCCCCATCGTCGACTTGCCGCAGCCGGACTCACCGACGACGCCCAGGGTCTCGCCCGCGTGCACCTCGAAGTCGAGCCCGTCGACCGCCTTCACGGCGCCGACAGTGCGCTGCAGCATCCCCTTCTTGATCGGGAAGTGCTTCTGCAGACCGGTCGTCCTCAGCAGCACCTCGCGGGAGGCGGAGCCCTTCTGGGCCGGTGCCCCGTTCCCGGCGGTCCGCTGCCCGGGAACCTCCGTGTCCCTGCCCGCGTTCGCCATGCCCTTGTCCTCGCTCGCCACGGCCTTGTCCTCGCTCACAGCTTGGGCGCAATCTCTTCGGTCCAGATCCGCTCCCGCTGCTCCTGCGACATGTGGCAGGCCGCCCAGTGCCGGCTGCCGACCTCCCGCAGCTCGGGCCGTACGGTGCGGGTCACGTCACCCTCGGGCACGTCCGCGTACGGGCAGCGCGGGTTGAAGGCGCAGCCCGACGGGATGTTGATGAGCGACGGCGGGGAGCCCTTGACCGGGGTGAGCCGGTCGGTCTGATCGCGGTCCAGGCGCGGCATCGAGCCCAACAGCCCCCAGGTGTAGGGGTGCCGGGGTTCGTAGAACACCTTCTCGGCCGGTCCGCGCTCGACGCAGCGCCCGCCATACATCACGAGGAGGTCGTCGGCGAGCTCGGCCACCACGCCCAGGTCGTGGGTGATGACGATGACCGCGGAGCCGAACTCGTTCTGCAGATCACGGATCAGGTCGAGGATCTGCGCCTGGACGGTGACGTCCAGCGCGGTCGTCGGCTCGTCGGCGATCAGCAGTTCGGGGTTGTTGACCAGCGACATCGCGATCATCGCGCGCTGGCGCATCCCACCGGAGAACTCGTGCGGGTAGCTGTCGACGCGCTTGTCGGGCTGTGGGATGCCGACCCGGTCGAGCATCTCGATCGCGCGCCTGCGGGCGGTCTTCCTGTCCACGTCGTGGTGGACCCGGTACGCCTCCACGATCTGCTTGCCGATCGTGTAGTACGGGTGCAGCGCGGACAGCGGATCCTGGAAGATCATGGCCATGTTGCGACCGCGCAGCCTGCGGACCTCGTCGGGGTCGGCGGTCAGCAGTTCCTTGCCGTCCAGCCAGATCTCGCCCGAGAGGCGAGCCTTGCGCTTGCCGTACTGACCGGCGGTGTGCAGGCCCATGATCCCCAGTGAGGTGACGGACTTGCCGGAGCCGGACTCGCCCACGATGCCGAGGGTCTTGCCCTTCTCCAGCGTGAAACTGAGCCCGTCCACGGACTTGACGAGACCGTCGTCCGTCGGGAAGTGCACCTTCAGGTCGCGTACGTCCAGGAAGGCGGTGGGTGCGGGCGAGTCCGCGACGGGTTCGCCCGCCACGGCACCGCTCTTGTGCAGTTCGGTCATCCCAGCCTCACTCGCGGGTCGATGACGGCGTACAGAATGTCGACGACGAGGTTGGCGACGGCGATGGCGAGCGCCGCGAACAGGGTGACGCCGAGGATCACGGGCAGGTCCTTGTCGCTGATGGCCTGGACGGCCGCGAGCCCGAGACCGGGGAGGTTGAACGTGGACTCGGTCAGGACCGCGCCACCGAGGAGCACGCCGATGTCGAGGCCGAAGACGGTGAGGATCGGCGTCATCGCGGAACGCAGGGCGTGCCGGGTGATGACGGTGCCCTCCCCCAGGCCCTTGGCGCGGGCGGTGCGGATGTAGTCCTCGCCCAGCACGTCGAGCATGGTGGCCCGGGTGAGCCGGGCGTACATCGCGGCGTTCAGGAACGCCAGCACGATCCACGGCAGGATCAGGCTCTGGAACCAGACGCCGATGCCGTCGTCCGTGGAGAGGTTGTCGGCGATGCGCACCCATCCGAGGGTGTGCACGAACAGGCCCATCGCGACCATGCCGGTGAAGAAGATCGGCAGGGAGACACCGCCGAGGGCGGTGGTCATCGCGGCCCGGTCCCAGATGGTGCCGCGCTTCAGCGCGGACACGACACCGGTGGCGACGCCTCCGAGGAGCCACAGGACGCAGGCGCCCGCGGCGAGCGCGCCGGTGACGGGCAGGGCGTCCTTGAGGGTGGTCCAGACCGGCACCTCGGTGCGGAAGGAGTACCCGAAGCAGGGGGCGGCGCAGTGGGTGACGTCGTCACCGTTGGCGTAGTCGCGCCCCAGCGGGATGCCCTTGATGAAGTCCCAGAACTGGACGAGGAGGGGCTCGTCGAGCCCCAGTTTGATCCGGATGCCCGCGAGCTGCTCGGCACCGGTGGCCTTGCCGGCGAAGAGGACTGCGACGTCCTGACCCGCCCACTTGGGCAGCATGAAGAAGATGGTGAAGGTCGCGAGCAGTACGACGAGCACCATGATGACGACGGCGAACAGGCGCCGGATGAGATAAGCAAGCACTGTGCGCGGCCCGGCGGTGGCCGGGATCCCTCGTGGGGTTCCCGGCCATCGCCCCGGCCATCACCTGCCCTTCGGACTGGCGGGTTTCGGCGGCGGTGGAGCGGTGGGCGGCCGACGGATCGGCCGCCGCTGCTGTCGCCGGCGGCTGCTGATGCCGCCGGCGACGGCGACTACTTGACGACGCCGAGCGAGACGTAGTCGTAACGGCCGTTGTAGGCGTCGGACATGTAGACGTTCGTCAGCCGCTTGCCACGCCAGGTGATGTTCTTCTCGTAGATGAAGGGCATCCAGTCGGCCTGGTCGAGGATCCGCTTGTCGATCTGCCCGTAGATCTCACCGGCCTTGTCGGCGTCGGTCTCCGCGATCGCCTGGTCGAAGAGCTTGTCGATCTGCGGGTCCTCGAGCTGCGACTCGTTGTAGTTGCCGGTCTCCGAGAGGAAGCGGCTGTCCCACAGCGGCTGGCCGAAGCCCTGGCCGGACGGGAAGTCCGGGCCCCAGCCGCTCATCGTCATGCCGTAGCCGCGCTGCTTCACCACCGACGGCGAACCGCTGATGCTGGCCGCCTCGGCACCGTTGATCGGATCGACCGCGACCTTGATGCCGACCTTGGCGAGCTGCGCCTGGAGCGCCTCGGCGGTGTCGACCTCGCCCGGGTTGTTGTTGCGGGCGGTGAGCTTGGTGGCGAAGCCGTCCGGCTTTCCGCACTGCTTCAGCTCGTCCTTGGCCTTGGCCAGGTCCGGCTTGCCCTTGCGGGCGAGGACGCCGTACGGGTCGTAGTCGCTGTGGCCCTTGATGGAAGCCGGGAGGGCGCTGTTGGCGATCGCGCCACCGGCGACATCACCGCCGCGGACCTGCTGGAGGGCGGCGAAGTCCGTGGCGTAGAAGACGGCCTTGCGGCAGTGGACGTCGTCGAACGGCTTCGCGGCGTGGACCAGCGCGACGTAGCGGACGAACGACGTCTGCATGTTGTCGACGCTGTCCTTGTGCTTCTGGATGGCGGTGACGCGGCCGGACTGGGTCATGCCGGTGCCGTTGAGGTCGACGTCGTAGTCGCCGTCCATCAGCTTCTTGTCGTTCTCCTCCAGGTTGGCGGAGATCGTCACGGTGATCTTGTCCGGGAGCGCGGCGCGCACCGGGTCCGAGGACTTCTGCCACTTGTCGTTGCGGACGAGCACGATGCTCTTGTTCGGCTTGTACGACTCGAACTTGTACGGGCCGGAGGAGAACGGCCGCTGGGTGTACTTGGCCTTGGTGTCCTCGGACGCCTTCACCGGCGACCCGGACGGCATGGCCAGGAACTGCTCGAAGTCACCGTTGGGCTTGGGCAGTTTGAAGACGATGGTGTTGTCGTCGGGTGTCTCGATCGCCTTCAGGCCGAGCTTGTCCGGGGACGAGTCCTTGTACGGGCCCTTGTACTCGCCCTTCGGGTCCAGCGTCTGCATCAGGTACTGCGGGCCACCGGTGATGGTGTCCGTCGCCCAGATGCGCTCGATGCCGTACTTGACGTCCTTGGAGGTCAGCTTGGAGCCGTCCTCCCAGGTCAGGCCGTCACGCAGCTTGTAGGTGTAGGTCTTGCCGTCGTCCGAGATCTCGGCGGGGCCGGTGGCCAGGTCGCCGACCAGCTTGGTCGAGGCGACACCCGGCTTGGTGTCGTACGTGACCAGCTGGCGGGTGTAGAAGCGCATGAAGTCCCAGGCCATGCCGTAGTAGGCACGCTGCGGGTCGGCCGAGTCCAGGTCCTGCTTGCCGACCATCTTCAGCGTTCCGCCCGTTTTGGTGGACGGATTGGCGACCTTGTTGAACGCCGCGTTGAAGCCCGCGCCCTTCGCGCTGCCGCCGTCGCCGTCGCTGTCACCGCCGCCGCCGCAGGCCGTAGTGGTCATCAGCGCCGCGACCACGAGGGCGGCACCAGCGGTGAGCCGTCGTTTCGTAGAAACCGTGGACATATTCTCGCAACCTCCGAGATCGCGGTTCCAGGCTGTTGCTTGCCGGAGAACCATGGGAGAAGCCACCTGACGATGCGGCAGGGGCAAGTCGTGGGTCATCGGGTCCCCTTGGGGTCCAGGGCGTCACGCAGCCCGTCCCCGAAGAGGTTGAAGGCCAGTACGGTGATGAAGATCGTCACGCCGGGGAAGACCATGAACATCGGGTCGTGCTCGTAGGTCTCCAGGGCGTCGCGCAGCATTCCTCCCCAGGAGGCCGTGGGCGGCCGGACACCGGCGCCGAGGAAGCTGAGGGCCGCTTCGGTGAGGATGTTGGTGGGGATCATGAGCGTCGCGTAGACCGTGATCGGCGCCACCAGGTTCGGCAGCAGTTCGCGGAAGAGGATGTGGCCTCGCCCGCCGCCCAGGCTCCTCGCGGCCTCCACGTACTCGCGTTCGCGCAGCGAGAGGGTCTGCCCTCGGACGATGCGTCCCACGTACGGCCAGCCGAAGAAGCCGATGACGGCGACGAGTACCGCGATGCGCACCCCACTGCCGGTGAGGCCGAGCAGGTCGTCGGGGAGGACCGAGACGAGGGAGATGATGAAGAGCAGCTGCGGGAAGGAGAGCAGCACGTCCATGACCCGGCTGATCAGCGCGTCGATCCAGCCGCCGAAGTAACCGGCGACGATCCCGAAGAGGGTGCCGAGCGCCACGGCGACCAGGGCCGCCAGGAAGGCCACGAGCAGCGAGATCCGGGCACCGTAGACGATCCGGCTGAAGACGTCGCGTCCCTTGTTGGGCTCGACTCCGAAGAGGAAGTCGCTGCTGATACCGCCGAGGGGGCCGGCGGGCAGGTTGGTCAGCGGGTCGAGCTTGTCCTGGTGGAAGTCGTTCGGCGGGTGCCCCAGCAGGGAGACGATCAACGGTGCGAAGATCGCCACCGCGATCAGGAAGAGGACGACGATGCCACCCGTCAGAGCGACCTTGTCCCGCTTGAGGCGGTTCCAGGCGATCTGCTTGAGGGACCGGCCCTCGACCTTCCTCGCCCCGGAGTCGGCCGCGGGCCCGCCGGTCGCGTTCGGATCCGTTTCCGTGGTCGGCTCATGCAATGGTGCCGTCATCGTGGCAAGGACCCCTCTCAACCGGCGGTGGCCGGGCCGAACTGGCCGCTGTGGCGGCACGGATCAGTCAAGTCGTACGCGGAGCGGCAAGACGCCCTTGCTGCGGGAGTCTTCATCGCCGCCGCGCGGGCTAGCCATACCGACAGGCGAATGGATGCCTAACCGTGATGCGGGCCGGGGTGATCCGTTATCCGGACGGGCATGAACGCCCGTCGAACACCGGTCAGTTGCGGTTCAACGGGATGACTGCCCCCATAGCCCCCACTTTCACCATCAGACGGCCCCTGAACGAACATGTCCGATATCCGCAGTGCGCATCACACGTTCCGGTCATCCTGGCCGGACGGCTGTGTTACGGATGTGGCGGGTGTGGTCAACTCGCGGCCGATCACGGGTACTTGAGACTGCCGAAGCCACCCTGGCGCCGACGGAACGGGGCCGGTCCAGGAGCCGGGGACCGGGCGAGGAGCCGGGGACCGGGCGAGGAGCCGGGGACCGGGCGAGGAGCCGGGGACCGGGCGAGGAGCCGGGTCTGGGCGAGGAGCCGGGTCTGGGCGAGGAGCCGGGTCTGGGCGAGGAGCCGGGTCTGGGCGAGGAGTCGGGGTCGGCGGCCGTACGCCTCCGCGGCGACGGTCCGCGTCGGCCGCGCGGGGCCCGGCTTCGAGGACCAGGGCGTGGACGCGCGGGTGCGTGTACGCGAGCGGAGGCCCGGCGTTCCGAAGGTCGAAGGGCCGTGGGTGTGCGCACGCGCGCGAAGGCTCGGTGAGCGCCCGCTCGAAGGCCGCCGCGCGGTTCGCGGTACGCCGTACGTCCCGCGGAGGACCGGTGTCAGTACGCGCCCCGCGGCGGCGGATAGCCGTAGCCGGCCGCCGGAGCGTGGGCCTCGCGGTCGTAGAAGGGACGGGAGTTGGCGCGCAGCCACATCGCGACCGGGTCGTACTCGTCGGACATCGCGACGGTGGAGACGGGCAGCCCCTCCGGGACCGCGGCGACCGACTGCCGCATCATCGCGCGCACCACCTCGACGGACGGCGGGCTGATGTCGTACAGATCGAGGCCGATGGCGAGGTACGGCGTGCCGAGCGCGGGCTGCACCCAGGCGCGGCGCAGCGAGCGGACCGCGGGGGTGTGATGGGCGTTCTGCGCGAGCAGGGCGTAGAACTGCGGGATCTCGATCGCCGGTTCGGTGAGCCGGAGCGGGCCGGCGGGCATCCGGTCGAGGCCGGTCGCGATCCGGCGCAGATCCAGCCAGGGGACGCCGACGCCGCCGCCCGGGGCGTGCGGGTTGAGCCAGATGCCCCAGCGGTCGGGAAACAGGGCGCGGGCGATGTCGAGGCCGGTGACCACCTCATGCGCCCGGGCCCAGCCGCTGGCCGAAAGCTCCTGGGCGGAGGTCACGCAGGGGGCGTACCCGAGGCCGTCGATCTCCATGTTCCCGTACTGGGCGTCGGGCGAACCGGCCTGCCCGTTCCAGAGAAGCATCCAGATCCGGCCGCTCGCGAGCGCCTGGAGCAGCGCCTCGTACGCGTCGTAGCGCCCGGGCATCACTTGGCGCAGCATGTGCTCGACCTGCCCGGCCGCCGCGGTGCCTGACGCACTCACCTGGTCCCGCCCCTCTTCGATCCACTGTGCCGACCCGTCGCTCCCGGGGTACACGGGTGCGGCACGATGACCCGGCACCCGCCATGAAACCAGCTTATGTCCCGCTCCTGACACCGACTTGACGCCGTGGGCCGGCACGGTGGTCCACGCCGCGCACACCCCGCACAGGCGTTCGCTACCGCTGCACGCGCTGGTAGAAGGGGCGGATCCGCTCCCGCATCCAGTCCCCGACCGGATCCTGCGCCACGTCGAGCAGGACCAGGTTGACCGGCCAGGGCACCGCCACCCGGCCGAGCGCACGGCCCAGCGCGTTCATCGGAACGTCGCGCGCGGCCTCGTCCCAGGTGATGAACTCGACGCCGACGAAGAGAACGGGCTCCCCGCCCTCGACGCTGGCCAGCGCGCGGCGGGCGGTGAGCACGACACCGCTCTCCTCGAACTCCCCGGCGGCGGCGGCGAGGAAGTCGACGGGCTCCTCCTGCCAGTCCGGCTCGTACAGGCGGACCCGGCCACCGGTGGCCGGTCCGTCCAGCTGGGTGCGTCCGGCCCGGCAGAGCTCGGCCACGGCGGGCGGCGGCAGCGGCATCCCGACCGCGCCCCCGGGGTTCACGGCTATGCCGAGCTGCGGGGGCAGGCCGCGGGCGAATTCGACGGCGGGGGCGACCGTGTAGGGCATCCGGTCACCGACACAGGCGAGGAACTGCTGTTCGGAGCTGAAGACGGGGACGAACGCGGCCCCGTCGATCTCCAGCGCCGGCAGGTCCAGGTCCGTGGATTCGGTGCTGCCACCGTTGGGCAGCGGCACCCAGACATGGCTGCGCCCGAGCACCTCGACGAGGCGCCCGCCGGCCTCCGTCGCACCCACCGAGGCCGCCAGCACCTCTTCGAGCTCATTGGCCGGCCATCCGTTTTCCGGATGGGACTGGACCTGCGCCGGAACGTCCACTGCTTCCCCTTCTCGCCCGAGCCTTCCGGCAGAAGGTTAACGTCCGCCCCGGGACATGCCCGGGCCCGAGCGGGCTCCGGTGAATGTGATGCGGTCCAGCAGCCCGGCCGCCTCCCGGTCCAGGAGCACCGCCGAGGCGCAGCCGGACGGCAGCAGCCCCTTCTCGGCGTCCCGGAGCAGCCGGCCCACGGCCCTGCGGTGCCGGGCGAACGCGTACCCGGACACGCCCCGGCCGCGTTCCCGCTGCCCCTCCCTCGCGGTCTGCGGTGTGACGTCGAGCAGGAGCAGATGGAGGTCCCGGCCCCGGCGCCGCGCGTCCCGGGCCAGCCAGCGGCGTACCCACGCCTGCGTTCCGCAGTCGTGCACGACGACTGACTCGCCCGAGCACAGGGCCCGCCGCAGCCCCACGTAGTGGGCGAGGCGGACGAGGGGGCGGTAGAGGACGTACGGGAGCAGGCGGGGCACCGACCGCGCCCAGCGGTCCCGGGTGTCCTGGGAATCGACGGTGCGGACCGTGGCCACCCGCCGTATGAGCGTGGACTTGCCGCTGCCGGGCAGCCCGGAGACCACCACCACGTCGCCCACCGCGAAGTCCAGGCTCCGCGGCGCACGCCCGCCGCGTCGCCGCAGGTCGCGTACCACCGGCGCGGGTCCGGCGAGCATGTGCCCTGCCGGGGCCCCGGCACGCGCGGGCAGCGCGCCGTGCCCGGCCCCCGCGATCGTCGCGTACCGCCGTAACGTCATCGCCCTCCCCCTGCTGGATGTCCGCTCATGGCCGAAGTGTAAAGAAGAGGTAATGCGGCACAACCGTCCACGCCGTTGGACTGCCCCGGGGACCGGGGCCCCACTCCGGCCCGATGCGTGCGATGATGGCCCGGCCAACTGCATAAAGGCCGTTTGAATCCGCACGGGAGAGTTCCGGTCGCCGTGTGGGCCGGGCGCCGAAGGAGCAAGATCCTCCCTTGAATCTCTCAGGCCCCGTACCGTGTGGATGAGGCAGATCTGAAAAGCGGGCCGCTTCGCGGCTCCACCCAAGGTGCAAGCCGAACCCGACCCTTCGGGGGCTTTCGGCGAACCTCTCAGGTTCCGATGACAGATGGGGAGGGTTCGTCCTCGCCGTCATGCCCCGGGAGCCACACCATGACCACCGCCCCCCGCCGCACCGCCCTCGACGCCCTGCACCGTTCGCTGGGCGCGACCATGACCGACTTCGCGGGCTGGGACATGCCGCTGCGGTACGCCAGCGAACGCGACGAGCACAACGCGGTCCGTACCAAGGCCGGCCTCTTCGACCTCTCGCACATGGGTGAGATCACCGTCACCGGCCCCGAGGCCGTCGCCTTCCTGAACCACGCCCTGGTGGGCAACCTCGGCACCGTCGCCATCGGCCGCGCCCGCTACACGATGATCTGCGCCGAGGACGGCGGCATCCTCGACGACCTGATCGTCTACCGGCTGGGCGAGCACGAGTACCTGGTCGTGGCCAACGCGGGCAACGCCCAGATCGTGCTGGACGCGCTGACCGCGCGGGCCGAGGGCTTCGACACCGAGGTGCGCGACGACCGCGACGCGTACGCGCTGCTCGCCGTGCAGGGCCCCGCGTCCCCCGCCGTCCTGGCCTCCGTCACCGATGCCGATCTGGACGGCCTGAAGTACTACGCCGGGCTGCCGGGCACGGTCGCCGGCGTCCCCGCGCTGATCGCCCGCACCGGCTACACCGGGGAGGACGGCTTCGAACTGTTCGTCGCCCCCGAGCACGCCGAGGGGCTGTGGAAGGCCCTGACCGAGGCGGGCGCCCCGCACGGCCTGGTCCCGTGCGGACTCTCCTGCCGCGACACGCTCCGCCTGGAGGCGGGCATGCCGCTCTACGGCCACGAGCTGACCACCGGCCTGACCCCGTTCGACGCCGGTCTCGGCCGGATCGTGAAGTTCGAGAAGGAGGGCGACTTCGTCGGCCGCGAGGCTCTGGAGGCCGCCGCCGAACGCGCCGAGGCCGTCCCGCCCCGCAAGCTCGTCGGGCTGGTCGCCGAGGGCCGCCGGGTGCCGCGCGCCGGTTACTCCGTGGTCGTCGGCGGCGAGGTCGTCGGCGAGGTGACCTCGGGCACCCCGTCGCCCACCCTCGGCAAGCCGATCGCCATCGCGTACGTCGACGCCGAGTACGCCGCGCCCGGCACCGAGGGCGTCGGGGTGGACATCCGGGGCAACCACGAGCCGTACCAGGTCGTGGCGCTGCCGTTCTACAAGCGCCGGAAGTGACGATCGTCCGCGGCGCCCCGAGCGGTTCCGGCGCCGCGGACGGCGTCCGCCCGCTCCGAACGTGACGTAATCGCGTCTCACACCGTAAGACCACTGTTCATCAGCACTCCCCCTCGTACAGGAGAATTCAGGTCATGAGCAACCCCCAGCAGCTGCGTTACAGCAAGGAGCACGAGTGGCTGTCGGCCCTCGAGGACGGTGTGGCCACGGTCGGCATCACCGAGTTCGCCGCCAACGCGCTCGGTGACGTCGTCTACGCACAGCTCCCCGAGGTCGGTGACACGGTGACCGCGGGCGAGACCTGCGGCGAGCTGGAGTCGACCAAGTCGGTGAGCGACCTGTACTCGCCGGTGACCGGCGAGGTCACCGCCGCGAACCAGGACGTCGTGGACGACCCGTCGCTGGTGAACTCCGCTCCCTTCGAAGGCGGCTGGCTGTTCAAGGTACGTATCGCGGAGGAGCCGAAGGACCTGCTCTCCGCCGACGAGTACACCGAGTTCTCCGGCAACTGAGACCCCAAGGGACCCCCTGATGTCGCTTCTCAACTCCTCACTCCACGAGCTGGACCCGGACGTCGCCGCCGCCGTCGACGCCGAGCTCCACCGACAGCAGTCCACCCTCGAAATGATCGCGTCGGAGAACTTCGCTCCGGTCGCGGTGATGGAGGCCCAGGGCTCCGTCCTCACCAACAAGTACGCCGAGGGCTACCCCGGCCGCCGCTACTACGGCGGCTGCGAGCACGTCGACGTCGTCGAGCAGATCGCCATCGACCGGATCAAGGCACTGTTCGGCGCCGAGGCCGCGAACGTCCAGCCGCACTCCGGTGCGCAGGCCAACGCCGCCGCGATGTTCGCGCTGCTGCAGCCGGGCGACACGATCATGGGCCTCAATCTGGCCCATGGCGGTCACCTGACCCACGGCATGAAGATCAACTTCTCCGGCAAGCTCTACAACGTGGTCCCGTACCACGTCGACGAGAGCGGCATCGTGGACATGGCCGAGGTCGAGCGCCTGGCCAAGGAGGCCAAGCCGAAGCTGATCGTCGCCGGCTGGTCCGCGTACCCCCGCCAGCTCGACTTCGCCGCCTTCCGGCGGATCGCGGACGAGGTCGGCGCCTACCTGATGGTCGACATGGCGCACTTCGCCGGGCTGGTGGCCGCCGGCCTGCACCCCAACCCGGTGCCGCACGCCCACGTCGTCACGACCACCACGCACAAGACGCTCGGCGGTCCGCGCGGCGGTGTCATCCTGTCGACGCAGGAACTGGCCAAGAAGATCAACTCGGCGGTCTTCCCGGGCCAGCAGGGCGGCCCGCTGGAGCACGTGATCGCGGCCAAGGCGGTCTCGTTCAAGGTCGCGGCGAGCGAGGAGTTCAAGGAGCGCCAGCAGCGCACGCTGGACGGTGCCCGCATCCTCGCCGAGCGCCTGGTCCAGCCGGACGTCACCGAGGCCGGTGTCTCCGTGCTGTCCGGCGGTACCGACGTCCACCTGGTCCTGGTCGACCTGCGCGACTCCGAGCTGGACGGCCAGCAGGCGGAGGACCGGCTGCACGAGATCGGCATCACGGTCAACCGGAACGCCGTCCCGAACGACCCTCGGCCGCCGATGGTCACCTCGGGTCTGCGGATCGGCACCCCGGCGCTGGCCACCCGCGGTTTCGGCACGGAGGACTTCACCGAGGTGGCGGAGATCATCGCCGCCGCGCTGAAGCCGTCCTACGACGCCGAGGCCCTGAAGGCCCGTGTCGTCGCGCTGGCCGAGAAGTTCCCGCTGTACCCCGGCCTGTCTTAGGCCGGGCACGGGCCGTCCCGGAGTGGTCCGGGTCGCGGTCCGCGATCTCTCGGGCGGGGCACCGCGCACACTGGGCAGTGCGCGCGGTGCCCCATCCCCCACCCCCGTCCCCGCCCTCCCACGCCCCCTGACCCCTGCCCCCTGCTCTTCGGCCCCGGCCGCCCCGCACCCCTGGGGCCGACCGGCCCATACCCCGCACCACCGGCAGACAACGACGTCTACCAACCCTGAGGAGTCCCCGTGGCCATCTCGGTCTTCGACCTGTTCTCGATCGGCATCGGCCCGTCCAGCTCCCATACGGTCGGCCCGATGCGCGCCGCCCGGATGTTCGCGCGCCGCCTGAAGAACGAGGGCCTGATCGCCCACACCGCCTCGGTACGGGCGGAGCTGTACGGCTCGCTCGGCGCGACCGGCCACGGCCACGGCACCCCCAAGGCCGTCCTGCTCGGCCTGGAGGGCGAGTCGCCCCGTACCGTCGACGTGGAGACCGCCGACGAGCGGGTCGAGCACATCCGCGCCACCGGCCGGATCAACCTCCTCGGAATGCACGAGATCGACTTCGACGCCGACGAGCAGCTGGTCCTGCACCGCCGCGAGGCCCTCCCCTACCACGCCAACGGCATGACGATCCTCGCCTTCGACCGCGACGGTGCCACGCTGCTGGAGAAGACGTACTACTCGGTCGGCGGCGGCTTCGTCGTGGACGAGGACGCGGTCGGCGCGGACCGGATCGTCCTCGACGACACCGTGCTGAAGCATCCGTTCCGTACCGGGGACGAACTGCTGCGGCTCTCCCGTGAGACCGGGCTGTCCATCTCCTCGCTGATGCTGGAGAACGAGAAGGCCTGGCGCACCGAGGACGAGATCCGCTCGGGCCTGCTGGACATCTGGCGCGTCATGCAGGCGTGTGTCGCGCGGGGCATGTCCCGCGAGGGCATCCTGCCCGGCGGCCTCAGGGTCCGCCGCCGCGCCGCGACCACCGCCCGCCAACTGCGCGCCGAGGGCGACCCGCAGACCCACGCGATGGAGTGGATCACCCTTTACGCGATGGCGGTCAACGAGGAGAACGCGGCGGGCGGCCGGGTCGTCACCGCGCCCACCAACGGCGCCGCCGGGATCATTCCGGCCGTGCTGCACTACTACATGAACTTCGCGGCCGGCGGCGCCACCGAGGCGGAGAAGGAGGACGGCGTCGTCCGCTTCCTGCTGGCCGCCGGGGCCATCGGCATGCTCTTCAAGGAGAACGCCTCCATCTCCGGCGCCGAGGTCGGCTGCCAGGGCGAGGTCGGCTCCGCCTGCTCCATGGCCGCGGGCGCCCTCGCCGAGGCCCTCGGCGGCACGCCCGAGCAGGTCGAGAACGCCGCCGAGATCGGCATGGAGCACAACCTCGGCCTGACCTGCGACCCGGTCGGTGGTCTCGTCCAGATCCCGTGCATCGAGCGCAACGGCATGGCCGCGGTCAAGGCCGTCACGGCGGCGAAGATGGCGCTGCGCGGCGACGGCAGCCACAAGGTCTCCCTGGACAAGGTCATCAAGACCATGAAGGAGACGGGCGCGGACATGAGCGTGAAGTACAAGGAGACCGCGCGCGGCGGTCTCGCGGTGAACATCATCGAGTGCTGAGCGGGGCAGCTCTTGGGGACCGAGCGCTCGGCGAAGACGGGGTGACCGGTGTCGGTCACCCCGGCGCGGTTGTCGTTGCGGCCCTTGGGGGCCGCGGGCGCGTCGGTGGCCAGGGCGCCGAGCCCCGGTCCGCCGAGGAGGAGTGTGTCCGCTGCCGAGATCAACGGGGCCTTCCCAGGACCGGGAACGGGCCTCCCCAGGGGCGAGGAGGAAGGGCGGGCGGCTCTCTGACCCGTGCCACGGGCGGTCGGCTCATGCACCGTGCAGGCGGTGCGCCGTGTGCCGGGCCCACCAGAGCCCGGCGGCACCGGCCGCCAGTTGTCCGAGGGCCTGGAGCAGGCAGTACGTGCCGGTCGGATCACGCTCACCAGCACGGGCGTCATGACGAGCAGCGCGGCCAGCGGTCCGCGCAGGTACCACACGAGGATCTGGACAGGGCCGGTGTTGCCCATCGGTGTCTGGGCGCCGATCAGGATGTGCGCGGGCACCATGCCCCGATACGAACTGATGAGGGCTGCGGCGACGAACGCGGGTACCGCCCCGGCGAGCACGACCGGACCGGCCCAGGCGCCGCCCGTAAGGGCGCACACCGCCAGGCCGGCGCCGATCCCCGCGTACAGCAGGGCGCCGGGTACCAGGGCGGATTGCCCTGGCCGGGCCGGGACGTGGCGAACGGGCGTCTTCAGCAGCCAGGTGACCGTCGGCCGGTCCACCAGCACCGGCCCGCGCCACACCGCGCCCCGGGCCGTCGCACACACGAAGACGAGCAGGAGCACGGGAATCGTCACCGGAAGGCTCGCCAGGACCTGGGCCGTCGCAGCGAGTCGACTTGCCCGAACCGTTCTCGCCCGTGATCACGACCAGTTCGCCGGCACCGACCTCCAGGGTGACCGAGCACGGGATGAGCCATCCCTGTACGTACGGCCCACGGCGGTCAGTCGCAGCAGGGGGGCGTGGACTTCGGCCAAGGCGTCGTGGCTGAGCTGCGACTGCACATCATCTCCCGCATCGGCGACAGTGCGACGGAGCTGGACCGGGCCGCTCGCCAGCCCATCCGATCGCTCGGGACGGAGATCCCGACAGAAACGAGGGGCGCCCTTCGCGGCCACCTGGCCATAATCGCGGCCCGAAGCGGAATGCTCACCAGAACAACCGTTTGAGCACGCGCTGCAGTCCGGTCACGACGGCGCATCGGGGAATGGGCTCATCATCCGCACGGCGAGCGGGGCCTAAGAGTCCCGGATCCGGACACGTTGTGACGGCATCCGCTGTCCGACGTCCCGGCCCTCGCATGCGGACACAGGTCGTTCCGTCCGCGGCCCGGCCCGTGCGGGGGTCACCTCGCGGGCGTTCCGGCCTCGGAATGGCCGCCTCTGGCAAAGGGGCCGCGTCTCGTTCCCCTCACTCCTCCCCACCGCCCGGCATCGGCACCGGCCCCGACCCCCAGGCCGCGAGGAGGGTCGCCGCCGAACGGACCAGGGGCCCGCCCCCGTGGCCGAGGCGTTCGGCGGCGCGTACGACGTCCGTGAGGACGGCGAGGTCGCGGGCCTGGACGGCGAGGGCGAGCAGGGGGTCGAGGCACGCGGCCAGTTCCGCACGCACGGCGGGCGAGGCGGTCCGGGCCGCTACGGTCTCCGTCCGTACCCATCGCCGGATCTCCTCGGGGTGCGCACGGGGCAGCGGGGGCCCGGTGGAGCCCGACGGACGCAGGGGAGCCGCGGTGACCGGCGCACTGCCCGGCTTCCGCGACGCGGCGGCGAGGGCCGAGGCGAGCGTAGTGTGGTAGCAGGTGCCGAAGAGGTACGCGGCGGACTTGTCCCCCACCAGTCCGGCCAGGATCTCGGGGCGGTGCACCGGACCGGGTACGGCGCCGTCCGCGCGCTGGGCGGCGGCCAGCGCGTTCCAGCCGGCCCGTCGCCATCGGCCCGGAGCCCGGACCTGACCGCGCCGGGGATCGGGCCCGGCTTCCCGGCCCGCGTCCAGAACCGTGTCGCACAGCAGCAGTTCGGCCAAGAGGTCCAGGCTGCCGCGCGCGAGATGGACGCCGAGCAGCACCCGCACCGTCTCGCGCAACCGTGCAACCGTCCCGCCCCGGTGGGGCGGGAGGTGCTGGTGGCCGAAGTCCGTCGCGTAGAAGAGGACATGGGTGAGCGCGTAGGTCTCGTCGCCCGTCAACTGGAGAACGTCCGCGCCCCTGGCGGCGATGCTCTCGCGGTGGAGCGCCCGAAGGCCGGGCAGCCCGTCGGGGGCCGTGAAACCACCACGGTCGGCGAAGTAGCGCAGTTCGATCCGGGAGAGGACGGGCTTGTACGGCCGGCAGTGGCCGCCCACGTCTGCCGCGAGCAGCGCCTGGCAGGCCGCGCGCAGCGCGGGGTGCGGGCGGCCCAGGAGCTCCAGGAGCGCGGTCAGATTGAGGTGGTACGGGAAGAACGCGTCGCCGCGGCGCAGACCTCGCGCGAACTCCGGCTCGCGGACGGTCTCCTCGGCGAGGTCGAGGGCGCGGGACGGCAGGGGCGCGGTGACGGGCATGATGCCCGAGCGGTCCAGGCTCCTTACCAGCCCGAGGAGTTCGAGGAGCGGGCCGGGCCGGAAGGGGCGGCGGGGCAGGTATTCCTCCCAGCGTCGCGGAGCGAACCAGTCCAGTTGTGCCTCGATCCACTCCAGCGCCCCCGCCAGCACCCGTCGGGCCGCCTCCTCCTCGGTCAGGAACGCCTCGCCCGTACGCCCGGCGTGCGCGGGGAGTACCGGCCAATCGGCCCCGCCGCCCTCGGCCTCGGCCATCGCGCCGTTCACCGCCCGCTCCGCAGCCGCAGCAATGTCATGGCGACGGCGAGGATCGCGGCGAGCGCGCCGAGATCGGCCCAGCGCGGCAGCAGCCCGCTGCCGTCCAGCAGGGTCTGGCGGGCCAGGTCGACGGCGTACGTCATGGGGTTGACGTGCATGATCCACCCGAGCCAGGCCGGGACGTCGCGCGGGCTGAAGACTGAACCAGAGAGGAACAGCATGGGGAACATGGCGAGTTGGACGGTGGCCTGGAGCGTCTGCACCCGGGTGATCAGGGTGGCCAGGCAGAGGCCGATGACGCTGAAGACGGTGGCGGCCAGGGCGTAGCAGCCGACCGCGGCCATGAACCGGCCGACCGTCAGGTCCACGCCCATCAGCGGGGAGAAGGCGAGCATCACCGTGCTCTGCGCGGTCACCGTCCCGGCCCCCGCGACGACCTTTCCGAGGGGCAGGCAGACCGGGGGGACCGGTGCGACGAGGAGTTCGCGCAGGACCCCGTACTCGCGGTCCCAGGCGTAAGTCTGACCGGAGGCGACGCCGATCGACACGACCTGGATGGCGATGATGCCGGGAAAGACATAGGCGCTGAACGGTACGCCGCCGACCGAGCCGATCATTCCGTCGAAGCCGACCGCGTAGACCAGGACGAAGAAGAGGATCTGCACGCCCTGGCTGATGAGCACGCCGGGCTGCTTGGCCTGCCGCAGCAGGTCGCGGTGGGCGATGACGCCGATGGCGCGCAGTGCCACCCGCAACGGGCCGTCGGCGCCCTCTGCCCCGGTTCCCGTGCTTGCCTCGGCGTCGAGGGACGGGACGCGGGTGCTCGCCGTGGTCATGGCGTGATCGCCTCCTCCGGCCGCTGACGCACCTCGTCCTCCCCGGCCACTGCCCCCTCCGACGCCACCGCGCTCTCCCCGGCCACCGCCCCCTCCGACGCCACCGCGCTCTCCCCGGCCACCGCCCCCTCCGACGCCGACACGCTCTCCCCGGCCACCGCCCGGTAGACGTCGTTCATGGACGGGTGGTGCACGGACACCGTCAGTACGGAGACGTCCAGCGCCCGCACCACTTCCGCGATCCGGGCCTCGGGGTCGGGGCAGTGCACGGCGACCCCGCCCGGTTCGATCAGCGGCTCGAAGCCGGCCGCGCGCAACTGCCGCGCGGCGGCCTCGTCGTCCGCGCTGCCGACCACGCAACGGGATGACTCCAGGCCGCCCTTGAGCCGGTCGACACTGCCGTGCCGCACGACCTTGCCCTGCCGCAGGATGACGATCTCGTCGGCGTACTCCGCCTCGTCCATGTAGTGCGTCGCGAACAGGACGGTGACGCCCAACTCGTCGCGCAGGCGCAGCAGATCGGCCCAGACGGCGGCGCGGGCGGTGGGATCGAGGCCGTTGGTGGGCTCGTCCAGGATGAGCAGCCCCGGCCGGTGCACGAGCGCGCGGGCGATCTCGACCCTTCTGGCGAGTCCGCCGGAGAGTTCCTCGACCGGTCGGCGTCGGCGGTCGGCGAGGCCGAACAGATCCAGCAGCAGGCTGATCCGGGCGTGTGCGTCGGACCGTTGCATGCCGTACAACCGGGCATGGAACCACAGGTTCCGTTCGACCGAGAGTTCCTTGTCCAGGGTGCGTTCCTGGAAGACGATCCCGAGACGGCGGCGCGCGGCCGTCGGCGAGTCACGAACGTCGTGGCCGAAGACGCGGACGACGCCCGCGTCGGGCCTCGCGGCCGTCGACACCACGCCCAACAGGCTCGATTTCCCTGCCCCATTGGGGCCGAGCAGGGCGGTGATGCGGCCCGGCGGCGAGCTGACCGACACACCGCGCACGGCGGTCACCCTGCCGTGGCGGACGACGAGATCGGTGATCTCGAAGGCCGGCGTCGACGCCGTCGCGTCGTGATCCGGCGTCGCCACGTCGTGCTGAGCTGCCGTCCCTGCGCGGACCGGTGCCGCGTCGGGCCGAGGCGCTGCCCCGCCGTGAACCGGTGCCGCCTCGTCGGGCTGCGCCGGCGTCCCGTCGCGGTCCGTCGTCACCCCGTCCTGCCGCACCGCCCTGCCATCGTGCTCCGGCTTGCTCCTCGCTCGCCGCGGCCCCCTGCCGTCGCGCTCCGGCTCCCTTCCCCCGCCCCTCGCCCCCTGGTCGCCGTGCTCCGGGTCTTTTCCCTCTCGCTGAGGGGCCCAGCCGTGATGGGCCTGCGTCGTCCCGTCCCGCTTCGGCGGCCGGGCGGTCATGCCAGCCCCAGCGTGCGGTCCCACGGAAGCGGTCCGTCGGAGACCGGCAGCAGCGCGAGGGCGACGCCCGCCGCGCCCTCCAGCATGCCCGCGGTGTCGACGGCGCGGTGGGGCACGGGTGAGCGGGCAACAGCCGGGAAGCGCATGAGGTGACGGAACGCGAAGGGGGCGCTCTCGTCGACGAGGGCCAGTACCTCGGCGGTCAGGCGGCGGCGTCCGGCCCGCAGTTCGGGGTCTCCGGTCGCATCGGCGATCCGGGCCACGACGCGCAGCAGGCCCGCGTATCCGTGGCAGATGGTGGGCCCCTCGATCGCCCACTCCGACTCGTCGCGGCGCAGCGCGGTCCGCAGCGCGTCGACGGCGGCGGAGCACCAGTCGGGCCGTTCCAGGGCGGTCCCGGCCCGGAACAGAGCAGCGGCCACACCGGGGGTGCCGTAGCACCACGCGGTGCGGGTGAACAGCCGTCGCGGGCGGTGCGGCGCGAGCTCCTCGTCCCAGCCCGCGCGGGCGGGCCAGTACGGCCCGGCGTCGTCGTTCAGCGTCCAGCTCAGCAGCCAGTCGGCGACACGGTGGATGGCGTCGCGCAGGTCCGGTGTGCCGTGTCCGGTCGCGTACGCGGTGCTGAGCACGGCGAGCGGCCCGGCGATGCCGTGTGCCATGCCGAGGTTGAAGTCGCCGCGCGGGTACGTCTCGCGGTCCCGGACGCTGATCTGGAGCCCGGCGGGCACCCACCATCCGGGGACCTGATGGCCGTCGGCCCGGACCGGTGCGGTGACATCGACGAGGTGGCGGAGGGACTCGGCGAGCGCCGCTTCGACGGCGGGACCGGTCTCGGCCGGGTCGGCGGCCGAGTCCAGGAGCAGTCGGGTCGTCCCCGACACCCCGTTGATCAGGTCGTACGCGGCCCAGTCGACCCCGGGCCCATTCTCCCGGGCATGGGCGCGGAAGATCCGCAGCCGTTCGCTCTGGTCCTCGGCCACCCAGGCGGCGAGCCGCTTTCGCAGCGATCGGTAGTGCCCTTCGGGCCCCGCGCAGGTCTGCGCGGCGGCGAGCAGCGCGGCGGGTCCCGAGAACAGGCCCCGGCTCGGGACGGTCGCCACGGCACGCCCGGCGGACGCCAGGTGGCGGTGGACGACCCGCCGCCGGGCTTCGTCGGTACGGGCCAGTTCGCCGTGGAGGAGGGCGGTACCCGGCAGGCCGTTGGCGAGCGTCAGCGGGCCCCACATGACCGCGTCGTAGACGGGGTCGCGATTGTCGTCGCGCGAGGCGACGGCGGCGATGCGCTCCGGGTCGGCGAGCCGCTCGGCGACGAGATCGACGACTCCCTTCACGGCGGGACCCGGGTCCGGTGCCCGGTCCGCCGCTCGGTCCGGTGCCGGGGACTGGGGCGCGGGCCGGCCCGGGGCCGAAGTCCGGGGCCGGTCCATAGGCCGGGCCTGATCCGGGAACCGGGCCAGCTCCGTGGACGGGGTCTGATCCGTGGACGGGGTCCGGCTCCGGTCCGCGGCCCCGGGCCGGCTCTCGGCCCTGGGCCGGGTCCGGGCCGGTGTCCCACCCGTGATGACGGCGGCCGGGTCCGGGGCAGGGTCGGCGGGAGATGTGTCGGCGGGAGGTGTGTCCGAGCGGATGCTGGTGCGGCTCACTGCTGGTGCCTCCGGCGGTTGGCTTGGTCCTGCACGGCGCCGCGGGCGATGCCGAGCACGGTCAGTTCGCGGGCACTGGAACCGCCGAAGAGGCGGTTGCACACCATGTGCAGCAGACTTCCGACGACCCGGCCCTCGGGCGTCTCCCCCGCCGCCCGCACGCACGCGGCGAGTCGGCCCACTGCCCGGTCGCGCGGGCGCAGCGCGTCGAGGACACGGATGCCGACCGGATCCTGCGCGAGAGCGGGCCAGCCGCCGTAGGGGTCGACCAGTTCGCGCCAGCGCGCGCTCCGGGCACGAAACGCCGCGGGGAGGTCGCGGCGCGACCCGGTCATGGACAGCCAGGTCGCGGCGGCGTCGTCACCGTACCCGCCGACCGCCTTCGGGCCGCCCGGTACCGGCGTGCCGAACGCATGGGCCAGCGCGGCGCAGGAGAGGACGGCGAGGTCGTCGACGTCGTAGCCGTTCGCGGGGTCCTTGGCCACCCGCAGCAGGGCGACGGCGGCCTCGCTGTCGCAACGGAAGACGTCCTCGGCCGGGCGCCGGGCGGCCGGGCCGCCGTAGCGTTCGGTCTCCGGGTCGTACTGGTCGAGACTGTGGCCGCGCACGAGCCCGTCCCGCTGCCACCTCCTCAGTAGCGCGCCGAGCGCCGGGACGGCCGTTCCCCACAGGGCCTCGGGGCGGGCGGCATGCAGCCGCAGCCGCAGGTGGTGCCCGCGCTCATCGGTGTAGCGCACGAAGAACCAACGGTCCGTGCCGTGCCGCCCGGCCAGCTCGACCAGGTCGGGGACGTGATCGCGCAGCAGGTCGTCCTGGGCGCGTGCCGAGCCGTGCAGTTTGAGATAGAGCCACTCACCGCCGAGACCGTGGACCGTGCGCGGGGTACGGGGAACGTACGGGGCGGAGAGCGCGTACGAAGCGAGGGCCGCGCCCGGCGTGCCCGGGCAGCCCGGCTCGTTCGGCTCCTGCGGGTCGTACGGCTCGTACGGCTCGTACGGCTCGTACGGCGAAACCGAGGTAGGGGCCGGGTCCGGAGTGCGAGCCGGGTCCGGAGTGCGCGGGGCGCTCACGGCGTACGAGCGGCCCGTGCCCGGCGCACGGTCCTCGGAAGGGCCGCCGCCCACAGCGCCACCCCTGTTCCCCGCGCCGCGGCTGCGCACGAGGTCAAGGCCCCCCACGAGACCGTCACTTCTCACGGGACTGTCACTCCTCACAGGACTGTCACTCCTCACAGGACTGTCGCCTCTCACGGGGCTGCGGCTTCCGGCGTACGGGCGGCGCAGGGGCCCACCCGTCTCCCGGCGGGTCATCGGGACGACCAACTCGAAGGTGTGCCCAGCGAGCGGGCTGTCCAGCCAGTCCTCGTACTCGCCCGGAACCTCCTGGGCGATCAGGTCCGCATGGCGTACCAACTGGTCCAGCAGCAGCTCCCGGTGCCAGACGTCGTCGAGGTCCAGCAGCAGCCGCTGGTCGGCGGTGACCGCGAGGATCCGACGCGGTACGTTCCAGGCGGCCCGCCAGTCGGCCACGGTGTGCTCCCAGTCGGCGGTGCGGTGCTCGTCGCCCCTCGTCCGCAGGGCCCTGGCCCGCGCGCGGATCCCGTCCGGCCGCCAGATCGCGGAAGCCAGCACGAACCGTCCGTGGCGCACCCGCGGGACGAAAGGCGCGTCGACGAACGGGCCCCAGTTCCAGGGTTCCCAGAGCCGCTGCCCCTCCAGCCCGATCTCCCACAGCAGGCGGACGGCGTTCGGGGCCTGGGCGGGAGCGCTGACCATGTTGCCGAGGACGGGCACGATCTCGCGGCCGGTGGGCATGTGCACGGCGGTCAGCCGGTCCAGGGTGGCGCCGACGCCGATGTCGGCCAGGCGCAGTTCCTCCGTTCCGGGCGCATCGGGGAGCCCCACGCCGATGCGGCGACCGGTGGACGGGACGGTGTGGGCGAGGTTGGCGGCCCGGCCCGAGCGCGGTCGGAAGGCGAGGTCGACGGCGACGGCGCCCTGGACGTGCACCGGGTTGTCGCGGTGCAGCGCCGCGAACTCGGCTGCCCAGGAAGGGTCTTGATCGGCGAACCGGGCAAAGGTGGAACCGGCGCGGTGCGATCCCGGCGACGGTGAGAGAAAGACCCGGAACTCCCCCTCGTCCAGCGCCGCCACCGAGGGGGCGGCGACCTGCACCGTCACCTCGCAGGAGTTCGGCACGTCCGCGGGGTCGGCCGTGTCGTGGCACAGCTCGCCGAGATCCGCGTCGCCGAGGACGACTTCGCGCCGCCCGTCGCGCTGCGCGATCGCCACCAGCCGGGCCAGGGCTCGGTTTCTGCGGGCGCTGCGGGGGCCCTCGTACGGCTCCAGCGGGATCGGCGCCGCCTCGCTGTTCGGCCAGCCGTACCCCGCGGGGGCACCGAGTCCGGTCGACGGGTCGAGCAGTTCCAGGACGGGCACCACCCGGTCGGCCCCGTAGGCGTCGAGGAAGCGGCGGTGGTGGTCACGGAGCGCCAGGAGCCCGAGCTTGGGACGGGAGAGCCGCCACATCACCCCGGCCGCCGCCTCGATCTCGTCACGCACCATGTACGGCAGGCGCACGTCAACGTCGATCCGGATGTCGACGTGCAGGGGCGTGGCATCGGGTTCCGCCGCCCGCGCCGTGCTCAGCAGCTGGCCCAGTGCCTCACGGCCGGCGCCGACGGGCAGGGCGTCGTACGCCTTCCTGCGCTCCTCCACGGCCAACAGCGCCTCGTGCGCCCGCAGAGTCGCCTCGGACGGTCCGGCGACGCCGGCGAGCAGGCCGAGGACGTGGTGCAGCGGGTCACCGCCGTCCAGAGGCGGGCGCAGTCCGGTCAGGAGGATCTCCTGACGCACCAGTTCGGCGAGCAGACGGTGCACGCGCTCCACGGACGTGCCGGGAAACGCCTCGGCGGTGCGCCGGAGCAGTTCCCCGTACGGCAGGGGGGCCGCGGCCTCGACCACCACCCGTTCGACGACCGGAGTCCTGCGCACGGACAGGGTGGAGCGGCCCTCGCCGTCCTCGCCCGGCGGTGCTCCCCGGGTGGACGGGGCGGTCAGGACGAGCCGGTCCCCGCGCGCGGCCAGGGCCTGGTGTGCCTGGACGGTGAGGGTGGACAGCACGGCCGGGTCGCGTTCCAGCCGGTGGCCGATCCTGGTGAGCCACTGCATGTCGACATGGGTGCGGGTACGGTGCGCCGTGCCGCGCTCGGCCTTCGCCGCAGAGTCGAACCGGCCGCGGGCGACGCCCGCGAACAGGCCGAACGGTGTGGGCCGGGTCCGCATCCTGATGTCGTAGCGGAGCACGGCGAGCGCGCCCCTGCGCAACTGTCCGGGCCTGACCCCGTCGGGGCCGTCGTCGCGGACACGGCGGACCAGGGCGCCCAGACTGGGCGAAGCGAGAGCGAGGGCCTCACCGAGAACGGCGTTCGTGGCGACCGAGGCGAGCAGTTCGGCGCAGGCAGCGAGGGACCGGGGCCCGCCCTCGGCGGGTACGCGCAGACCATTCCCGGCCTCGCTCCGCTCCCCCGACGGGGGCGTCGACGGCGCCAGCGGCGCGCGGTACAGGAAGACGTCCTTCGCCTCGAACGGTGTCGCGAACGATGCCTCGGCCGTTGTCCGGGGCTTTGTGGGCGGCGGTGTGCCGACCGAGGCCCGGGGCGATGTCCGCGCCGGTGTCGCGCCCGGTCCCCCGGGCAGTGTGCGCAGCGGTGTTCCGGGCGATTCCCCGGACGGCGTTGTGAACGGCGTCCCGGGCGGTGTCTGGGGCCGTTCCCTCACCGTCGTCCCCCTTCTCGTGCTCGTCCGGGCCGCCCCGGAGCCAGACCGTGGGGCCGTTCCGTCGCCCGTCCCGGCCCCACGGATACGCGCCGTCAACAGCAGTGGCTGCAGCCGGAGCCGCCGCCTTCACTGGTACATCCCGGCGTGCAGTAGGAGATGCTCGTGACCGCCGGGCCGGCGACGGACCGCTCCACGCCGATCTCCAGGTCGAGGTCGAACAGGTCGGTGTCGGCGTCCGACAGCGGGATGGCCTTGGTTCCCATGCTGAACTCCTTGTTTCTCGGGGCTCCTTCGGGCTCCTCGGCGAAACCCGAGCGGATAGTCACGGAACGTGACCTCTACATCACGATCCATGGTCGTCCGCGAGCGTTCAATAGGCCGTCTGCCGGTTGGCAGTCCTGGCAGTCCGGGCAGTCCCCGTAGGCAGCCCGCGCCGGTCGGGGCGTCGCCGTGCGGCCCCGCGCGTGCGTGGCCCCCGTCGGGCGGAATCCCGCCTATTACCACGGGGCCCGCGGCGCGAGAACCGGCCACCACTCGCCCGGCTGAAAAATCCCTGACCGCCCCGACGGACGGTGAACCGTTCGGCACTTTCTTGATACGTACGTGATGTGTGCTCGGACGAAGTTCTGCTATCCGCCGTCGCCCACGGCGACCAAACCGCCCTGCGAACGCTCTACGACAGGCATGCCGGCGCGATGCTCCGACTCATCCGCAGACTCACCTCGGACCAGGGTGTGTCCGAGGAGATCCTGCAGGAGACATGGCTGGCGGTCTGGCGCTCGGCAGCCGGTTTCCGGGGCGATTCCACCGTACGGGGCTGGCTGATGGGCGTGGCCAAACGACAGGCGCACAACCACCTCCGCAGGCCACGGCCTCGGTTGACGGATCTTTCGGAAGCACGGGACGTGGCCGACACCGCCCCGAGCGTCGAGGACCAGGTGGTGGTGCAATCCGAGCACACCGCGCTGCGGGCAGCGGTGCGTTCCCTGCCCGAGCATCTGCGCGAGGTCCTCGCGCTGGTGCTGTTCGAAGAGATGGCCTACCCGGAGGTCGCCACCGCGCTCGCCATCCCGGTCGGCACCGTCAAGAGCCGGATGTCCCACGCACGCAGGCGGCTGGGCAGCATGCTCGCCGCCACGCGGCTGGAAGGATCGGGACAGCTATGAGTGAACATCTCACGGACGACGTCCTGGCATGCGCGGCGCGTGCCTCGACCGTCGACGCGCACCACGACCGGCACCTGAGCGAATGCTCCGACTGCCGTGAGAACTTGGCAGTTTGGCAGAACATCACCGCCGCGGTCCGAGCCGAGGCGGAGGCCGGGAAGGCCACGCCGGTGCCTTCCTTCGACGACCTGCTGGGGGTCCTTCCGGCCGCTGCCCCGCCGGCCGGCGCGGACGTCCCTTTCTCTGCCGTCCCCACCGTCCCCCGCGCCGGACGGGCGCCCTCCGCTCTACGGAAACGCTTCGCCGGACGGAGAACCGGTACCGAGCCGGAGCCTGCCGCCTACAGTGCCGCGCCCGCCGACACCCCTGCGGCGATCGACGCCTCCGTGCCCGCGACCGGAGGGAGCGGCGGTCGCGCCTCCGGTTTCGCCCGGCCCTGGCGGACGGCCTGGCAACTGGCCCTCCACCAAATGGTCCTGATGCCCAGACTGTGGGCGCCGCTGAGCGCGATCGGCCTGGTCGCCGCGGCCCTGATCTCCTCGACGCAGGTGCAGGAACGCCTCGGAACGCGGCTGTTCGGGGCCGTGGTCGTGCTGTCCGTACTCCTCGGAGCGCTGATCGTGGCCTCGCCCCGACGGGACCCCAGACGCGAGCTGTTGTTCACGCTGCCGGTGTCGCCCACGGCGGTGTTCCTGGCGCGGCTCGCGACGGTCCTCTGCGTGGATCTGGCACTCGCCATGGTCTGCTCCGCACTGGTGCGGGGGCCCGGCTGGTGGGCGGTGGTGGCGAGCTGGCTCGGTGAGTCGCTGCTGGCGGCGTCCCTCGCCCTCGCGCTCTCCGTCCGCTTCTCACCACCGGTGGGCGCGGCGGCGGGAGGCACCCTGTGGTTCCTGGGCGTGGTCGGCGGGCCGCAGGGGCTGCTCCGCACCCCCCTCGACGCGGTGCTGGACGCGCTGCTGTCGACGACGCCGTGGACGCTCGTGTCGGCGGCGGCCCTGCTGGTGTGGGCCGCTCGGGCCATGCGGTCGTTCGGCGAGCGGGCGTCGTCGTAGCGCCGTCGTGCGGGCGCACGCCCGCACCCCGCGGCGCCGATTCCGGTTCCCGGCGTGAACCGTTCCATGCCGGACCGCTACGTACGGGGTGTATCGGGAGGCAAGGGAGCAACGGAAGGAACGGGACCATGACCGCTGCACCATGGCGGGCCCACGAAGCGCGTCGCTGCGGGCGGCAGGCGTTCGTGCTGCCCGCTCTGGCGGCGCTTGCCGCCTTCGTGACCGTAGCCACGGGCTCCGGCATCGGTGTGGTTCTCGGCCGGGCGCTGCTGAGCTGCGCGCTCCCCACCGCCACCGCCCTGGCGTGCGCGGCCGTGGTGGCCCGGGAGCCGATGCTGGAGCTCCATCTTTCCCTGCCCATCCCCTATCCGCGCACCGTCGCCCGCAGATTGGCCTGGCCCGCGTCCGTGACGGCGGCCGCCACCCTCGTCCTGGTAGGGCTGGTGGCCACCACCGGTCACCGCCCGGATCCTCTGACCACCCTGCTGGAGCTGTCCGGCCTGACCGTGTTCCTGAGCGGTGCAGCCGTCTGGGCGACGGTGCGGACGGGATCGGCGGCGCCGGCGAGCGGGCTGGTCATCGCCGCGGTCCTGGCCAAGTTGCTGCTGGTCGACCGAGTGCTGCCCGAAGGAGCGGCGCAAGGTGTGCCCGCCCTGGTGATCGGGGGCTATCTGTTCTCGCTGGCGCTGCGCGCGCTGCGCCCAGGCGCTCGCGCCGGGGCCCGGCTCGGTTACGGCGATGCCCACCTCGGCCCCCGGGAGGCATGATGACCGCTCTGCTGTGGACCCTCCGCTACGAGGCCCTGATGACGGCCCGCCGAAGAGTTGTCTGGGGCGCGGTACTGCCCCTGGCCCTGCTGAGCCTGCTGCTGGTGATCACCTCACCCGTCGTTGCCGGGCAGGGCGAACCCGCCGCCAGGGCCGGAGCGGCGGCGGTGGTCGTCAACACCTTCTGCACGCTCGGCGTGGGCATCGCGCTCGCCGACCGGTTGCGACGCGGGCTCGAAGCCCGCGGCATGGCCGAGTTGCTGAGCGCCACCCCCACCGGGTCGCTACCGCTCACCGCGGGGGTCCTGGGCGGGCCGCTGCTGACCGCCCTGGCGCCGGTCGCCGGCCTCTATCTGGTGTACGCCGCGGTGTTCTCGGGGGCCTCCGGCGCCCTCGCCCCGGTCACCTCCGCGTTGATCGCGCTGCTCACGGCGGTCGTACCGGCGGCGCTACTGGTCACCGCCTTCGCCGGTCTTCTGGGCGTTCTGCTGCCGGTGGCGGCAGCACGCGCCGCCACGGTCGTGGTGTGGCTGTGGGCCTGTCACTTCCCGCCCTCCTTCTCGCCGCTGCCCACACCGACGGGTACGGTCCTCTCCCCGCTCGGCGGCTATCCCCTGGCCGTCTGGGCGCACGCCCCCGAGGTGTGGGCCACCCGGCAGGGCACCGGGGCGCTGCGCCCTGCGGCCGACGACGCGGCGGCGCTGCTGAACGTCGGCCTCGTCCTCGCGCTGGCCGCGGCCTGCTATGTGCTGGGACTTCTCGCCGTCCGTACCAGACGACACGGAGCATCATGAACATCACCACGGAACGACTGACGAAGATCCACCCCGGTGGTCTGTGCGCGCTTGACTCCGTCGACCTCCATATCGAAAGCGGCACGGTCGGGCTGCTGGGCGCCAACGGAGCGGGGAAGACAACGCTGTTGCGCATCCTGACCGGTGTACTGCGCCCCACCTCCGGGCGCGTCCACGTCGCCGGCCACGATCTGTCGACCAGCGCCGGGCTCACCTCCATGAAGCGCACCCTGGGCTATCTGCCGCAGGAACTCTCTCTGTACCCGGATCTGACAGCTCGTGAGTTCCTCGACTACATCGGCGTGCTCAAGGGCGTCCACGACAGACGCCAACGGCGCCGCCAGGTCGACGAGCGGATCGCCGAGGTGGGCCTGGAAGATCGGGCCGACGAGCGGCTGGCCGGTTTCTCCGGCGGGATGAAGCGACGGGTCGGCATCGCGCAGGCGCTCATGGGTGCCCCTTCGGTACTGATCGTCGACGAGCCCACCACGGGACTCGACCCGCACGAGCGGATGCGATTCCGCACCCTGCTCGCGAGCCTCGGTCGCGGCCGCACGGTTCTGCTGTCCACCCACATCCTCGACGACGTCGCCCAGACCTGCCCGGAGGTGGCCGTGCTCGCCTCCGGCCGTCTCGTCTTCCACGACTCCACCGCCGCCCTGGTCAGTCAGGCCGCTGGCTGTACCTATGCGTGCAGTCCCGCCGGCCCCGCCGAGGGGCCACCGCCCAACGCCGAAGTGGTGAGCGCGGTGACCACCTCCACAGGAACCGAATACCGCGTCGTCACGACCACTCCGCCCGCCGGGGCCCGCCCCGTGGAACCGTCGTTGGAGGACGGATACGCCGCCCTTCTCGCCGCCGACGTCCGGACCCGCACCACCACCCGCATTCCAACCGTGAGGTAGCAGACACATGACCACGCATCGCCGTTGCACCGCCGTCTCGGCCCTGACCGGTGTCGCGCTCCTGGCTCTCACCGCCTGCGGCGGCAGCGGCCTCAGCGAACCGGCCACCACGGACCCGGTGCCGCTCCCCAGCCCCACCGCCACCAAGCAGGAGGTCAGCGAGAAGAACCTCGGCTACACCTGGCCATTGACCGTTGATCACGGAACCGCCGAGTGCCGCAAGGGCGATCAGGCTGTGATCACCGTCCCCGATGGCACGACGTACGCCCTCAACGACCGCGCACGAGACGCGGAATACGCCGACATCGCACCGGTGCGCCTGTCCGGGGACGGCGGCGACAAGGTGAGTCTCGGCCCGCTGCTCAGTAGGACACTGAAGCTCTGCAAGGTCGGCCGATGACCGAAGACAGGTGTTCGCGCACACGTCACGAGCGTGATCCGACACCGAGTGTCGCCCAGTGACCGCGAGACAACCATCACCGGGATCGACGCTACGGGGAACAGCGCCTTGCACCAAAGCAACCAACAGCACGAATCGACCGCCACCGAACTCCATGTCCTGGCCCATTCGGGACTCAAACCGTACTTCGATCCGCCGCACGCGCTGCTGGGCATACTCCGTTCCGGTCTGGGCCGGGTCGAGTTCATCAGCGCCACCGAGTTGAACGCGCCCTGCGGTGCGCTCGCTCTTCCGGTGCTGATGCCGGTCACCAGCGAGTTCCAGGCCGAGGAACTGCGCGCCGTCAGGGTGCGGCATCCGTTGTCCCTGCTCGTCGCCGTCACCAACGACCTCTCGGGGTATCGGACGTACTACGCGATCCGCTCCGGGGCGAATTTCGTACTCAATCTCGCCATCCCCGGTGAAAGCCAACGCGATCTGCTGTACGCGCAGCTCAGGGCCCATCGCCTGGCCGGTCCCGGCGGCCTCTACCCCTGTGTCGGTACCACCGGCACCGCTGACACCACAGCCACCGGTCCGGAGAACGTCCTGGCGGGCCGGGGTGGCCGTCGCCACTGCCGGCTCTATGACGCGGAGCCACCGGCAGGGGCGGAAGTCGACCGCAGGGGCGATATACCCGAGCAGCGTTCGCTTCCCGTCACGCCGCCCTATGACGCGGAGCTTTTGCGGCTGCTCTGTACGACCATCACGGTGGCCGAGATCGCGCGCCGTCATTACTACTGCTCCGAGCGATCCATGTATCGCCGTATCCGCAGGCTCTATGACGATCTCGGCGTTGGTAACCGCGCGGAGCTGATGTCGTTGGCCGCCGTGCTCAGCCCTCGTCGTCCGTTAGCGGCCCGGGCCTGCTGACGTCTTGCACCTGACAGATGCCATGGGCCTGTTGGCCGTGGGTGAACCTGTTGGTGGTGCGGCCCGTCCGACACGGCGGGCCTGCCCGGCAGCGGAAATCCGTCCCCCGACGGGCCGAGCTGTCTGGTGGCGGGGGCCCGGCCAGCCGTGGTGCCGGTGTGCCGACGGCCGGGGCGATGGGGGCGGCGCGCGAGCGGGCGGTGTGCACGGGCTGGGGCGGCCCCCAGGCGGACAGGGGCCGCTTCCGGGTCAGCGGATGGCTGCATCGGCCGATTCGAGGAGTTGGAGGAACCCGGCCTCCACGTCCCCGTCGACTGCGAGCCCTGCCAGGGGGCCTTCGTACTGGGTGCGGCCGGATGCCAGTACATGCACTCTGTCGCAGACCTGGGCCACTTCCGCGAGTTGGTGGCTGGCGATGAGTACCGCCACTCCTTCGTCGGCCAGTGAGCGGATGATTCCGCGCATTTCGCGGATGCCGACGGGGTCGAGGCCGTTGGTGGGTTCGTCGAGAACGATCAGCCTCGGCCTGGCGAGCAGGGCGACGGCGATGCCCAACCGCCAGCGCATGCCGAGGGAGTACGCGCCGACCTTTCGACGCCGTGCGTCGGTCATCTTGACCAGGTGCAGCGCGGGATCGATCCACTCGGGTGGTACTCCGCGCAGCTTGGCGTGCAGTCTCAACGTCTCGTCGGCTGTGAGGTTCGGCCACAGGCCGGGGACCTCGATGAGGGCCCCGACTTCGGCCAGCGCATCCCGGCCGACCGGCCTGCCGAAGATCTCGATGCTGCCCGATGTGGGGCGTTGCAGGCCGAGCAGCGCCTTCATGAGAGTGGTCTTGCCGGCGCCGTTCGGCCCCAGCAGGCCGTAGACCTCGCCGGCCTCGACCGTGAGGTCCACGCCGTCCAACGCGCGGTGGGGGCCATAGTGCTTGTGCAGGTTTCGGATCGTGAGTGCCGGTGTCGTCGGTGCTTGCGGCCTGGCGGGGGTCGCGGTCATGGTCAGATCTCCTTGCGGCGCATGTGCATACTGCCGACGACCAGCAGGACCGCGGTCAGCGCGGCGGCGAGGCCCACGGCGAGCGGGATGGCAGACATTTCCGTCACTGGGCTGTCTTTGGGGAGCGGGACCCCGTTGGGACCGATCCCGGCGAGCGGCAGGACCACTCTCATCGGCCAGGCGAACGGGACGGCGTACCAGAAGACCTTGTCCGAGACGAGGGCCCCGCACAGCAGGCCCGCGACTCCCACCCCGATGCTGGGTCCCATGCCCCACACCACCGCGACCACCACCGCCAGCGCCGTCATGGACAGGCCCACCAGCCAGGGGAGGTAGACCGCGGCGGCCACCGTCCCCATCGCTCCGGGGAAGCGGCCACTGACCACCGCCCCGAGGGAGAGCATCACCAGAAGCACGGTTGAGGAGATGAACCCCAGAACGCCCAGGGCGGCGACCTTGCCGATGAAGTAGCGCCCTCGCGGCACGCCGTACGAGAGCAGCAACCGCCAGGCGTCCTGGTCGGCCCGGACCGTGAGCGCCGCGGCCAGCCCCGCGGTCATCGGCACCAGCACGCCCCAGAACTCCAGGGTCACGTTCCGGAACACCTCGAAGGTCTGGCCCGCCTTCGCCTCGGAGGAGCCGAGGGCTCCGAGAAAGAGCGGGACCGTGATGATGACGGGGGCGAGGAGGTGGTACCAGGGAACGAACCCTCTTTTGTTGCGGGCGAGTTCCGTGCTCACCACCGTCGCCAGTGAGGGGTTGTCGCGGCGCCCCGCGAGGGGTGGGGCCGCCATGTCGTACGCCATGTGTGCTCCTACCTGGCCACTGTCGGTTGCCTCAGGTACGTAGCGCCGGCCCGCGTCGAGGTTCACGGCCGGGGTCGCGTCGACCCATTCGGCAGACTGCCGGACAGGTGGCGGACGGCTGCCGAACGACTGCCGATCGGGTGACCGACGACGGCATTCCCCCGCGCCCGAATGGGAGTGTCGTGAACGCCGCCGGGCCGTGCGAGCACCGGCCGAGGAGCCCGTTCGCCCGGCGCGGTCACACCACCGTCAGGGAGGAGCACTCATGAAGACAGTCCGCCGCGCGCTCGCCGTCGGAGCCATCGCCCTCACGTTCGCCGGGCTCGCGATCTCCGCCGCCTCCGCCGTCCCGGGCACCGCCCGGACCGCGGTCGCGCGCGACGTCTCCGTCATGAAGACCTGGCACGCCACGGTGCAGTGCCAGATCGTCCGTATCAGTGACAACAACGCCGTCCGCTACGACAGGGCCGACGGCACGGGCAACACGGAGCAGGCGGCCGTCAACGACGCGGCGCGCAACATCCGCGTCCCGGCGGGGCACTACAAGCGCCACTGCGACGCCAAGCGCACCTGGTAGCCTCGGGCGAGGGGGCGGAGGACTTCGCCCCCTTTGCCGTTGTTTTCACCTATTTTTCACCCCCGCTTTCTTTCATTCCCCGACACCTTTCCCCTCGCCTCCCCATCCTTTCTCTTCTCCCCTGCCCCCATCTCCGCCGATCCGGGACGTGAGCGATGTCAGAGAACCCGAGTGTCTGGGAAGTGCGGCTGGGTGTCTATGCCACTCCGCGGCAAGCCGAAGAGATCAAGGAGCGCATCGCCGGGATGCTCTGCCCCGATCCCGACCACGCCCCGCCGTGCCCGATTCCGTGGTCGGTGTCCCTTCACCACGGGGAGGGGCTGGAGGACGGCTCGTACGCGGAACTGATCGAGCAGGCCGAGGCGGAGAAGCACCTCCGCCCGTAACCTGCTCGCGCCCCGCGCCATCCGTGCCCGACACCACCTCAGCCGGCGCCGACCCACCGGGGCCTGACCGCCCGCCGTACCCGACGCCGACCGGCTCCGGCAGCCGTCCGCACCTCGGGCCCGGTCTGCATCTCGGGCCCCGTCCGCACCTCGGGATCGGTCTGCGTCCAGCGTCCCGTCCACACCTCGGGATCGGTCTACAACTCGGCCCCGTCCGCACCTCGGGGCACTCTCGCCCCCGGAGAAGGCGGGCCGGGACGGCGTGAACTCGTCACTTCCGCAGGGTTCCGCGACTTCGGTGGGACTGCGGCGTTCTGCGCCTCAAGGCATCGCGAACCGCATCACCGGCATTCAGTCGCCGTCACTCAGCACATACTTTCGGTCACACACGGCTTCCATCTCTCTTCCTCAAGAGGTTGACTGGTGGATCACGTGTGGTGATGTCGCCGCCCTGTTCACGGGGCGTTTGCCATCGTGGGCCTGCGGGCCCGGTCCCCATGCCCCGAAACCGGCTGAGGAGAGTGAGCAGGCATGACTGTCTTATCGCGCACGGTGATCCTCTGGCCGAAACCAGGTGTCAAAGGGCGGCCCGCGCCTTCCTGCGTACCCGCGCCGACGTATGAATTCGATCAGCTCCCCATTCGTATCGTTCATCCGCATCGTCTCGACGAGGGGCACCAATGAGCCAGATCGCGCTGCCAGCGTTTCACATGCCGTTCGAGAGCACCGGTTGCAATCCCGGTATCGAGGAGACCAAGAAGGCCGCCTGGGAATGGGCCGAATCGCAAGGTCTCGTGCTCTCCCCGACCGCCCGGAACAAGATGATCCGGACCAGGCCGGAACTCTGGATCTCTCTCATATTCCCCGCCGCTTCACAACCGCATCTCGATCTCTTCTGCCAGTGGCTCTTCTGGGCCTTCCTCGTCGACGACGAATTCGACGACGGCCCCGCCGGCCGGGATCCCCGCATGTGCGAGGCGGCGATCGACCGGCTGGTGAGCGTGCTCGACGGCGCGCCGCCGCGCGGCGCCATGGAGCACGCGCTCCTCGGGTTGCGGGAGCGCACGTACCCCGGCCGCCCGGCGCACTGGATCCGGCAGTTCCGACGGGACACGGTCGCCTGGTTGTGGACCTATTACGCCGAGGCCGTGGAACGGACCGCCGGACAGGTGCCGACCAGGCAGGATTTCGTGAGGCACCGCCGGGATTCCGTAGCCATGCAGCCGTTCCTGGACCTCCATGAGATCACCGCGGGGATCGACCTTCCGGAATCGGCCCGCGCCCTGCCCGCGTACGCCGCACTCCGCCATGCCGTGACCGATCACTCCGGGCTCTGCAACGACATCTGCTCCTTCGAGAAGGAAGCCCGGCTCGGCTACGAGCACAATGCCGTGCGCCTCATTCAGCGCGAACGCGGATGCACCCTCCAGGAAGCCGTGGACGAGGCCGGGACGCAGCTCGCGGGGGTCGCCGAACAAGTCCTGCGCGCCGAGCGGGAACTGGTCGAGCAGATCACGGCGGCCGGGATCGAGGGTTCGGTCCGGGTGGCCTTGGAGCGGTGCGTGCGTGACTACCGCGGACTGGTCCGGGGTGACTTCGACTACCACGCCCGCGCGGAGCGCTACACCCGCCCGGACCTGGTGGAGGTCGACGACCGGAAGACCCTCTCCGGTTTCTTCGCCGCCTGACCGGTCGGGCGCGGGTCGGGTCGGGTCGGGTCGGGTCGGACCATAGTGGCCCGACCCGGCTACCGCATCGGCCGGTACGGGTCACTCCGGTCGGCCGATCACCGTGATCAGCCCGGTCGCGTCGGCCGGTCGCGGCAGCCGAGCCCGGTCACGTCGGTACGGCCGGTGCGGCGAGCCGGTCCGGTCGGGCACAGCGCCAGAGCCGTTCCCGCTCCCCTACCGGGCCCTGCCCCGGTGCCCGGGTCGACCGTACCCGCCGTCCCGGCCATCCCCCGCGTCCCGACCGGCGCGACCGGTCCGGGACGCCCGCAGCTGTTCGGCCGTCACCTGCCACATCACCCGGCCCCGCGCCGGTACGCCCGGAGCACGGTGTCCAGCGGCACGTTCTGTTCCGCGCGCTGCCGCCCCCTCTCCCGGGCCGCCTGTTCGAAATCGCCCCCGCTGGGCGGCAGTCCGCCGAAGCCCTCCAGCGCCCGCAGCAGGTTGTCGCGGCAGATCTCCCACAGGTCGTCGTGGTTGACGGGGGCCGGAGGCATAGGTGTCACTGTGCGCGTGGATGTCCGCGACCACGCGCCGGGTCAGCTCGTCGCTCTCCGGAACGCTCGCGACCACCGGCGCTGCTGGGCGCGGTCGATGCGATCGAACGGCTGTGCAGGGACTGGACGGTGTTGCCAAGCACCGGCGGCTCCCCGCGTTCCGGGAGTGCTGGGGCGGTGGTTCCCACTGCCACGGATGGTCGGCCACGCCCAGTCGTGATCTGCTGGTGTACACACTCGGCGTCAGCCCGGCCGAACCCGGGTACGCCCGGGTGCGGGTGGCTCTCCGGCTCGGCACGCTGTCCGGCGTGCGGGGCGAGGTGCCGCTCCCGCACGGCCCGGTGCGGGTCGGCGCGACCCCGGACCGGGTGCGCGTCACCTCACCGGTCCCGGCCGAGGTGCTGCACCCGGACGGCTCCCTCGCCCATCACCCGTCCGGTTCACCGGCCGTCGCGCTCGCCGGACCCGCGCCCCGGAAGGACTGAGGCCCCATGGCTTCCGTACCCCCGCCCCTGTCCGAGACGTCCCCCCTGGTCGGCACCGTCCAGGGGACGGTGCGCGGCTCGCGGGAACGGGGCGTCGCCGTCTTCCGGGGCATCCCGTACGCGGCGGCGCCGGTCGGTGCCCGGCGCTTCGGGGCGCCCGAACCGCCGGAGCCCTGGGAGGGGGTGCGCGACGCGGTGGCCTTCGGGCCGACCGCGCCCAAGCGGCCGTACGCCCCGCCGCTGGACCGGTTGCTGCCCGATCCGGACGTGCCCGGGGACGACTGTCTGAACCTCAACGTGTGGACGCCGTCGCCGGAGGCGGCCGGGCTGCCCGTGCTCGTCTGGATCCACGGTGGTTCGCTGCTGCGCGGCTCCTCGGCCCTGCCGCTGTACGACGGGGCGGCGTTCGCCCGTGACGGGGTGGTGTTCGTCTCCGTCAACTACCGGCTGGGTATCGAGGGGTTCGGGGTGTTCCCGGACGCACCCGCCAACCGGGGGCTGCTCGACCAGATCGCGGCGCTGACCTGGGTAAGGGACAACATCGCGGCGTTCGGCGGCGACCCGGGCCTGGTCACGGTGTGCGGGGAGTCGGCGGGGGCCATCGCCATCGCCGCCCTGCTGGCCGCGCCGCGCGCGAAGGGGCTGTTCCGGCGTGCGGTGCTGCAGAGCGGGGCGCCGAACGCGCTGCCGCTGGACGCCGCCGCCCAGCGCACCACGGAGCTGATCGCCCGGCGGCTGGGCGTGGCGGCGACGGCCGGGGCGCTGGCCGCGGTGGACCGGGAACGGCTGTTGGACGCGCAGACCGAGGTGACCTCCGGCAGTTCGCCGCTGACCGGCGGGAACTCCTTCCAGATCGTGGTGGACGGCGATCTGCTGCCCCGCGGCCCGTTGGAGGCTCTGCTGGACGGCGCCTCCGCCGATGTCGATCTGCTGATGGGCGCGAACACCGAGGAGTACCGGCTCTGGTTCGTGCCGAGCGGGCTCACGGAGAAGCTGTCGAGCACCGGGCTCCGGCTGGCCCTGCTGAAGTTCCGGGTGCCGAGGGGCACGGAGCGCGCGTACCGCGCCAACCGTCCCGACGCCGCCCCGGGAGAACTGCTCGGGGCACTCGCCACCGATCTGCTGCTGCGCGTCCCGTTGAACCGGGTGGCGGATGCCCGTGTCGGTGCCCCGGGCGGCACCCGTCTCTACGAGTTCGGCTGGCCGTCCCCCGTGCTGGGGCTCGGTGCCTGCCACGCGCTGGAGATCGGTTTCGTCTTCGACAACCTGGACACGCCGGACGCGGTGGCCCTGGCCGGTCCGGACGCCCCGCAGGGACTGGCCGACGCGATGCACACGGCGTGGGTGCGGTTCGCCGCCACCGGCGATCCGGGCTGGCCGGCCTGGGACGCGTCCCGTCCGGTGATGAGCTTCGGCCCGGGGGCCCCGGCCTTGGTGCGCGCCCCGCGCGACGACGAACTGCGCGGCTGGGCCCCGTACCGGCGTGGGAGAAGGTGAGCGTCCGCCCCGCTCGCACTCCGGGGCGGACGCTTCTTCGCCGGGCGGACGCGATTGTCATGGAGCACTCGCGCCCCTCGCGGGTCGGCGTGGAAGGGCCCCCGGCCCGTGACTCGGTGTCACGGGCCGGGGGCCCTTCCGCCCGCCGTCATGGGGCGTCAGAGGCTCAGCTGCGCCACGGCCGGTAGTGCGGGTTGTCGACGCACCCGCTCATGATCTCGGTCTTGGTCGCCTGGTCGATCGGGCAGGCCCCGACGATGAACGTGCGGTCCACTCCGCCGGGGAAGGCGACCTCGACCTGGTCGGCGTACTTGTGGGTGTCACCGATCGTCTTGTTCACGTCGACGCCGCCGGGAGCGTCGACGTAGTAGTTGAACGCGGCCTTCCACCGCTTGTACAGGTCGTGGTCGTACGTGGTGGAGACGTACGGCGAGGGCTGGTTGACCAGGACGTACTCCTGCAGGTCGTACTGACCGTAGGTGATGTCCCGGGCCTGGAAGCCCTCTTCGAAGATGGTCTGCGGACCCCGGCCGTCCGCACGATAGAGCTGGCGGCAGTCGTTCCGCCAGGCGGGCCGCGGGGTGATCCGGCCGATGTCGACGGGGTCGGCGGCGGCGAAGAGGCGGTCATTGACGACCGGGCAGTCGCCGGGCTTGAGCACGGCCGCCGCGGGGGCCGCCGGAGCGGCGCGGACGGCGGGCGCGGCGGGAGCGGCCTCGGTGGCGGCGGCCGGGACGAGCGCCGCGGCGAGGGAGAGGAAGACAACCGCGGCCCGGCGCCGCAGAAGAGAAGTGATCATCATGCGGATCACTGTCCTGGCCGAGTGGTTCCCGTCCGTGCACCGTCATTCGATAGTGAGCGGGTCCGGACGTGGGTTGACGCTCGTTCACCCGGATGCCCGGCTGCCCGGCTGATCCCTGACATGCGGTCTGCCGCGGCCGTCCTGGTCCCCTGGTGAGGAGGCGTCGTCTCGACCGTGCGCCGTTCGGCGGTCATGCGAGCCCGTCCGTGGGCCCCCGTCGGCGGTGTCGGTGGAGTGGTGGGCGCATGGGGCGAACGCCCGGGGCTCGTCATGTCACGGGCGGCGACGGTCGGCAGGCCGTGTTCATGGGGTGCCACCGCCGTCACCGTGCGCGGTGTCGCATCCGATGCGGATCGGCGCGTTCGCCCGCGGCGCCACAGGGCCGGGGTCGCCCATGCCGCCCCGGCCGTCCGGCCGTCCGGACCGCCTCACGACCCGTCAGCGGAAGACGCCGGTGTGGCCGAGCGAGTAGCGCCCCGGTTGTGGGTAGACGGCGAGACCGTGCGGGCCGCTGCCCACCGGGATCCGGGCGAGCTGCTTGCCGCTCTCGGTGTCGATGGCGTAGACCTCGGAGTTGTAACGGCCGCTCAGCCACAGGACCTTGCCGTCGGCCGAGACCCCACCCATGTCCGGGCTGCCGCCGTTGGGCAACCGCCACTTCTTCGTCACCTTGCGCTGCCCGAAGCCGAAGACGGAGATGGTGCCCTCTCCCCGGTTGGAGATGTACATCTCCTTGGAGTCGCGGCTGATGTAGAGGCCGTGGGCGCCCTTGCCGGTGGGCAGCAGTTTCGGGGTGGTGAAGTTCTTTCCGTCCAGCATCCACACCCCGTTCGCGACCATGTCCGCGACGTAGAACGTGCCGCCGTCGGGCGAGAGCTTCACGTCCTGCGGCATCGCCCCGTGCAGCGGGAGCTTCTGCTGCCCGACGATCTTCATCCCGGCCGTGTCGACCTTGAGGAGTTCACCGGAGAACTCGCAGGAGACGATGAAGTACCGCCCGTCGGCGGAGTAGTCGGCGTGGTTGACCCCGGCGCAGCCGACCGGGACGGTCTTGACGATCTTCATGGTGTGGGCGTCGCGGAAGACCAGTTCGCGGTCCATCGAGGCCATGACCACGGCGTACTTGCCGTCGGGGGTGAAGTAGAGGTTGTACGGGTCGGAGACGGGCACCGTGGGGCCGACCTTGCCGGTGGCGGGGTCGATGGCCGTCAGGCTGTCGCCGAGGTCGTTGTTGACCCAGAGGGTCTTCATGTCCCAGGACGGGACGACGTGCTGCGGCTGACGGCCGACCTTGATGGTCCGGATGACCTTGTACGTCGCGGGGTCGATCACGGACACCGTGTTGGAGTTGGTGTTGGGGACGTACACCCGCGACGGGAAGTCCTTGACGACCGGGGAGAGCTTCCCCGGCCGGTCGGCGGCGTAGATGTCCTCGGGGTCGAGGACGGGCGGCATGCCCGGCAGCCCAGGCTCGGGCGGCGCCACGCGTCCGGCGGCGGTGGGCGGGGCGGCGGCCTCGCTGCCGACGGCCTCGGTGTTCCCTTTTTCTGCGGAGGAGCCGCAGCCGGTGAGGACGGCGAGGAGGACGCCCCCGAGCAGGGCGGCGGTGTGCTGGGTGAAGGGACGCATCAGGTCAGCAGCTCCGTGGTCGTCACCGCGCGCAGTCCGCGGCGGTCGATTTCGGTGAGGAGGAGGGGCAGGGCGGCGACCGTGTCCGCGTAGCCCAGATGCAGGCTCACCACCGATCCGTTACGGATCTCCCCGGCCACCTTGCGGGTGACGGCCGCGGCACCGGGGGAGGTGAAGTCGAGGGAGTCCACGTCGTAGGAGAGGACGTGCGGGTAGCCCGCCCGAGCGGCGAGCCGCTGGACGAGCGGGGTGGCGTACCGGGAGCGCGAGGGCCGGAACCAGGAACCGATGGAGCCGGTGAGCCGCCGCAGCAGTTGTGCGCAGCCGGTGATCTCCGCGTACGCCTCGGCCTCGCCGAGGGAGCAGATGTCGACGTGGCGCCGGGTGTGGTTGCCGAGGTCGTGGCCGCCGTCGAGGATGCGGCGGGCCAGGTCGGGGTGTGCGTCGAGCCAGCTGCCGACGGCGAGGACGGTGATCCGGGCGTGGGCCCGTTCGACCTCGGCGAGGACGGTCCGGGCGAGGGCGGGGTCGCCCTGGCCGTGGAAGGTGAGGGCGACGCGGGGGTGGTCGCGCGGACCGTGGTCGATCTGGGCCGGCTGCCCGGGGAAGCGGCGCGGTGCGGGCGCCGGGCGCGGAGCCGGAGGACGGGTGGTCGCGGTGGCGCGGACCCCGGCGGTGGTGGTCGCGGGCGACGCACCGGGAGCGTCGCGGTGCTCCGCGCAGCCGGTGACGAGGCCGACGAGTGCGGCCCCCGCTCCCGCGCGCAGGGCGCCGCGGCGGTGCACCGGTCGGTCGGAGGCGTTCATGCGCAGACACGATAGGGGCGGAGGAAGCAGACGGTAACGAAGCGGTCACATGGGCGGCGCGAATGAATCACTCAACGAATCTCATAAATATTCATGCTTTTCCAGGCAAGTGACCCATCACACCTGCGAACCTTTGAAGAAATGGCGGAATATACAGGGATAAGCCCTATTTGCATCTTTGGCGGTGAGGTCGCCCGTCTGCCATAGTCGGTGACACGACCCGCACCGACCCGAGCTCGGTCGTCACGAGCGGCCGTGAAGACACCCCCCATTTCACGGCCCCCACACAGCGGCCCCCGCAGCGCCCCACGACGGCAGCCGGGGGCCGCTGTGCGTTTACGGGGCGGCGCCCGGAGTCCAGGACACCGGCACGCCGGGCGCGCGGCGACGGTCAGCGGTCGGAGGTCCGCATCTCGAACCAGGTGGTCTTGCCCCGGGGCAGCAGATCCACCCCCCACCGGTCGGAGAGCTTGTCGACGAGGAAGAGCCCCCGCCCGCTGACGTCCATCTCGCGGACGGGCATCAGGCACGGCAGCCCGCGGGAGGGGTCGCGCACCTCGATCCTGATCCAGCCGCGACGGCGCAGCATCCGCAGCCCGAAGACCCGGGCACCGGTGTGCCGCACGGCGTTGCCGACGAGCTCCGAGACGAGGAGCACCGCATACTCGCCGATCTGCGGCGAGAGCCCCCACTGCCGGAGCACCACGCACGAGGTGAGCCGCCGCGCCTGGGCCGCGGACTCCGGACGGGAGGGCAGCCGCACCTCCTCCTCCGCCGGGTCACCGAACAACTCAAGCACCTTGTACGCCTGTTCATCCTCGCCGGTCATCGTCCGGCGCGCCGCCGTCGCGCCTGCGCGCGGTCGCGGCTGTTCCACACCTTCCAGGCCCGCCATGCACACCATCATGGCCGCACCGCGGGCGTCCGGGGGCCGTTCCGGAGGAATCACCACCCTGGAACACAACAATTCACGGTATTCGCATGACATATGCCCATGGCAAGGCACCGTTCGGAACCACCGCTCTGACCTGCGAGTACCACACTTCCGAGAGGTATCCCTGACATGCCGATGGCCGGACCCCGAGGGTTTCCCGGGTTCCGGCCCATCCGCCCGCACGGATGAACCGGAGTCCAGCCGCAGTGAACTGACAGCCCGTCAGAGGAAGGTGGCCTTGCCCGGTCCGTCCTCCACGAAGCTGCGCATACCCCGCTCCCGGTCCTCGGTGGCGAAGAGCCCGGCGAACCAGTTGCGCTCGATGGTGAGCCCGGTGTCGATGTCCGTCTCCAGACCCGCGTCGACGGACTCCTTGGCCGCGCGCAGCGCGAGCGCCGGGCCCTTGGCGAGCGCGGCGGCCCAGGCGTGGGCCTGTTCGTACACCTCGGCGGCGGGCACCACACGGTCGACCAGACCGATCGACAGCGCCTCCTCCGCCCTGACGTGACGCCCGGTGAAGATCAGGTCCTTGGCCCGGGAGGGGCCGATCAGCCGGGCGAGCCGCTGAGTGCCCCCGGCACCGGGGATCAGCCCGAGCAGGATCTCGGGCTGGCCGAGCTTCGCGTTGTCGGCGGCGATCCGGAAGTCGGCGCAGAGCGCCAGTTCGCAGCCGCCGCCCAGCGCGTAGCCGGTGAGGGCGGCGACGACCGGCTTGGGGATGCGGGCCACCGCCGTGAAGGCGTCCTGGAGCGCCTTGGAGCGGAGAACCATCGCCGCGTGGTCCATCGCCCGCATCTCCTTGATGTCCGCGCCCGCCGCGAACACCTTCTCGCCGCCGTAGAGGACCACGGCCCGCACGTCGTCGCGCCGGGTCGCCTCCTCGGCGAGTTCGCGCAGCCGGTCCTGGGTGGCCATGTCCAGGGCGTTCATGGGCGGTCGGTCCAGCCGGATGGTGCCGACGCCGTCGCTTGCTTCGAGGGTTACGGTCATGGGAGGAGGTTAACCGTCGCTAACGGCGGCGGGCCCGGTGCTCTCGGTCACAGCTCCGGGCCCGCCCGTCCTCCGCGCTCGGGGAACTACTTCGTCCACTCGGACCAGGGCATGTTCCAGACGTTGAGGCCGTTGTCCGGCTGGATCGTCTTGTCCTGGGAGTTCTTCACGATCACCAGGTCGCCGATGAGCGAGTTGTCGAAGAACCAGGCCGCGGGGGTCTCCTTGTTCCAGCCGCCGCGCACGTCCTGCAGGCCGACGCAGCCGTGGCTGGTGTTGGTGGTGCCGAAGATGCCGGGGCCACCCCAGTAGTTGCCGTGGATGAAGGTGCCGGAGGTGGAGAGGCGCATGGCGTGCGGCACGTCCTTGATGTCGTACTCGCCACCGAAACCGACGGTGTCGCCGTTCATCCGGGTCACCTTGAGCTTCTCGCTGATGACCATCTGACCGTTGTACGTGGTGGTCGCCGGGGCGCCCGCCGAGATCGGGATCTCCTTGATCTGCCGGCCGTCGCGGACGACCGTCATCCGGTGCGTGCTCGCGTCGACGGTGCTGACCTGGCTCCGTCCGATGGTGAAGGAGATCGTCTTGGCCTGCTTGCCGTAGACGCCCGGGCGGCCCTCGACGCCGTCGAGGTCGAGTTTCACGGTCACCTTGGTGCCGGCCGCCCAGTACTTCTCGGGGCGGAAGTCGAGGCGGTCGTTGCCGAACCAGTGGCCCTCGATCGGCACGGACGGCTCGGCCGTCACCTCGATGGCCTTCTCGACCGCCTCCGGGGCGGTGATGCCCCGGGTGAAGTGGATCGAGACCGGCATCCCGACGCCGACCGTGGAGCCGTCCTCCGGGGTGTACTGCCCGATGAAGGTGTTCTGCGGGACCAGCGTGGTGAAGCTGGTGTCCTTCGCCGATTCACGGCCCTTGGCGTCCTCGGCCACGGCGTGGACCCGGTACTTGGTCGCGGCGGCCAGGTGCCGGTCGGGCGTCCAGCTCGTGCCGTCGGCGGCGATCTTCCCCTGGACCTCGGCACCCTTGGGGTCGGAGACCTTGACCGTGGTCAGCTTCCCCCGCGCGGCGGAGATCTTCAGCGCCCCGCTCGTGGCGACGGCCTCCGCCCCGTCCTTCGGCGCGACGTTCACCACGGCCTGCGACGCGGTGGTGTCCTCGACCTTCGTGCCGCCCTTGTCGTCCCGGCCCGCGTCCCCGGCCTCGCCTCCGCCTCCGCAGGCCGTCACCAGCATCAGCAGCGCGCCCACGGCCAGCGCCAGCGGCCCCGTGGCTCCGCGCCCTCGCCGCCTACCGCCCGCCCCGGCGGATCCCCCCGATATCGGCTGCCCGTTCAATGTGCTCGTCTCCCCTCGCACGGCCCGGCCCCGCCAGAGCCCCGGGGGTCCGGGCCCCCGCCCCCCACGCGCTGCACACGCGCTCAGCGAAAGATAATCACACCGGTCGTGGCGGATAGACCCCTCGGATGTCACCGTTCAGTCCCAAATCGTCCACGCGAACGTGTCCTGAAGGTCAGGCGTGCGCCGGGGTCGGCCGGAGCATGCCAGGGGCGGTGGATGCGAGCCCGGGGGACGTCGGAAGGCGCACGCCGGGCGGGCGGTCGGCGCACGCCGGGGCTCAGCGGAGAGCGGAACCGGCCTTCCACTTCGTCCAGCCCAGGTTCCAGCCGCCGAGCCCGTCGTGGGGAGCGACCCGACCGCCCCGGGAGTTGACGACCTCGATCACGTCTCCGACGAGGGTCCGGTCGAAGAACCAGCCGGCCGGGGTGTCGCTCCCGCCGCCCCGCGCGTCGCGGAGTCCGACGCAGCGCCGGCCGACGTTCGCCGCGCCGAAGACCCCCTCGCCCGACCAGTGGTCGCCGTGCAGGAGGACGCCGGAGCCGGTGAGACGCAGGGCGTGCGGGATCCCCCCGCCGTCGCGCTCGCGCCCGCAGTCGACCGCACGGCCGTCCGCGCGGATCGCCTCGTGCATCTCGCCGACCACCATCCGGCCGTTGTACGTGTCCGAGCCCGGACGACCCGCCGTGATCGGGACGGTGGCCACGAGTTGGCCGTCGCGGTGGACCTTCATCGTGTGCGCGGCCACGTCGACCAGGGAGGTCTGGGAGCGGCCCACCCTGAAGGCGACCGTCCCGTCCTGGCTCCCGTACACGCCGGGTGCCCCCTCGATGTCCCGCATCCGCGTCCTGACGGTGACCTCGGTGCCCGGTGCCCAGTACGCGGCGGGGCGGAAGTCGAGTCGGCCGGCTCCGAACCAGTGCCCCACCACCTCGACGGCCGGCACCGAGGTCACTTCGACGGCCCGTTCCACGGCGGCCCTGTTGACGACCGGTCGGCTGAACGTGACGGAGACGATCATTCCGGTGCCCACCGTGGACCGGTTCTCGGGTGTGACGCGGCCGGTGAAGCGGTGTTCGGGGACGGCCGTGGTGAAGGTGGTGCGCCGGACGACCCTGTGTCCTTCGCCGTCCACGGCGACCGCGTCGACGCGGTACCTGGCCGCGAGCCCGAGCCGCCCCGTCGCCCCCGCCCCCGACGACGTCCAGGAACGCCCGTCGCGGGCGATCCGGCCCGGAACCCGCCGCTCCTGCGCGTCCTCGATCCGGGTGACCCCGACGCTCTCCAGCCGCCCCTCCGGAACCCTCACCTCCACCCGGTCGTCCGGACCGACGCCCCGTGCCCCGTCGCGGGGGGTGACCAGGATCGCCTCCCGCGGGGAGCGGCCCTTGTCCCCGAAGGCCGACGAGGCTCCGGTGCACGCGCTCAGCACGGCGGCCAGTGCGCCCAGTACGGCCAGCACCCCCAGTACGGCGAGCGGACTCGTCCCTGACGGCGCGATGGCCACGCGGACCACCGCCCTCTTCGCTCCGTGGTTCACGTCCCCCCAACGACGGAGGTCGGCCGGGGGCAACGTGGGACGGGGCCGCGGGAGCGAGAACCCCGCAGGCCGCCCCCTCGTCGACGGTGAAGCTCACCCGTTCACCGCGGGCCGCCCGCCGTACGCCTTGCACAGGCCGCCGACTTCGATGACGACCGTGCTCACGAGCATCGGGACGGACGGGGCGCCGCACCATCCGTTCCTCGCGCTCGAAGGCGGCATCGTCCGATCGGTCGACCAGGACGTACGACCCTGGCCGCGCGTCCGGGCCGGGGGCCGGGAGGCGAGCCGGGTGCCGGGAGGCCAGCCGGGTGCCGGGGGCCGGGAGGCCAGCCGGGGGCCGGTGCCGACGGCGTTCGGCACCCGGGGCGGAGCGCGTTCCGGCCGGGCCCGATGCCGCGTCACCGCGCTTCGACGGAAAACCATATGAGCAAGGACGGCGGGGAACCGTAGGCTCGCTTCTGATGCCCGAAAAACACACAGAGCCCGAGGTCCGGTCCACCGTGCGCTCCCTTCTGCGGCTGTGGCCCTATGTGAAGCCGGTACGCAAGCGCCTGTTCAGCGCCGCTGCGGTCGCCATCGCCGCGTCCTGCGTGGGCCTGGTGATCCCGCTCGTACTGAAGTGGATGGTCGACGGACCGGTTGCGGACCGGGACCCCGGCGGCGTCTGGCTCGGTGCGCTGTACCTGCTGTTGCTGGGCCTCGCCGAGGCGGGTCTCTTCGGTTTGCGGCGCTGGCTGGTGGCCCGGCCGATGGCCGGGGTCGAGGCGTCGATGCGGGCCGACCTGTACCGGCACCTCCAACGGCTGCCGGTGGCGTTCCACGACCGCTGGCCTTCCGGGCAGCTGCTCTCGCGCGCGACGACGGACCTGATGCTGCTGCGGATGTTCCTGGTCTTCCCGCTGATCTTCCTGGTGGTCAACGGCACGACGATCCTGGTCGGTTTCGTCATCCTGCTGATGCAGCAGTGGACGCTGGGGCTGGTGCTGCTCGCTCCGGTGGTGCCGCTGATGATCGTCTGCTTGGTCTTCGAGACGAAGTACTCGACCGTGGCGCGCAGGGCCCAGGACCAGGTCGGCGACCTGACCACGGTGGTCGAGGAGAGCGTCCTGGGCATCCGCATCATCAAGGGCTTCGGCCGGCACCGCAGCCAGGCCCGCGCGTTCCGCGCGCTCTCCGAGCGGCTGCGGGGCACGGAACTGCGCAAGGCGCGGCTGCTCGCGGGCATCTGGGGCGTCATCACCACCGTGCCCGAGCTGGCCATCGGGGCGGCACTGGTCCTCGGCACGATCCAGGTCGCCGACGGCGGGCTCTCGGCGGGCACCCTCGTGGCCTTCCTCTCCACGGCCCTCGCGCTGCGGTGGCCCATCGAGTCCATCGGCTTCCTGCTCGCGATGAGCCAGGAGTCGGCGACGGCGACCGAGCGCTACTTCGAGGTGATGGACGTGGCGGAGGAGACCGACGAGCCGGTCGGGACGGCCGAGCCGGTGAGCACGTCCGAGCCCCGGCATGCGGCCGGGTCGGCCGGTGCCTCTTCCGCCCCGCAAGACACTCCCGCTCCCCCGGACGCTCCCGCTCCCGATCCGGCCCACGACACCCACGGTGGAATGGTGTTCGACGGGGTGGAGTTCCGCTATCCCGACGTCGATCCCGGTTCCGTGCCCGTGCTGTCCCGGATCGATCTCCGCATCCGTCCGGGCGAGACGATGGCCCTGGTCGGCGCCACCGGCTCCGGAAAGACCACGCTCACCGCCCTCGTGCCCCGTCTGTACGAGGCCACCGCCGGGCGGATCACGCTCGACGGCAGGGACATCGGCGCCATGACCCGGCAGGAGCTGCGCGGGCTGGTGTCGGTGGCCTTCGAGGAGCCGACGCTGTTCTCCGCGACCGTCGGGGAGAACGTGCTGATGGGCGCCGAGGGCGCCGGGCTGGACGAGCTGCGGCGGGCCCTGGCGGTCGCGCAGGCCGACTTCGTGTACGACCTGCCCGACGGCCTCGACACCCAGGTGGGCGAGCAGGGGCTCAGCCTCTCCGGGGGTCAGCGGCAGCGGCTGGCGTTGGCCCGTGCCGTGGTCGGCCGGCCCCGCTTCCTGGTGCTCGACGATCCGCTCTCCGCCCTGGACGTGCACACGGAGGCGCTGGTGGAGGCCGCGCTGCGGCGGGTGCTGGAGGAGACGACGGCGATCGTGGTCGCGCACCGGCCGTCCACCGTGATGCTCGCGGACCGGGTGGCGCTGCTCACCGAGGGCCGGATCGCCGCGGTCGGCACCCACCAGGAGCTGCTGCGCACCAGCGCGGAGTACGCCCGGCTGATGTCGGGCGGCTCCGACGGGGCGGAGCAGGACGCCTTCCCCGCCCCGCCCACCGACGGCCGCCTCGTGCCGGACGTCCCCGCCGAGAAGGGCCGCACCCGATGACCAGTACGACGACCGGCCCCGCCGACCGGCCCGACGCGCGGAGCGCGCCCGAGGCCCCGCCCTCGTCCGAGGACGGCAAGGTCCCTGCGCGGGAGGCCGGGGACCGGTTCGACCGGGACGACCTGCCCACTCCCCCCGGGGCGACCCGCACACTGCTGCTGTCACTGCTCCAGCCGCACCGGATCCGGGTGCTGGTGTCGGCGCTGCTTCTGCTGGTCCAGCAGGTGGCGGTGCAGGCGGGCCCGCTGCTCGTCGCGTACGCCATCGACAGCGGCGTGCCCGCCTTCCGCGACGCGGACTACGGACCGCTGATCGCGGTGGCCGTCGGGTACGCGCTGTGCTCGGCGGTCGCGGGAGGCATGCAGTACGCCTTCATCGTGGTGTCCGCCCGGATCAACCAGGACGTGCTGCTCGATCTGCGCGGGCGGATCTTCCGGCACGCGCAGGCGCTGAGCGTGGACTTCCACGAGCGCTACACCTCGGGTCGGCTGATCTCCCGTGCCACCACGGACGTGGAATCGCTGCGGGAGCTGCTCAGCGAGGGGCTCCAGGAACTGATCATGGTGATCCTGTCGTTCGTCTCCATCTCGCTGATGCTGCTCTGGCTGGACTTCGGTCTCGGCGCGACGGCGGTGCTCTCCTTCGTACCCCTGTATCTGCTGGTGCGCCTCTACCAGCGGCGGGCCGGGGTGCTCTACACGGCGCGGTCCACGGCGATCGCCTCGGTCATCGTGAAGTTCGCCGAGTCGATGAACGGCATCCGCCCCGTCCAGGCATTCCGCCGGGAAAGCCTCAACGACGCGCACTTCCACAAGCTCAACGCCACGCACCAGTGGGCGAACGGCAGCGCCACACTGGAGATGGCCCGCTATGTCATCGGCTCCCGGCTGGTCGCCAACACGGCGGTCGCGGGCATCGTGCTGTGGGGCGCGTACCGGGTCGCGTCGGGCACCCTGGCGCTCGGCGTGCTGGCCGCGGCCGTGCTGTACCTGCGTCGGCTGTACGACCCGATCGACCGGCTGGGCATGTTCCTCAACTCCTACCAGTCGGCGGCGGCTTCGCTGGCGAAGATCGCGGGTCTGCTGGCCCAGACCCCGTCCGTTCCCGAGCCGCCGCACCCGAAGGAGCTGCCCGCCCTCACGGGTGAGCACCCGGGCCGCGAGGTCGTCTTCGACTCGGTGCGCTTCGCGTATCGCACGGGCGGCGAGGTGCTGCCCCGCTTCGATCTGACGATCCCGGCCGGGCAGACCGTGGCCGTGGTCGGTTCGACGGGCGCCGGCAAGTCGACGCTGGCCAAGCTGCTGGCCCGCTTCTACGACCCCTCCGGCGGCCGGGTGCTGCTGGACGGCATCGACCTGCGGGATCTGGCGGTGCCCGAGTTGCGGCGCGGCGTGGTGATGGTGACGCAGGAGGCGTTCCTGTTCTCCGGGACGGTCGCCGAGAACATCGCGATCGGCAGCCCGGACGCGACCCGCGAGGACATCGAGCGGGCGGCGCGGGCGATCGGCGCGCACGAGTTCATCGCCGGTCTGCCCGAGGGATACGACACGGACGTACGCAAGCGGGGCGGCCGGATCTCGGCCGGTCAGCGCCAACTCGTCGCGTTCGCCCGCGCGTTGCTGGCGAACCCGTCGGTGCTGATCCTGGACGAGGCGACGAGTTCGCTGGACATCCCCGGGGAACGGGCGGTGCAGCGCGCCATGGACACGGTCCTGCACGGGCGTACGGCGGTGGTGATCGCCCACCGCCTGTCGACGGTGGAGATCGCGGACCGAGTGCTGGTGATGGAGCACGGCCGCGTCGTCGAGGACGGCTCGCCCAGCGAACTCATCGGCGGCACGGGCAGGTTCGCGGGTCTGCACCGCGCGTGGCGGGAGAGCCTGGCCTGACGTCCCCGGTCGCGGGATCCCGCCGGCTCCGACAACGCGACACAGGCGCGCTGGTGCCGCACCCGTCACCGCATGGACACTGTTGGCGCATCCAGGGCTGAGCGTGACGTCGGTCTTCATGACCCGTTGTGGTCGTGAAGACCGACGTTGTCGGAGAGGGTGTCGGTATCGCTGCGCGCGCCTCAACGCCTGGTGGACCGAGACTCCACGAGCCCTCACACGAATGTCACGCCTGGCAGCCCTACGGCCACCACCTAATGCCGGGAGCGGCAGTGTTCGCCCGACGTGGCAAGCGTTGCCGGGAGCGGCGCCAGTCCTGCGGTACTAGATCCTCAGTCCTCGGTCCTCAGTCCAGGCCGGACCAAGACCGTCCGCAAGCCCGATGCCACCTTCTGGAGGCGGGAGCCACCATGCTGGTGAAGACCTGCCGAGAGGAGCGCATCGTGTCGTACCCGGAATACCTGGAGTACCCGGAAGCCCGCTACCACGGCAACAAGGGCGAAGTGAACGCGGCCTTCCGCCCGGCCGACACCCCGCCGGACATCTCTTCACCCGGCGCCTTGACCCACTACCTCGCCACCAACGAGTCGACCGGCGGCGAGTTCGGCCTGTACAAGGTGGAGCTGGGTGCACGGTCCGCTGGAGCCGAAACCCACTTCCACAAGGCGATGTCGGAGTCCTTCTACATCCTCTCCGGCGAACTGGAGCTCTACAACGGCGAGAAGTGGGTCACGGGCCGCGTGGGCGACTTCCTGTACGTACCGGTCGGCGGCCTGCACGCCTTCAAGAACGTGACCGACGAGCCCATGTCCATGCTCATGCTCTTCTCCCCGGGCGCCCCTCGCGAGGAATACTTCGAGCGGGTTGCGGAGATGACGCAGCGCGGTGGCGAGGAACTCAAGCAGTTTCGCATCCGGCACGACAGCTACTTCCTGGAAGACATCGAGCCCGGGAAGGGGTAGTTCGGGGCCGTTGCAGGGCCATCGCTCCCCCGCCGCGACGGCTACCACCAGGGCGCGCCCGGCCTGTACCAGTTCGCCAACGGTGTCCCGCACGTCACGGGGGCGGCGCCGCGCACACCCTGCCGGGCGACGAGACGAAAGGCCGTCCGCAAGGGCACCAGAGCGCCACCCCGTACTCCGCGTCAGCGTACGGGCACACGGAGTGGACTCTCTCGTTGACTTTCCGTAACGATGATGGAGTCGGGTACGAGCACCGGGACGACACGAAGTCCCCCTTGCTCGAACGGAGTTGCGGGCCAGGGGAAGGCGGTACCAGTGGTGACGGACGGTGCGGGGGCAGGCAGTGGATTCATCAGCGGCCAACTCGCCTGCGGGGGCGAACCGCAGGCGCCGGACAGCCTGAAGGCGTTCGGCGAGGTCGTCAAAGCGTTCCGTAGGCGGGCGCGGCTGACGCAGGAGGAATTCGCCCCGCGGGTCCGGTACTCGGTCCCCATGGTGGCCTCCATCGAGCAGGGCCGCCGGTTTCCCTCGCATGAGTTCGTGGAGCGCGCGGAAGAGGTCCTGGACGCGTTCGGGGCGCTGCGGGGTGCGGCACGCCATCTGGCGCGGCGGCCGGGGCTGGCGAGTTGGTTCCGGCAGTGGGCGGGCATCGAGGCGAACGCGGTGAGCCTGTACACGTACGAGTGCCGCGTGGTGCCGGGCCTGTTGCAGACGGAGGCGTACACGCGGGCGGTGTCGCTCAGCGTGCCGCCGCTGCCGGACGAGGAGGAGCTGAACGCGCGCGTCGCGGTACGCCTGGACCGCCAGGACCTGCTGGCCACGAACCGGAGGCCGCCGACGGCGTTCAGCTTCATCGTGGAACAGGCGGTGCTGGAACGGCACACGGGCGGGGAGGATGTGACGCGGGAACTGTTCGACCATGTCCTGGAGGTGATCGAGCGGCACTGGAACGTCGAGTTCCAGCTGATGCCGCTGCGGCAGCCGGTGCACGCGGGGCTGGACGGGCCGCTTCAGCTGGCAGAGACACCGGAACATCGGTGGTTCGGGTACTCGGAGGGGCAGGAAAACGGGCGATTCATCACCGATCCGAAGGAGATCAGCCGTCTCCACCAGCGTTATGCTTCACTGCGCTCACAGGCTCTGCCCCCCGAGGATTCCCTCAGCCTGTTGAAGCGAATGCGAGGAGCGCTATGAGCACGTCCGAACTGACCTGGTTCAAGAGCAGTTACAGCGGCTCGCAGGGCGACAGCTGCGTCGAGGTGGCGCTGTCCGGCTGCCTCCAGGAACCGATCGCGGCCGTCCACGTACGGGACTCCAAGCTGGACAGGAGCCCCCGACTCACCCTCAACCCCGTTGCCTGGCAGAGCTTCCTCTCCTACGCCGCCCGGGACTGAGAGCTCCACACCACGCACGCGAGCAACGCCATGCCCTCGTTGCCCGGCCCCGCCACCCGCGCACCGCGGCGATGGCGGGGCCGGCCGGAACACCGACGCCCTGCCACCTTCCTGCCCGGCCCCGGGCCGTCCACCCCAGGCCCTCCACGCCGGTCGGCGAGACGCCCGCGCCATGCCCTCCGCCCGGGCCGACCGAAGCTCTCCAAATCCGTTTCCGGGCGCGATGATCGATCCGTAGGGTGCGCACCGTGGACACCACCTACCAACACCTCGACGCCTCCGACGCCGACGCTCTGGCCGACTTCCTGCTCCATGAGACATGGCCGTTCCACGGACCGACGGCGCTCGACCGTGACGCCATCCACCGACGGGTCCGCGACGGTTTCTACAACGGTGACGACAGCCGGACCTTCTGGATCACCGAGGACGGTGAAAGGGTCGGGCTGATCAGGCTGTTCGATCTGGCCGACGTGCCCCGAGGAGGCGCGCCGCTGTTCGACCTCAGGATCGGCCGGGCCCACCGCGGGCGGGGGCTCGGCGGACGTGCCCTGGCCTGGCTGACGCGCTACTTGTTCACCGAGTTTCCCGGTCTCCGGCGGATCGAGGGGCACACGCGCCAGGACAACCGAGCGATGCGCCGCGCCTTTCGTTCCGGGGCCTATGTGAAGGAGGCGCACCACCGCGACGCCTGGCCCGGCGAGGAGGGGCGCGTCCATGACGCGGTCGGATACGCGATCCTGCGCCGCGACTGGCTCTCCGGTGTGACGACTCCGCCCGACTGGCACGACGAGTAGCCGCCGGGGCCTGAAGTCGCCGCCGCACGACTCCGGTCGGCGTACGGGCCCCGGGCCGCATCGGCCACCGTCGACGCAGGGAAAGAATTCAGCCACATCCCACACCATCTCGGCCAGCCGGGAACCTCCGCCACCCCACCCGATGTTCGAATACGGACGCCCCGCCCCGACCCGTCCCGCGCTTCGGATTCAGCCGGTACGGGCCCCTCCGTGGCGACACGGCACGAGTCGGTGAAACGTCCGCTTAACGAACATGGTCTTTCCGGCAACGAACGAGAACCGGCCAAGTTGTTGACGCGCCCCTGACAGACGCACCTTCCGGCTGACACTCTTCACCCCGTTCTGCGCACTTCTCAATCGCCGGCCCGCTGACACCCACCGGCCGGTACCCCCCTGCAGAAGGAGTTCGCGTGAGATCCACGCCCAGCCGTCGCGCCACCGCGACCGGCGCTCTGATAGCCGCAGCAGCGCTTCTCGCCGTCGGAGTCCAGGCCGGCACGGCCACCGCCACCCCCAGCGACACCGCCGCGGCGGCGACCGCCGGGGCCAAGTTCGGTGCGCTGGCCAAGCAGCTCAGCCCCTCCCAGCGTGCGGAGCTGATCCGGGAGGCCGACGCGACCAAGGCGGACACGGCCAAGGAGCTCGGTCTCGGCTCCCAGGAGAAGCTCGTCGTCAAGGACGTCGTCCAGGACAACGACGGCACCACGCACACGCGTTACGAGCGCACCTTCGCCGGACTCCCGGTGCTCGGCGGCGACCTGGTCGTCAAGGAGTCCAAGTCCGGTGCGACCCAGAGCATCACCAAGGCGTCCGAGGTCACCAGCAGCCAGCTGAAGGCCGTCGACACCAAGGCCGATATCGCGCCCACCGTCGCCGAGAAGCAGGCGCTCGGGCTCGCCAAGGCCGACGGGTCGAAGAAGACCGAGGCCGAACAGGCGCCCCGCAAGGTGGTCTGGATGGCGCAGGGCAAGCCGCAGCTCGCCTACGAGACCGTCGTCGGCGGTCTTCAGGAGGACGGCACGCCGAACGAGCTGCACGTCATCACGGACGCCACCACCGGCGCGAAGCTGCACGAGTGGCAGGCCGTCCACAACGGCGTCGGCAACACCCAGTACAGCGGCCAGGTCACCCTCGGCACCTCGGGTTCGTACACGCTGACGGACGCGGGCCGCGGCAACCACAAGACGTACAACCTGAACCGCGGCACCTCCGGCACCGGGACCCTGTTCTCGAACACCTCGGACGTGTGGGGCAACGGAACACCGCAGAACGCCGAGACGGCCGCCGCCGACGCGCACTACGGCGCGGCGGAGACCTGGGACTACTACAAGAACGTCCACGGCCGCACCGGCATCCGGGGCGACGGCGTCGGCGCGTACTCCCGCGTCCACTACGGCAACAACTACGTCAACGCGTTCTGGCAGGACAGCTGCTTCTGCATGACGTACGGCGACGGCAGCGGCAACGCGAAGCCGCTGACCTCCCTGGACGTGGCCGCCCACGAGATGACGCACGGTGTCACCGCCAACACCGCGGGGCTGATCTACAGCGGCGAGTCCGGCGGCCTCAACGAGGCGACCAGCGACATCTTCGCCACCGCCGTGGAGTTCTACGCCAACAACGCCTCCGACAAGGGCGACTACCTCATCGGCGAGAAGATCGACATCAACGGCAACGGCACCCCGCTGCGCTACATGGACAAGCCGAGCAGGGACGGCATGTCCAAGGACGCCTGGTACTCGGGCATCGGTGGCATCGACGTCCACTACTCCTCGGGTCCGGCGAACCACTTCTTCTACCTGCTCTCCGAGGGCAGCGGCAAGAAGACCATCAACGGCGTCGACTACGACTCGCCGACCTCCGACGGCCTGCCGGTGACCGGCATCGGCATCGACAAGGCCGCGAAGATCTGGTTCCGGGCGCTCAGCACCAAGTTCACCTCCACGACCAACTACGCGGCGGCCCGCACCGGCACCCTCGCCGCAGCCGGTGAGCTGTACGGCGCCACCAGCGCCGAGTACAAGGCGGTCGCGGACGCCTGGGCCGGCATCAACGTCGGCTCGCGCCCCGGTGACGGCGGCGAGCCCAACCCCGGCGGCAAGGTCTTCGAGAACAGCGCCAAGGTCGCCATCCCGGACCGCGGCTCGGCCGTCACCACCTCGGTCAACGTCACCGGTGTCACGGGCAACGCGCCCAGCAACCTCAAGGTCGGCGTGGACATCTCCCACACCTACCGCGGTGACCTGGTCATCGACCTCGTCGCCCCGGACGGCGCGACCTTCCGGCTGAAGAACGCCCAGCTCGGCGACTGGGCGGCCAACGTCGTGGAGACCTACACGGTCAATGCCTCGTCCAAGGTCGCCAACGGCACCTGGAAGCTCAAGGTCCAGGACCTCTACTACGGCGACACGGGCACCATCAACGCTTTCAAGCTGACTTTCTGATTTCTCGTCAGCGCCTGGGACCGCACGGCACACCCTGAGGACCCTGTTCCGGGCCACCGGTCCGGGGACGACCGCCCGGGAGGAGCATCCGACTCCTCCCGGGCGGTTCGCCGTACGCGGCGCGGGGCCGGTCTCAGCGCATGAGCAGGCCCGCCCCGTCCCCGGCCGCCTCGGCGGGCAGGGCCACCAGGCCGAGTTCGGCGCCGACCGCGAGCAGCGGATGCGCGGGCAGCACCCGCACCGTGTACCCGTACGGACCGGTGCGGTCCAGGACCAGCGGCCCCTCGTAGAGCCAGCGGCCCTCCAGGTCCTGCCCGCCGGTGGGCTTCAACGGAAGGATCCGGGCGTCCGAGATCCCGTCGGCGGCGTCCACCCGACCGGCCACCGCCTGCACCTCCACGTCGTCCGGCTCCAGCGGCCCGAGGGCGATCCTGGTCCGCAGCAGCAGTGTCAAGCCCAGTTCGGCCGAATCGGCGGCGGTCTCGGGTGCCTCGGCCGCCACATGGTCCACGGCGACCTCCGGCCACGCGGCGCGGACCTCGGCCTTCCAGTCGGCGAGGCGGCGGGCCGCCCGCCGGTCCATCGCCCGCTGTGCGAGCGCCGCCGGCGCGTACAGCCGCTCCACGTACTCCGCCACCATGCGCCCGGCGAGGACCTTGGGGCCGAGATCGCGCAGCGTCCGCCGGACCATCTCGATCCAGCGCCCCGGCAGCCCCTCGCCGTCGCGGTCGTAGAAGCGCGGCGCGATCCGGTCCTCGATCAGCTCGTAGAGCGCGCCCGCCTCCAGATCGTCGCGGCGGTCCTCGTCCGCGGCCAGTCCGTCGGCGGTGGGGATCGCCCAGCCGAAGTCCGGCTCGTACCACTCGTCCCACCAGCCGTCGAGAACCGAGAGGTTGAGGCAGCCGTTGAGGGCGGCCTTCATGCCGCTGGTGCCGCACGCCTCCAGGGGACGCAGCGGGTTGTTGAGCCAGATGTCGCAGCCCGGGTAGAGCTTCTGTGCCAGGGCCATGCCGTAGTCGGGCAGGAACACGATGCGGTGGCGGACCCGGGGGTCGTCGGAGAACCGCACCAGCTCCCGCACCAGCCGTTTCCCGCCGTCGTCGGCGGGGTGGGCCTTGCCCGCGACGACGATCTGGACCGGGCGCTCGGGGTGGAGCAGCAGTTCCCTGAGCCGGTCGCGGTCGCGCAGCATCAGGGTCAGCCTCTTGTACGAGGGCACGCGTCGGGCGAAGCCGATCGTGAGGACGTCCGGGTCGAGCACGCCGTCGATCCAGCCGAGTTCGGCCGGCTCCGCGCCCCGGTCGCGCCATGAGACGCGGAGCCGTGCGCGGACCTCGTCGACCAGTTGGGCGCGCACGTCCCGGCGCAGGTCCCAGAGTTCACGGTCGGGGATGTCGTGGGCGCCGTCCCATTGGGCGGTGGCGCCGTCCCAGCGTCCGGGCGACCCGCCGTAACGGCCGCGCAGCCGGAGGATCTCGGGGGCGACCCAGGTGGGCGCGTGGACGCCGTTGGTCACGGAGGTGATGGGCACCTCCTCGGCGTCGAAGCCCGGCCACAGCCCGGCGAACATCTCCCGGCTGACCTGCCCGTGGAGGGTGGAGACGCCGTTGGCCCGCTGGGCCAGCCGCAGCCCCATCACCGCCATGTTGAAGAGGCGCGGCTCCCCACCGGGGTAGGTCTCCGTGCCGAGGTCCAGGATGTGTTCGACGTCCACGCCCGGCAGTTCACCGTCGTCGCCGAAGTGCCGGGCGACGAGTTCGCGGTCGAAGCGGTCGATCCCGGCGGGCACGGGCGTGTGGGTGGTGAAGACCGTGCCGGCCCGCACGTACTCCACGGCGGCGTCGAAGTCGAGTCCGGCGTCGGCGAGTTCACGGATGCGTTCGAGTCCGAGGAACCCGGCGTGCCCCTCGTTGGTGTGGAACACCTCGGGTGCCGGATGGCCGGTGAGGCGGCAGTACGTCCGCACCGCCCGTACCCCGCCGATGCCGAGCAGCATCTCCTGGAGCAGGCGGTGCTCGCTGCCACCGCCGTAGAGCCGGTCGGTCACTTCGCGTTCGCCGGGCGCGTTCTCCTCCACCGCGGAGTCCAGCATCAGCAGCGGTACCCGTCCTACCTGGGCCTGCCAGATGTGGGCGTGCAGCGTACGGCCGCCGGGCAGCGTGAGCACCACCCGGCCGGGGCTTCCGTCGGCCTCGCGGAGCTGGGTGAGCGGCAGCTCGTCCGGGTCGAGCACGGGGTAGTGCTCCTGCTGCCAGCCGTCGCGGGACAGGCTCTGGCGGAAGTAGCCGTGCCGGTAGAGCAGGCCGACGGCGACGAGCGGGACGCCCAGGTCGCTGGCGGCCTTCAGGTGGTCGCCGGCGAGGATGCCGAGCCCGCCGGAGTACTGGGGCAGGGCGGCGGTGATGCCGAACTCGGGCGAGAAGTAGGCGATCGCGGTCGGGAGCTCGACGTCCCGGCCGAGCTGTTCCTGGTACCACCTGGGCCCGTCCAGGTAGTTCCTGAGGTCCGCGGAGGCCTCGGCCAGCCGGTGCAGGAACTGCTCGTCCGCCGCCAGCTCGGCGAGCCGTGCGGCGGACACGGTGCCGAGCATCCGCACGGGGTCGCACTCCGCCGTCCGCCGGATCTCCGGGTCGACGGCCTGGAAGAGTTCACGGGTCTCGGTGTGCCAGGACCAGCGCAGATTGCGGGCGAGGTCACTGAGCGGTCGAAGGGGGTCGGGGAGGACGGGACGCACGGTGAATCGACGAATGGCCTTCACGCCGTCCACCTTGACAGGGGACGTACCGTTCGCCGTGGACGCGCCGCGGCGTGCGCCGCGCCGTCACCCCCGCCCGCCCCGATGGCGCCCGGCTCCTGTCGCCCGTTCGGTGCCGCGGCCCGCCGCGGTCGGCGAGAACGCCGGGCCGTACGGGGGATCCCGCGACGGCGTACGAGGACGTCCCGGTGGCGCGCGGGTGCGCGGGGGCGGGCGCTGTACGGGATGTCCCGGTGGCGCACGGGTGCGCGGGGGCGGGCGGCCTACGGGGGCCCCGGCGTCACTCGGATGCGCGGGTGCGGCCCGATTGGGCGAATACGGCCACGGAACACCACGGAGACACGTCGATTCCGCCCGAATGCACCAACGCCCCGAAGCCGTGCGGACCTTTTCGCGCCCGCGCGTCATATCCGCGCCCGGCTGTTCGAGTGCCATTTGAGTGAATGCGAACAGAAGCGGCCACGCCCGCGCACCGCCAGCCGCCGACCGAGCGGTTAGAAAGGACGGACCCCTGTCGGTCGCGGTGGGCGCATTCGGCCCTCCGCGATACCGGCACGCCCTGCTCGGCCCGAGCCCCGTCCTCAGAGGATTCCATGACCGGTCGCATTCCCGTCCTCGACGTCCGCCCCCTCGTCGACTGCGGCAGAAGGCCCGCGAAGGCCGTTTCCGGTGAGACCTTCCAGGTCACCGCGACCGTCTTCGGCGAGGGGCACGGCGCCGTCGGCGCCCGTCTGGTCCTGCTGGACCCGAGCGGGCGGCCGGGCCCCTGGACGCCGATGCGCGAACTCGCTCCCGGCACCGACCGGTGGGGCGCCGATGTCACCCCGGACGCCGAGGGGCACTGGTCGTACACGGTCGAGGCGTGGAGCGACCCCATCGGCACCTGGCGGCAGGAGGCGGGCGTCAAGATCCCGGCGGGGATCGACACGGCGCTCGTGCTGGCGGAGGGCGCAGAGCTGCACGAGCGGGCCGCGGCGGGCGTACCCAAGCGGGACGCGCGCGAGGCCGTGCTGGCCGCGGCCGACGGGCTGCGCGACGCGTCGCGCCCGGCCGCCGCCCGGCTGGCCGCCGCGCTCGCCCCGGAGGTGCGGGCCGCGCTCGACCGTCACCCGCTGCGCGAACTGGTCACCGCCTCCGCCCCGCTCCCGCTGCTGGTCGAGCGCCGCAGGGCCCTGTTCGGTTCCTGGTACGAACTGTTCCCCCGCTCGGAGGGCGCCAGGATCGAACCTGCCGCACCGGGTGTATCCGGCGTACCGGGTGCACCTGGTGTACCGGGCGTGGACCGCGGGGCGGCCGGGACCACGACGGCCGCGCCCGCGTCCCGGGTCGTCAGCGGCACCTTCCGCACCGCCGCCGAGCGGCTGCCCGCGGTCGCCGCCATGGGGTTCGACGTGGTCTATCTGCCGCCGATCCACCCCATCGGCACCACCCATCGCAAGGGCCCCAACAACTCGCTGTCCGCCGCACCGCACGATGTCGGTGTGCCGTGGGCGATCGGTTCGGCTGCGGGCGGCCACGACGCCGTCCACCCGGATCTCGGCACCCTCGACGACTTCGACCATTTCGTCGCGACGGCCCACGGACTCCGTATGGAGATCGCGCTGGATTTCGCTCTCCAGTGTTCTCCCGACCATCCATGGGTCGCGGAGCACCCGGACTGGTTCCGGCACCGCGCGGACGGTTCGATCGCCTATGCCGAGAATCCGCCGAAGAAATACCAGGACATCTATCCGATCGCCTTCGACAAGGACATGCGCGGCCTGGTCGCGGAAACGACTCGCATTCTCCGTTTCTGGATGAAGCACGGTGTGCGGATCTTCCGGGTCGACAATCCGCACACCAAACCGGTGGTGTTCTGGGAGAAGGTGATCGTCGAGATCAACGGAACGGATCCGGATGTGATCTTCCTGGCCGAGGCGTTCACCCGGCCCGCGATGATGCGGACGCTCGCCGCCGTCGGCTTCCAGCAGTCCTACACGTATTTCACCTGGCGCGAGAGCAAACGGGAGATCACCGAATACGTCACGGAACTCGCTGGCGAGACCGCCCCGTTCATGCGCCCCAACTTCTTCGTGAACACCCCGGACATCCTGCCCGGCCATCTCCAGGACGGGGGCCGCCCGGCCTTCGAGGCGCGGGCCGTGCTCGCGGCGACCCTCTCCCCGTCCTGGGGTATGTACGCCGGCTATGAGCTGTGCGAGAACACACCGGTGCGCCCGGGAGGCGAGGAGTACCTGGATTCGGAGAAGTACCAGGTCCGGATCAGGGACTGGGAGGCGGCGGAGCGCGAGGGCCGTTCGCTGGCTCCGCTCATCACCCGTCTCAACCGCATCAGACGGCGTCATCCGGCGCTCCAGCAACTGCGTGATGTGCACTTCCACTCCGTCGACAACGACGCGGTGATCGCGTACAGCAAGCGTTCGGGGCCGGATGCCGTCGTGGTGGTCGTCAACCTCGACCCGCACCACACCCAGGAGGCCACAGTCTCGTTGGACATGGTGCGACTCGGCCTCGACCGGCACGAGAGCGTGCCGGTGCGCGACGAGCTCACCGGCGACACCTATCACTGGGGCAGGACCTTCTATGTGCGCCTGGAGCCGGGCGTCATGCCCGCGCACATCGCGGCCCTGCGACCGTCCCCGCCGACCGGAGGGTCACCCACATGATCGTCAACGAGCCAGTCCCCGACACATTCGAGGACACTCCCGCCAAGGACCGCGACCCCGACTGGTTCAAGCGCGCCGTCTTCTACGAGGTACTCGTCCGAACGTTCCAGGACTCCAACGGCGACGGCATCGGAGACCTCAAGGGCCTCACCGCCAAGCTGGACTACCTCCAGTGGCTGGGCGTCGACTGCCTATGGCTGCCGCCGTTCTTCAAGTCACCGCTGCGTGACGGCGGTTACGACGTCTCCGACTACACCGCCGTGCTGCCCGAGTTCGGCGACCTGGCCGACTTCGTCGAGTTCGTCGACGCCGCGCACCAGCGCGGCATGCGCGTGATCATCGACTTCGTCATGAACCACACGAGCGACCAGCACGAGTGGTTCCAGCAGTCCCGCAACGACCCGGACGGGCCGTACGGCGACTACTACGTCTGGGCCGACGACGACAAGCAGTTCCCGGACGCCCGGATCATCTTCGTCGACACGGAGACGTCGAACTGGACGTTCGACCCGGTGCGCAAGCAGTACTACTGGCACCGGTTCTTCTCCCACCAGCCCGACCTCAACTACGACAACCCCGCGGTGCAGGACGAGATCCTCGCCGCGCTGCGCTTCTGGCTGGACCTCGGCATCGACGGGTTCCGCCTGGACGCGGTGCCGTACCTGTACCAGCGCGAGGAGACCAACTGCGAGAACCTGCCGGAGACGCACACGTTCCTCAAGCGGGTCCGCAAAGAGATCGACGCGCACTACCCGGACACCGTGCTGCTCGCCGAGGCCAACCAGTGGCCGGAGGACGTCGTCGACTACTTCGGCGACTACCGCTCCGGCGGGGACGAGTGCCACATGGCGTTCCACTTCCCCGTGATGCCGCGGATCTTCATGGCGGTCCGGCGGGAGAGCCGCTACCCGGTCTCGGAAATCCTCGCGAAGACACCGGCGATCCCGAACAACTGCCAGTGGGGCATCTTCCTGCGCAACCACGACGAGCTCACCCTCGAAATGGTGACGGACGAAGAACGCGACTACATGTACGCGGAGTACGCCAAGGACCCCCGGATGCGCGCCAACATCGGCATCCGGCGGCGCCTGGCGCCCCTGCTGGACAACGACCGCAATCAGATCGAGCTGTTCACCGCGCTGCTGCTGTCCCTGCCCGGCTCCCCGATCCTCTACTACGGGGACGAGATCGGGATGGGCGACAACATCTGGCTGGGCGACCGGGACGCGGTGCGCACCCCGATGCAATGGACGCCCGACCGCAACGCGGGCTTCTCCTCCAGCGATCCGGGGCGGCTCTACCTCCCCACGATCATGGATCCGGTCTACGGCTACCAGGTCACCAACGTCGAGGCGTCGATGGCCTCCCCGTCGTCGCTGCTGCACTGGACCCGGCGGGTGATCGAGGTCCGCAAGCAGAACCCCGCCTTCGGTCTCGGCTCGTTCAACGAGCTGTCGTCGTCGAACCCGGCCGTGCTCGCCTTCACCCGTGAGTACGGGGACGACCTCGTACTGTGCGTGCACAACTTCTCGCGGTTCGCCCAGCCGACGGAGCTCGATCTCCGGTCGTACGAGGGGCGCCATCCGGTCGAACTGATCGGCGGGGTGCGTTTCCCGGCCATCGGTTCGCTGCCCTACCTGCTGACCCTGGCGGGGCACGGGTTCTACTGGTTCCGGCTGCGGAAGGACGCACCGTCCAGCTGACGGTGCGTCACACCCAGCACTGACCGCGGGGCGGTGTCCGCCGCCCCGCACGGAGGCGCACCCCCGCCCCGAACGCCCCCGGCCCCGCGGGATGACCGGCCCGGCCCGGCCCTGCCGGACCCGTCGCCGCCCTCTTCCCGGCCCGCCGCCCTTCCCCGGTGCTTCCGGCCCTGTCGGCCTTCCGGCCCCGCCTGCGCCGTCGGCCCCACCAGCCCCACCGGGTCCTCCCTCAAGCCGAGTCCGTACGGACCATCCTGACCCGACACGTCCCGCACAGCCGGACAGCAAATGCCGCAATCCGGGACACTCTTCGCATCCTGTGGTGTGCCCGGGGAAAGGACGCGTTGCCATGTCGGAGGCTGCATCCACTCGGGTCGCTCTGGCCGACAGCACAGCCCTGCTTCCGTCGCTCGCTCCCCTGCTGCATGAATGGCTGCCCCGGCAGCGGTGGTTCGCGGGCAAGGGACAGCCGATCAACGGCTTCTCGCTGGTGTCGGCGACCGAGATGCTGCCGGTGGACGCCCCCTCCGTGACCGTCGGTTCCGGAGCCGGGCTGCTTCACCTGCTGGTGCGGGCCCATCAGCCGTCCGCGCCCGCGCGGTGGCCCGCCGACTGCTACCAACTGCTGCTCGGAGTACGGGCGGCGCTGCCTCCCCCGCTGGCGCCCGCGCTCGTCGGCCGTCCGGCCGGCGGACCGCTCGCGGGCCGCGCGGTGTACGAGGGGCTGCACGACCCCCGCCTCGCGGCGCTCCTGCTGGAACGGCTGCGCACCCCCGGCACCCTCGGCGCGCTGCGCTTCGGCCGGGGCGGCGCCCCCATCGCGGCGGGACCGGCGCCGCGGGTGCTGGACGCCGAGCAGTCCAACACCTCGCTCGTCTACGGCGACGCCTACATCCTCAAGATCTTCCGCCGGGTGTTCCCCGGCACCAATCCCGATCTGGAACTCCCGCTGGCGCTCACCCGCGAGGGATGCGGGCGGGTGCCCGCCCCCATCGCCTGGTTCGAGGCCGCCGCACGACAACCGCTCACCCTCGGCGTTCTCCAGCCGTTCCTGCGCGGCGCGGAGGACGGCTGGCAGCTCGCCCTGCGCGCCCTCGCCCGGGGCCACGCCTTCACCGACGAGGCGCACGCCCTCGGCAGGGCCACCGCCGAGGTCCACACCGCGCTGGCCGCCGCGCTGCCCACGCCCGCCCTGCGCCCGGCGCAGACCGAGAATCTGGCGGCGGGGATGGTGCGGAGGCTGGAGGCCGCGGCGCGTGCGGTGCCCGCGCTCATGCCGTACGTGCCCGGTCTGCGTGCGGCGTTCGACGCGGTCGCCTCGCTCGGGGACCGGGACCGCGACCGGGCGGCCCAGCGGGTGCACGGCGACCTTCATCTCGGCCAGACCCTGCGGGCGGCCGACGGATTCTGGTCGCTGATCGACTTCGAGGGCGAACCCGCCAGGCCGCTGGCCGAGCGCCGCCGCCCCCAGCCACCGGTGCGCGATGTCGCCGGCATGCTCCGCTCCTTCGACTACGCGGCCCGCTCGCACCGGCCGTGGAACGCCGAGTGGGCAGCGCGCTGCCGGACCGCGTACTGCGAGGGGTACGCCGAGGCCGCGGGCGTCGACCCGCGCAGCGAACCGGAGCTGTTGCGCGCCCACGAGACCGACAAGGCGGTGTACGAGGTGTTGTACGAGGCACGGCACCGGCCCGACTGGCTACCGGTTCCGATGGCGGCGATCCACCGCCTGGCCACCGTCACCGAGTGAACGACCGGACGTCCGGTGCCGCGCCGCCTCCCCGCTCCGGCACTCGTCCGGCCCCCTCCCCGCTTCGGTCCCCCGCCGGCCCGGAACCTGTCCGCCCCGTTCGCTCCGCCCCCACCCGCGAAGGAGGCCGTCCCCGTGACCGCCGACCAACCGTCCACCCGCAAGCCGTCCGCCCACAAATCGTCCACTGGCAAGCCGTCCGTCGGCCCGCCCGCCGGGGAAGCGCCCACCACGCCCCGGGCGACCAGCACCCCGCTCACCCCGGCACCGGGCGTCAGGACATCTGCGAAGGCCGAGGCGCCCCCCGCGACCACGGCGAGCCCGGCGACCGCCGCCCCGGTCGCCTCCGCGGCCTCCGCCCCCGACGCCGCCGTCGCCGCCGTCGCATCCACGCCACCCCCATCGGCCCGGCGAAGGAGGTCCGCCGCCGGACGGACCGCACCGGCTCGTCCGCGCGCGCGAGGCTCCGGCGGTCAGGGGGTCCGCGAGGCGCACCCCCTCGACACCGGCGACCGGGCCCGGCTGCTCGCCGGGGAGCACCACGATCCGCACGCCCTGCTGGGCGCCCATCCGGTGCGCGGCGGGGTGGTCTTCCGGGTGCTGCGCCCGCACGCGCGGTCCGTGACCGTACGCGCCAAGGGTCTGCGGGCGCGGCTCCACGACGAGGGGGACGGGCTCTTCTCCGGGCTGCTGCCCATGCCGTCGCTGCCCGAGTACCGGTTGCAGGTGGCCTACGAGGACACCGAGATCGAGGCGCAGGACCCGTACCGCTTCCTGCCCGCGCTCGGCGAACTCGACCTGCATCTGATCGGCGAGGGGCGGCACGAGGAGCTGTGGACCGCACTCGGCGCGCACGTCATGGAGCACCAGGACGTGACGGGGACCCGGTTCACGGTCTGGGCCCCGGACGCACGCGGGGTGCGGGTGGTCGGGGACTTCGGCTTCTGGGACGGCACCGGCTTCCCGATGCGCTCGCTCGGCGCCAGCGGGGTGTGGGAGCTGTTCCTGCCCGGGATCGGTGAAGGCACGCTGTACAAGTTCGACATCTGCCGCCCCGACGGTTCGCACACCACGCGCGCCGACCCGATGGCGCGCCGTGCCGAGGTGCCGCCCGCGACCGCGTCGATCGTGACGGCCTCGCACCACGAGTGGCGGGACCGGGAGTGGATGGCGCACCGCGCGGACGTACCGGTGCACGAGGCCCCGTTCTCCGTGTACGAGGTGCATCTCCCGTCCTGGCGCCCCGGGCTGACCTACCGGCAACTCGCCGAGCAACTCCCCACTTACGTAAGGGAGCTGGGTTTCACGCACGTGGAGCTGATGCCGGTCGCCGAGCACCCCTTCGGCGGCTCCTGGGGCTACCAGGTGACCGGCTTCTACGCGCCGACGGCCCGCCTGGGCACCCCGGACGACTTCCGCCACCTCGTCGACGCCCTGCACCGGGCCGGAATCGGCGTGATCATGGACTGGGTGCCCGCGCACTTCCCGCGGGACGACTGGGCGCTCGCGGAGTTCGACGGCCGCCCGCTGTACGAGCACTCCGACCCGGCACGGGCCGCGCATCCGGACTGGGGCACGCTGGAGTTCGACTACGGGCGCAAGGAGGTGCGCAACTTCCTCGTGGCCAACGCGACGTACTGGTGCGAGGAGTTCCACATCGACGGGCTGCGGGTCGACGCGGTGGCCTCGATGCTGTACCTCGACTACTCGCGCGAGGACGGGCAGTGGTCCCCCAACCAACACGGGGGCCGGGAGAACCCGGACGCCGTCGCCTTCCTCCAGGAGATGAACGCCACCGTCTACCGGCGCAACCCCGGTGTCGTCACCATCGCCGAGGAGTCCACGGCCTGGGACGGCGTGACCCGCGCCACCCACCATGTCGGGCATGGTGGTTACGGCGGGCTGGGCTTCGGGCTGAAGTGGAACATGGGCTGGATGCACGACTCCCTCCAGTACATGACGAAGGAGCCGGTCCACCGCAAGTACCACCACGACGAGATGACGTTCTCGATGGTGTACGCGTACAGCGAGAACTACGTGCTGCCGATCTCGCACGACGAGGTGGTGCACGGCAAGCAGGCGCTGGTCAGCAAGATGCCCGGCGACTGGTGGCAGCGGCGTGCCAACCATCGCGCGTACCTCGGCTTCATGTGGGCCCATCCGGGCAAGCAACTCCTCTTCATGGGACAGGAGTTCGCCCAGGGGGCGGAATGGTCGCAGGAGCACGGACCGGAGTGGTGGCTGCTGGACCCGGCGTACGCGTCGGCGGACGACCACCGGGGCGTACGCACCCTGGTAGGCGACCTGAACGCGGTGTACCGCGCCACTCCCGCGCTGTGGCAGTGCGACACCGTGCCGGAGGGCTTCTCCTGGGTGGACGGCGGAGCGGCCGAGGACAATGTCTTCGCCTTCCTCCGCTACGACAGGCACGGTTCGCCGCTGCTGGCCGTCAGCAACTTCTCCCCGGTGGTGCGGCACGACTACCGCCTCGGCGTCCCGGATGTGCTCGGCAGTCAGTCGGAGTGGGCGGAGGCGCTCAACACGGACGCGGCGCGGTACGGCGGCAGCGATGTGTGCTGCCCCGACCCGCTGAAGGCCGAACCGGTGGCCGCGCACGGCCGCCCCGGAAGCCTGCTGCTGACGCTGCCACCGCTCGCCACGGTCTGGTTCCGGCCCGTGTGAGCACGGGGCGGCTCGTGCTCCGGGCGACATGAGGACGAGGCGGCTCGTGATCCGGCCCGTGCGGCCGGACGCGGAGCCCGTGAGCGACAGGAGCCGGGCGCGGGCCACGCGAAGGGCCGCCGCGGGAGGTCCCGCGGCGGGAGGTCCCGCGGCGGCCCTTGCGGTGACCGTCCGGCTCGTGTCTGAAGGAGGTGTGCCTTCGGTCCGGTGGCCCGGTGGTCCGGTGGCCCACCCGGCGGCCGGGTGGTCCTGTGCCTATGCCTTGGCCATGGCGTGTTCCTGGTCGCCGGCGCGCGGCTCCGGAACGCTCGCCTCCTCGCCGTCGTGACCCAGCATCCGCTCGTCCCACGGGAGCGCGCCGGAGAGGACCTGGTCCACCCGCCCCTTGTCGATCTCCCTGGTCCAGGTGCCGATCAGAACGGTGGCCACGGCGTTGCCCGCGAAGTTCGTCAGGGCGCGGGCCTCGCTCATGAAGCGGTCGATGCCGACGATGAGCCCGACGCCGTCGACCAGTTCGGGCCGGTGGGGCTGGAGACCGCCCGCGAGGGTGGCCAGACCCGCGCCGGTGACCCCGGCCGCCCCCTTGGACGCGATGACCATGAAGACCAGCAGCGAGATCTGCTCACCGGCGGTCAGCGGGTCGCCCAGCGCGTTGGCGATGAAGAGCGAGGACATCGTGAGGTAGATCGCGGTGCCGTCGAGGTTGAAGGAGTAGCCCGTCGGCACGGTGATGCCGACGACGGGCTTGCTGACTCCGAGGTGCTCCATCTTCGCGATGAGCCGCGGCAGCGCGGACTCCGAGGAGGAGGTGGAGAGGATCAGCAGGAACTCGCGTCCCAGATACTTCAGCAGGGCGATCAGATTGACCCCGGCGACCAGGCGCAGGATGGTGCCGAGCACCACGAAGACGAAGATCGCGCAGGTGAGGTAGAAGCCGATCATGATCACGGCGAGGGACTTCAGCGCGTCGACGCCGGTCTCGCCCACCACGGCCGCCATCGCGCCGAACGCGCCGACCGGGGCCACCCACATGATCATGGCGAGGATGCGGAAGACCAGGCGCTGGATGTGGCCGATGCCGCGCAGCACCGGTTCGCCCGCCGCTCCCATGGCCTGGAGCGCGAAGCCCGCGAGCAGGGCGATCAGCAGAGTTTGGAGCACCTGGCCCTCGGTGAAGGCGGAGACGATCGTGGTGGGGATGATGCCGAGCAGGAAGTCCGCGGTGGACTCGCTCGCGCCCGCCGCCTGCTTCTCACCCGCGGCACGCACCGCCTCGGTGAGGTGCAGGCCCTGGCCGGGCTCCAGGAAGTTGCCGACGAGCAGGCCGATGGAGAGCGCCACCGTCGACATGACCAGGAAGTAACCGAGGGCGAGTCCGCCGACCGCGCCGACCTTGGCGGCCTTGCGCACCGATCCGACGCCCAGCACGATCGTGCAGAAGATGATCGGCGAGATCATCATCTTGATGAGGTTGACGAAACCGGTGCCGATCGGCTTGAGCTCGACGGCGACGCCCGGGGCCGTCAAGCCCACCAGAATGCCGAGCGCCACGGCCGCGATGACGGCCAGATACAGATAGTGCGTACGGTCCCGCCTGGCTGCTGCCACTCCCACGGGGGGTTCTCCTCGGCTCGTCCGGGTCGCTCCCCCGTCCCCGGGGGCGCCAGGGTCGTCCGGCACATCGGGGCCGGAAAAACCCTCGGCGAATATCTCGCTCCCTGTGAGGGCGGTCACTGTTGCGTACATTTCGTTTACATGTTTCCGGCCAGGCAGACTGGGCGGCATGCGTCTGTTCCGTACCCGTCCGCGCAGCCTGGCCGGCCAGCTCTTCGCCATGCAGGTGGTGCTGGTCGCCGCGGTGGTGGCGGGGTGCGCGTTCTTCGCGTACGCCTCCGGCCGGGCGCAGGCGGAGGAGACTGCGGCCCGGCAGGTCCGGGCGGCGGCGCTGGCGATCGCGGGCTCCCCGTCCGTGCGGGAGGCGATCCGCGCCCCGGACCCGTCCGTCGCGCTCCAGCCCTACGCGGAGCAGGTCCGCAGGGACACCGGGATCGCCTTCGTCACGATCATGTCGCCGGAACGGATCCGCTGGACGCATCCCGACACCGGCCGGATCGGGGAGGAGTTCCTCGGTCACACCGCGCAGGCGCTGCGCGGTGAGACGTTCACCGAGACCTACGCCGGCACCCTCGGGCCCTCGATCCGGGTCGTCACCCCGGTCCGGGACGGCGGCAGGATCACCGGACTGGTCAGCGCGGGCATCACGGTCGAGCGGATCTCCTCGCAGGTGCGTGCGGAGCTGAGGGCGCTGGGCCTGGCCGCGGGCGGAGCGCTGGCGCTCGGCGGCCTCGGCACGTACGTGATCAACGCCCGGCTCCGCCGGCACACCCACGGCATGAACGCGGCCGAGCTGAGCCGGATGCACGACTACCACCAGGCCACGCTGCACGCGGTGCGTGAAGGGCTGCTGATGCTCGACGGGCAGCGCCGGATCGCGCTGATCAACGACGCGGGCCGGGAACTGCTCGGGCTGGGACGGGACGTCCTGGGGCGCGGGGTCGCCGATCTGTCGCTTCCGGCGCCGCTGACCGGGGCGTTGCTCGCCTCCGAGGAGCGGGTCGACGAGCTGCATCTGACGGCGGACCGGGTGATCGTGGTCAACACCCGCCCGGTGGTGGGCGGTGAGCGGCGCGGTACCGTCGTGACGCTGCGCGATCACACCGAACTCCAGTCGATGTCCGGCGAGTTGGACTCCGAGCGCGGGTTCACCCAGGCGTTGCGCTCACAGGCGCACGAGGCGGCGAACCGGCTGCACACCGTCGTCTCGCTGATCGAACTGGGCCGGGCCGAGGAGGCGGTCGGCTTCGCCACCGCCGAACTGGAGTCGGCCCAGGCCCTCACCGACCGGGTGGTGGGCGCGGTCGGCGAACCGGTGCTGGCGGCGCTGCTGTTGGGCAAGGCGGCCCAGGCGAACGAGCGGGGGGTGGAGTTGGTGCTCGCGGACGACAGCATGATCGACGACGGCGCCCTGCCCACGACCCTGCTGGACCGGGATCTGGTGACGATCCTCGGCAACCTGATCGACAACGCGGTGGACGCGGTGTCGGAGGCGGCGGCCGATCCGGTCCTGCCGGGCGCATCCGGTTCGCCGGCTCCCCCGTCCGTGCCCGACGCATCCGATCCGGCCGCACCCGCAGCCGTGCCCGACGCATCCGCTTCCCCCCGGTCGGCATCCGTGCCCGGCCCGCGCGTCGGGGAACCACGGCGACCCTCGGGCGACGCGCGCCCGACCCGGTCGGGGCGGCCCAGGGTCACCGTCACCGCTCTGGCCGAGGAGGACGAGTTGCTGCTGAGGGTCGCCGACACCGGGGCGGGCATCCATCCGGACGACGTCCCCGTCGTGTTCGACCGGGGCTGGTCCACGCACGGCGCGGGCCGGGGGATCGGACTGGCCCTGGTGCGGCAGGCGGTGCGCCGCAACGGCGGGACGGTGAAACTGGACCGCGGCCCGGAGGGCGGTGCCCGGTTCACGGTCCGGCTGCCGCTGGCCTCGGGCGACCGGGCGAAGAGCGCCGCCGGGGAGGTCGTGCCGTGATCCGGGTCCTGGTGGTCGAGGACGACCCCGTCGCCGCGGACGCCCACCGGCTGTACGTGGGCCGCGTCCCCGGCTTCGAGGTGGCCGCGGTCGCGCACTCGCGCGCGGAGGCGGTGCGGGCGCTGGACCGGGCGCCGGTCGATCTGCTGCTCCTGGACCTGTACCTGCCGGACGGGTACGGCCTGCACCTGCTGCGTTCGCTGCGCGCGGCCGGGCACTCGGCGGACGTCATCGCGGTGACCTCGGCACGCGATCTGTCGGTGGTCCGGGAAGGGGTGTCGCTCGGTGTCGTCCAGTACGTGCTGAAACCGTTCACCTTCGCCACGCTGCGCGACCGGCTCGTCCGTTACGCCGAGTTCCGCACGGCGGCCGGTGAGGCGAGCGGTCAGGACGAGGTGGACCGCGCGCTCGGAGTGCTGCGCGCGCCGCAGCCGAACCGACTGCCGAAGGGGCTGAGCGGCCCGACTCTGGAGGCCGTCGTCCGCGTCCTGCGGGACTCGGACGGTGTGACGGCGGGGTCGGCCGGGGCCGAGCTGGGCATCTCACGGATCACCGCACGCCGCTATCTGGAACACCTGGTGACGACGGGACGCGCGGTGCGCAGCCCTCAGTACGGCCAGGTCGGCCGCCCGGAACTGCGCTACCGCTGGGTGCGCCGGGACCACTGACCCCGCGCGCGGACGGCGGCATCGGCCGCCGGGCGGGTCTTCGGCCCTCCGCGCCGGAGCACCGGCCGGGCCGGACCGCCCGCGTACCGGAACAGGGCCGCCCGCGTGCCGGAACGGGTCCGACCGAGTACCGGCACAGGACTTCCGTACCGGCCCAGTGCCCTCCGCACGGCATGGCCCCATCCGTGCGGGCACGGCACCTGGCCACCCGGCGTGGGCCTTCCGCGCGGCCCAGTGCCGGGAGCGGCACTAGGACCTTCCTACGAGCCGTGGTATCGGTGGAACGCACCGTAGTCGGGCGGCGGGCCCGCTCCTACGGTGAAGCCGTGCGCCCCTCCCGGTCCTCCGTCTCTCCGCCGCCCTTCGGTTCCACACCGCCCTTCGACGCCTCGGCCGCGCGCCGCCTCCGCGAGGGCCTGGGGATGCGGCCCGGCCATGTCGCGTACGGCCTCGGGGCCCAGTACGGCCTCCGGATCAGCACCGCGACGGTGATCGCCTGGGAGCACGGCAAGACCGTTCCGACGGAGTACGAACGCACCGCGCTGGCCGGGGTGCTGTGGTGTTCCCCGGGCGAGTTGCTCTCCGCCGCGCGCACCCTGCGGGAACACCGGACGGCCCGGCGGCTGTCCGTGGCGGAGCTGGCCGGTCTGGTGGGGCTGGCACCCGCCGCGTATCTGCGGATGGAGGAGGCGGGGCGCTGGCGGGGGAACGACCGCCAGTCCGCGGCGCTCGTCGAGGTGCTCGGGCTGACGCCCGCGGGGCTGGTGACGGTGTCCGGCCGGGACGAGGAGTTGGCGGAGCTGCTGCGGGCCGCGGTCACCACGCGCCGTCACGCCCATGTGCGGTCGGTGGCGAAGCTGGTGCGGCTGGAGCGGGGGCACCTCCAGGACGTGCTGGATCAGCTCCACGCCGACCACCGGGCGCTGAGGGCACCGGGCTCCGGCCACGCCGACGCGGCCGGGGAACCGTCCGGGGCGACGGGTGACGCGGGGCGGGCGTTCCTGGCGGGGATCGTGGAACGCTTCTGGCGGACGGCGGGGGTGACGCGGGGCGAGGAGCCCTGAGCCCCCCGCCTTCCGCGCCCGCCCCCTGCCGCGTCCGCACGCCACACCGCCCGGGGCCGGAGGGCCCGGGGCCGGATCAGAAGACCGACTCGGCCTCGTCCATCCGGTTCTTGGGGACCGTCTTGAGCTGGGTGATGGCGTCCGCCAGCGGAACCATCGCGATGTCGTTGCCGCGCAGCGCCGTCATGCGACCGAAGTCGCCGCGGTGCGCGGCCTCCACCGCGTGCCAGCCGAAGCGGGTGGCGAGCACCCGGTCGTACGCGGTCGGCGTGCCGCCGCGCTGCACATGGCCGAGGATGACCGGCCTGGCCTCCTTGCCGAGCCGGGTCTCCAGTTCGATGGCCAGCCGGTTGCCGATGCCCTGGAAGCGCTCGTGGCCGTACTGGTCGATCTCGCCCTTGGCGTACGGCATGGAGCCCTCGGCCGGGTGCGCGCCCTCGGCGACGCAGATCACCGCGAACTTCTTGCCGCGCGCGAACCGTGCCTCGACCATCTTGACCAGGTCGTCGACCTCGAAGCGTCGCTCGGGCAGGCAGATGCCGTGCGCGCCGCCCGCCATCCCGGACTCCAGCGCGATCCAGCCGGCGTGCCGGCCCATGACCTCGACGACCATGACCCTCTGGTGCGACTCGGCGGTGGTCTTCAGACGGTCTATGGCCTCGGTGGCGACCCCCACGGCCGTGTCGAAGCCGAAGGTCCGGTCGGTGGCGGAGATGTCGTTGTCGATGGTCTTGGGGACGCCGACGACGGGCATCCCGGCGTCCGACAGCATCCGTGCCGCGGTGAGGGTGCCTTCGCCGCCGATCGGGATGAGCGCGTCCATGCCGTAACGACGGCTCAGCTCCGCGCAGTTCTCGGCGGCCTCGCGCAGCCGGGCGCGCTCGAGCCGGGCCGAACCGAGTATGGTCCCGCCGCGGGCCAGGATGCCGCTGACCGCGTTGAGGTCGAGCGGGCGGAAGTGGCCGTCCAGGAGGCCCTTGAAGCCGTCCTCGAAGCCGATGACCTCGTCTCCGTGCCCCACCACCGCACGGTGCACGACCGAGCGGATCACTGCGTTCAGGCCCGGACAGTCGCCGCCTGCGGTGAGAACTCCGATGCGCATCGTCCTGTGTCTCCTGCCCTCGCTGATGCCGTGGGCTCCGGGGGTGAGGACGAAAACCCTCGCCGCACCGTGAACCATGACGATTGTCCCACGTGGTCTGGACCTCATGGTCTCGCCCGTTCCGGTGACGCCCGCCCGGGTGGCCCCTCGCATACCGGGGTGATTCCCCGGTGGGTCGGGCGCGGCGCGTGCGCCGTGGACACGGGGGCACGCCCGGCGGGCGGCGTCTCGCGCGCCCGGCGTATCGTCAACATGGCGATACGTCCCAAACCGCAAATATGGACGGGAGAGCACGCGTGGCGCGCAGCGTGTACGTGACCGGGATCGACCGGGGAGACGGCCGTCAGGTCGTCGATCTGGGAGTCATGGAGCTCCTGACGCGTCAGGTGGACCGGGTCGGGGTGTTCCGGCCCCTCGTCCATGACGGTCCCGACCGGTTGTTCGAGCTGCTGCGGGCCCGCTACCGGCTCGCCCAGGACCCCGCGTCGGTCTACGGACTGGACTACGAGGAGGCGTCCGCGCTCCAGGCCGAGCAGGGTACCGACGAACTGGTCTCCCGGCTCGTCGAGCGCTTCCACCAGGTGGCCCAGGAGTACGAGGTGGTGCTGGTCCTCGGCACCGACTTCGCCGCCACCCAGCTCCCCGACGAGCTGGCGCTCAACGCCCGCCTCGCCAACGAGTTCGGCGCCTCGTTGATCGCGGTGGTCGGCGGCAGGGGCCAGACGGCGCAGTCCGTGCGCGCCGAGGCGCGCAACGCGTACCGGGCGTACGCCGGGCTCGGCTGCGACGTCGTCGCCATGATCGTGAACCGGGTGGCGGCCGAGGACCGCGACGCCCTCGCGGAACGGCTGGCGTCGCAGTTGCCGGTCCCCTGCTCCGTGCTGCCCGACGACGCGGCACTGTCCGCGCCGACCGTGGCCCAGATCACCACGGCGCTCGGCGGCACGGTGCTGCTCGGCGACGAGTCGGGGCTGGCCCGGGACGCGCTGGACTTCGTCTTCGGCGGTGCGACGCTGCCGAACCTGCTGAAGGCGCTGACACCGGGCTGTCTGGTGGTCATGCCCGGCGACCGGGCGGACCTGGTGGTCGGCTCGCTGGCCGCGCACAGCGCCGGGACACCGCCCATCGCCGGTGTGCTGCTGACCCTGGACGAACGTCCCGGCAAGGAGATCCTCACCCTGGCCGCCCGGCTCGCACCGGGCACCCCGGTGGTCTCCGTGGTCGGCGGCTCCTTCCCCACCGCCGGGGAACTCTTCGCGATGGAAGGCAAGTTGAACGCGGCGACGCCCCGCAAGGCGGAGACGGCGCTGGGCCTGTTCGAGCGCCATGTGGACACGGGCGCCCTGCTGGAGCGGATCTCGGTGGCCCGCAGCGGGCGGATCACGCCGATGATGTTCGAGCACGAACTGCTGGAGCAGGCACGCGCCGACCGGCGCCGGGTGGTCCTGCCGGAGGGCACGGAGGAGCGGGTGCTGCGCGCCGCCGACGTGCTGCTGCGCCGCGACGTCTGCGATCTCACGCTGCTCGGCGAGCCCGACACCATTCGCAAGCGGGCCGCCGACCTCGGCATCGACCTCGCCGGTACGCAGATCGTCGACCCGCAGACCTCTGAGATGCGGCTGACGTTCGCCGAGCGGTACGCGCGGCTGCGCGCGCACCGCGGCGTCACGGCGGAGCTGGCGTACGACGTGGTCGCCGACGTGAACTACTTCGGCACGCTGATGGTCGAGCAGGGACTCGCGGACGGCATGGTCTCCGGGTCCGCGCACTCCACCGCGGCGACGATCCGCCCCGCCTTCGAGATCATCAAGACGAAGGGGGCCGAGCGCGGCGCGTCGGCCGGTGCGGCGGGCGACGGGATAACCGGATCCGGCCCCTCGATCGTCTCCTCCGTCTTCTTCATGTGCCTGGCCGACAAGGTCCTGGTGTACGGGGACTGCGCGGTCAACCCGGACCCGGATGCGAGGCAGCTCGCGGACATCGCGGTGCAGTCGGCCGCCACCGCCGCCCGCTTCGGCGTGGAGCCGCGGATCGCGATGCTGTCGTACTCGACGGGCACCTCCGGTTCGGGCGCCGACGTCGACAAGGTGCGCGAGGCGACGGACCTGGTCCGGGCACGCCGGCCGGACCTCCTGATCGAGGGCCCCATCCAGTACGACGCCGCGGTGGACCCGGGGGTCGCCGCGACGAAGCTGCCGGGCTCCGAGGTGGCCGGGCGGGCCACGGTGCTGATCTTCCCGGACCTGAACACCGGCAACAACACCTACAAGGCCGTGCAGCGCTCGGCGGGCGCGGTCGCCGTCGGGCCGGTGCTCCAGGGGCTGCGGAAGCCCGTCAACGATCTGTCCCGTGGCGCGCTCGTCCAGGACATCGTCAACACCGTGGCCATCACGGCGATCCAGGCGCAGGGCGAGGGGCGGCCCGCATGACCGCCCCGGCCCCGAACGTCTCCCCGGCCTCGCCGCCGTCCGGGATCCCGGACGGCTCCCCGATCCCGGAAGGCGGCTCCCCGACCATGGCGGCGCAGCACGTACTCGTCCTCAACTCCGGCTCCTCGTCGGTGAAGTACCAGCTCCTGGACATGAGCGACCACTCCCGGCTGGCGACCGGACTGGTCGAGCGCATCGGCGAGGAGACATCCCGGCTGGTGCACACCCCGCTGGCGGGCGGCATCGGCGAGCGGCGGGAGCGTACGGGGCCGATCCCCGACCACGAGGCCGCGCTGAAGGCGGCGGCCGAGGAGCTGGCGGCCGACGGGCTGGGCCTGGACTCCCCGGAACTGGCGGCGATCGGCCACCGGGTGGTGCACGGCGGACTGCGGTTCACCGAACCGGTGGTGGTCGGCGAGGAGGTGCTGGAGGAGATCGAGCGCCTGGTCCCGGTGGCCCCGCTGCACAATCCGGCGAACCTGCTCGGCATCCGTACCGCGCGGGCCCTGCGACCGGACCTGCCGCAGGTGGCGGTGTTCGACACGGCGTTCCACACCACGATGCCGGAGTACGCGGCGCGGTACGCGATCGACGTGGAGACGGCCGACACCCACCACATCCGGCGGTACGGCTTCCACGGCACCTCGCACGCGTACGTCTCCCGCAAGGCCGCCGAGTTGCTGGGACGCGCTCCGAAGGACGTCAATACGATCGTGCTGCACCTGGGCAACGGCGCCTCCGCGTCGGCGGTGGCGGGTGGCCGGTGCGTGGAGACCTCGATGGGCCTGACCCCGTTGGAGGGGCTGGTGATGGGCACGCGCTCCGGGGACATCGACCCGGCCGTCACCTTCCATCTCCAGCGGGTGGCGGGCATGTCGACGGACGAGATCGACGAACTGCTCAACAAGCGGAGCGGTCTGGTCGGGCTGTGCGGCGACAACGACATGCGGGAGATCCGGCGCCGGGTCGACGAGGGGGACGAGCGGGCGGCGCTGGCCTTCGACATCTATGTGCACCGGCTGAAGAAGTACATCGGCGCCTATTCGGCGGTCCTCGGGCGGGTGGACGCGGTGGTGTTCACGGCGGGGGTCGGGGAGAACTCGGCGCCGGTGCGGGAGGCTGCGATCGCCGGGCTGGAGGGGTTCGGCCTGGCGGTGGACGCGGATCTGAACGCCGTGCGGTCCGGTGCCCCGCGACTGATCTCGCCGGACCACGCACGGGTGGCGGTCGCGGTGGTACCGACGGACGAGGAGCTGGAGATAGCCGTCCAGACGTTCGCGCTCGTCGGACGGGACCACAACTGAGCACCCCCGCGCCCCTTTGTACCTTCCGCCAGACGGAATATTCCGTTGCTAAACAAACCGATAGGATCCGCCTCATGCGCCGTTCCAAAATCGTCTGCACACTCGGTCCCGCCGTCGACTCCCACGAGCAGCTCGTCGCTCTGATCGAGGCCGGCATGAGCGTGGCCCGCTTCAACTTCAGTCACAGCAGCCACGAGGAGCACCAGGGCCGTTACGACCTGGTCCGCAGGGCCGCGGCCGAGACCGGCCGCGCGATCGGCGTACTCGCCGATCTCCAGGGCCCGAAGATCCGTCTGGGGAAGTTCGCCGAGGGGCCCGTCGAGCTGGTCCGCGGGGACGAGTTCACCATCACCGCGGAGGACGTGCCCGGTGACAAGTCGATCTGCGGCACGACGTACAAGGGTCTGCCCGGCGACGTGGCCAAGGGCGATCCGATCCTGATCAACGACGGCAACGTCGAGCTGAAGGTCGTCGCCGTCGAGGGGCCGCGTGTGCGGACGATCGTCATCGAGGGCGGCGTCATCTCCGACCACAAGGGCATCAACCTGCCCGGTGCGGCGGTCAACGTCCCCGCGTTGTCCGAGAAGGACGTCGAGGACCTGCGGTTCGCGCTGCGGATGGGGTGCGACCTGGTGGCGCTCTCCTTCGTACGGGACGCCGACGACATCAAGGACGTCCACCGGGTGATGGACGAGGTGGGCCGCCGGGTCCCGGTCATCGCCAAGGTGGAGAAGCCGCAGGCGGTCGAGCACATGGAGGAGGTCGTCATGGCCTTCGACGGTGTGATGGTGGCCCGTGGCGACCTGGCCGTGGAGTATCCGCTGGAGAAGGTCCCGATGGTGCAGAAGCGCCTGGTGGAGCTCTGCCGCCGGAACGCCAAGCCGGTGATCGTGGCGACCCAGATGATGGAGTCGATGATCACCAACTCGCGGCCGACCCGTGCCGAGGCGTCCGACGTCGCCAACGCGATCCTGGACGGCGCGGACGCGGTCATGCTCTCCGCGGAGTCCAGCGTGGGCGCGTACCCGGTCGAGACGGTCAAGACGATGTCGAAGATCGTCGTCGCCGCCGAGAACGAGCTGCTCTCCAAGGGCCTCCAGCCGCTGGTGCCGGGCAAGAAGCCGCGCACCCAGGGCGGTTCGGTGGCGCGCGCCGCCTGCGAGATCGCGGACTTCCTGAACGGCAAGGCGCTCGTCGCGTTCACCAAGTCCGGTGACACGGCCCGCCGGCTCTCCCGCTACCGCGCGACGCAGCCCATCCTGGCGTTCACCACGGACGAGTCCACCCGCAACCAGCTCGCCCTGAGCTGGGGCGTCGAGGCCCGCGTCGTGCCGCACGTGGACAACACCGACGCGATGGTCGACCTGGTCGACGCGGAACTGATGAAGCTGGACCGCTACAACCCGGGTGACACCATGATCATCACCGCCGGCTCGCCCCCCGGCATCCCGGGCACCACGAACATGGTGCGCGTGCACCACGTGGGTGGCGGGGAGCGCGACTGACGCGACCGGCACGGACACGGGTACGCATACGACGAGGCGGTGGCCGCTTCCCTCCGGGGGGGGCGGCCACCGCTTCGTGCGGCTCCCTTACCGGTCCGGTCCGGCGTTGGCTCAGGTGAAGTAGTTGTGCAGCCCCGGCACCTTGAGCGTTCCGCCGAACTGACCGGCCTGCGTCACCTTGACCTTGGTGAAGAACGCGAAGGGGACGTTCAACGGCGGCGGGGTCTGCGGGCTGAACGTGACCGGGATGAGCCCGAAGAGATTCCCCTTCAGCTCCTCCGTGTACATGGTCACCGTGCCGTTGCGGATGGTGGACGTGGAGCCCTTGCGCGCCTCGACATGGGCCGTGGTGCCGTTCGGGCCGACCGTCTTCTGATGGAGGTTCCCGATGTCGATGGAGCTCGCGGTGAACTTCAGCACCTTCTTGACGGTGCCGTCGTACGTCTTCACCTCGACGATGCCCTTGTAGTCGAGCCCGTTCAGGGTGAGCAGCGAACTGTTCAGGATCCACGGGTCGGTGGGGAGCAGCGGCATGCCCGTCTCCAGGCCGGCCGCGGCCAGGGCCTCGGGGTCGGCGGTCGGGCACGGGAAGCGCGGTTTGGCGCCGTCCGGGATGTCCTCGTCCTTCTTGGGGTCGAGTCCCTTGACGTCGTCGTCGAGTTCCTCGACCGACGCCCCGGCCTTCCCGGCGGCCTCACGGATGGCGTCCGCGGTCCCGTCGCTGGTCTTCCGCGCCGTGTCCGCGGGCTTCTCCACGCTGTCGGCGGGCTTCTCCGGGGTGTCCACCGGCTCGGCGGTGTCGCTCGGTGAGGGCTTCGGGGACTCGGTGTCCGTGGTGGAGGACGGGGCCGGGGACGGGTCGGCCTGCGCCTTGTCCGGGATGCCGAAGAAGTCCCTGAGCGCGTCGCCGACGCCCAGCGGGTCGAGCGGGTTCCTCGACTTCGTGGGGGTGGGTGCGGCGCTCGGCGCGGCGTCCGGGGTCTCTGCGGCCCGCGCACCGGAGGCGGCCCCGGACGCGGACTCGGGCGCGGAATCGGGCGTGGACTCAGGCGCGGAATCGGGCGTGGAATCGGGCGTGGTCCCGGCCTCGGGCTTCGTCGTGTCGCTCGCCGAAGGGGTCACCGAGGGCTTCGGGGCCTCGCCCTTGTCCCCGGAGTCGGTGGCGGACGGCGAGGGTGACGTCGTGTCCGACGCGGACGGCGAGGGGAACTCGCCCGGTTCGTCGGAGCGGGTCACACAGGGGCCGGGCGCGAAGGGGATGTCCGGGTTGTCGTCGGCGAGTGCGAGCCGGGGCGTCAGCCCCATGCCCACGAAGACGGCCGTCGGCATCGCGGCGAGTGCGAACGCCTTGCCCGCGGGTATGTGCAGCTTCGTCAGCAGCGACTTCCTGGGGGCTGCGTGGCGCGGTCCGGTTGCCGTCCGGTAGTTCTGCCCGGTCGCGTTCAGCTCTGTCTCGTCACCCCGCACGATGCCCCCCGCCGTCGGCCTCGATCGTCGTGTCGTCCTGCTCCGGCTGCCGCTGGGGCACCACCGCCACCTTGTGGAGATCGGGGCCCCGCTCCCGTGTCCCCGTACCGACGTCCTCGGGCGCCCCGTCGCGCATGCCGGTGTCCGGGCCCGCGGGCTCCGGCTCTCCAGGGGCCCAGGAGACCGAGAGCGCGCCGCCGACCAGGGCGAACAGGAAGCCGATCACGAAGCCGCCGATGTTGGCCACGGGTATGGAGACCAGGGCCAGCAGGATCGTGGCGATTCCGGCGAACACTCTCACGATGTGGTGGAACCACATGGTGAGGCCCAGCGTGACCAGCAGGACGCCGATGATCAGCGATCCCGCGCCGGCGGTCGTGGACATCGCCAGCGTGACGTTGCCGAGGTGCATGTTGGCATACGGGAAGTACGCGATGGGCAGACCGCCCATCATGGTGAACAGGCCCGCCCAGAACGGCCGGTTTCCCCGCCAGGTGCGGAATTCGCGCCGGAAGACACGGAGAAAGTGCTCGTTCTGCCCTGTGGACTCGGGGCTCATGGAAAACAGCTCCCTGGAACCGGTACTGCTGTGAGAAGAGAAAGGGTGGGTGGCCGGGGCCCCGCAGCGGGCGCCCCGGCCACCCCTGGCCCAAGGCCTAGTAGCAAGGCTTGTTGCCCGACTTCAGCCGCAGGCTGAGGTCGGTGAGCTTGAAGGTTCCGGCCGTGGTCGCCCACGCCGTCTGCCTCACGTTGCTCAGCCTCGCCTCCTCGGCGCGCTGCGCGAAGCCGTTCGGGTTGACCTTCGCCTCCGTGCCGGGCTGGATGCCCGGCTTGCCGACGTCGCCCGCCGCCACACCGATGTCGATGTTCTTGAACTCGGCGTCCGCGTCGAGCTCGGCGACATCCAGATACAGGTTGGTCGCCGTGACCGGCTTGTTCGGGTTCGTACCTGCCGTCAACCGCAGCGTGATGGTGCCGAGTCCGAACGGAAGGTTCGGAGTGACCACCGACTGGCACATGTTGGTGATCGTGGCATCGCTGAAGCCGGACACGGCCACGGCGTGCGCCTCGTTCTTGCCCTCAAGGCTCTTGCCGGTGGCCACGGAACCGTACTGCACGAAGTTGTGGCCGACGAGGCTGTCCGTGCTCACCTTGAAGTCCTGGCCGGACACACTGAAGGACGCCGCGAGGGCGCCCTGCGCGAGACCGACGCCGACCGCGGCGGTCGCGGCGACGCTCGGCACCATGACCAGAGCGAAGCGCTTCCATCTCGTGCCGCCACGAACCTGGGAACTCATTTCTTTCCTCCTTCTCGGACGTACATCTCCGGTACGGGCGGGGCCCGTCCTGGGATGGGAGAAGTGCTACGTCCTCGGTAAGGAGAGCGCCCGCGCACGGAGGCGGGAACCGCGTCCGAATCACCGGCGATCACCCCCGAGCGACAACCACCGGCCGCGCAGCCGCGCGGCCTGATCGGACAGGCCCTGCCGAATGGCAGGAACCCCCCTGTCCGGAGCCGGCGTCACGACCGCCGGCCCACTCGGTGGGGACCCAACAAAGCCAGCGCACCGGCTGGCGGCCGGGCTTGGCGTCATTGGACCGAGCGTGGCCGATCGTGGTGCATTCAAGCCCGCCGCACAAGGGGTTCGTTACTCACTGGTAATGGCGTGGCGAACACAGCGCGACGGGCTGGCACCACGCGGCCACACACGGTGGCTCCCACCAGAAGGACGAAAGGGGGATTCAGTCTCTTTTCGGACAGAAACCAAGGGGTGATTTACTGCCAGTAACAGGCGGCCTCTTTATCAAGATTTGGTAAAGCGAAACCGTCTCTTGTCGCGCGATCGCGAAAACGGCCGCGGTACCCCGGAGGCACCGCGGCCGCGTTGTCAGAACGGAACAAGTCCCGCGCCGGAACGAGTTCCGCCCGTCAGAACAGGACGCGCGCCAGCGCCGCGCGCGCCGAGACCACCCGGGGATCGTCGGGGCCGATCACCTCGAACAGCTCCAACAGACGGACCCGCACCGCCTCCCGGTCCTCGCCGAAGGTGCGGCGCACCGCCTCGACGAGCCGCCCGAAGGCGTCCTCGACATGGCCGCCCACCAGATCCAGGTCGGCGGCGGCGAGTTGGGCGGTCACGTCGGCCGGACGCTCCGCGGCGTCCTGACGCGCCCGCTGCGGGTCCATGTCCTTGACCCGGGAGAGGAGTTCGGCCTGGGCCAGGCCCAACTTGGCCTCGGTGTTCGACGGGTCGTCGGCCAGGACGTTCTGGTACGCCTGCACGGCACCGGGGAAGTCATTGGCGTCCAGGGCCCGGACGGCTGCTTCGAGCAGGGCGTCGTACGGACCGGCGGGAGCCTCGACCGGGGCCGGGGCGGCGGCCTCGGCGGCGTCCTGGTCGACGGTGATGCCGGTGAGGCCGAAACGCTCCTCGCCGACCTGGATCAGCTGGTCGAGCGTCTGGCGGATCTGGGCCTCCGGGGCCGCGCCCTGGAAGAGGGGAAGGGCCTGCCCGGCGACGACGGCGAAGACCGCCGGAATGCCCTGGATGCCGAACTGCTGCATCAGCATCTGGTTGGCGTCGACATCGATCTTGGCCAGCACGAAGCGGCCGTTGTACTCCTGGGCCAGGCGCTCCAGGACCGGACCAAGCTGCTTGCACGGCTCGCACCACTCGGCCCAGAAGTCGAGGACGACCGGGACCTCCGCGGAGCGCTGGAGGACCTCGCGCTCGAAGCCCGCCTCATCGACGTCGATCACCAGGGCGGACGGCGGCACGGCGCCGACGTCCCCCTGCCGGGCGGCCTCGGCGCGGGCCTGCTCCGCCTTGGCCTTGGCCTCACCGGCCGCCTTCACCGCGGCGAGGTCGACGACACCGCTCATGGACATGTTCCTAGGCTGCATGCGTACATCCTCCCCCCTTGGCGTGCCGATACGGAAAGCGATGGCCGAACCGCACCCGTCCGCGGCCCCGCCGGTGTGCGGGGTGGACGGTCGGACACGGTCCGGGGGCCCCTGAATGGCCCGCTCGGCGCCGGGTCCCCACCCGGTGCCTGTGGCTGTCGTTCGGTTGCGGCGTCATGACGGCACCACCGCCGCCTTACGCTACGACCCGTAGCGTAACTGCCCCACCCCCCTCACGCACAGGGGCATCCGGTGATCTGTCTCACGGCGCCGGGGCCCGTTCGGTTCTCCCTACTGGCCGGTATGGTCACGGCATGCTGAGCCGCAGCCACCCCGAACCACCACGAACGGGACGCCCGCGCAGCGCCGCGGCCGATGAAGCGATCCTGGAGGCGACCAGAGCCTCCCTGGTCGACCTCGGCTGGTCGAAACTGACGATGGGCGATGTGGCGGCGCGGGCCGGGGTCGCCAAGACGACCCTGTACCGGCGGTGGGCGGGCAAGAACGAGCTGGTGGTGGATGCCGTCGCGGTCCTCTTCGACGAGCTGGAGCTACCCGACCTCGGGAGTCTGGCGGCCGATGTGCAGGCGGTGGTGCTGCAGTTCGCCGCGCTGCTGGCGCGGCCGGAGACCCGGACCTCGCTGATGGCCGTGGTCGCGGAGTCGACCCGGGACGAAGCGCTGCGGACCCGGATCCGCGACTCGATCGTGGCCCGGCAGAAACGGCTGGTGCTCCAGGGGCGTCGACGAGCCCAGGAGCGCGGCGAGTTGCCCACCGAGCAGGACGAGGGCCTGGCGGCGACGACCGCGGACCTGATCTTCGACGTGATCGCCGGGGCGGTCGTGCACCGGGTCCTGGTGAGCGCCGAGCCCGTCGACGCGGAATGGGCCCGCCGCTTCACCGTGCTGCTGCTCGGGGGGCTCGGGGCGGCAGCCTCGGCCTGATCCCGCCCCCGTCCCCCGGGTGGCGGACCGCCGGGCCCGTCGCGCGGCGTGTGACGGGCCCGGCGGTCCTGCCTCAGAAGCCGGCCGGCTCGGTGTAGACGCCCCATTCGTCGCGCAGGGCCCCACAGATCTCCCCGAGCGTCGCCTCGGCCCGCACCGCGTCGAGCATCGGCCCGATCATGTTGGAGCCGTCGCGGGCGGCGGTCAGCATGGCGTCCAGCGCTGCCTTCACCCGCGCGTCGTCGCGGGCGTCCTTGCGGGTGGCGAGCTCCCGGACCTGTTCGCGCTCGACCTCGTGGCTGACGCGCAGGATCTCCAGGTCGCCGGTGACCGAGCCGTGGTGGACGTTGACGCCGACGACGCGCTTGTCGCCCTTCTCCAGGGCCTGCTGGTAGCGGAAGGCGGACTCGGCGATCTCGCCGGTGAACCAGCCGTCCTCGATGCCGCGCAGGATGCCGGAGGTGATGGGCCCGACAGGGTGCTGCCCATCGGGGTGGGCCCGGGTACCGCGCTCCCTGATCTGGTCGAAGATCTTCTCGGCATCGGCCTCGATGCGGTCGGTGAGCTGCTCGACGTACCAGGAACCGCCCAGCGGGTCGGCCACGTTGGCGACGCCGGTCTCCTCCATGAGCACCTGCTGGGTGCGCAGCGCGATCTCGGCGGCCTGCTCCGAGGGGAGCGCGAGGGTTTCGTCGAGGGCGTTGGTGTGCAGCGAGTTGGTGCCGCCGAGGACCGCGGAAAGCGCCTCGACCGCCGTCCGCACGACGTTGTTGTACGGCTGCTGGGCGGTGAGCGAGACGCCGGCGGTCTGGGTGTGGAAGCGGAGCCACTGGGCCTTGTCGGTCTTCGCCCCGTAGGTCTCCTTCATCCAGCGGGCCCAGATCCGGCGGGCCGCGCGGAACTTGGCGATCTCCTCGAAGAAGTCGAGGTGGGCGTCGAAGAAGAAGGACAGGCCGGGCGCGAAGGTGTCGACGTCCAGCCCCCGGGAGAGGCCGAGCTCCACGTACCCGAAGCCGTCGGCCAGGGTGTACGCGAGCTCCTGGGCGGCCGTCGCCCCGGCCTCGCGGATGTGGTAGCCGGAGACGGAGAGCGGCTTGTAGGCGGGGATCTCACGGGCGCAGTGCTCCATGAGGTCACCGATGAGGCGCAGATGGGGCTCGGGCTGGAAGAGCCACTCCTTCTGCGCGATGTACTCCTTGAAGATGTCCGTCTGGAGCGTGCCGTTGAGGACGGACGGGTCGACGCCCTGGCGCTCGGCGGCGACCAGGTACATGCAGAAGACCGGGACGGCGGGTCCGCTGATCGTCATCGACGTCGTGACGTCGCCCAGCGGGATGTCCCGGAAGAGGACCTCCATGTCTGCGGCGGAGTCGATGGCCACCCCGCAGTGCCCGACCTCGCCGAGCGAACGGGGGTCGTCGGAGTCGCGGCCCATCAGCGTCGGCATGTCGAACGCGACGCTGAGCCCGCCGCCGCCCGCGGCGAGGATCATCTTGTAGCGCTCGTTGGTCTGCTCGGCGTTGCCGAAGCCGGCGAACTGGCGGATCGTCCAGGTGCGCCCCCGGTAGCCGGTCGGGTGCAGCCCTCGGGTGAAGGGGTACTCACCGGGCCAGCCGATCCGCTCGAAGCCCTCGTACGCGTCCCCGGGGCGGGGGCCGTAGACGGGCTCGACCGGATCTCCGGAAAGTGTCGTGAAGTCCGCGTCACGCTTGCGGGCCTTGTCGTAACGGGCCTGCCAGCGGCGGCGGCCCTCCTCGATCGCGTCAGCGTCCATACCATCGAATTTACTAGGACGTCCTAGTAAATGTCGATGGGGAACCGCCCGGTGCTGAACACGGGGCGGTTCGGGAGGGCGCCGGGCCGGGCCTGGGCCCGCTGGTTCAGGCCTTGGCCGTCGCCGGGGCGGCGTCGGCGATCAGCGGCTCGACCTCGCGGACGACCTTGCGCTCGACGAAGAACGCGGCGGTCGGGATGGTGCCGGAGATCAGGACCCAGAGCAGCTTGCCGACCGGCCACTTCGCCTTGGAACCGAGGTCGAAGGCGAAGACCAGGTAGATGATGTAGAGCACGCCGTGGACCTGGGAGACGACCAGCGTCAGCCCCTCGCCCATGTCGAAGCCGTACTTGAAGACCATGCAGGTGCAGAGCACCAGCAACATGACTGCCGTGACGTAGGCCATCGCCCGGTACCGGGTCAGCACACTGCGTTTCATGGCATCGAGCGTATCCGGAGGCCCGGGGCGATCTTGCAGCGGGCCGGGTACCGGAACGCCGCCTTCACTCCCCCGCGTCCCGGCCACCGCCCGGGGGCGATGGCCGGTCACGGACGGTGACGCGGCGGGAGCGGTGGCGTGTCACGACTCCTTGAAATCCTGGGCCGCGATCCGCAGCGGCCGCAGCATGGCGAAGATCTCCGCGCACTCCTCGGCGTCGTACACCCCGAGCCCGAAGTCCATGTCGACCAGGTCCCTGGTCGCCGCCTCGACGACCTCGCGGCCCTTGTCGGTGATGGAGGCAAGGGTGCCGCGCCCGTCGTTCGGGTTGGGGCGCTTGCCCACCAGCCCGGAGCGCACCAGCCGGTCCACCGTGTTCGTGACGGACGTGGGGTGGACCATGAGCCGTTCACCGATCTTGGACATGGGCAGCTCGCCGGCCTTGGAGAAGGCGAGCAGCACCAGTGCCTCGTACCGGGCGAAGGTCAGCCCGTACGGCTTGACCACGGCGTCGACCTCGGCGAGCAGGATCTGCTGCGCACGCATGATCGAGGTGATCGCGGCCATCGAGGGCACCGGCCCCCAGCGCTGCTGCCAGATCTCGTCGGCGCGGGCGATGGGATCGAAGGGGAGACTGAGCGGCTTCGGCACGCGACCGACCTTACCCACTGGTCATATGTTGGTCAGCCTCGTCTCGGACTTCGGTCCGCACCCCGTCTCGCGCTTCGGTCGCCGCGCCGTCCCGGTCACCGGGCGCCGCACCCTCCCGGGTACGGGTCGCCGCGCCGCCCCGGTCCTCGGCCGGACGGCCCTCCCGGCCCTCGGCCCGGGCGCCGCCCGAGGGCTCCGGGCCGAAGTCCGGGGCCTCGGCCCGGGCGGTCCTCCTCGCCTCCCGTACGAGCGGCAACAGGCACAGGAAGCCGGTCACCGCCGCCCCGGCGACCACGTGGTGCACGGGGAAGAACTCGGCCGCGAGCCCGGCGAGGGCCATGCCGACGCCCTGGAGCGTCATCAGCCCGGCGGTGAGCACGGTCATGGCCCGCCCGCGCAGTTCCTCCGGGGCTGCCGTCACGAACCACTTGTCCAGGCCGATGACATACGCGCCGCCCGTCCCCGCCAGTACCAGCACGATCGCCGCCGGGACCGCGCCGGGGCGCAACGCGTACAGCACCAGCGGCAGCAGTTGCAGAACCGCGGCGGGCAGCACGATCAAGGAGCGCAGCCGGGGCGTGAGCGCGACGCCCACGTACAGCTCCGCCGCGATCTGCCCGACCGGCAGCGCGCACATCAGCAGGCCGAGCGCGACCGGCCCGACCCCGATCTCGTCGGCGTACGGGGCGGCGAGCGCCTCGGGCGCGACCATGAACAGCGGCGGTACCCAGAACAGCAGCATCAGAACGCGGATCCGGCGGTTCCGGAACAGGACGCGGGCCCCGGCGAGCGACTCCCCGAGAAGCGCGGAGCCACCGCTCCCGCCGGCCCCGCCGGACCTGGCCGGGCGGGCGCGGGTGCCGAAGCGGAGCAGGACGGCCGAGCAGAGGAACGTCACGACGGTGATGGCGATCGCGCCACGCGGGGGCAGCACGGCGAGCAGCATCCCCCCCGCGCCGAAGCCGATGAGCACGGCGCTCTGCGAGACGATCCGCAGCAGCGAGCGGCCGAGGACATAGCGGTCGCCCTCGCCCAGGATCTCGGTGAGCGCGGCCATCCGCGTCCCGGCGAAGACCGGAGCCACCGCCGCGACCAGGCAGCGCAGGGCGAGCAGCCCGCCGACCGGGGTGCCCGGCAGCACCATCACCGCGACGCACGCCGCGCAGACCAGGTCGCAGGTGACGAGGACCCGGCGGGCGGGGTACCGGTCGGCGACCCCGGCGAGCAGCGTGCCGCCGACCAGGTACGGCAGGAAGCCGAGTGCGAAGGTGAGGGCGCTGAGCAGCGGCGAGCCGGTGAGGCGGTACACCAGGACGGTGAGGGCGAGTTCGCTGACGACGACACCGAGCAGGGAGAGCAGGTGCGCCGCGAAGACCGCCCGGAACTCCCGCACGGCGAAGACGGCGCGGTAGCCGCCGGAAGCGGGGGCCGCGGGCGAGCCCTCCGGTACGGCGGGGTGCTCCGGCGGGGAGGCGGCCGGGACGTCGACGGGATTCTCGGAAGGGCAGGCGGGCGGAGCCTCCGGTACGGCGGCGGGCCGGTGCTCGGGCGGGGCCTGTGCCGGGCGGGGGCGCTCCGCCGCGGCCTCGTTTCTACTCGGCATGGGCGCAGCTTGCTGGGCCGGGCCCGCCCGCCCTAAACTTTCGGCCCACGCCGAAAGTTCACGAGAGTTCACCGGAAGGCGGCACATGGCGTTCCGGCTGCACCTCGACAAGAACGATCTGCTCCGCTGCCGGTTCGCGCTCTCACCCCTGGGGGAGACGCAGGCGGCGGTGCGTGTGCTGGCCCGGCCCCACCGGCAGGGGTACCACCTGCCGTGGCTCCGGCTGATCCGGGAGGCGGCGGCCGGGCTCGATCTGGAGCCGCTGTGGCTGCTGATGCCGCACAGCGGACACAACCCGGACTTCTTCAGCCCGCCGCCGCCCGGTCCGGTCCCCACCTTCGAGGAGGAGATCGCGGGGGTGCGGTCGCTCGACCCGGCACTCGTCCGCCAGGACCTCGAACTGACGCTGGCGGGCCGTCCGGAGGCGCTCGGCTCCCCCATCGCGCAGGAGTTGCTCTCCGATCCCGCCCGGGCCGTGCTGGTCCTGGCCGATCTGCTGGAACGGGCCTGGCGGGTGCTGGTCGAGCCGCACTGGCCACGGCTGCGCACCCTGCTGGAGGCGGACATCGCCTATCACTCGCGGCGCCTCGCGGCGGTCGGCTTCGAACAGCTGCTGGGCGAGCTGAGCCCCCAACTGAGCTGGTCGGAGTCGGCGCTCACCATCGTCGGGCTCCGGGGGCGGCACAGCCGGGCGCCGGGCGGGCAGGGGCTCGTCCTGATTCCGAGCGTCTTCTGCTGGCCGGACGCGGTGAGCGGCTTCGAGCCGCCGTGGCAGCCGGCGATCGTCTATCCGGCGCGCGGGATCGGGGGGTTGTGGACGCGGTCCGCCGACCGCACCCCGCAGGCCCTCGCGCGGCTGCTCGGGCGGGGGCGTGCCGAGGTCCTGTGCGCGCTCGACGAACCGGCGGGCACGAGCGCGCTCGCCCACCGGCTGGGCCTCGCGCTCTCCTCCGTGTCGGAGCATCTGTCGGTGCTGCGCGCGGCGGGGCTGCTCACCTCGCGGCGGTACGGCCACCAGGTGCTGTACGAGCGGACCCCGCTGGGCATCGCCCTGGCGACGCCGGACCGCCCCGACGGGCGGCAATAGCGGGGCGGGCGGGAACAGCCCGGAAGCCCCCGGGCCGGGGGTTTCCTCCGCGTGTGCGCGGGAGGCGCCGATCGGACGCCGCGCGGCCGGACGTCCGCGAGTTCCCCGGGCCTCGGGGCCCCGGGGCGGGTCAGCCCTCGGCGAGATACCGCTCGACGGTCTCCACCTTGGAGGTCAGTCCCCCGGTGACGCCCGGCCGGATGTCGGCCTTCAGCACCAGGGAGACGCGTCCGGCACGGGCCTCGACGGCGGCGACGGCGCGCTTGACGACGTCCATGACCTCGTCCCACTCGCCTTCGATGGAGGTGAACATGGCGTCCGTGCGGTTGGGCAGCCCGGACTCGCGGACGACCCGGACGGCGTCGGCGACGTACTCGCCGACGTCCTCGCCGACCCCCAGCGGGCTGACCGAGAAGGCGACGATCACGCGCCCACCACTCCCTCACGGCGGGCCCGGGCGGCGATGACGTCGTCGGCCTCGTAGCGCTTGAGCAGCTTGTCGCCGTACAGCCCGCCGAACGGCACCACCGCGAGCAGGAAGAAGAACGCGACCCGCTTCAGCGGCCACTTGGTCTTGGACCATACGTCGAGCAGCAGCACGGCGTAGATCACGAAGAGCACGCCGTGCAGGATGCCGAGCGGCATCATCAGGAAGTCGATGTCCGAGACCCGGCTGAGGATCGAGCCGAAGAGGATCAGCGCCGGGAAGGAGAGCGCTTCGGGGATCGAGATGAGGCGCAGCCGGTGCAGGGCGGTAGCGGTCTTGATGTCCACGAGGGCACCTTCGGTGGGAGGGTCGTGACAGCTTGTGAACGCGGGCACAAGCGCTCCCCATTGTGGCATCGGCACGGGCGGTGTCCGGCGCCGGGGGCGTATGTCCCCGGTCACGGCCACGCGCACGGGGGCACGTTCCGCCGTCGTACGCGTCCGGGGGCGCGCCCGAGGCGATTCGTTCCGGGTCTGTCCGGATTCGGTACCGGCTGTGCATCAGGGGTGATTCAGAGGCGCTGTTCGGCCTCCGGGCCCTGTCCGGGCCGGGACGCTGCGGATACCGTCGGGCGGGTGGCGATGTTCCGACTCCAAGGCAGCAGGACCCTGGCCGTCGACCTGGCCGGCGACGCCGTCAAGGCCAAGAACGGCTCGATGGTCGCGTACGACGGCCGGATGACGTTCAAGAGGCTGACCGGCGGCGGCGACGGCCTGCGCGGCATGGTGACGCGCCGGCTGACCGGCGAGCAGATGACCGTGATGCAGGTGACGGGCAAGGGCACCTGCTACTTCGCCGACCGCGCGAGCGAGATCAGCCTCGTCTCGCTGCACGGCGACAAGCTCTACGTCGAGGCGAGCAATCTGCTCTGCAGCGACGCCGGACTGCGCACCGGTACCGCTTTCACCGGTCTGCGCGGCGGGGCGAGCGGCAACGGACTGTTCACCACGACCGTCGAGGGCACCGGCCAGGTGGCGATCATGTCGGACGGGGCGGCCGTGGGGCTGCGGGTCTCTCCGCAGTACCCGCTCTTCGTCGACCCCGGCGCCTATATCGCCCATCAGGGTGATCTGCGGCAGCAGTTCCAGTCCGGGGTGAACTTCCGGACGCTGATCGGCGAGGGCTCGGGCGAGGCGTTCCAGATCCGGTTCGAGGGCGAGGGGATCGTGTACGTGCAGCCCAGCGAGCGCAACACCCTGGGGGGCAATCTCTGATGCCGTTCCGTGAGGTCAACCCGAAGATGGTCGAGGCGACGGTGGTCCCCGGCCAGAAGCTGTACAGCCAGCGGGGCGCGATGCTCGCCTACCGGGGCGAGGTGTCGTTCACGCCGAACATCCAGGGCGGCCAGGGCGGTGTGATGTCGATGATCGGCCGGCGGGTGGCGAACGAGGCGACCCCGCTGATGACGGTCGAGGGGAACGGCACGGTGATGTTCGGCCACGGCGGCCACCACATCCAGGTGATCGAGTTGTCCGGGGACACCCTCTACGTCGAGGCCGACCGGTTGCTGGCCTTCGACGGCTCGCTCCAGCAGTCCACCATGTTCATGGGCTCGCAGGGCGGGGTGATGGGGATGGTGCGCGGCCAGGTGACCGGCCAGGGCCTGTTCACCACGACGCTGACGGGTCATGGGGCGGTCGCCGTGATGGCCCACGGCGGGGTGATCGAGTTGCCGATCACGCCCGGGCACGAGGTGCACGTGGACCCGCAGGCGTACGTCGCCCACCACGGGGACGTGCGCAACAAGCTCTCCACCGCGCTCGGCTGGCGCGAGATGGTGGGGCGCGGCTCCGGCGAGGCGTTCCAGCTGGAGCTGAGCGGCAGCGGGGCGGTCTACGTCCAGGCGTCGGAGGAGAAGCTGTGAGCACACCCCTCGTCCTCGACCCGATGACACTGCCGTCGAACGACAACGTCAACGCGTACACCTTCTGCGTGGAACTGGCCGGGAGTCAGTGGTTCCTGCAGAAGGGCAAGATGATCGCCTACTACGGGCGGATCGGGTTCGACGGCGTCGGCCACGGCCGTTTCGAACACCTGTTGCGGACGAGTTTCCACTCGCCACTGCACGCGAGCGACTGGGTGGTGGCCGAGGGCAGCGGGAAGATGCTGCTCGCGGACCGGGCCTTCGACGTCAACTCGTTCGACCTGGATGACGGGAACCTGACGATCCGTTCGGGCAACCTGCTGGCCTTCCAGCCGTCCCTGGCCCTGAAGCAGTCGATCGTTCCGGGGTTCCTGACGCTGATCGGCACGGGGAAGTTCGTGGCCGCGTCCAACGGCCCGGTGGTTTTCATGGAGCCGCCGCTGCGGGTCGATCCGCAGGCGCTGGTCGGCTGGGCGGACTGCCCCTCGCCGTGCCACCACTACGACCACGGCTATCTGACCGGGGTCCTGGGTGGTCTGCGCGCGCTGACCGGGTTCGGCGGCACCTCGGGCGAGGAGCACCAGTTCGAGTTCGCGGGGGCGGGCACGGTGCTGCTCCAGTCGTCGGAGGCCCTGATGCCCGAGCAACCGACGGGCGCCATGCCCCCGCAGCCGGGGGTGCCCGGCGGCTGGGGTCAACCCGGCGCCTGACCCCGTCCGTCCGGTCGGCCCGCGGACGCCCGGCGCCGCTCCGGTCGGTGAACGGTAGCCTGCGGACTGTGACGCCGGACGTCCGTACCGAGTGCTCCGAGCCGCGTTCGAGCGCGCCCCGGATTTCACCCACCCCTTTCGTCCATCTTTCAACTTCTTAGGTAGAATCGTTATATGGAGACCGAGACCGAGACCGCCACCCGCTGGCTGAACAATGCGGAGCAGTGCGCCTGGCGCACCCATCTGGAGGTCAACAAACTGCTGATGCACCAGCTCGAGAAGGACCTCCAGCCCTTCGGCCTGACCATGAACGACTACGAGATCCTGGTCAACCTCTCGGAGTCGGAGGACCAGCGCATGCGCATGAGCGACCTCGCCACGGCGACGTTGCAGTCCAAGAGCAGGCTCTCGCACCAGATCACCCGCATGGAGAACGCGGGTCTGGTCCGCCGGGAGAACTGCGAGTCCGACCGGCGCGGACTGTACGGCGTCCTCACCGAGCACGGCGCGGAGACGATGCGGAAGGTGGCGCCGCACCACGTCGCGTCGGTGCGCCGGCACTTCATGGACCTGCTGACCCCGGAGGCACTGGACAACCTGCACACGGCACTGACCCCGGTCGCCGAGCATCTGCGGGGGCGGCGCGGAAAGCTCTGACCGCGCGTGACACGAACCCGCGCGTGACACGAACTTGCGGGCGAGGCGGTGCCCGCGTGGTGCAGGGCGTCCGGCTCGGCCCGCGACCGGCGGCCACAGCCCGAAGTGCGCCCCATCCTCCGGCGCGTCGCCCCTCGTCAGCCGGCCCCCGTGCCGGACGGCGACGTCACGCGCGACGGCCGGGCCCGGCCCGGCGCCGCCCTCGTCCCGCGTGCGGGCGTCGTCGAGCCGTACGAAGCGCTCGAAGGTCCGCTCATGCTCGTCCGGCGGCACCCCCGCCCCCTCGTCGGTGACCGCGACGGCGATCCCGCCGCGCTCCCGGCGGACCGGGACCGTCACCGCGTGCTCCGCGTGGCGCTCGGCGTTGTCCAGCAGATCGCCGATCGCCCTGGTCGGCCGCCCCGGGAACGAGCTGCCGGCCTGCCCGGCTGCCCCCGGGAAACGGCCGCCTCGAAGCTGTCGGAATCCGCCCCACGCACCATCGGGGCCATCCGGTCGCCGGTGTGCCGGGAGACCTCCTCGTGGACCAGCGCGCCGGAGCGTCCGCATGCATCCGGTATGCGGACGCCCCTGCGCCGTGCGATGCCTCAGGCTTCGGTGAGCCCCGCCACCAGTTCGTCCGCCGCCGCGTACGGGTCGAGCTCCCCGGCCACGATGCGTTCCGCGAGCGCGCCGATGTGGCGGTCGCCGTGCAGATCGCCGATGCGCTCGCGCAGCCGCGTGACGGCGATGGTCTCGACCTCGCGGGCCGCGCGGGCCATGCGCCGCTCGGCGAGGACGCCGCGCTCCTCCATCCACGCCCGGTGCTTCTCCAGCGCCTCGACGACCTCGTCGACGCCCTCGCCCCGGGCGGCGACCGTCTTCACGATGGGCGGGCGCCAGTCGCCGGGGCCCCGGGCCTCGCCCAGGCCCAGCATGTGGTTGAGCTCGCGCGCGGTGGCGTCCGCGCCGTCCCGGTCGGCCTTGTTGACCACGTACACGTCGCCGATCTCCAGGATCCCGGCCTTCGCCGCCTGGATGCCGTCGCCCATCCCGGGTGCCAGCAGGACGACGGAGGTGTCGGCCTGGGAGGCGATCTCCACCTCCGACTGGCCGACACCGACCGTCTCCACCAGGACCACGTCGCAGCCCGCCGCGTCCAGCACCCGGATCGCCTGCGGCGCCGCCCAGGCGAGGCCGCCCAGATGCCCGCGGGTGGCCATGGAGCGGATGTAGACGCCCGGGTCGGAGGCATGCTCCGACATCCGCACCCGGTCGCCCAGGAGCGCCCCGCCGGAGAACGGCGAGGACGGGTCCACGGCCAGGACGCCGACCCGCTTGCCGGCCCGCCGGTACGCCGAGACCAGCGCCGACGTCGACGTCGACTTGCCGACGCCCGGCGAGCCCGTCAGGCCGACGACGTACGCGTTGCCGGTCAGCGGCGCCAGGGCCGCCATCACCTCGCGCAGCTGCGGCGACGCCCCCTCCACCAGGGAGATGAGCCGGGCCACGGCCCTCGGCCGGCCTGCCCGGGCCTGCTCGACCAGGGTGGGGACGTCCACCATCACCGCTCCGTTCACTCGCGCGTGCTCTACGTGTACTACGTGCGGCCCACCCGGGCCGTTCCCCGCTCGCGTACGAACGGGCCTTCTCCCACTCGCAGACGGCGGGCCTTCCCGCTCGCGGGCGTACGGCCGCCGCGGGACGCGGCCCCGGACCGGGCCGCTCCCGGACGCGGGCGTACGGGCCGCCGCGGCCTACTTCGGGACGCGGACGATCAGCGCGTCGCCCTGGCCGCCACCGCCGCACAGCGCCGCCGCGCCGACGCCGCCGCCCCGCCGCTTCAGCTCCAGCGCCAGGTGCAGCACCAGCCTGGCGCCGGACATGCCGATCGGGTGACCGAGGGCGATGGCGCCGCCGTTGACGTTCACCTTGTCGGAGGTGACGCCGAGGTCCTTCATGGACTGGACGGCGACCGCCGCGAACGCCTCGTTGATCTCGATCAGGTCGAGGTCCTCGGCCTGGATGCCCTCCTTCTTCAGGGCGTGCTGGATCGCGTGCGACGGCTGCGACTGGAGCGAGTTGTCCGGGCCCGCCACGTTGCCGTGGGCGCCGATCTCCGCGATCCACGCCAGGCCCAGCTCCTCGGCCTTGGCCCTGCTCATCACCACGACGGCGGCGGCGCCGTCGGAGATCTGCGAGGAGGTGCCCGCGGTGATCGTGCCCTCCTTGGTGAAGGCCGGGCGCAGCCTGGCGAGGGACTCGGCGGTCGTCTCCGGCCGGATGCCCTCGTCCTTGGCGAAGAGGACCGGGTCGCCCTTGCGCTGCGGGATCTCGACCGGGGTGATCTCGGCCTCGAAGACGCCGTTCGTCTGGGCCGCGGCGGCACGCTGGTGGGAGAGGGCGCCGATCTCGTCCTGCTCCGCCCTGCTCAGTCCCAGGCGGGTGTTGTGGTGCTCGGTGGACTCACCCATCGGGATGTTGTCGTAGGCGTCGGTCAGGCCGTCGTGCGCCATGGAGTCGAGCATCTCGACGGCCCCGTACTTGTAGCCCTCGCGCGACTTCGGGAGCAGGTGCGGGGCGTTCGTCATGGACTCCTGGCCACCCGCGACGACGACGTCGAACTCTCCGGCGCGGATCAGCTGGTCGGCCAGCGCGATCGCGTCGAGCCCGGAGAGGCACACCTTGTTGATGGTGAGCGCGGGGACGTTCATCGGGATGCCCGCCTTGACGGCGGCCTGACGCGCCGGGATCTGCCCCGCCCCGGCCTGGAGCACCTGGCCCATGATCACGTACTCGACCTGGTCGCCGCCGATGCCGGCCCGGTCCAGCGCCGCCTTGATGGCGATGCCGCCGAGCTCGGCGGCGGAGAAGCTCTTCAGGGAGCCCAGCAGACGGCCCATGGGCGTACGCGCGCCCGCGACGATCACTGAGGTGGTACCGGTCGTTCCTGACATGAGGCGCAGCCCCCTGGGTGAGGTGTGAACGAGGGTTTACTCGAATGTACTGAGCGGTACCCCGCCCGTCATCCGGCAGCGGGTGTGACGGCGCGCACGTTGCGTAACCATCGGCGGGGCGTTGCACTGGTTCCATGCTGACGCGAATCGACCACATCGGAATCGCCTGCTTCGACCTCGACAGGACCGTGGAGTTCTACCGGTCGACGTACGGGTTCGAGGTGTTCCACACCGAGGTCAACGAGGAACAGGGCGTGCGCGAGGCCATGCTCAAGATCAACGATACGTCCGACGGCGGCGCTTCGTACCTCCAGTTGCTGGAGCCGATCCGGGAGGACTCGCCGGTCGGGAAGTGGCTGGCGAAGAACGGGGAGGGCGTCCATCACATCGCCTTCGGCACCGCGGACGTCGACGCCGACGCCGCGGACATCCGGGAGAAGGGCGTCAGGGTGCTCTATGACGAGCCGCGGAACGGGTCGATGGGGTCCCGGATCACGTTCCTGCACCCCAAGGACTGCCACGGTGTCCTGACCGAACTGGTCACGTCCGCAGCGGAGCGCTGACCTCCGGATACCTTGCCCGGTAGAGTGGGCCGTTCCGGGCCGGGGCCGGGTCGGGGCCGCGGCGCGTCCCCAGCCGTTGATCTGTCACCATTCCCCGGGGGACCGTTCACCGGCGAACGGTACTCGTTGGAGAGTTGCGACCATGGGACGGATGGGACCGCGCAGTGCGGGGCTACGAACGCCAGGAGAGCCACCGAGCTGACGACGACCATCTCTCACGGTTCGAAGCCGAGATGGACCGGCTGAGGACCGACCGGGAGAAGGCCGTCCAGCACGCCGAGGACCTCGGTTACCAGGTCGAGGTCTTGCGCGCCAAGTTGCACGAGGCTCGGCGCAACCTCGCCAACCGCCCCGCGTACGACAACGCGGACCTCGGTTACCAGGCCGAGCAGTTGATCCGCAACGCGCAGATCCAGGCCGAGCAACTGCGCAGCGACGCCGAGCGGGAACTGCGCGAGGCCCGCGCCCAGACGCAGCGGATCCTGCAGGAGCACGCCGAGCATCAGGCGCGGCTCCAGGCCGAGTTGCACAACGAGGCCGTGCAGCGGCGCCAGCAGCTCGACCAGGAACTGGCCGAACGCCGCCGCACCGTCGAGTCGCACGTCAACGAGAACGTCGCCTGGGCCGAGCAGTTGCGGGCCCGGACGGAGTCGCAGGCGCGCAGGCTGCTGGACGATTCCAGGGCCGAGGCCGAACGGGCGCTGGCGGCGGCACAGACGGAGGTCGGCCGGCTGGCGGAGGAGACCCGGCAGCGGCTCGGCGCCGAGGCCGAGACGGCCCGTTCCGAGGCCGAGACGCTCCTGCTGCGCGCCCGCAAGGACGCCGAGCGGATGCTGAGCACCGCCTCCGCGCAGGCGCAGGAGGCCACCAGCCACGCCGAACAGCTGCGTTCGTCGACCACCGCCGAGACCGAGCAGGCCCGGCAGCGGACCGCCGAGCTGAACCGGGCCGCCGAACAGCGCATGCAGGAGGCCGAGACCCGGCTGCGCGAGGCCCGGCTGGAGGCCGAGAAGGCCACCGCGGAGGCGAGGGAGGCGGCCGTCAAGCGGCTGGCCGCCGCCGAGTCGGAGAACGAGCAGCGCACGCGTACGGCCAGGTCGGAGGTAGCCCGGCTGGTCGGCGAGGCCACCAAGGAGGCCGAGACGCTCCGGGCCGAGGCCGAGCAGGCGCTCGCCGACGCCCGCGCCGAGGCGGACCGGCTGAAGTCCGAGGTGGCCGAGAAGGCCCGTTCGGCCGCCGCCGAGGACGCCGCTGCCCAGCTCGCCAAGGCCGCCCGGTCCGCCGAGGAAGTGCTGACCAAGGCGGCCGAGGACGCGAAGTCCACCACCCGCGCGGCGAGCGAGGAGGCCGAGCGGATCCGGGGCGAGGCCGAGGCCGAGGCGGACCGGCTGCGCGCCGAGGCGGCCGAGCAGGCCGATCAGCTCAAGGGCGCGGCCAAGGACGACACCAAGGAGTACCGGGCCAGGACCGTCGAGCTCCAGGAGGAGGCGCGCCGACTGCGCGGCGAGGCCGAGCAGCTCCGTTCCGAGGCGGTCGCCGAGGGCGAGCGGATCCGGGGCGAGGCCCGCCGCGAGGCCGTCCAGCAGATCGAGGAGGGCGCGAAGACCGCCGAGGAGCTGCTGGCGAAGGCCAAGGGCGACGCGGAGGAGCTGCGCGCCACCGCGACCACCGAGAGCGAACGGGTCCGTGCCGAGGCGGCCGAGCGCGCCGCCTCGCTGCGCAAGCAGGCCGAGGAGGCCCTGGAGCGCGCCCGCGGCGAGGCGGAGCAGCTGCGGGCCGAGGCCGAGGAGCAGGCCGGGTCCACCACCACCGCGGCGGAGCGGGCGGCGGCGGAGCTGCGTGAGGAGACCGAGGGCGCGGTCGCGGCACGGCAGGCGGAGGCGGCCGAGGAGCTGGCCCGGCTGCGCGCCGAGGCAGAGGCCAAGGTCACCACCGCCGAGCAGGAGCTCACGGACGCGCGCGCCGAGGCGGAGCGCATCCGGCGCGAGACGAACGAGGAGTCCGAGCGGCTGCGCGCGGAGGCCGCCGAACGGCTGCGGACGCTGCGCGAGCAGACGGAGGCCGAGGCGGAGCGGCTGCGCGACGAGGCCGCCGCGGACGCCGCCAAGGCGCGGTCGGAGGGCGAGTCCGCGGCCGTACGGCTGCGGTCCGAGGCCGCGGCCGAGGCGGAACGGCTCAAGTCCGAGGCCAAGGAGAGCGCCGACCGGCTGCGGTCCGAGGCGGCGGCCACCGCCGAGCGGGTGGAGAAGGAGGCCGCCGAGGCGCTGGAGGCCGCGCGGGAGGAGGCCAACCGGCGCCGCCGGGAGGCCGAGGAGACCCTCGAAGCGGCCCGGTCCGAGGCGGGCCGGGAACGCGAGCGGGCCCGCGAGCAGAGCGAGGAACTGCTCGCCTCCGCCCGCAAGCGGGTCGAGGAGGCTCAGGCCGAGGCCCAGCGCCTGGTCGAGGAGGCGGACGGCCGGGCGGCCGAGCTGGTCGCCGCGGCCGAGCAGTCCGCCCAGAAGGTGCGGGACGCCGTCAGTGGGCTCCACGAACAGGCCGAGGAGGAGATCGCCGGGCTGCGCTCGGCCGCCGAGCACGCCGCGGAGCGGACGAAGTCCGAGGCGCAGGAGGAGGCGGACCGGGTCCGCACCGACGCGTACGCGGAGCGCGACCGGGCCGGCGAGGACGCGGCCCGCATCCGCCAGGAGGCGCGCGAGGAGGCCGAGGCCGCGAAGGCGATGGCCGAGCGGACCGTCGCGGAGGCGATCGCCGAGTCGGAGCGGCTGCGCGCGGACGCCGCGGAGTACAGCCAGCGGATGCGTACCGAGGCGTCCGACGCGCTGGCGTCGGCCGAGCAGGACGCCTCGCGCAGCCGGGCCGAGGCCCGCGAGGACGCCAACCGGATGCGGTCCGAGGCGGCTGCCCAGGCCGACCGGCTGGTGGGCGAGGCGACGAGCGAGGTCGAGAAGCTGCGCACCGAGTCGACGCGGCAGGCCACCGAGCTCGTCGACGCGGCGAACCAGCGGGCCGCCCAGCTGGTCGACGAGGCGAAGCAGCAGGCCGCGCAGGTGACGGGCGAGGCGACGGCCGAGGCGGAGCGGCTGCGCGCGGAGGCGGCGGCCACCGTCGCGTCGGCGCAGGAGCACGCGTCCCGCACCCGCGAGGAGGCGGAGCGGGCACACGCCGAGGCGGAGGCGGCTGCCGAGCGGATGCGCGCCGAAGCACGCGAGGAGGCGGACCGCCTGCTCGACGAGGCGCGGGAGTCGGCGGCGAAGCGCCGCTCCGACGCCGCCGAGCAGGCGGACCAGCTCGTCGAGAAGGCCCGCGAGGAGTCGCTGCGCACCGCCACGGAGGCGGAGAAGCAGGCCGACACGATGGTCGGCGCCGCCCGCAAGGAGGCCGTGCGGATCACCTCGGAGGCGACCGTGCAGGGCAACTCCCTGGTGGAGCAGGCCCGCACGGACGCCGACGAACTGCTGGTCGGCGCGCGCCGGGACGCCACGGCCATCCGGGAGCGGACCGAGGAGCTGCGGGCCCGGATCGAGGGCGAGATCGAGGAGCTGCACGACCGGGCCCGGCGCGAGACGGCCGAGCAGATGAAGGCGGCGGGCGAGCGCGTCGACAAGCTGATGAAGGCGGCGACCGAGCAGCGCGAGGATGCCGAGGCCAAGGCCAAGGAGCTGCTGGCGAACGCGAATTCGGAGGCGAGCAAGGTCCGGATCGCGGCGGTGAAGCGGGCCGAGTCGCTGCTGAAGGAGGCCGAGCAGAAGAAGGCCACGCTGGTCCGCGAGGCCGAGAAGCTGCGGGCCGACGCCGAGGCCGAGGCGAAGCGCATGGTGGACGAGGGCCAGCGCGAACTCGACGTGCTGATGCGCCGTCGCGCGGACATCAACACCGAGATCTCCCGCGTGCAGGACGTGCTGGAGGCCCTGGAGTCGTTCGAGACGCCGGCGAACGGCAAGGGCTCGGGCGGTGGTTCCAACGGCGCCGTCAAAACCGGGGCCTCCGCGAGCGGTCGCTCGGGGGGCAAGTCGTCCAGCAACTAGCGTCGCGTCATGTCCGCGCCGAGAATGGGAGGTTCAAGCCTCCGGGTGGCAAGAGTTACGGGGGCCGGCCACCCAAAAGGGGCGTCATTCTCCAGATCAAACCCGCATCCACTCGATGACACGCCGTTCCGGCGCCTAGGATTCCCCCTAACACCTCACCGGTCTCTTTCGACAGGAACCTCATGAGCGACCCTTCCTCCCCCTTTGGCTTCGAGCTCGTGCGGCGTGGGTACGACCGCGGTCAGGTGGATGACCGCATCGCCAAGCTCGTCGCCGACCGCGACGGAGCCCTCACCCGCATCACGTCTCTGGAAAAGCGGATCGAGGAGCTGCACCTCGAGACGCAGAACGCCCAGGCCCAGGTGGGCGACGCGGAGCCGTCGTACGCCGGTCTCGGCGCGCGTGTGGAGAAGATTCTCCGCCTGGCCGAGGAGGAGGCGAAGGAGCTGCGCGAGGAGGCCCGCCACGCCGCCGAGCAGCACCGCGAGCTCGCCGAGTCGGCCGCCCAGCAGGTGCGCAACGACGCCGAGACGTTCGCCGCCGACCGCAAGGCGAAGGCCGAGGACGAGGGCGCGCGCATCATCGAGAAGGCCAAGGGCGAGGCCGGCACGCTGCGCGCGGACGCCCAGAAGGACGCCGCGCAGAAGCGCGAGGAGGCGGACGCCCTCTTCGAGGAGACGCGGGCCAAGGCCGCCCAGGCCGCCGCGGACTTCGAGACCAACCTGGCCAAGCGCCGCGACCAGTCGGAGCGCGACCTCGCGTCCCGTCAGGCCAAGGCCGAGAAGCGTCTCGCCGAGATCGAGCACCGCGCCGAGCAGCTCCGCCTGGAGGCCGAGAAGCTCCGTACGGACGCCGAGCGCCGGGCCCGCCAGACGGTCGAGACCGCGCAGCGCCAGTCCGAGGACATCGTGGCCGACGCGAACGCGAAGGCCGACCGGATCCGCAGCGAGTCGGAGCGCGAGCTGGCGGCGCTCACCAACCGCCGCGACTCGATCAACGCCCAGCTGACGAACGTCCGCGAGATGCTGGCGACGCTCACCGGTGCCGCGGTGGCCGCCGCGGGCTCCCCCGTCGACGAGGAGTCGTCCGCCCGGGGTGTCCCGGCCCAGCAGACCCGCTGACCCGGCAGGCCGCGACCGTATCTCCGCGTGCACCTGACGCGCCCGGCTCCACCCCTGTGGTGGCGCCGGGCGCTCGGGCGTTCTAGCGTGAACTCATGATCGAGCTCGATGGCCTCACGAAACGCTTCGGGAGCAAGGTCGCGGTGGACCGGCTCTCGTTCCGGGTCCGCCCCGGCATGGTGACGGGTTTTCTGGGACCGAACGGGGCGGGCAAGTCGACCACGATGCGGATGGTGCTCGGTCTCGACAACCCGACCGGCGGTTCGGTGCGCATCGACGGCCGGCACTACAGCCGGCTCGACGATCCCCTGAAGTGCGTCGGCGCGCTGCTGGAGGCCAAGTCCATGCACGGCGGGCGCAGCGCGTACAACAATCTGCTCTGCCTCGCGCAGAGCAACCGCATCCCGGCGAGCCGGGTCGCCCAGGTGCTGGACATCGTCGGCCTGACCCCGGTCGCGCGGAAGAAGTCGGGTGGCTTCTCACTCGGCATGAGCCAGCGGCTCGGGATCGCGGCGGCACTGCTCGGCGACCCCCGGGTGCTGCTCTTCGACGAACCCGTCAACGGACTGGACCCCGAGGGCATCCACTGGATCCGCCATCTGATGAAGGCCCTCGCGGCCGAGGGGCGGACGATCTTCGTCTCCTCGCACCTGATGAGCGAAATGGCCCTCACCGCGGACCACTTGATCGTGATCGGCCAGGGCCGGCTGCTCGCCGACACCTCGATGGCCGACTTCATCCAGCGGAACTCCCGCAGTTACGTGCGGCTGCGCTCCCCGGAGCAGGAGCGGCTGCGGGACGTGCTGCACGCGGAGGGGCTGACCGCGGTCGAGGCGGAAAGCGGTGTGCTGGAGATCGACGGCGCCACCAGCGAGGCGCTGGGCGAGCTGGCGGCCCGGCACCGGATCGTGCTGCACGAGCTGAGCTCCCAGCGGGCCTCCCTGGAGGAGGCGTTCATGCGGATGACGGCCGACGCGGTCGAGTACCACGCACACTCGGAACCCGGGGCACCGCTGCCTCCGGGCCCGCGCTGGGGTGAGCAGTACGACCGGCTGACCGCCGGCACCACTGGCACGGCCGGCGCCGCAGGCGCCCCCGGCGCCCCCGACGCCCCCGACGCCCCCGACGCCCCCGACGCCCCCGACGCCCCCGACGCCCCCGGCGCCCCCGACGCGAACGGCCTCACCGGCACCACTGGCACGGCCGGCACCGCCGGCAAGGAGGTCTGACGACGATGGCATCGGTACCCGCGGTCCTGACCTCCGAGTGGACCAAGATCCGTACGGTCTCGTCGACCGTCTGGACCCTGGTCTGCGCGTTCGTCGTGACCGTTCTGATGAGCGGGGCGCTCTGCGCCCTGATGAACGCCCAGTTCGACGACCTCCCGCCCATGGAACGGGCCACCCTCGACCCGACCCTGATCAGCTTCTCCGGCATGGTCCTCGGTCAGCTCGCCATGGTCGTCTTCGGCGTGCTCGTGGTCGGCACGGAGTACAGCTCGGGCATGATCCGCACCTCGCTGGCGGCCGTGCCCCGGCGCGGCACGTTCCTCTTCAGCAAGATCGCGGTGGCCGGTGTGCTGGCGCTGGCGGTCGGCATCGTGACCGGCTTCGTCTCGTTCTTCCTCGGCCAGGCCCTGCTCGGCGACCTCGGCACGGACATCGGTGCGCCCCACGTCCTGCGCGCGGTCGTCGGCGCCGGACTGTACATGGGCCTGATCGGGATCTTCTCCATGGGCGTGGCGACGATACTGCGCAGTTCCATGCTGTCGCTCGGCATCCTGATGCCGTTCTTCTTCCTGGTCTCCCAGATCCTGTCGGTGGTGCCCGGCGCGAAGAAGGTCGCCCGCTACTTCCCCGACCAGGCCGGTTCCAAGATCATGCAGGTGGTCCCGGATGCCATGAACAGCACCCCGAGCCCCTACGGGCCTTGGGGCGGACTGGGCATTCTGGTGGCCTGGGTGGCGGCGGCGCTGGCCGGGGGCTACCTCGTACTGAAGAAGCGCGACGCGTGAGAACCGAGTGAGCGCGGGGAGAAACGCGGCGCGCGCGTGCGAAGGGGTAGGCCGCCCGGGGCACGCGGTACGAGGAGGACCGACGCGTGATGGGGGAGGGCGAGGCACCCCCCGCGACGCCCCGCACGGCCCCCCGCAGACGTCCGGTCCACGACGCCGCGCGGCGGTGCGGCTTGGCCGCATCCGTCAAGGGCTGGATATTCTCTTAACCCTTACGGGGGTGTGTGGCCGGACGGCCCGGCCCCGACGACGGACAAGAGTCAATGGGGCTGAAGCATGATCGAGGCAGTCGGCCTGACCAAGCGCTACGGCGCGACGACGGCCGTGGACAACCTTTCCTTCCAGGTGCGGCCCGGTACCGTCACCGGATTCCTCGGCCCCAACGGGTCGGGCAAGTCCACCACCATGCGCATGATCGTTGGACTGGATCAGCCCACGTCGGGCCAGGTCACGATCGGCGGCCACCCCTTCCGCCGGCTGCCGAACGCCCCACGCCAGGTGGGCGCGCTGCTGGACGCCAAGGCGGTGCACGGCGGGCGCAGTGCCCGCAATCACCTCCTCTCGCTCGCGCAGTTGGCGGGCATCCCGGCCGCACGGGTCGACGAGGTGCTCGGGGTCGTCGGCCTGCAGGAGGTCGCGCGAAAGCGCACCGGGGGCTTCTCGCTCGGCATGGGCCAGCGGCTCGGGATCGCGGCGGCACTGCTCGGCGACCCCCAGGTGCTGCTCTTCGACGAACCCGTCAACGGGCTCGACCCCGAGGGCATCCTCTGGGTCCGCAATCTGATGAAGGCCCTCGCGGCGGAGGGACGTACGGTCTTCGTCTCCAGCCATCTGATGAGCGAGATGGCGCTCACCGCCGACCATCTGATCGTGATCGGCCGGGGACGGCTGCTCGCCGATATGAGCGTGAAGGACTTCATCGCCGCCAACTCGGCCGACTTCGCCCGGGTGCGGGTCCCGGACGGCGCTCTCGACCAGCGGGAGAAGCTCAGCGCCTCGCTCATCGAGGCGGGCGGCCGGGTGCTGTCGGAGTTGGACGGGGCCCTGCGGGTCACCGGACTGGCACTGCCGCGGATCAGTGGCGTGGCCCATGAGGCGGACGTCCGGCTGTGGGAGCTCTCGCCGCACCAGGCGTCGCTGGAGGAGGCGTACATGCGGATGACGCAGGGCGCCGTGGACTACCGTTCGACGGCCGACGAGAAGGCCGGGCTGCGGCAGCCGACGCCCGACGAACCCGGTGAAGCGGACGCCTGGCAGCGGGTCCCCGAGGTGCCGCAGCAGAACTGGTACGCCCCACCGCCCCCCGGCAAGGACCTCTCCGCACCTCCCGCGTCCGCGACGCCTGTCCCGGGTGTGCCGCCCGCGCCGCACGCGGACCCGACCACGAGCCAGACCAGCGAGGACGCCCGATGACGACACCGCCGACCCCGCAGGCATCCGGCCAGCCGCGGGCCCCCCTCCCCCACCCGGCCGGACGGGGCGTCCCGGCCGGGTCCTACACCTCCCCGATCCCGGTGCGGCCCGCCACCCTCACCGACGCGTTCTTCGCCGAGTGGACCAAGATCCGCTCGGTGCGCTCCACCGTATGGACGCTCGGCGTCATGATCGTTCTGGTGCTCGGCCTCGGCGTCCTGGCTGCCGTCATGCTCACGCTGACCGACGCCCGCATGGACGATGTCCCCGAACTCAGCTTCGGTTTCTTCGGGGTGCTCCTGGGCTCGATCTGCGTGATCACGCTCGGCGTGCTGACCATCACGTCCGAGTACGGGACGGGCCTGGTCCGGACGACGCTGACGGCCTGCCCCAGCCGTTCCCGGGTGCTGACCGCCAAGGCCTGCGTCTTCTTCCTGCTCACCTTCGCCGTCACCACCGTGTCGACCGCCGTGGTCGGCGCGGTGCAGACGTCCATGCTGGACGGCAAGGAGGCGAGCACGGACGACTGGCTGCGCGCCACGATCGGCGTCGGGCTCTACATCGCGCTGCTGGGACTGCTCTCCCTGGCGGTCGGCGTACTCGTCCGGCACTCCGCCGGTGCCATCACGATCATGATCGGCGTGGTGCTGCTGCCGCTGGCGCTGGGGATCTTCATGTTCTCGGAGTCCCTGGCCGGTCTGCGCGAGGCGCTCTTCCTGTACTCGGTCCCCAGCCAGCTCAGCTCGCTCTACGACACCTCGGTCGTCGGCTCCGGCCCGACCGGCTGGGACGCGCTGTGGATCACGCTCGGGGTGACGGCCGTGGCCATGGCCGCCGCCTACGCGACGCTGGAGCGCCGGGACGTGTGACCGTCCCCGCCCGGACACCGGCTCCGCCCCGGCCCGAGCCTCCCGAACCGCCCGGAAGGTCAGTACCGGGGCGCGTTCCTGGACCGCTGCACCCGCGTGGTGCGGCGGTCCTTCGCATTCCAGCACGCCTTGTGCCAGTGCCTGCGGTCGTCGACCCCGCCGTGCTCGGACCAGGCCACCAGGTGCGGGACGCCGGGCGGGATCTCCTGGTCGCAGCCGGGGCAGCGGTACCGCTTTCCCCCCGCGCTCGCGCCGCTGACCGGGCGCACCGACCACTCCTCCCCCTGCCACTCCTCGACGCGTCCGCCGCCCCCGTAGCGGACCCCCTGCTCCACTGCTCGCTCGTGGAAACTCTCGCCGCCTCGGGGGCGGTTGCGGCGCGGGGACACGGGACACCTCACAGATGGACCGGGCAGTTCTCCCCAAGCGTAGAGCCATTCGGCCCAGCCGCACGCCCCCCGTCACGCGGAAACGTTCCGTCAGACTTTACCGACTTACCGGACAATCGGAACAGCCTGTCGCCGTGCCGTGCCTTGGGCACGTGTCAGACGTTGTTGCCCGTAGGTGAGAGACCGCGTCGGCCGCGAGGAGGCAATTGGCGATGCGCGTGGGAACGTTCGTACTGGCAGCCCAGTTTCCGGGACAGGGTCCGGGTGAGGCGCTGCATCGCGCGATCCGGTCCACCGAGGTCGCGGAGGAATCGGGGCTCGACTCGGTCTGGCTGGCGGAGCACCACTTCGTTCCGTACGGGGTCTGCCCGTCCGCCGTCACCCTGGCCGCGCTGCTGCTCGGCCGCACCCGCAGGATCCGGGTGGGCACGGCGGTGAGCGTGCTGCCGACCCAGCATCCGGTCGCGCTGGGCGAACAGACCGCGCTGCTCCACCTCTCCAGCGGCGGCAGATTCACGCTCGGCGTCGGCCGGGGCGGCCCGTGGGTGGACCTGGAGGTGTTCGGCGGGGGCCTGGAGGCGTACGAGAAGGGCTTCCCGGAGTCCTTGGAGCTGCTGCTCGACTGGCTGTCCCGGCCGAGGGTCGCGGGGAAGGGGCCGCGGTACGGCTTCCGCGAGGTGGCGGTGGTCCCCCGGGCCGACGAGCCGCTCGCCGGATACGGCCCCGCCGGACCCGAAGCCCCCGGGCGCGGGGGCGAGGGGGCCCAGGGCCCGGAGGTGGTCGTCGCGTGCACCTCGCCCGGGACGGTGCGGCTCGCCGCGGAGCACGGGCTGCCGATGCTCCTCGGCATGCACTGCGGGGACGAGGAGAAGGCGGAGATGATCGCCCTGTGGCGCACCACCGCCCTCGCCGCGGGCCGTTCGCCGGAGAGCGTCCGGGCGGCCGGACATGTGTCCGCCGGAGTCGCCCAGATCGCCGACCGCGCCGAGGACGCGGTGGAGTCCCTCGTCAAAGCGATGCCCGGCTGGCTGCGGGAGGGCCTGGGCGCCCATGTGACGGCCGACGGCCGGCACCGGGTGATGCGCGACCCCGTCGCCTACACGGAACTGCTGTGCGGTCTTCATCCCGTGGGTCCGCCCCGGCTGGCCGCCGACCGGCTCGCCGCCACCGCCGAGCGGACGGGCATCACCCGCTTCGCCCTCCTGGTGGAGGGCTCCGGGGAACTGACAGCCACGGAGGAGAACGTGGCGCGGCTGGGCACGGAGGTGCTGCCGCTCCTCGCCTGAGCCACCGCGGGACGTGTGGGCCGCTGCCCTGCCGATGCGTCGTCGGACACAGGGGGCCGCCACTCCCGCCCGAACGGCAAGGTGCTGCCGTTCCGTGCCCGCGCCCTCAGGGGTACGGGCCGTCGCCCCGGTTCCGGCCACGCCTCCGGGGCCGGAACGGCGACGCGTGCTCAGGGCCTGCCCGACGGCTCATGGCCGGACAGGCCCTGCCGCCGAACGGGCTTCAGCAGTCCCGCAGTTCTGGCGACTGATTGAGCAACTGGCCCCTCACCGAGGTGAAGCGGGCCAGCCGCTCGTCGACCGAGGCGTCCAACGGGAACACCGCGACGCGGTGGCAGTTCTGGAATGCCAGCCGCACACCGAAGTGCCGTTCCAGAGCTCCGCGTATCGCATCACTCGCGAGCGCACGCAGCAGCTGACCACGGGCCTGCTCGTCCGGCGGGGGCGTCTGATTGTCGGCGAACTCCCCGCCGTCGGCCTCCAACCGGGCCGCCAACGAGCTGATCATCTCCCACGCGTAGGGCAGGGAGGTCCGGACGCAGTCGACGAAGTCCGCTTCATCGACCTCGCCCCGCTCGGCCTGTTCCAACAGCGCCGGTGAGACGTCGAGCGACATGGGTTCTCCTCTCGCGGCCCCGACGCCGGGCCGGGGCCTTACGGGCAGGGCAGGGAGGAACGCGACGCAGCGTGCACACACGGCGACCTCCTGCTAACACGGTAAGGGTGAGGTCCTGGCCGCACCAGGAGATTGGGAACACAACCGGCCAACAACGAAGGGGAGCAAAGAGGGGCAAGCCCGAAAGGGACCGGTCTGGTCATGTCCGCTCCAGTCGCGGGCGGACGGGTGCGCACGGGGCGGACGGGGGAGAATCGCGCGGGGCACCCGTCGTCGAGTAGCGTTGCCGACCATGCGTCTCGTCATCGCCCGCTGTTCCGTGGACTACGCCGGCCGGCTCACCGCCCACCTGCCCTCCGCCCCCCGTCTGATCCTCGTCAAGGCGGACGGGAGCGTGTCGATCCACGCGGACGACCGGGCGTACAAACCCCTCAACTGGATGTCGCCGCCCTGCACCCTGAAGGAAGGCACCCACGACGCCCCGGACGTCTGGACCGTGGTGAACAAAGCGGGCGAGAAACTGATCATCACGATGGAGGAGGTCCTCCACGACTCGTCCCACGAGCTGGGCGTCGACCCGGGCCTCATCAAGGACGGCGTCGAGGCGCACCTCCAGGAACTGCTCGCCGACCGGATCGAGACCCTCGGCGAGGGCTACACCCTGATCCGCCGCGAGTACTTCACCGCCATCGGCCCCGTCGACATCCTCTGCCGGGACGCCGACGGCGGGACCGTGGCCGTGGAGTTGAAGCGGCGCGGCGACATCGACGGAGTGGAGCAGCTGACCCGCTACCTGGAGCTGCTCAACCGCGACCCCCACCTCGCCCCGGTGAAGGGCGTCTTCGCGGCGCAGGAGATCAAGCCGCAGGCCCGGGTGCTGGCGACGGACCGCGGGATCGACTGCGTGGTCCTCGACTACGACGCGCTGCGCGGCATCGAGGACGACAAGCTGCGCTTGTTCTGACCCGCTTCCTCCCAGGCTCCCCCGCCGCCCCTCGACGCCGGACGCGGCTCGCGCGTCCGGCGTCGAGGCGTTTGCCGGCATCAGCGCTCAGGGCTTCGGCGCTTCCCGGCGCCCGGCGCCGGTTGCGGGTGCTTCCAGGCGTCCGGTGCCGGGGGTGACGCGCTTCCCGGCGCCCGCCGTCGCGGCTCAGACCACCGGTGACGCCCCGTCCGCGTCCTCGGACGACGGGGAGAGGGAGGGAGAGGTCGCTCCGCTCGCCGAGTCGGTGGTGCCCTCCGGCGGGGACGGCGAGGGCGGTTCCGTGGCCGGTTCGGTCGGCTCCGGGGGGTTGTCCTCCGTCTCGCTCGGGCTCGGGCTCGCCGGCGCCGTCGGCGTGGACGGCTTCGTGGGGACGGTGGGGCCGGTCGGGGTGCCCGGCGAGGAGCCGCCATCGGCCGGGGTGCCCGGCGCGGAGCTGCCGCTGGGCTCCATGGCGTCCGGGGACGGCGTCTCGCTCGCGCTCGGTTCGAGGCCGCTGTCGGACGGGCCGGGCGGCACCACGCCCTCCTCCGACATGTCGTCCCCGTACGGGGATCCGTCCGCCGGTCCGTCGTCCGACGCCCCGTTCTCACCGTCGTCCTGGCCCGGGGACTCCTCGGAGGTGATGCGGGGATCGCCCGGTTTCCCACCGTCGCCGGACGTCATGCCCAGCACCACGACCGTGCCGAGCGCGGCGGCGAGGAGCACGCCCGCCCCCGCCGCGACGAGGTTGCGCCGGGCGCCTCCCAGCAGGGCGAGGCGCCCCTTCCGTGCTCCCGGCGCGGTGGCGGGGGCGCTCTGCGGGAAGATCACCTCGGTGGCGGCCGTGTCGGACGGCCGCGCGGGCTTCTGCAGGGCCGCGGTCGCCGGCCCGGTGGGCAGCGGAGCCGTGTCGTCGTTCCGCGGGCCCGCCACCGGGCGGGCCACCGGCACGGGACCGCCGGGGACGGGGTTCTGGGGCGTCGGCCCACCGGGCACGGGAGCGCCGGGCGGCAGGGCGCCGGGGACAGGCCCCCCGGGCAGGGGCATGCCGACCCGGTCCGCGGCCAGGGCGAGTGCGCGCCTCCCGACCACCATGCCCGGCTTGTCGGCGAGCGCCCCGCGCATGCCGATCGACGTCTCCAGCTCCGTCCTGGCCCGCTCCGGATTCCCGGAGCAGAGCGCCAGCACACCCAACTCATGGTGGAAGTACGCCTCTTCGGCGACCTCACCGGCGATCCTGGCCGCCTCCTGACCGATCCGCAGGGCCTTCTCCCAGGCCCCCCAGTGCAGTCCCGCCGCGAAGGCCGGGGCCGCGCTGCGGGCCAGCAGCACGGCCGCGCTGATCCCTCCGGCCTCCTCGCCGGGGACGAGCCGTGCCATGGCGGCGATGACGGCGTCGGCCTCGGCGGCCGTCCGGGCCGGGGTGACCGAGGGGTGCCCGGCCCACCAGGCATAGTGCTGGGCCGCGCCGCGGGCCCGCTCGGCGCTGTCGTCGCCGTATCCGGCGGCCTCCAGCTGGGCGACCGCCCCCGCGGCCAGCCGGTAGCGGGAACCGGCCGGGGAGAGCAGCCCGCAGCCGGCCAGTTCGCCGAGCGCGGCGTCCGCGTGGGTGTCCCCGACCAGAGCCGGAAGGTGCGCCTGGTGTGGTATCTCGCCGCCGAGCGCGACCGCGAACCGCAGCGTGTGGCGGGCGGGTTCGCTGAGCCGTGAGGCGAGCAGCGCGGCGGGCGCCGCGGCCTCGCCGAGGCCGGGCAGCGGTATGTGGACGCCGTCGACGGCCTCGTCGTGCCCGAAGGGCGACCGCACGGACGGGCGGTCCACGCCGTCGTGCGGGGCGGGCACGTCGTGGGTCTCGGGGTCGGCGCGCATCCGGTCGCGTCGGCGCAGCAGGGCGGCCGCCTGGACGAAGCGCAGCGGCAGCCCCTCCGACTCGAACCAGAGGTCTCCCGCCCAGTTCTTCTCCTCGTCGGTGAGCGGGCGTTCGACGAGCCGCTCCAGCAGTTCGGTCGAGGAGCCCCGGCCGAGGCCGGGGAGGAAGACCTCTTCGAGGTACGAGTCCGCGGTGGGAGCGACGACGTCCGGGGTCGTCGCGAAGACGAAGGCGCACTCCGGTGTGGCGTCGAGCAGTTCTTCCAGGGCGGCCCCGCCGAACTCCAGGTCGTCGAGGACGACGACGGCGCCGATGCCCCGGACGTGGTCGAGGAGCACGGCGCGGTCCGGCCGGTGCAGCGGCGCCTTGTACACGGCCTCGAAGAGCGCGTACAGCAGGTCGGTCGCGGTCCTCTTGTGGCCGGAGAGCCGTACGACGCCGTCCGGAGCGACCTCGGCGCAGTCGGCGGCGACGGCGTTCAGCAGGGTGGTGCGGCCGGAGCCGGCCGGCCCGGTCAGCCGCACGGAACGACCGCGGGTCAGCAGCCGTACCAGCCGCTCGCGCTCCTCCGTGCGCTCCAGCAGGGGTGGTTGCGGGGCGGGCGGCCCCGGCGGCACGGGGGGCGCGGCGGCACGCTCGCGGTCGGCGCGGTCGGCCGCGGTGCGCCGCACCGGCGCCACGGGCCGCTCCCCCGGCGGGCACAGCTCGACCTCGCTGCCGTCGACGGGGTTGACGGTGAGGAGGTAGTCACCCGATATGAGCCGGACGACACGGGCCGGGTGCGGCGTCTGCTGACCGGCGTCCGGGGAGGCGGGAGCCCGGCCGCCGGCCCGGTGCGGGGCGCCCGGCGGCGGAGCGGAGGAGGACTGCCGTCCGTCGGCCGCCTCGCCGGGTCCGCCGCCGTCCCGGCCGTACTCCTCCGGCCCCTGGTGTGTCGGGTCCATCGCCAAAGCCCCCAGACGCGTCGCGCACGGTTGTCCCTCCCGGCCTCGTACGCCCTGCTGTGGCCTCCGGTCCGGAGTCCGCCCGGTGGGTTCCGTCAATCGGCGGACGGGCCGACCCTAGACCGTAGCGAGGTGTCCACGCACAGCCGGGGGTCCGGTCCGTCCGATGCGCACGCTCTCGTACGGAATGTGATGTTCCTGTGCACCGCATGGCCGCATCCGGACGCTTCGGGGCCCGGGGGCGGATACGCCCGGACGGGGCGGGGCTGTCGCCCGATGTCCGCGTACGAGCCGAACGGGCCGCTTCGGAGCGGGCCCGGCCCCCCGTACGCACGGTCCGGGCCGGTGCTATACGCGCGGCAGGGTGTCCGCGGCGATTCCACCCTCGATCGCCAGGATGCGGTGCAGCCGGGTCGCGACGAGCAGACGCTGCATCTGCGGCGGCACACCCCGCAGCACCAGCCGCCGGCCGGCCCGCCCGGCCCGTCGGTGGGCGCCCATGATGACGCCGAGCCCGGTGGCGTCCCAGGAGTCCAGCTCGGTCAGGTCGAGCACCAGGTCGCCGACTCCGTCGTCGAGGGCCGAGTGCAGGGCCGTACGGGCGTCCGCCGCGCTTCGGACGTCGAGGCGGCCCCCGACGACCAGTTCGACGTGATCGCCCCTGATGTGCATATGCGCTCCCGGTGCATCTCCGTTGTGGGTTTCGTCTGTCTGTTCTGTCTCTCACACAACTGACTGCGCCGGAGACAGGGAAGTTGCCGTCTGTAAGCGAACCAATGCCGATTTCACTCCGTGGGGTGACCGCGGTGCGACGCGGCCCCGGACGGGCCCGGATGTGCCGGCATGCGTCCCGGTCCCGCGGGCCCGGCCGACGGCGGACCGGGCCCGCAGGACGAGAGGATCAGTACGTGTAGAAGCCCTGCCCGCTCTTGCGGCCGATGTCACCGGCGTCCACCATCCGGCGCATCAGCTCCGGTGCGGCGAACTTCTCGTCCTGCGACTCGGTGTAGATGTTGTTCGTCGCGTGCAGAAGGATGTCGACGCCGGTCAGGTCGGCCGTGGCGAGCGGGCCCATGGCATGCCCGAAACCCAGCTTGCAGGCGATGTCGATGTCTTCGGCCGACGCGACGCCGGACTCGTACAGCTTGGCGGCCTCGACGATGAGCGCCGAGATCAGCCGGGTGGTGACGAAGCCGGCCACGTCCCGGTTGACGACGATGCAGGTCTTGCCGACCGACTCGGCGAACTCCCGTGCGGTGGCGAGGGTTTCGTCACTGGTCTTGTAGCCGCGGACGAGTTCGCACAGCTGCATCATCGGGACCGGGGAGAAGAAGTGCACACCGACGACGCGCTCGGGGCGCTCCGTCACGGCCGCGATCTTGGTGATCGGGATGGCGGACGTGTTGGAGGCGAGGACCGCGTCCTCCCGGACGATCTTGTCGAGGGACCGGAAGATCTCGTGCTTGATGTCGAGCTTCTCGAACACGGCCTCCACGACGATGTCCGCGTCGGCGACCGCGTCGAGATCGGTGGTCGGGGTGATGCGGGCGAGCGCGGCCTCGGCGTCCGCCGCCTCCAGCTTCCCCTTGGAGACGAACTTGTCGTACGAGGCCTTGATACCGTCCCGTCCGCGGGTCAGGGCCTCGTCGGTGACATCGCGCAGCACGACGTCCCAGCCCGCCTGGGCGGAGACCTGCGCGATGCCGGATCCCATGAGTCCGGCTCCGATGACGGCGAGCTTCCTGGCCACGTCTGCACCCCTCGGTTCGTGTTCGCCTCTGCGGCGGGTCCCCGCGCGTGATCCCTGCGCGGCCCGGTCATAACGGTTGTTCACATTGCTCTCCGGCGGAGAGTAGTACCCGTGAGAGGTCCTGTGGCCATGAAGAGATGCGCGTCACGTCTCACATGACGGACATCACACCGCCACCCGTCATCCGGCGGCGCTCGGGGCGCAGTTGACGGCCCGCGCGCTCCTCGTGCTCCGAGCCCTCCGCGCGTCCTGGTCCGCGCACTCCGCCCCGGTCCTCGACGAGCAGCGCCCCTCCGTTGTGGCGCAAAACCACCCGTCGCGGACGGTGCGCCCCGCCGGACCCGGCCCGAGGGCTGCCCCGTGATCCGCGGTGGACCGGCGGGCGCGGCGTCGGACGGGGCGCACCGCGAGGCGGAGGGACGCCCGCGGACCGGATGTACGCGGCGTGCCGATGTGCACGGGCGTCCGGGCGATGCGGCGAGGCGCCGCGGCGGTCGCCGTCGGCCCACCCGGGACGGCGGGGCAGCCCTTAGGCTGGCCGCATGGTCAACCTGACACGTATCTACACCCGCACCGGCGATCAGGGCACCACCCACCTCGGTGACATGTCCCGGACGTCCAAGACCGATCTGCGCATCGCCGCGTACGCCGACACGAACGAGGCCAACGCCGTCATCGGCACGGCGATCGCGCTCGGCCGGCTGCCCGAGGACGTCGTGAAGGTCCTCGTCCGCGTGCAGAACGACCTGTTCGACGTGGGCGCGGACCTGTCGACCCCGGTCGTCGAGAACCCGAAGCACCCGCCGCTGCGGGTGGAGCAGAGCTACGTGGACAAGCTGGAGGCGGACTGCGACCGCTTCCTGGAATCGCTGGAGAAGCTGCGCAGCTTCATCCTGCCCGGCGGTACGGCGGGGGCGGCGCTCCTGCACCAGGCGTGCACGGTGGTCCGACGCGCGGAGCGCTCCACCTGGGCGGCGCTGGAGGTGCACGGCGAGACGATGAACGCGCTGACGGCGACGTATCTCAACCGGCTCTCGGACCTGCTGTTCATCCTCGCGAGGACGGCGAACAAGGAGGTCGGGGACGTGCTGTGGGTGCCGGGCGGGGAGCGGTAGCCGCTCCGGCCCGCGCGGCCGCCGGACGGCGGTGCGGTGGCCGACGCCCTGCGCGGGCCGGCCGTGGGTCCTTGCGCGCCGTACGGGCACGGTCGTCGCGCCCGTACGGCCGGTTCACGGCTTCTCGGCCGGCTCGCGCTCCGCCGCCGGTCCCCGTGTCCCGGCCGGCTCCTGCTTCGGGAAGAGCGTGTAGCTCCCCGCGATGACGACGTTGATCCCGATCACGAACAGCATCCTCTGCTGCCACTGCTGGAGCGTCGAGGCATCGCCGTCCCCGCCCACGTACCAGATCGCCGCCTGGAGCAGCGCCATCGCCGTCACCGCGGCGACCGTCCAGCGCGCGGCGACCTTCCACTCGTGCACCGCGCGCGCCATGCCGTACTTCGGTGGCCGCACCGGCGGCGGTCCGCCGGCGAAGCGGTGGGCGACCCGGGCGTCGACCCAGCGGATCGTGGAGTGGCCGAGCCCCACCGTGAAGCCGATGTAGACCGCGGCCACCCCGTGCCGCAACCCCGGCTCCGCCCCGTTCTTCAGGTCGATCGCCGCCACCACCAGCAGCACGACCTCCAGCAGCGGCTCGCACAGCAGCACGGCCGCACCCAGGCGCGGCTTCTTCGCCAGGTACCGCAGCGCCAGTCCGGCGGCCAGCAGCACCCAGAAGCCGACCTCGCAGAGCACGATCAACGTGACGATCACCACGTCTCCTTCCCGTCCAACCCAGCTTCCCGGACGCGCCGCCCGGACGCCTCGTCGCCGGTGACGAACCTCGGCTGCATCCTTCGATGTACGCGCACATCACCCGCGGCACCGAGGCCCGCGGCCGGGCGGACGTGTTGGATGGGAGCGTGCTCTCCTTCCTCCGCCCGCACCGCCACGACGTACTCATCGCGGTCATCGGCCTGCTCGGCGGTCTGCTCCTGTGGGCGCTGGGGCTGCACACGCAGAGCGGCCGGGACCTCGTCGCCCCCTGGGTCTGTCTGCTGCCGCTCGCGGTCGTCTCGGCGCTCGAACTCGTCCGCAGGACGGCTCCGCAGACGGGGCTGGTCGTCGGCACGCTCGCGCTGGTCGCGGACCAGTTCACGATCGGGAACCTGGCGACCGTCGTGATGTTCACCGATCTCATGTACGCGGCGGTGCTGTACGGGACGCCGTCCGCCGCCCGCCGCATCCCGGTGACCACGTTCCTGATCACGGTCGCGGTCACGATCGGTTTCCTGGCATGGTTCCGCAACTCGCAGGCCCTGCTCATCGGGATCATCACCGGTGTGGTCTCGTTCGGGCCCGCGATCACCGGGGTCAGCGTCCGCAACCACCGCGACGCGGCCGAGGCGGCCCGGCTGCGGGCCGAACAGACCACGCTGCTGGCCGAGATGGACCGCGCCCAGGCGGTGATCGCGGAACGCGCCCGGATGGCCCGCGAGTTGCACGACCTGGTGGCGAACCACCTGTCGGCGATCGCGATCCACTCCACCGCCGCGCTCTCCCTCGACAACCCGGCCACCTCGCGCGAGGTGCTGGGGGTGATCCGCGAGAACAGCGTCGAGGGACTCGCCGAGATGCGCCGGCTGATCGGGCTGCTGCGCACCGGGGACGCGGACGCGGAGCCGAGCGCCTCGCCGACCCTGGACTCGCTGGACGCTCTGGTCGAGCAGGCCCGTACGAACGCCGGGGCGAGCGGACTGACCTGCACCTTCGAGGACACGCGCGAGGAGCGGGGACCGGTGCCCGCACCCGTCGAGCTGGCCACCTACCGGATCGTCCAGGAATCGCTGACGAACGCGCTCAAGCACGCGGCTCCCGGCCCGGTCTCGGTGCGGCTCGGGCGGGCCGGGTCGTCGCTCACGGTGGAGGTCGCCAGCGTGCTCGGAAGACGTTCCGGGCCGCGCGCACCGGGATCGGGGGCCGGCCTGGTGGGGATGCGGGAGCGGGTGGCCCTGCTGGGCGGCACGATCGAGGCGGGGCCGGTGAACGACCGTGCCGGGACGAGGATGTGGCGGGTGCGGGCCGAACTGCCCGCGACGGAAGGGAACGTGAGGGCATGACCATCCGGGTCGTGATCGCCGAGGACCAGTCGGCCGTGCGTGCGGGGCTGGCGCTCATCCTGCGCAGTGCGCCGGACATCGAGGTCGTCGGCGAGGCGGGGGACGGTGAGGAGGCGGTGCGGCTGGCCCGCGAGCTTCGGCCGGATCTGGTGCTGATGGATGTTCAGATGCCGCGTCTGGACGGGGTTTCGGCGACACGACAGGTGACGGCCGAGGGACTCGCGGACGTGCTGGTGCTGACGACGTTCGACCTGGACGAGTACGTCTTCGGCGCGCTGCGGGCGGGAGCGGCGGGTTTCCTGCTGAAGAACGCCGAGGCGCGCGAACTGCTCGAAGCGGTACGGGCGGTGGCGCGCGGCGAGGGACTGATCGCCCCGGCGGTCACCCGCCGCCTGATCGCGGAGTTCGCCGGTACGCGCCCCGCGCGGACGGCGGACGCCCCCGATCCGGCGGTGCTCGACTCCCTGACCCGGCGGGAGCGGGAGGTGCTGGGCTGCCTCGGCGAGGGGCTCTCGAATGCGGAGATCGCGGTGCGGCTCTCGATGGCCGAGGCGACGGTGAAGACACACGTCAGCAGGGTGCTGGGCAAGCTGGGGCTGCGCAGCCGACTGCAGGCCGCCGTGCTGGCACAGGAGTTGGGCGTGTGAGCCCGACACGCGATCTTTGGTCCAGACCTCTTGACGATTGGTCCAGACCTTCCTAATCTCACCGCACAGCACACTGCGGTGAGTGCGCCATGACAAGGCGTGCTCTGGGCGGCGCAGGGATTGCAGTCCACGGACCACCCCCGATTGTCCGGACCTCACCCGAGGAGCACCGTTGAGCACTGAGACCCCCCAACGCCGGACCCGATTCAGACTCGGGTCCGGCAGAGCCACCAAGTCCAGAGCGGTCGCGGGCGTAACCGCGCTGCTCCTTCCGCTCGCCGCCATGGTGGGCCTGGCCTCCCCCGCCGAGGCCGCCACCTCGGCGACCGCCACGTACCTCAAGAAGTCCGACTGGGGCGGCGGCTTCGAGGGCCAGTGGACGGTGAAGAACACCGGCACCACCGCCCTGTCCTCCTGGACCATCGAGTGGGACTACCCCTCGGGCACCGCGGTCGGCTCCGCCTGGGACGCCACCGTCACCGGCTCCAACAACCACTGGACCGCCAAGAACCTCAGCTGGAACGGCACGATCGCCCCGGGCGCCAGCGTCTCCTTCGGCTTCAACGGCACCGGCTCCGGTGCCCCCAGCGGCTGCAAGCTGAATGGCAACCCCTGCGACGGCGGCAGCGTCCCCGGCGACAACGCCCCCTCCGCGCCCGGCACCCCCACCGCCAGCAACATCACCGACACCTCGGTCAAGCTGAGCTGGGCCCCCGCGACCGACGACAAGGGCATCAAGAACTACGACGTGCTGCGCGACGGCGCGGTCGTCGCCACGGTCACCGGGACCACCCACACCGACACCGGCCTGACCAAGGGCACCGACTACTCGTACACCGTGCGGGCCCGCGACACCGCAGACCAGACCGGTCCGGTCAGCGGCTCGGTGAACGTCCGCACCACCGGTGGCGGCGGCGAGACCCCCGGCCCCAGTGACAAGATCAACCTCGGCTACTTCACCAACTGGGGCGTCTACCAGCGCAACTACCACGTCAAGAACCTGGTCACCTCCGGTTCCGCCGAGAAGATCACGCACATCAACTACGCCTTCGGCAACGTCCAGGGCGGCAAGTGCACGATCGGTGACTCCTACGCCGACTACGAGAAGGCGTACACCGCCCAGGAGTCGGTCGACGGCGTCGCGGACACCTGGGACCAGGACCTGCGCGGCAACTTCAACCAGCTGCGCAAGCTGAAGGCGAAGTACCCGCACATCAAGATCCTGTGGTCGTTCGGCGGCTGGACCTGGTCCGGCGGCTTCGGTGAGGCCTCGAAGAACCCGGCCGCGTTCGCCGAGTCCTGCTACAACCTGGTGGAGAACCCCCGCTGGGCCGATGTCTTCGACGGCATCGACATCGACTGGGAGTACCCCAACGCCTGCGGTCTGACCTGTGACACCAGCGGCCCGAACGCGCTGAAGGCCCTCTCCTCCGCGCTCCGCGCCAAGTTCGGCAGCAAGAACCTGGTCACGGCCGCCATCACGGCCGACGCCTCCGACGGTGGAAAGATCGACCTCACCGACTACGCGGGCGCCGCCCAGTCCATGGACTGGTACAACGTGATGACGTACGACTTCTTCGGCGCCTTCACGGCGAAGGGCCCGACGGCCCCGCACTCCCCGCTGACCTCGTACGACGGCATCCCGCAGGCCGGCTTCAACTCCGCCGACGCCATCGCCAAGCTGAAGGCCAAGGGCGTCCCCGCGTCCAAGCTGCTGCTCGGCATCGGCTTCTACGGCCGCGGCTGGACCGGCGTCACCCAGTCCGCCCCCGGCGGCAGCGCCACCGGCGCGGCCCCCGGCTCGTACGAGGCGGGCATGGAGGACTACAAGATCCTCAAGACCAGCTGCCCCGTCACCGGGACGATCGCCGGCACGGCGTACGCCCACTGCGGCAACAACTGGTGGAGCTACGACACCCCGTCCACCATCGCCGGGAAGATGAACTGGGCGAAGAACCAGAACCTCGGAGGCGCGTTCTTCTGGGAGTTCAGCGGCGACACGGCCAACGGTGAGCTGGTCAGCGCGATCAGCAACGGCCTGAAGTAACCCCCTCGCACGGCGCCGACCGGACGCCGTGCGACTCTCCGGAAGCCACCGGGGAGACAGGACCGCCCCCTGTCTCCCCGGTTTTCGCGTCTCCGCGTCCGCCGGCCCGCTCTCTCCGGGGGCGAGCCGCCTCGACACCGCCGCCCGGCCGGGCGGGAGATCCGCTCGGCGCGGCCCCGCCTCAGGCGGCTGCCGGCCGGCCCTCGGTACGGCCGCCGAACGCCTGGCCGGGCTCTCCGCGGCGGAGGTCCCCGCTCCGGGAAGACACCGGCCCCGGCCCTTGTCGGCCGGGGGTCTTCCCTCCGGAGCGGACCGGTCGGCCGCGCACGCGTAACGGAGCACCGAAAACACACGGTCACGGGCGCCCCCTTCGCGAAGGGGGCGCCCGTTCACCTCACTTCTGGTCCGGGGCGGGATCGGGTCCCCGGCGCCGCGCTCCCCGCTCCCCGCTCCCCGGGCGAACGGCGGCCAAGCACTAGGCCACGTTGACGCGCTGGCCGGGCGGAGCCGCCTCCAGCCAGGCCAGAAAGCCGGTCAGCGCGTCCTCGCTCATGGCCAGCTCCAGGCGCGTCCCCCGGTGGAGACAGCCGAGCACCACGGCATCGGACAGGAGCGCCAGCTCCTCCTCGCCCTCCGGCATCCGACGGGCGATCACCTCGATCGAGGCACGCTCCAGGATCCGCCGCGGACGGGGCGCGTACGAGAAGACGCGGAACCAGTCGACCTGATCACCGCTGTACCGGGCGACCCCGTACACCCAGCCCTTGCCCGAGGCGTCCGGCTCCTCCGGCACATTCCACCGCAGACTGCAGTCGAAGGTGCCGCCGGAGCGCTGGATCAGCCTGCGGCGCAGACCGAAGACGAAGAGTCCCACCAGGACCAGGACGATGACGGTCCCGCCCACCCACAGCGCGAGGAACATCTCCACCGACCTCCTCGCGTCGTCGAGTAACGGATACACCAGAACTACACAGGCATCTGCATCGCCTCAGCCGCGGCACGGTCCGGAGGGGTCTCCAGGCCGTGCCGCGGCTGAGGGTAAAACTACGTTGTCGCGGTGCGCTAGCGCACCGCCACCGCGCGCAGTCGTACTTCGGCGCGCCGCTCGGCGGAGGCATCCGTAGCCGCCTTCGCGCGCTCCAGCGCACGCTCGGCGCGCTGGGCGTCGATCTCGTCCGCCAGCTCCGCGATCTCCGCGAGCAGCGACAGCTTGTCGTCCGCGAACGAGATGAAACCGCCGTGCACAGCGGCGATCACCGTTCCGCCGTCGCTCGTACGGATCGTCACCGGGCCCGATTCCAGCACACCCAGAAGCGGCTGGTGACCGGGCATGACGCCGATGTCGCCGGACGTGGTGCGCGCGACGACCAAAGTGGCCTCGCCGGACCATACATTCCGGTCCGCTGCGACCAGCTCGACGTGCAGCTCAGCAGCCAAGGGTGGCTCCTCGGGTCACCACCCGACCGCGCCGGCCGGGTGTTGGGTCAATTCTACGGGGCGTGGTGAGGGGGGCGGGACGCACCCGCCCCCCTCGATGAACCGTCGGTTCAGGAAACGCCGAGCTTCTTGGCGTTGGCCTTGAGGTCCTCCAGGCCACCGCACATGAAGAACGCCTGCTCCGGGAAGTGGTCGAACTCACCGTCGCAGATCGCGTTGAACGCGGCGATCGACTCCTCGAGCGGGACGTCCGAACCGTCCACGCCGGTGAACTGCTTCGCCGCGTGGGTGTTCTGGGACAGGAAGCGCTCGACGCGGCGAGCACGCTGGACAACGAGCTTGTCCTCTTCGCTCAGCTCGTCGATACCGAGGATCGCGATGATGTCCTGGAGGTCCTTGTACTTCTGCAGGATCCCCTTGACGCGCATGGCGGCGTTGTAGTGGTCCTGCGCGATGTAGCGCGGGTCCAGGATCCGGGACGTGGAGTCCAGCGGGTCCACGGCCGGGTAGATGCCCTTCTCGGAGATCGGACGGGACAGAACCGTCGTCGCGTCGAGGTGGGCGAAGGTGGTCGCCGGCGCCGGGTCGGTGAGGTCGTCGGCGGGGACGTAGATCGCCTGCATCGAGGTGATCGAGTGACCACGGGTCGAGGTGATGCGCTCCTGGAGGAGACCCATCTCGTCGGCCAGGTTCGGCTGGTAGCCCACCGCGGAGGGCATACGGCCGAGCAGGGTCGACACCTCGGAACCGGCCTGGGTGAAGCGGAAGATGTTGTCGATGAAGAACAGCACGTCCTGCTTCTGCACATCGCGGAAGTACTCCGCCATGGTCAGACCGGCGAGGGCCACGCGCAGACGGGTGCCCGGGGGCTCGTCCATCTGGCCGAAGACCAGGGCGGTCTTGTCCAGAACGCCGGCCTCCTCCATCTCGACCATGAGGTCGTTGCCCTCACGGGTGCGCTCACCGACACCCGCGAAGACCGACACACCCTCGTGCAGCTTCGCCACACGCATGATCATTTCCTGGATCAGAACGGTCTTGCCGACACCGGCACCACCGAACAGACCGATCTTTCCACCCTTGACGTACGGGGTGAGGAGGTCGACGACCTTCAGGCCGGTCTCGAACATCTCGGTCTTGGACTCGAGCTGGTCGAAGGCCGGGGCCTTGCGGTGGATCGCCCAGCGCTCGGCGCTCGCGACCGTGGACGGGTCCTCGTTCAGGACCTCGCCCAGGGTGTTGAACACCTTGCCCTGGGTGACGTCGCCGACCGGGACCGTGATGGAGGCGCCCGTGTCGGTCACCGGGGCCTGGCGGACCAGACCGTCGGTGGGCTGCATGGAGATGGTGCGGACCATGCCGTCACCGAGGTGCTGTGCGACCTCGAGGGTCAGCGTCTTGGTGCCGTCGCCGGACGGGTCCGGCACATCGACGTGCAGCGCGTTGTAGATCTCCGGCATCGCGTCGACGGGGAACTCCACGTCGACGACCGGGCCGATGACCCGGGCGACGCGGCCCGTGGCGGCGGCCGTCTCAACAGTGGTCGTCATTACTTGTCACTCCCCGCGGTCGCGTCGGCCAAGGCTGCGGAGCCACCGACGATCTCGCTGATTTCCTGGGTGATTTCGGCCTGGCGGGCCGCGTTGGCAAGTCGGGTGAGGTTGGTGATGAGCTCACCCGCGTTGTCGGTCGCCGACTTCATCGCGCGCCTCGTGGCGGCGTGCTTCGAGGCCGAGGACTGGAGCAACGCGTTGTAGATCCGGCTCTCGACGTAGCGCGGCAGAAGGGCGTCCAGCACTTCCTCCGCCGACGGCTCGAAGTCGTACAGCGGACGGATCGCGCGCGTCTCGCCGGCCTCCTTCGCGATCTCGTCGAGGCTGAGGGGCAGCAGCCGGGCCTCGACCGCCGTCTGCGTCATCATCGAGACGAACTCGGTGTAGACGATGTGGAGTTCGTCCACACCGCCCTCGGCCGTGTCCTTCTCGATCGCCTGGATCAGCGGCTCGCCGATCGCCTTCGCGTCCGCGTACGTCGGCTCGTCCGTGAAGCCGGTCCATGTTTCGACCAGCTGGCGCTCACGGAAGTTGAAATGCGCGACGCCGCGGCGGCCGACGACGTAGACGTCGACCTCCTTGCCCTCGCCCTCCAGCTTCCGAATGAGCCGCTCCGCCCACTTGATGGCGTTGGAGTTGAAGGCGCCGGCCAGACCGCGGTCGCTCGTCAGGAGCAGGACCGCGGCACGGGTCGGGTTCTCCGCCTCGGTGGTGAGTGCGTGCTTGTCGCTGGCACCCACCGCCACCGCGGTCACCGCGCGGGTGAGTTCGGTGGCGTACGGCGTCGACGCGCGCACCTTGCGCTGCGCCTTGACGACGCGCGAGGCGGCGATCATCTCCATCGCCTTGGTGATCTTCTTCGTCGCGGTGACGGATTTGATGCGACGCTTGTAGACCCGGAGCTGCGCTCCCATGAGTCAGGTCCCTTCCGTCGTCACTTCGAGACGTTGACGGCGGAGACGTCCTCGCCGAGCAGCTTGCCGTCAGAGGTCTCGAACTGCTTCTTGAACTCCGCGATGGCGTCACCGACGGCCTGCAGCGTGTCGTCCGACATCTTGCCGCCCTCACGGATGGAGGCCAGGAGGCCCGAGTGGTTCTGGCGGAGGTACGCCAGCATCTCGGTCTCGAAGCGACGGATGTCGACGACCGGGACGTCGTCCATCTTGCCGCTGGTGCCGGCCCAGATGGAGACGACCTGGTTCTCCGTGGCCATCGGCTGGTACTGCGGCTGCTTCAGCAGCTCGACCATGCGCTGACCACGCTCCAGCTGAGCCTTCGACGCGGCGTCCAGGTCGGAACCGAAGGCGGCGAACGCCTCCAGCTCACGGAACTGGGCGAGGTCCACGCGGAGGCGGCCGGAGATCTGCCTCATCGCCTTGTGCTGGGCGGAGCCACCGACACGGGAGACGGAGATACCGACGTTCAGGGCCGGGCGCTGACCGGCGTTGAACAGGTCGGACTCCAGGAAGCACTGGCCGTCGGTGATGGAGATGACGTTGGTCGGAATGAACGCCGAGACGTCGTTGGCCTTGGTCTCGACGATCGGCAGACCGGTCATCGAGCCGGCACCCAGCTCGTCCGAGAGCTTGGCACAGCGCTCGAGCAGGCGGGAGTGCAGGTAGAAGACGTCACCCGGGTAGGCCTCACGGCCCGGCGGGCGGCGCAGCAGCAGCGACACGGCACGGTAGGCGTCAGCCTGCTTCGACAGGTCGTCGAAGATGATCAGGACGTGCTTGCCCTGGTACATCCAGTGCTGGCCGATGGCCGAACCGGTGTACGGGGCGAGGTACTTGAAGCCGGCCGGGTCGGACGCCGGGGCGGCGACGATCGTCGTGTACTCCAGTGCGCCGGCCTCTTCGAGGGCCGCGCGCACGGACGCGATGGTGGAGCCCTTCTGACCGACGGCGACGTAGATGCAGCGGACCTGCTTGTTGACGTCGCCCGAGCGCCAGTTGTCGCGCTGGTTGATGATCGTGTCGACGGCCAGGGCGGTCTTGCCGGTCTGGCGGTCACCAATGATCAGCTGACGCTGACCACGGCCGACCGGGGTCATGGCGTCAACGGCCTTGTATCCGGTCTCCATCGGCTCGTGCACCGACTTGCGCTGCATGACACCGGGCGCCTGCAGCTCAAGGGCACGGCGGCCTTCGGTCGCGATCTCGCCAAGGCCGTCGATCGGGTTGCCGAGGGGATCGACGACGCGGCCGAGGAAGCCCTCGCCGACGCCGACGGAGAGCACCTCGCCGGTGCGCTGCACCGTCTGGCCCTCCTCGATCCCGTCGAACTCGCCGAGGACGATCGCACCGATCTCCCGCTCCTCAAGGTTGAGGGCGAGGCCGAGGGTGCCGTCCTCGAACTTCAGCAGCTCGTTCGCCATGGCCGAGGGAAGTCCCTCGACCTTGGCGATGCCGTCGCCGGCAACGCTGACCGTACCGACCTCCTCGCGCGAGGCCGCGTCCGGCTTGTACGACTGGACGAAGTTCTCCAGTGCGTCCCGGATCTCCTCCGGCCGGATCGTGAGCTCCGCCATCTGGGTTCCCTGCTCTCCTTGTTGGGCCCGAAGTTTCTTAAGGGGGTCTGGGGGCCGACCCCCAGGAATCTTCTGCAGTTTCTGCACGGCCCAACCGGGCCGCTGGTCTTGCTCTACTTCTCTTGCCGCGTCGGCTCGTCAGCCACCCATGCGACGGTTCGCCTCGGCGAGGCGCTCCGCGATGGTGCCGTCGATGATCTCGTCACCGACCCGCACCGCGATCCCGCCGAGGACCTCGGGGTCCACGTCGAGATTCAGATGCATGGGCCGACCGTAGATCTTCGCCAGTACCGCACCGAGTCGCTGCTTCTGCTGGTCGCTCAGCGGCACCGCCGAGGTGACTACGGCGACCATGCGGTTGCGGCGCTCCGCGGCCAGCTTGGACAGGGACTCGAGTCCCGCTTCCAGGCTACGTCCGCGCGGCTGGATGACGAGGCGCGTGACCAGACGCTCGGTCGTCGGCCGGGTCCTGCCACCGAGCAGGCTGCGCAGCAGCTGGCTCTTGGCGGTGTCGGACGCGGACCGGTCGGTGAGCGCGGCACGCAGGTCCTTGTCGGAGGAGACGATCCGGCCGAACCGGAACAGCTCGTCCTCGACGTCATCGAGGTTCCCGGCCCGCTGGGCAGCGGTGAGATCCGCGATGTCCGCCAGCTCCTCGACGGAGTCGACCAGGTCGCGCGACTGCGACCAGCGCGAGCGGACCATGCCGGAGACCAGGTCGACGGTCTCGCCGCCCACCTGACCGCTCAGCAGTCGTCCGGCCAGCTCGGCCTTGGCCTCGCCGGCCTGCGACGGGTCGGTGAGGACCCGTCGCAGTGAGACCTCGCGCTGGAGCAGCGCCGTGACGGCGGCCAACTCGTCGGCGAGCTTCCCCGCGTCGACCGAGGTGCTGTCGGTCAGCGAGTCGAGGCGCTCACGCGCGGCAGCCAGTGCCTCGCGGCTCGCTCCGTTCATCGGACGGCCTCGGCCTTCGCATCGGCCTTGGCTTCGAGCTCGTCGAGGAAGCGGTCGACGGTGCCGCTCTGCCGGGCGTGGTCCTCAAGGGACTCCCCGACGAGCTTGCCGGCCAGTTCGACGGCGAGCGTGCCCACGTCCTGGCGCAGCGCGGTGGCCGCGGCCTTGCGGTCGGCCTCGATCTGGGCGTGACCGGCAGCGATGATCTCCTCACGCTGCCGCTGACCTTCCGCCTTCATCTCCTGGATGATGGCGGTGCCCTGCTCCTGCGCCTCCTGGCGCAGCCGGGCGGCCTCGTGACGGGCCTCGGCGAGCTGGGCCTTGTACTGCTCCAGTACGCTCTCGGCCTCGATCTTGGCCGCGTCGGCCTTCTCCATGCCGCCTTCGATGGCCTCGCGGCGCTCTTCCAGAACCTGGTTGATGTTCGGGAGGAGCTTCTTGGCCAGGACGAAGAAGACGATGCCAAAGCAGAGCAGGCCGATGACGAGTTCCGGCCAGACCGGGAAAAGCGGATTCTGCGGTGCCTCGGCTGCCATGAACATCATGGTCATGGTGGACCTTTCATCGGGTGCTTACGGCGTGGTGCGTCACTTAGAGGATGAACGGAACGACGAAGCCGATGAGGGCGAGCGCCTCGACAACCGCGAAGCCGAGCAGCATGTTCTGACGGATGAGGCCGGCGGCCTCGGGCTGGCGGGCGATGGCCTGCACACCGTTACCGAAGATGATGCCGATACCGATACCCGGGCCGATCGCGGCAAGGCCGTAACCGATGGTGCCGACGTTACCGTTGACGGCCGCGAGGGTTTCGAGAGCAGCAGACATGTCCGTGGTTCCTTATCTTGGTGGGCCGGTGGTCACTGGGTCCACCGGACGACTGGGGTGGGGCCGGCCGTGGGACGGCCAGGCTCTCAGTGCGCCTCTTCGAGCGCCTGGGAGAGGTACGTGGCGGTCAGCACCGTGAAGACGTATGCCTGAAGTGCCTGGATGAACATCTCGAACACCGTGAGCACCAGCGTCATCAGGAACGAGGCCCCTGCGTAGACGGTGCCCAGGAAGGTGCCCAGCATGTACCAGGTCGCGGTCGTGAAGATCAGGATCAGGATGTGACCGGCGAACATGTTGGCGAAGAGTCGGACGGCGAGCGTGAACGGCCGCACCAACACATTCGAGATGAACTCGAGCGGTGTCAGCACGACGTAGATCGGCTTGGGCAGACCGCTCGGCACGCACAGGTTCCGGATGCCACCGACCAGACCGTGGTTCTTGAAGGTCACGGTCATGTACGTGACCCAGACGATTCCGGCGAGCGCGATCGGATAGGCGATGACCGAGCTCACCGGGAACTGCGCCACCGGGATGATCGCCCAGAGGTTCAGCATCCAGACGAAGAAGAAGAGCGACACCAGCAGGGGGGCGAACGCCTCCCCCTTCTTGCCGATCACTTCGCGGAGGATGCCTCGGTGCACGAAGTCGTAAAGAGCCTCGGCGACCATCTGGAGCTTCCCGGGCACGACCTTCGGCTTGGCGAAGCCGGCCCAGAGGAAGCCGAGGATGGCGATGGACCCGATGACCGCCAGCAGCATCGGCTTGTTGACCTCGACCGACCCGACGGTGAAGAGCGGTTCGAAGATGAACGACCACGTGCTGGGGGCGGGGAAGCCGCATCCCTTGAAGAGATGGCAGTCAGTCTCGAAGGCGAGCAACTGGTCACCACTCACCGCGGGCTCCTTCGGTATGACGCATGGTTACGGCTACCTCGATATCTGCGTGGCGCGGGGCCACGTAGCGGTACGGGAATGTGTTTCCGGGGATACCGGAGCAAGATGGTCGCCGGACGCCTCCGGCGCAGGCACCGAACGGACGGACCTCTGCCCCGCTCGGCTCTCGGCTCATCAGCCAACCGACTCTCGCCGAGGGACGATAGCAGCCCGCAGCGAAGCCTTTTATGCCGCCCCTACCCGAGAGCTCGACGCCGTCACGTCCGAGCCTCATCCGCGGGGCTCCGGTTCGCCGGTGGCGGGCACCACATAGGGGGTACGGGATCGCACGTGCGTCCAAACCTGGCCGACGAGCCAGGCCAACACACAGGCCACCACCGCGATCCCGAAGGCGCGGCCGTTCATGAACGTGGCGTCCCTGAAACCCCGCAACAGCAGCACGAGCACCAGGATCTGGGTCATGTAGACCAGCAGCCCGGCGCCGAGGAACAGCTCGGGCCAACGCCTCCCCACCCGTTCGAGCAGAGCCAGGCCGATCCCGAAGAAAGCCACCGCCACCACGGTGCCCAATGCGCCGCCGAGCGCACCCTGGCCGCCGGCGACGATTCCGGCGATCAGTGTGGCCACAGCACCGGTCGCGGCCGTCACGCCGAGAACGGTGAGCAGCATTCGAGGGGCTTGGGAAGGCATGCTGGCGACTCCGCAGGGGTCATATGGGGTGTCGTCATGGACGAAACGTGAGCCCGGTCCGAGTCGATGCCTCGGGCCGTTGGACCGTGGTACTCAAGTCCTTCAACTCCGCCACCGGGCCTAGTGAACGGTATCACAAACTATTTGATGAGGTCTTTACCAAGATCTGTGCTTACTCTCACATGTGAGAGTGAATGTGCGCATGGGAGCAGAGCAACTCTACTTCTGACCTGATATTGCCCGTGATGACCGAATCGTCAGCGGGCGGTATCGGCCGCATCTCTGTCCGAAAGACGCGAACGAGCGCCGATGGCGGTCGCCCCGTTGACGCCGGACACTCCCACGGCCACCGTACCGGACCGCTCCTCCGACTCCGTAGCCTCCTGCCCCATCTTCCCTTCGGCAAGCGGCTGTTGAGCGTTCCAGGCCTCCACCGGAGACCCTTCCGGTACCCGCGTGCCGCGAGCGCGGCGGCGGTAGCGGGGCGGCAGGAAGCGCTCCGCCCAGTACGGCGCCCTGGGCATGAACCGCGGCATCAGCAGCAGCACCAGTCCCAGCGCGCTCAGTCCCATGATCACCAACACGATCCACAGGGACGTCGAATGCACGGAATAGCCGATCGCCCCGAACGCGATCAGGGCCGACCAGAAATACATGATCAGCACGGACCTGCTGTGCGAATGGCCGATCTCCAGCAACCGGTGATGCAGATGCCCGCGGTCCGCGGCGAACGGTGACTGCCCGTTCCAGGTGCGCCGCACGATCGCCAGCACCAGGTCCGCCGTCGGGATCGCGATGATGGTCAGCGGCAGCAGCAGCGGGATGAAGACCGGCAGCATCGCGTGCGTGGCCTCGCGCTCGCTGCCCGCGAAGAGCTTCATCGTGTCCGGATCGACCAGGCCGGTGACGGAGATCGTCCCGGCCGCCAGCACGAGACCGATCAGCATCGACCCCGAGTCGCCCATGAAGATCCGGGCCGGGTGCATGTTGTGCGGCAGGAAGCCCAGGCACATGCCCATCAGGATCGCCGTGAACAGCGTCGCCGGGGCCGCCGCCTCGATCATGTGCCCGTACCAGAGCCGGTACGTGTACAGGAAGAACGCGGCCGAGGCGATGCACACCATGCCCGCCGCGAGCCCGTCCAGGCCGTCGACGAAGTTGACCGCGTTGATGGTGACGACGACCAGGGCGACCGTGAGGAGCGTGCCCTGCCACTGGGTGAGCGCGACCGTGCCGATGCCGGGGATGGGCAGCCACAGGATCGTCAGGCCCTGGAGCACCATCACGGCGGCGGCGATCATCTGCCCGCCGAGCTTGATCAGCGCGTCGATCTCGAACTTGTCGTCCAGGACGCCGATCAGCCAGATCAGCGCGGCCCCGGAGAGCAGCGCCCGCGGCTCGTCGGAGTACTTGAAGACCCAGTCGAGGTTGTGCAGATGCGCCGCGACGATCAGACCCGCGCACAGCCCGCCGAACATGGCGATGCCGCCGAGCCGCGGTGTCGGCTCCCGGTGCACGTCGCGCGCGCGGATCGCGGGCATCGCCCCGGCCGCGATCGCGAACTTGCGCACCGGACCGGTCAGCAGATAGGTCACCGCAGCCGTGACGCAGAGCGTCAGCAGGTAATCACGCACGGGCTGCCCCACAGATTTCGCCGGCCATCTCAGCCCACACCATAGACCTTCCGGAGGAAGCGCCTCCTGGTCGAGGACACCGCGGGCTCATGACCGAAGACACCGTGGAAGGGCCCGGCGGTTCCACGTTCCGGCCCCGTCGGTGGGCCCGGTCCGGCACCGCTCAGGACGGATCGGCCGTGCCCCGGCCCGGACCGGCGCCGGGCGCCCCGGGCGCCCCGGGCGGGTACGGCGGATGCGCGCGGGCCAGTTCCCGGACCTCCGCACGCGTCCGGCCCGCCTCGGCATCCCCGCGCACCGCCGCCCCGAACAGCGCCGCCAGCCGGACCATGTCCGCGTCGTCCAGACCCTGCGTGGTCACCGCCGCCGTGCCGAGCCGGATGCCGCGGGCGTCCCCGTACGGGAGCGCGCAGACGTCCAGCACCAGGCCCACGGCCGCCAGCCGGTCCCGGGCGGCCCGCCCGTCGACACCCAGCGGGGCCGGGTCCGCGACGATCAGATGGGTGTCCGTGCCCCCCGTGGTGATCTCGAAGCCCTCCGCCTCCAGCCCGGCGGCCAGCGCCCGGGCGTGCTCGACCACCCCGCGGGCGTACGCGGCGAACGCCGGGGCGGACGCCTCCCCGAACGCGACGGCCTTCGCCGCGATCGTGTGCATCTGCGCACCGCCCTGGGTGAACGGGAACACCGCCCGGTCGATCCGCTCGGCCAGCTCCGCGCCGCACAGGATCATCCCGCCGCGCGGGCCGCGCAGCACCTTGTGCGTGGTGGCACAGACCACGTCGGCGTACGGGACCGGGCTCGGCGCCGCTCCCCCGGCGATCAGCCCCATCGGGTGCGCGGCGTCGGCGATGAGGTACGCGCCCACCTCGTCGGCGATGTCCCGGAACAGCGCGTAGTCCGGATGCCGGGGGTAGGCGATCGAGCCGCTGACGATCGCCTTCGGCCGGTGGGCGTGGGCCAGGGCGCGCACCTGCGCGTAGTCGATCAGGCCGCTCTCGGGGTCCACCCCGTACCCGACGAACTCGAACCAGCGGCCGGAGAAGTTGGCCGGCGAGCCGTGTGTGAGGTGGCCGCCGTACGGGAGCCCCATCGCCAGGACCGTGTCGCCGGGGCGCAGCAGGGCGGCGTACGCGGCCAGGACGGCGGAGGAGCCGGAGTGCGGCTGGACATTGGCGTGGTCGGCGCCGAAGAGGGCGGTGGCCCGGTGGCGGGCGAGGCGTTCGGCGGCGTCGGCGTTCTCGCAGCCGCCGTGGTAGCGGGCGTCGGGGTAGCCCTCGGCGTACTTGTTGGCGAGCGGGGAGCCGAGGGCCGCGAGGACCGCGGGCGAGGTGAAGTTCTCGGCGGCGATCAGCTGCAGGCTGCTCGACTGCCGTTCCAGCTCCGCGAGCAGCACGTCGGCGATCTCCGGGTCCTCCCGGAGCAGGGCGTCGAAGTCCTGGGGCAGAACCGCGCCGGCGGTGGAGGGGGGCGAGGGCTGGGCGGCGGGAGTGGTGACCGGCATCTGCGGCTCCGGGCCTGGAGTGGGTGCGCTGACGTCAGCTCCAATGTAGGCCCGGGGCGGGCCCGCTGCCCGTTGTGCGGCCCCGTCCCGCACCGGTGCGGCCCGCCCGGCGTCCGACCCCGCGCACGGCCGCGAGAGCGGCTTACAGCCGGCCGGCCGAACGCGCCCCGGCGCTCCGGTCGGCGCACGGCCCACGGCCCGTGGCCCATGCCGCACACCGGCCCGTGCCGCACGCTCGTTGCGGCGCCCGGCCGGGGTTCCCGCCCGTGCCGGCTCGTACGGGCGCTCCGGGCCGACGCCCTCCCGGGTGGTCCTGTGTGTGGTCCGGCCGGTCGCCCCGGCCGGCACCCGCCGGTAGGCCGGTCGGCACACGGCCGGCACGGAGGCGTTCCGCTCAGTGCACGCGGTGGCCGCGTGCACCGGGTCACTGCGGTCAGTGCATGGCCGGTACGCCGGTCAGCGCGGTGACGACCGGGTCCAGGGCCTGGTTGATCTCGTCGCCGATGGAACGGAAGAACGTGATCGGGGCGCCGTACGGGTCGTTCACCTCGTCCGCCTCGGCGTCGGGCGCCAGCAGCCAGCCGCGCAGCGCGGCGGCGGCGCGCACCAGTGCGCGGGCGCGCTCGACGACGCCCTCCTCACGCGGATCGGGCAGCGTGGCCGGGTCTATGGCGCGGACCAGGCGGGTGAACTCCTTGAGGGTGAAGGTCCGCAGCCCGGCCGAGTGCCCCATCGAGATGACCTGCGCCCGGTGGTCGCGGGTGGCCGTCAGCACCAGGTCGGCGCGGATCACGTGCTCGTCGAGGAGTTCGCGTCCGACGAAGCCCGTGGGGTCGGCGCCGAAGTCGGCGAGGACGACCTCGGCGTTGGCCTCCATGGGGGCGCCTTCGTGGCCCCAGGTGCCCGCGCTCTCCACGATCAGCCCGCCCAGCAGCGGATCGCCGAGGCGGTCCACCAGGGCATGCCGGGTCAGCCGCTCGGTGATCGGCGAGCGGCAGACATTGCCGGTGCTGACGTGGAGGATGCGGAAAGTGTCGGCCCGCCCCGCTATGCCACGCCCCTCAGGGGCGGTCAATTCGCCACCTCGAGGTCGGGTACGACCTTGCGGAGTTCTTCGGCGGAGACCGCGCCCGCGCGCAGCAGTACGGGGACCTTGCCGGTCACGTCGACGATGGACGACGGCACGATGCCGGGCGTCGGTCCGCCGTCGAGGTAGACGGAGACGGAGTCGCCGAGCATCTCCTGGGCGGCGTCGCAGTTCTCGGGGGCGGGGTGGCCGGTGAGGTTGGCGCTGGAGACGGCCATCGGGCCGAACTCGGTGAGCAGTTCGATGGCGACGGGGTGCAGCGGCATCCGGATGGCGACGGTGCCTCGGGTGTCCCCGAGGTCCCACTGCAACGACGGCTGCTGCCGGGCGATGAGGGTGAGGGCGCCCGGCCAGAAGGCGTCGACGAGCTCCCACGCGTGCTCGGAGAAGTCGGTCACCAGGCCGTGCAGCGTGTTCGGGGAGCCGATCAGGACGGGAGTGGGCATGGCGCGGCCACGGCCCTTGGCGGCGAGCAGATCGGCCACGGCCTCGGAGCTGAAGGCGTCCGCGCCGACGCCGTACACGGTGTCGGTGGGCAGCACGACCAGTTCGCCGCGGCGGACGGCCGAGACGGCCTCGCGCAGCCCCGTCGTACGGTCGGTCGCGTCGTTGCAGTCGTATCGCCGTGCCATCAGCCGGCCTCCTCAAGCGTGTACGGGTATGGCGGGTGCGGGGCGTGCGGACAGGTGCCGCCGGTCACTGCCGGGCCCCGGGTGCGGGTGCCGCCGGTCACGGGGTGGCCTTGCGGGCGGTGGCGAAGCGCGGACGGTTGTTGAGGTCGGGGTGGTCGGCCGCGTCGGTCCAGCCGCGTTCCTCGGCGAAGATCCACGGCACCTGACCGCCCTGGGTGTCGGCGTGCTCGACGACGACGAGGCCGCCGGGGCGCAGCAGGCGGTGTGCGGTGCGCTCGATGCCGCGGATGGTGTCGAGGCCGTCCTCGCCGGAGAACAGGGCCATCTCCGGGTCGTGGTCGCGTGCCTCGGGTGCCACGTACTCCCATTCGGTGAGCGGGATGTACGGCGGGTTGGAGATGACCAGGTCGACCTGGCCGTCGAGTTCGGGAAGGGCGGTGAGGGCGTCGCCGTGGTGGACGGTCACCCTGGACCCCTCGGCGTTCTTCCTGGTCCACTTGAGGGCGTCGTCGGAGAGCTCCACGGCGTGCACCCGGGAGCGCGGCACCTCCTGGGCGATGGCCAGGGCGATGGCGCCCGATCCGCTGCACAGGTCGACGACGGTCGGCTCGACGACGTCCATGGCGCGCACGGCGTCTATCGCCCAGCCGACGACCGACTCGGTCTCCGGGCGGGGGACGAAGACACCGGGCCCGACCTGGAGCTCCAGATAGCGGAAAAAGGCGCGGCCGGTGATGTGCTGGAGCGGTTCGCGGGCCTCCCGGCGGGCGATGGCCTCCCAGTAGCGGGCGTCGAAGTCCGCGTCCGGCACTCGGTGCAGCTCGCCCCGATGGACGCCGTGCACGAACGCGGCGAGTTCCTCCGCGTCGAATCGCGGTGAGGGCACACCGGCGTCGGCCAGCCGCTGGGTGGCCTGGGCCACCTCGGCGAGCAGCAGGTTCATCGCGGTACTCCGTACGGTTTCACGGGCGGGGCGGGCTGGGCTCGGAACGGCCGCACCCGTCGAGGCGTGCGGCCGTTCCTATGCTGCGGCGAGCTTCGCGGCGGAGTCGGCGTCGACACACGCCTGGATCACCGAATCCAGGTCGCCGTCGAGCACCTGGTCGAGGTTGTACGCCTTGAACCCCACGCGGTGGTCCGAGATCCGGTTCTCCGGGAAGTTGTACGTACGGATCTTCTCGGAGCGGTCCACGGTGCGGACCTGGCTGCGGCGGGCGTCGGCGGCCTCGGCCTCGGCCTTCTCCTGGGCGGCGGCGAGCAGCCGCGAGCGCAGGATGCGCATGGCCTGCTCCTTGTTCTGGAGCTGGCTCTTCTCGTTCTGGCAGGAGGCGACGACCCCGGTCGGCAGGTGGGTGATGCGGACGGCCGAGTCCGTGGTGTTGACGGACTGGCCGCCGGGGCCGGAGGAACGGTAGACGTCGATGCGGAGGTCGTTCTGGTGGATCTCGATGTCGACCTCCTCCGCCTCGGGGGTGACGAGCACACCGGCGGCGGAGGTGTGGATGCGGCCCTGGGACTCGGTGGACGGCACCCGCTGCACGCGGTGCACCCCGCCCTCGTACTTCAGCCGCGCCCAGACGCCCTGGCCGGGCTCGGTGGCGCCGTTGCCACCCTTGGTCTTCACCGCGACCTGGACGTCCTTGTATCCGCCGAGCTCCGACTCGGTGCAGTCGATGATCTCGGTCTTCCAGCCGACGCGCTCGGCGTAGCGCAGGTACATCCGCAGCAGGTCCCCGGCGAACAGGGCGGACTCGTCGCCGCCGGCACCCGCCTTGATCTCCAGGAGCACGTCCTTGTCGTCGCTGGGGTCGCGCGGGACCAGCAGGAGGCGGAGCTTCTCGGTGAGCTCTTCGCGCTGCTGCTCCAGTTCCTTGACCTCGGCGGCGAAGTCGGGGTCGTCGGCGGCGAGTTCACGGGCCGTTCCGATGTCGTCACCGGCCTGCCTCCAGGCGCGGTACGTGGCGACGATCGGGTTCAACTCGGCGTAGCGCTTGTTCAGCCTGCGCGCGTTGGCCTGATCGGCGTGGACCGCCGGGTCCGCGAGCTGCTTCTCCAGATCGGCCTGTTCACCGATCAGTTCCTCGACCGCCTCGAACATCTTCGGGCTCCTGGTTCCTTCACTCGGACGTGCCTGCTGGACGGCGGAGCGCCGTCCTGGCGGGGATGCGGGGACGTCCCGTACCCCGAGCCGGAAAAGCGCCGGTCCCGACGCCCCCGAGAGGGCGCCGAGAACCGGCGCAGTGGCTCGCTACTTGCTGGCGGAGCCGGCAGCCTTGCCGAAGCGGGCCTCGAAGCGGGCCACACGGCCACCGGTGTCGAGGATCTTCTGCTTGCCCGTGTAGAACGGGTGGCACTCGGAGCAGACGTCGGCGCGGATGGTGCCGCCTTCGATGGTGCTCCGGGTGGTGAACGACGCGCCGCAGGTGCAGCTGACCTGCGTCTCGACGTACGCGGGGTGGATGTCGCGCTTCAAGGGATACTCCTAGGTTCGGGAGGGCACCGGGTCGGACGCGCGGGGTGCGTGCCCGTGAACCGGGGCCGACGGTCCAGTTTGCCAGGACTGGCCGCATCTCCCAAAACCGGGGGCGGTCCGCACCTATTCCCGGCCCCTCGCCCGCGCCGCGGAAGGCCGCCGGACCCACCGGTCCGCCACCGAATGTCACGCCCCCTCACGAACCGTCATCTGCGGACGGTTCGCACGACCGGGGTCTCCACAGGCCGCCGACGGCCCGCACGGACGAGGATTCCCACGGACCGGGGCCCTCTGGGACCGGGCCTCCTGCGGACTGGGCTCCCACGTCGAGCGGCGGTCCTCACCGATCAGCGCCCGCCCCCATGGACCGGCGCCGGCGAAGCGGCCGGGGTCAGCGGACGATACCGCCCGCGACGCCCTTGTCACCGGCCGAATCCCGGGTGGCGGAGTCCGGGATCGGCCGGTCCCGCCTGAGCGCGTCCCACACCTGGCGGGCGGACTCCGCCATCGGTACGACCCGGTTCGGGTCGGCCGGGTCGTACTGGACGGGCAGGGTCACCATGTGGACGTTCTTCGGGCCGAGCCCCTTGAGGCCGTTCGCGAAGGCGGCCAGTTCCTTGACCGATCCCAGGTCGGAGTCGGTGGTCACGGCCTTGGTCGCGGCGTCCGCGAGGCCGAACAGGGACTTCGGGCTGGAGAACACCCCGACGCTCCTGACCTGTTCCATCAGCGCCTTGATGAACGCCTGTTGGAGCTGGATGCGGCCGAGGTCGCTGCCGTCGCCGACGCTCTTGCGGGTGCGGACGAGGCCCAGCGCCTGCTCACCGTCGAGGACGTGGGTGCCGGGGGCGAGGTCGAGATGGCTCTCGGGGTCGTCGATCGCCCGGGTGGTGGTGATCCTGACACCGCCCAGTTCGTCGATGAGCTTCTTGAAGCCGGTGAAGTCGATCTCCAGGTAGTGGTCCATGCGGATACCGGACATGGACTCGACCGTCTTGACCGCGCAGGCCGGCCCGCCGACCTCGTACGCCGTATTGAACATGGCGCGCCGCTGCCCCAAAACGACCTGCCCGGTGGTGTCGCTGACGCAGTCGGGGCGGGTGACGAGGGTGTCGCGCGGGATGGAGACGACGGACGCGGTCCGGTGGCCCTTGTCGATGTGCAGGACCATCGCGGTGTCGGAACGGGCCGTGCCCTCGTCGGTGCCGTAAGCGGCGTTCGCGCCGGAGCGGGAGTCGGAGCCGAGCACCAGGAGGTCCTGGGAGCCGTCGTCGACGTCGTCGGGGCGGTTCTTGCCGAGCGCCGCGTTGATGTCGACAGCCTTGAGGTTGCCGTTGAGCTGGAAGTAGGCGAAGGCCAGCCCGCCCCCGCCGACGGCCACGGCACCCGCCAGGGTCCAGGCGGCGACCACCGCCGCCCGCCGACGGCGGGAATGCTTCTTCCGGCGCCTTCCGGTGGGGCGTATTCGGACACCGCTCCCCTTCTGCCCGCTCATCCTTCTCCCTCTGTCCTCGGCTCCTCGCGGCCACCCCCGGCTGCGGTGCGTGCGCACTGTTTGATCGGCTTTGACGCGTTGTCGCCGCTTCTTTCGCTATCGCGGCACTTCGTACGACGTCGCGGCACGAAGAAGGGTTGCACAGCGATTCGCCATACCTGCGGGATGGACGAATCAGCTCAAAAGACTCTTCCGGCAGGAATGAACAGTCAGCGACCCGGCGCTCACCTGCGGTTTCTCGCCGAACACCGCCCTCTGGGCAACAAGGGGCGCCCGGTCCGCCATGTGGCGAAGGTCTCGGATCGGCCGAAAGTGCCGGTTCGAAGGAATCGACCGAAAGAACCGGGTCGAGGCACGGGATCGCGCGCGGGCGTGCGGAATCCGCGGCAGGCACACGGGGCCCGTGCGCGGGTGCGTGCTTCGTTGAAGCGGGCAGGGGTGATTCCCGGATCGAACGGGCTCGTGCGCGGGCGCGTGCTTCCCGGATCCGTGCGTGCGGACGCGAACAGGGCCGCCCCCGTCACCTCGATGGTGGCGGGGGCGGCCCTGTGAGCCTGCCGGTACGGCGTCAGTCGTTGCCGTTGCCCGGGGCGGGCGTCGTCTTCTGGATCTGGAGCAGGAACTCCGCGTTGGACTGGGTCTTCTTCATCCGGTCCAGCAGGAGCTCGATCGCCTGCTGCTGGTCGAGCGCGTGCAGCACTCGGCGCAGCTTCCAGACGATGGCCAACTCCTCGCCGCCGAGCAGGATTTCCTCCTTGCGGGTGCTGGACGCGTCGACGTCCACCGCGGGGAAGATGCGCTTGTCCGAGAGCTTCCGGTCGAGCTTGAGCTCCATGTTGCCGGTGCCCTTGAACTCCTCGAAGATCACCTCGTCCATGCGCGAGCCGGTCTCGACGAGCGCGGTGGCCAGGATCGTCAGCGAGCCGCCGTCCTCGATGTTGCGCGCGGCACCGAAGAAGCGCTTCGGCGGGTACAGCGCGGTCGAGTCGACACCACCGGACAGGATGCGTCCGGAAGCCGGGGCCGCGAGGTTGTACGCGCGGCCGAGGCGGGTGATGGAGTCCAGCAGCACGACCACGTCGTGACCCAGCTCGACGAGACGCTTGGCGCGCTCGATGGCCAGCTCGGCGACGGTGGTGTGGTCCTCGGCCGGACGGTCGAAGGTCGAGGAGATGACCTCGCCCTTCACCGACCGCTGCATGTCGGTGACCTCTTCCGGACGCTCGTCGACCAGGACGACCATCAGGTGGCACTCGGGGCTGTTGACCGTGATCGCGTTGGCGATCGCCTGCAGGATCATGGTCTTGCCGGTCTTCGGCGGGGCCACGATCAGCCCGCGCTGGCCCTTGCCGATCGGCGCGACCAGGTCGATGATCCGCGTCGTCAGGACGTTGGAGTCGGTCTCCAGCCGGAGCCGGTCCTGCGGGTAGAGCGGGGTCAGCTTCTGGAACTCCGGTCGGCCGCGGCCGGTTTCGGGCGCCATGCCGTTCACCGAGTCGAGGCGGACCAGGGCGTTGAACTTCTCGCGCCGCTCGCCGTCCTTGGGCTGCCGCACCGCGCCGGTGACGTGGTCGCCCTTGCGCAGGCCGTTCTTGCGGACCTGGGCCAGCGAGACGTACACGTCGTTCGGGCCGGGCAGGTAGCCGGAGGTCCGGATGAACGCGTAGTTGTCGAGGATGTCCAGGATGCCCGCGACGGGGATCAGGACGTCGTCCTCGGAGACCTGGACCTCGCTCCCGAAGTCGTCGCGCCCGCGACGGCCCCGGCGGTCGCGGTAGCGACCCCGGCGGCTGCGACGGCCGCTTGCGTCGTCGTCGAAACCGTCGTCCTGCGCGCTGCCCTGGCGCTGCTGGCGCTGGCCGCTCTGCTGCCCCTGGCTGCCCGGGCTCTGCTCCTCGCCCTTGCCGCGGCGGTCGCGCTGCCGGTCGCGGCGGTCCCCGCGCTCCTGGCGGTCGCCGCGCTGGCCGCGGTCCTGGCGGTCGCCGCGGCGGCCCTCGGCCGTCTCGGTGGCGGCCTCGGCGCGCTCCTCGCCCTTCGGCTCGGCGGCCTTGGTCTCGGCCGCGGCCTCGGCGGCCGGCTTGCTCTCCGCCTTCGGCTCCGGGCTGCCCGCCTGGGCGGTGGCACGGCGCCGGCGGCGCTCGACCGCGGGCTGCTCGTCGCTGGCCGGCTGGCCGGGGATGTCGATCTGCTGCTGGGCGGCGACGGCCTTCTCGGCGGGCGCGGCGGCCGCGGTGTCCTCGCCGGTGCGCGCCTTGGACGTGGTCCGGCGCTTCGGCTTGGTCTCGGCATCGGCGGCGGGCGCGGCGGCCTTGGGCGCGGCGTTGCCCGCCTGCGCCTCCTTGATGACCTCGATCAGCTGGCCCTTGCGCATCCGCGCGGTGCCCTTGATGCCGAGGCCGGACGCGACCTGCTGCAGCTCGGCCAGGACCATGCCCTCAAGGCCGGTGCCGGAGCGGCGGCGCCGTGTGGTGGTGCCAGTGGCAGCACCTTCGGCGGGCGCGGCGCTGTCGACGTTCTTGTCGGCAGTCACGCCCATCAGATCGGTGGTGTCGCTCACGAAGGGTCCTTCCCTGGAGCGGACGTCGGCCTTCTGGCTCGGCGACCGGTTGTGCTGTCCGGCTGCGGTCTTTCCTTCTTGCGGACCGTGCCGGGGCGGTGGTCCGCCGGGTACGGCGGAAGAGTCAAGGTGTGCGTAGGTCTGGCGCGGACATCCCTCTTGCTCGGCCCACTCCTGGATTGAGCGAGGGATGTGTCGTGCCGGTTCCGGAGCGTGCACGAAACTGCTCAGGCAGGCTGCTCAGGCAGTTTGGGGAGGCTCCCGGAGAAGTGGTGGTCCCGGAAAGGGACACGGAGCAACACGCCTCATGGACGTGGGTTGCAGACTTGAGGTTAACACTACCGGCTCCAACAAACATTCCCCCTCTCGCTCACCGGCAATCACGTCTCGGCCACCCGACCCTCAACCTCTCGGCTACGGGGCGAGCGGAAGCACACTTGCCCCGGGGGCGTCGAGGACGAGCCGATTGGCGGCCCAGCCCTCGCCCGCCAGCCGTGCGACCTTGTCGGCGGCACCGTCCTCGACCAGTGCGAGCACGGTCGGCCCGGCACCGGAGATGACCGCGGGCACACCGTCGGCGCGCAGCCGGTGCACGAGATCCGCGCTCTGCGGCATCGCCCGGGCGCGGTACTCCTGGTGCAGTCGGTCCTCGGTGGCGGTGAGCAGCAGTTCGGGGCGCCTGGTCAGGGCCTCGACGAGCAGTGCGGAACGGCCGGCGTTGAAGGCGGCGTCGACGTGCGGGACCGTGCGCGGCAGCAGTCCGCGGGCGGTCTCGGTCAGCAGCGGCTGGTCGGGGACGAAAACCACCGGAACGATGGAATCCGCAGGATCCATCCTGATCGCGTGGGCCGCCCCGCCGTCCGTCCACGCAAGGGTGAATCCGCCGAGCAGGCAGGCCGCGACGTTGTCCGGATGGCCCTCGATCTCGGTGGCGAGGTCCAGCAGCGCGGCGTCGTCGAGCCGGCTGTCTCCGCCGGTGGTCACCGCGCGGGCGGCGACGATGCCGGCGCAGATGGCCGCCGAGGAGGAGCCGAGGCCACGTCCGTGCGGGATGCGGTTGGCGCAGACGATCTCCAGGCCGCGAGGCTGCCCACCGAGCAGGTCGAAGGCCGTGCGCAGGGAGCGGACGAGGAGGTGTCCCTCGTCCCGCGGCAGGGTGTCGGCGCCCTCGCCCGCGATGTCGATGTGCAGTCCGGAGTCGGCCACGCGCACGACGACGTCGTCGTAAAGCCCCAGCGCGAGGCCGAAGGCGTCGAAACCCGGACCCAGGTTTGCGCTGGTCGCGGGGGTGCGCACCCGGACGGCGGCGGCTCGGAAAGCAGGACCGGCCATCGGTTGGACGTATCTCCTTGTGAGGCGGCGGGGGTGGTGAAGCGTTTTCTCAGTGTCGGCGGAGGTCGTGGCGGCGGGAAGTGGGTTCCGGAGAGTGATTCCGGGAGCCGACGGCCACGATCGCCCTTGCACCGCGGCATATGCGGCGGGAGGGTTGCTTACAGCTTATCGAAGGAAGGTTCTGTGGCGACATAGGGCGCACAGGAGGCGCACGATGCGTGTCGCCTGCCCCCCACGCGCTCTCGGTCCTCGGGAAGGGGCGGCCGATCCGGATTCTCGCCCGTCGGCGAACGGCCGTTGCACCGACGGCACCTCCGCGCCGATCCGTGCTCCCCCGATCCGGCCGCCGATCCGTGCTCCCCCGATGCGGCCGATGACGACCGAGAAGTGGCGGAGCCGACGAAAGCGACGGAACCGACGAGAACCGGCGGGAGGAGGACGGGCCGACGGCCGAGGGGACCGCCGGAAGCGACGGTCCGACGACCGAGCCCCGGCCGAAAACGACGGGAAACGACCGAAGGATGACAGGACCGGCGGAAGGGGGCGGGCCGGACGGAGTCCGGATGGAGTCGGCCGTCCCGTTCGCCGACCGGCTCCCGCTCCGGCTTCCGGCCCGCCCCTTCCCGGGGCCGTTCGACGGCTCTACGCGAGGCCCAGCCTCTCGGCTGCGGCGGCCGCGTCGACCGGGACCGTGACCGGCTGCGGGGCGCCCGCGACGGCCCAGTCGGGATCCTTGAGGCCGTTGCCGGTGACCGTGCAGACGATCTTCTGGCCCGGGTCGACCTTGCCCTGCTCCGCGGCCTTCAGCAGACCGGCGACCGAGGCGGCCGAGGCGGGCTCCACGAAGACGCCCTCCTGGGAGGCCAACAGCCGGTAGGCGGACAGAATCTGGCGGTCCGTCACCTCATCGATGAAACCGCCCGATTCGTCCCGGGCGTTCAGCGCGAACTGCCAGGAGGCCGGGTTGCCGATCCGGATCGCGGTGGCGACCGTCGACGGGTCCTTGACGACCTCGCCGCGGACGATGGGGGCCGAACCCGACGCCTGGAAGCCCCACATGCGCGGGGTGTGCGTGGCCAGGCCGTCCGCGGCGTACTCCTTGTACCCCTTCCAGTACGCGGTGATGTTGCCCGCGTTGCCGACCGGGAGGACATGGACGTCCGGGGCGTCGCCGAGGGCGTCGACGATCTCGAACGCGGCGGTCTTCTGGCCCTCGATGCGGACCGGGTTGACCGAATTGACCAGCGCCACCGGGTAGTTGTCCGAAAGCGCGCGGGCCAGCGTCAGGCAGTCGTCGAAATTGCCGTCCACCTGGAGGATCTTGGCGCCGTGCACCAGCGCCTGCCCCATCTTGCCGAGCGCGATCTTGCCCTGCGGCACCAGGACGGCGCAGACCATGCCGGCGCGTACCGCGTACGCGGCGGCGGAGGCGGAGGTGTTGCCGGTGGAGGCGCAGATGACGGCGCGCGCGCCCTCCTCCTTGGCGCGGGTGATCGCCATCGTCATCCCGCGGTCCTTGAAGGAACCGGTGGGGTTGGCGCCCTCGACCTTGAGGTGCACCTCGCAGCCCGTGCGCTCGGAGAGGACCTGGGCGGGGACGAGCGGCGTACCGCCTTCACGAAGCGTGACGATCGGCGTCGTGTCCGTGACCGGAAGCCGGTCCCGGTACTCCTCGATGATGCCGCGCCACTGGTGGGTGCCCTTGCTGGTGCTGGTCATGGGTCCTTACTCCCCTTCGACACGCATGATGCTGGCGACACCGCGCACGGTGTCGAGCTTGCGCAGCGCCTCGACGGTCGCCGAGAGGGCGGCGTCGGGCGCGCGGTGGGTGACGACGACGAGGGACGCCTCGCCGCCGTCCTGCGCGGCGGCGGCCGCGTCGACGCCGCTCGCGTTCCTGCCCTGCTGGCGGACGGTGTCGATCGACACGCCCTGCTCGGCGAAGACCGTCGCGACCTGGGCGAGTACGCCGGGCCGGTCGGCCACGTCGAGGCTGATGTGGTAGCGCGTGACGACATCGCCCATGGGGCTGACCGGCAGCCGCGTGTACGCGGACTCGCCGGGGCCGGTGGCTTCGTTGAGCTTGTTGCGGCAGACCGCGACCAGGTCGCCGAGGACCGCGGAAGCGGTCGGCGAGCCGCCCGCGCCGGGGCCGTAGAACATGAGCTGTCCGGCCGCCTCGGCCTCGACGAAGACGGCGTTGTACGCCTCGCGGACGGAGGCCAGCGGGTGGCTCAGCGGGATCATCGCGGGGTGCACCCGCGCGGTGACGGAGTTGCCGTCGGCGGCACGCTCGCAGATCGCGAGAAGCTTGACGGTGCAGCCCATCCGGCGGGCGGAGACCATGTCGGCGGCGGTGACCTCGGTGATGCCCTCGCGGTGCACGTCACCGATCCTGACCCGGGTGTGGAAGGCGATGCCGGCCAGGATCGCGGCCTTGGCGGCGGCGTCGAAGCCCTCCACGTCGGCGGTCGGGTCGGCCTCCGCGTAACCGAGCGCGGTGGCCTCGTCGAGCGCCTCGGAGTATCCGGCGCCGCTGGTGTCCATCCGGTCGAGGATGAAGTTGGTGGTGCCGTTGACGATGCCGAGCACCCGGTTGACCTTGTCGCCGGCGAGGGACTCGCGCAGCGGCCGTACCAACGGGATGGCCCCGGCGACCGCGGCCTCGTAGTAGAGGTCCCTGCCGTGCTTCTCGGCGGCGGCGTGCAGGGCCGCGCCGTCCTCGGCCAGCAGCGCCTTGTTCGCGGAGACGACGCTCGCCCCGTGCTCGAAGGCGGTGGTGATGAGCGCGCGGGCGGGCTCGATGCCGCCGATGACCTCGATGACGACGTCGATGTCGCCCCGTTTGACCAGGGCCGTCGCATCCGTGGTGATCAGTGCGGGATCGATGCCCTCACGCACCTTGGAGGGCCGGCGGACGGCGACGCCGGCGAGCTCGACCGGCGCGCCGATGCGCGCGGCGAGGTCGTCGGCGTGCGTCGTCATGAGGCGCGCCACCTCTGAGCCGACCACTCCACAGCCCAGCAGCGCCACCTTCAGCGGACGCGTACGCATCATCCGACCTCGATTCCTCATACCTCAGATATCTGGACCAGTCTCACTCAACGGACGGGAGTTTCTGCCATTCGTCCGGATCCTGAGACACATATTTCATCAGCCGACATCGAGACGCAGGAGATCTTCCTCCGTCTCACGCCTGACGATCACACGCGCTTCCCCATCGCGCACGGCGACGACGGGCGGGCGCAGGGCATGGTTGTAATTGCTCGCCATGGAACGGCAGTACGCGCCGGTGGCGGGCACGGCGATCAGGTCGCCGGGGGCGAGGTCGGACGGCAGGAAGGCGTCCTTGACCACGATGTCGCCGCTCTCGCAGTGCTTGCCGACGACCCGGACCAGCATCGGCTCGGCGTCGGAGGTGCGGGAGACGAGCGCGACGCTGTACTCGGCGTCGTACAGGGCGGTGCGGATGTTGTCCGACATGCCGCCGTCGACGCTGACGTACGTGCGCAGCCCCTTCAGGGGCTTGATCGTGCCGACCTCGTACAGCGTGAACGCGGAGGGGCCGACGACGGCACGCCCCGGTTCGACGGAGATCCGCGGGGCGGCGAGGCCGGCCGCCTCGCACTCGCGGGCGACGATGTCGCCGAGCGCCTTGGCGATCTCGTGCGGCTCGCGCGGGTCGTCTTCGGAGGTGTAGGCGATGCCCAGCCCGCCGCCCAGGTCGATCTCGGGCAGTTCGACGCCGTGCTCGTCACGCACCTCGGCGAGCAGCCCCACCACACGCCGGGCGGAGACCTCGAAGCCGGCCATGTCGAAGATCTGGGAACCGATGTGGGAGTGGATGCCGACGAGTTCCAGCCCGTCGAGGGCGAGCGCCCGGCGCACCGCCTCGGCGGCCTCTCCCTCGGCCAGGGCGATCCCGAACTTCTGGTCCTCGTGCGCGGTGGCGATGAACTCGTGCGTGTGCGCCTCGACACCGACGGTCACCCGGATCTGTACGCGCTGCCGCTTGCCGAGCCGCTGCGCGACGTGGGCGACCCGGGCGATTTCCTGGAACGAGTCGAGCACGATCCGTCCGACGCCGACCGTGATCGCCCGCTCGATCTCCGCGACGGTCTTGTTGTTGCCGTGGAAGGCGATGCGCTCGGCGGGCATCCCCGCGTCCAGTGCGCAGGTCAGCTCGCCGCCGGAGCAGACGTCGAGGTTGAGGCCCTCCTCCGTGAGCCAGCGCACGACGGCCCGCGACAGGAACGCCTTGCCCGCGTAGAACACGTCGGCGTCCGACCCGAAGGCGTGGGCCCAGGCACGGCAGCGGGCCCGGAAGTCGCTCTCGTCCAGGATGTAGGCGGGGGTGCCGAACTCCTCGGCCAGCCGTGCCACCTCGATCCCGCCGACGGTGACGGCACCGTCCGCGTTCCGGGCGACGGTACGGGACCAGACCTTGGCGTCCAGGGCGTTGAGGTCGGCGGGCGGGGCGGCGTAGTGGCCCTCCGGGAGGACGTCGGCGTGGCGGGGCCCGGCGGGGTGTGCGGATCGGCTCATGGTGCTTGCTCTGCTCTTTCGGGTCTCTCAGAGGACTTCGGGTGCACTGATGCCGAGCAGGGACAGGCCACCGGCCAGCACCGTCCCGGCGGCTTCGGCGAGGGCGAGCCGGGAGCGGTGGGCGGCCGAGGGTTTCTCGTCGCCGACGGGAAGCGGCGGGGCACCGTCGTGGAAGTCGAAGAACGCCCGCGCGACCGCTTCCAGCTGCCGGGCGACCCGGTCGGGTTCACGGTGCCGGGCGGCGGCGGCGAGCACCTCGGGGTGGTCGGCGAGCAGCGCGGCGAGCGCGGTCGCGGCGGCATCCACGCGGTCCGCGGACACGGTGCGGTCGCTGCCCCCGGGGCTCTCATACGCATCGTGCGCGGCGGTGAACCCGAGCTGCCGGGCGTTGCGGCTCAGGGCCCGGGTCCGCGCGTACGCGTACCGCACCCGGAACAGCGGATTGCTCTCCCGCTGGACGAGGAGCGCGCCGTTCCCGGTGTCGTGGGGCCGATCGTGCGGAGCGGCCCGCAGCAGCGCCCAGCGTGCGGCGTCGTTCCCGAGCCGCACGAAGAGATCGCGGTCGGCGGCGGGCACCGGCGTCACGTGCAACGCCTCTCCGCCTTCGGACCGCGCGTCGACCTCCGCGCCCTGGGCCCGGAGCAACCGCTCGACGACCTCGGTGACGACCTGGGCGCGCGGCTCGTCGACGGGCGCGAACGAGACGGACGTACCGGCGAGGGTGTCGCCGTACCCGTACTCCGTACCGCGCTCCCCGATGGCCCGGACGAGCGTGCCGAGGCGGTCCGCACCGTCCGGCAGGGTGAAGTTCAGGAAGCCGGGCCCCGTGACCTCGACGACGCCGATCCCCGGTACGCCCCGCACCCGCTCCCGGATGATCTCGGCGACGTCCCGGGCCGGCAGCACGGCGGTCCGGGCCAGCCGGAGGGCGACGGCGCAGGCGTAGTCCCCGCGCCCACCGGGCCTGGTCCGCTCCACCCGCACGTGCGCGGGCACGGGCGCGCGCAGGGCGTCCTCGTCGACCGCGCGGCGCACGGCGTGCAGCACGGCCCTGGAGAGATCGGCGGGGGTCACAGGGCAAGCGTATGGGAGGAACGGGGTCGCGCCGCGACCCGTTTCGCCATGCGGTCACCCGGCGGCGCTCTCCGCCCTCCCCGTCCCCTGCCTGCCGTCGGCCGCGGGCGGCTCCGCCCTGCCGGCCAACTCCCCCACGAGCCGAACCAGTTCGCTGGGTTCGAAGGGCTTCGCCAGGAACGCGTCCACCCCTGCGGCGACCCCGGTGTCCACCTCATGAGGAGTGCAGGCACTGATGATCGCCAGGGGCAGATGTTTGGTCCGCGGATCGGAGCGCAGTCTGGTGGCGGTCTGCAGACCGTCCAGCCGGGGCATGACGACGTCAAGGGTGATCACATCGGGGCTGACCCGATGCACCAGATCCAGACACTCGACACCATCGGACGCGGTCACGACCTCGAAGCCCTCAAGCTCGAGATTGACCCTGATCAACTGCCGGATGACCTTGTTGTCGTCGACAACAAGCACGCGGCCACACGCGCCTGACACACTCCGAGAGTAGGTGCGCCGTAGGGGCTGCGTCCGGGTTTTGCCCATTTCCGCCCCCGGACGGGTGGTCCAAGGGTGGCCGGATGTACGCCATCCCTCCGGCCCTCGCCCGCCCACCGACCCCTGGAGGCCGCCCGGCGGCACCGAAATAGCTGTTCACGGACACCCCTCGGAAGCTGGTAGTGTTTTCCCCGTCGCCGAGCAACACAGCGAGACGCCCCCGTAGCTCAGGGGATAGAGCAACGGCCTCCGGAGCCGTGTGCGCAGGTTCGAATCCTGCCGGGGGCACTTCGGTCGAAGTGCCTAAAGACCCCGTCACCAGCGGAAACGCTGAGGCCGGGGTCTTGTTGTTTGTGCGCGCGTACCGCGCCACGCGGTCGCCGTGGATTGCGCGCACTGGGAGCCGTACGGCCTCGCCGACGGCGCCCTTGTGGTTCTGCCAGGGTGGACGGTACGTGGCCCGTTCGGGGACTTGAACGGGCTCAGCGACCGTGGTCGTTCGCCGGAGGCCGTGTCCGTTCGTCAGAGTCCGTGCTCGTCCATCAGCCGCATCAGGTTCCGCTTGCGCTTCTGGGCGGTGCGCAGGGCGGTGGTGTACGCGGTGAACGCGTCCGGGGTGCCCAGGCTGCGGTGGCAGTCACGCATGCTCAGCAGCAGGCTGACGAGCCGTTCGTAGATCGCGTTGCCCGTCTGCCGGGTGAGCGGCTCGGCCAGGCGCTGGTAGACGTCGAGCGCGTCGGAGGCGCGGTCGGGGCGGATGTGATCGGCAAGGGTGAGCCACTGGCCGTCGTGGGCTCCGAGCTCGGTGGCGGCCTGCCAGGCGGCGTCGGTGTCCTTGTCGTCGAGCAGGGCGTCGACGAGGACGACGCCGCTGTACCGGCGCCGCTGCCGTCCGGCGTCGGCGCGCAGCAGGGCCAGGGCCCGCTCACGCTCGTCCGGCCAGCGGTCGGCGGTCCGGGCGGCGGCGCGCAGGTGCTGGTAGGTCGACAGGGTGGGGTGGGCGCCGAAGTGGTCGCGGCGCAGGGCGACGGCGTCGGGGAGCCGGTCCGCCCGTGTGTAGCGGTCGGCGAGGTAGTCGACGAGGGCGGCGTCCAGATCGGCGGCGTCCTCGGTGTCCCGGATGCCGCGTTCGGCCCATTCCAGGGCCTCGGCGGGCCGTTTGGCGGTGTCCAGTTCCCGGGCGATGACCAGATGGGTGGAGCCGTCCGGAGCGATGTCGGCCGCGTGGACGGCGATCACCTCGTCGATGTCTCCTGCCGCCCTGGCCAGGCGTTCCATCAGGTACTGCTCGGCCCAGCCGGTGCGGTTGGCCCGCCATGCCGCGACCGCGTGCTTCCGCAGGGCCGTCAGGCCCTGCTCACCGAGGACGTCCTCGTAGTCGAGCGGATCGATGTCCGTGAACGCGTCGTCGTGGAGCGTGTGGCCGACCAGCCACCGGGCGAGTTCCTCCGGGTCGGGGCGGGCCGCGCGGCATGCCTCGTGATGGGCGTCGGCGAGGCCCTCGCCGACCTGGCCGAGCCATCCGTCGGAGTCGTCGACGCTCTCCGCCGCCTCGGCCAGCAGCCGGATCGCCTCCCGGGCCAGGCCGATCGCGTCGGCGGCCCGGCCCGAACCGATCAGCTCCCTGATCGCGGAGGGTGCCTGACCGGCCTGTTCGGCGTAGGAGCGGGCGGCGGCGTAGTCGACGTACTCGTACTGTGCGAACGGGCCGGTGTCGAGCAGTTCGCGGACCCGGGCCCGGACTTCGGCCAGGTCTCCCCGGACGGTGGCGACCCGCAGTTCCAGGTGGCGCCGGAACCGCCGGTCCTCGGCGATCCGCTCCCGAACGAGTTCGATCAGCTCTTCCCTGGACAGGTCGGACAGCCAGGCGTCGAGGGTCTGCGCCCGCTGACGAGCCGCTGCCCGCTGCCGCGGCAGACCGGTCGACCGGGCGAGCAGACTCAGACCGAGGGCGACCAGATGTTTGCAGAAGTTGCCCTCCTGGCCGTACGGGCAGTCGCACATGCCGTCCAGGTCGTCGGACCCGTCCAGCGCCAGTTCCACCTCGTACCGATCCGTGCCGTGGACGGTCGCGGTGGCCCAGGCGTCACCGATCTCGATCCCGGACACCGCGTCGAGGTACCGGGTCCCGCGTTCGAAGGAGCGGGCGCCGGCCAGCGCCCGGAGGTTCGCCTCGGTAAGCCCCTGCACGACTCTTCCCACTTCCGCCCGGTCCCACTGCTCGTGATGAATGTCAGCCTGCGAACGGCAGGGGCGCGGGACAGGCCCTCTCCGTCATACGTGCTCCCCCGCCGCCGTTCGTCCCGCCATGATCCCCGCCACGCCGCGCACAGCATCGGTTTCCGGCCCGGTCTGCCGACCGTGGCCAGTGGTCAGGCGTCCGTGCCCTCCGGGCCGCCGGAGCCGAGCTGTTCCGCCCGCAGCGCCAGGTCCTGGAGGACATCGGCGGAGGACACGTCCGTCTGGCCGGAGTCGTGCACCTGGGCGAGCATCGCGAAGGCCAGGGTGAACGCGCCGACCAGCTGCTCCACCGCGCCACCGACCTCACGGCCGACGAGGGCCGCGACCTCTTCGATGGAGGCGTCCTCGGGGATCGTGATCCGGGGCATCGTCTCGTTCAGGAGCGCGGTCACCACGGTCGAATCGGCTTCCACGTCGTCGCGGTCCCCGCTCTCTTCGAGCAGCCGACGGATCTCGCCCGCCTCCGTGAGAATGCCCACCACGCGCTTCACCACTTCGCTCTGCTCCATGCCGTGAGCATAGGCGCGGGGGCACGCTGTGCGGGGGCGGTCGCCCGTATGCCGTGCGGGAAGTCGGGGACATGGCACCGTCCACGACCGCGTTCGGCGTACCGTCCCCGACGAGCGGTCGGCGTGTCAGGTGCGGCCCCCGCCTGGCGGGAGGGCCTGGGTCCTGGCCCGGTCCTGCACCGGACCCGCCTCGGATTCCCGGTCCTACACCGGACCCGCCCCGGATTCCCGGCCCTGCACCGGGCCCGCCCCGGATTCCCCTTCCCGGTCCTCAGGCCGAGGTGCGTTTGCGTGAAGTCGTGCTCTTGGACGCCGACTTGGCGCCGGACTTCGCGGTGGTCTTCTTCGCCGCCGACTTGGTGGCGGCCGGCTTCTTCGCGGTCGAGGTCGAGCGGGACGCGGCCTTCTTGGCAGGTGCCCGGCCCGTCGCGGCCCCCGGCTTCTTCGCGGCCGCCTTCTTGGGGGGTGCCGCGGCCTTCTTCCTCGCCCCGGTGCCGCCCGACTTCTTGCGGTCGGCGAGCGAGGTGACCTCGGCCATGGGGCTCTTCTCCGCCTCCGGTGCCCCGGGCTCCCCACCCGCTTCCGCTCTCCCGTTCGCGGTCGCCTCGCCGCGGGCTTCCTTGGCCTCCCGGACGCTCTTCTCCAGTGCGGCGACCAGGTCGATGACCTTGCCCCGGCCGGCGTCCGCCGGCTGCTCGGGCTCCAGGGTCCGGCCCTCGGCCTTCGCCGCGACGAGTTCCTCGACGGCCTCCCGGTAGTCGTCGTGGAGCGAGTCCATGTCGACCTCGCCGAGGGTGTCCATCAGGGCATCGGCCAGGTCGAGTTCGGCGTCGCGCACCGTGACATCGACCTTTGAGGCGGCGCCCTCCGGGCTGCGGATCTCGTCCGGCCACAGCAGGCCGTGCATGGCGATCACATCGTCGACCACCCGCAGCATGCCCAGCCGCTCCCGACCGCGCAGCGCGTACTTGGCCACGGCGACCTTCCGGCTCCGTTTCAGCGCCTCCCGGAGCAGGGTGTACGGCTTGGCCGCCGGGACGCCGTTGGCGGAGAGGTAGTAGGCCGCGTCCATCTGGAGCGGGTCGATCGAGGTCGCGGGGACGAAAGCGACGATTTCGATCGTCTTGGCGGTGGGCAGCGGGAGCGAGCCGAGCTCCTCGTCGCTGATCGGGATCAGCGAACCGTCGGCATCCTCGTACGCCTTGCCGATCTCCGCCGCGGTGAGCTCCTCCCCGTCGATCTCGCAGACCTTCCGGTACCGGATCCGACCGCCGTCGGCGAGGTGGACCTGACGGAACGAGATCGAGTGGTTCTCGGTCGCGTTGACCAGCTTGATCGGAATGCTGACCAGCCCGAAGGAGATGGCGCCGTTCCATATGGATCTCACAATTCGCCCCTTGTGTTCGCATAGGTGCGGCTGGACACGGATGGACACGGATAGGAACAGACGTGCGGATGGAAGCGCATGGATATGGACGAGTCCGATGGGCGCCTGCGTGACAGACAGGTCCGGTTGGCGCCTGTATGCACGGACATCATGTGACTCTTATCGTATGACGCAGATCACAGAGGTGGAGGGGCGACGGCTGGCGCTGAGCAATCTCGACAAGGTGCTGTATCCGGCCACCGGAACCACCAAGGGAGAGGTGCTCCACTACTACGCGACCGCGGTCACCGTGCCCCTGCTGGCTCATCTGCGCGACCGGCCCGTCTCCTTCCTGCGCTATCCCGACGGGCCGGACGGGCCGTGCTTCTTCACCAAGAACCCGCCACCCGGTACGCCGTCCTGGGTACGGACCACTCCGGTGCCGCACCGCGAGGACGAGGAGGCCGACCAGGTGGTCGTGGACGGCCTGGCCTCGCTGATGTGGGCGGCAAACCTGGTGGTGGAGTTCCACACCCCGCAGTGGCACGCCGGGGCGCCCGGAATCGCCGACCGGATGGTGTTCGACCTGGACCCGGGTGCGCCCGCGACCATGGTGGAGTGCTGCGCGGTGGCGCAGTGGCTGCGCGAGCGGCTGGCGGCGGACGGGCTCCTCGCCTGTGGGAAGACCTCCGGGTCGAAGGGACTGCATCTGCTCGTACCGGTGGAACCGACCCCTGCCGATCAGGTGTCGGCGTACGCGAGGAGCCTGGCCGTGGAGGCGGCGCAGGCCCTTCCGGACCTGGTGGTGCACCGGATGAGCCGGGCGTTGCGGCCGGGGAAGGTGTTCGTCGACTTCAGCCAGAACGCGGCGGCGAAGACGACCGCCACGCCCTACACCCTGCGCGCCCGCCCCGAGCCGACGGTCTCCGCGCCCGTCGCCTGGGAGGAGATCGAGGAGTGCCGGGCGCCCGGGGAACTGGTCTTCCGGGCCGGTGACATGGCGGCCAGGCTGGCGAGCCACGGCGATCTGCTCGGGCCGCTCACCGATCCGGGACGGGCTCGGCCGCTGCCGACGGGTCGTCGTCCTGACCCTGGTGTGCTCTGAGCCGTCGTGGTGCTGGACCGTGCGTCGGCCCACGTACCAGCCCACGTCCCCAGGCGGCGCGACGGCTGCGCGGACCCGGCCGGGATGCTTCCCCGTGGCTGTGGTTCCCTTGACCAGCCGTGATCGGGCCCGTGCGTCGGCGCCGGGACGGGGCTCCGCGGTGGCGGACGCGAACACGACCGGTCCGTCCCGGCGCCGGCCGCACCGACCGTTGAAGACGACCCTGGGGGCCAGGAAATGATCAGGCGTGTGCGGACTTCCGGTTCGTTCCCGAGCGAACCTCATCCGCGCCCCCGGCCGCCGGGCCTGCGTCGCCCCCGCCTCCGGCTCCCGGGTGCCCGCCTCCTGGGCGTGTTGCTCACCGGGAGCCTCGGCCTCGCCCTGGCCGGTTGCTCGACGGACGACGGGACGGCCTACCAGAGCGACTACACGACCCACCAGCCGCTGCGCGTCGTCGGCTACCCCTCCACGGGCAGTCTGGACGTGGTGCAGAAGGCCGTATGGCGCCTGGCGGACGGTGACGCGGCCGGCCTGGCCGCACTCGCCGCGCAGGGGGGCCGGGCCGATGTGACGGCCCGTAACTGGGTCAGGGCGTTCGGTGTCGCGGCCCGGTCCGAGGTGACGGCGGACTTCTACGACGAAGGCTCCACCCGCCAGGTCGTGGTGCTCTACTTCGCCGGAAGCGACACGGAAAGAAAACCAGCCAAGCAGGCGGAGCAGATCAAGGAGATCGAGGTCCGGCTCGACGGCGACAGATGGTGCATCACCCTCGACGAGCCGACCCGGTCCGAAGCCGCCGCGAAACCCTCCTGGGCCCCCGCCGAGCCCGGTGGTTCCGGGTCCAGGACGGTGGAGGAGCGACGGTCGGCGAGCGGCTAGGCGGACGGATAGCGTCCGGTGGGCGTCGGCCACTGGGCGCGGACGTGCTGTCCGGCCGCCCGGCACCGCTTGACGAGAACTTTGTCATGTCCGTCAGGAAAAGACCGCGTGTAGCGGGCACAGGGTCGGACCGTGGTGCACACTCTGGCAGACACCGCTCATGAATCGCGTGGGGAGGCGATGGCGTGTTCGCAGGGATCGACGAGGTCGACTGGGCCTCGATGGAGCATGCCTACGGGCCTGCCGATGATGTACCGGCGATGCTGCGGGGGCTCGCGTCCGACGATCCGGTGGTGCGCGAGGCGGCGCTGGACGGCATGTACGGGACCGTGCACCACCAGGGTGAGGTGTACGCCTGCACGCTGGCCTGCATCCCCTTCCTCTTCGAACTGGTCGTGGACCCGGGCATCCAGGACCGGGGCAGCGTCGTGGAGCTGCTGACCAGCATCGGTGGCATCGATCTGGGCGAGGACGACGAGGACGAGATCGCCGAGGAGGAGATCGAGGGCGCGGCGAACTACGCGATGGCGGCGACCGCCGTCACCGCGGGGTCCGGGGTGTTCTGCGAGCTGATGGCCGACGAGGACCCGGGGGTACGTCTCGCCGCGCCGATGGCGCTCGCCGGGCTCCACAGTCACCCGCTGCGGGTGCTCGCGCTGCTGCGGGAGCGGCTTCCGGTGGAGCCGTCCGAGGAGGTGCGGCTCGCGCTGATCGAGGCGGCCGGACGGGTCGCGCTGCGGCATCGCGCGCTGGCCGGGCAGGCCGCCGGGTGGCTGACCCGGCTGACCGGTGAGGGCTTCCCGCCCGGGCTGCGGCTCGCCGCACTGGCCCAGGTGGCCCGGTGCGCGCCGGACGCGCTGCCGGGGGACGTCGTACGGGTGGTGTCGGGCCTGCTGCGGCAACTGCGCCGGACGCCCGCCCGCCGCTCCGCCCCGGCCTCGTACGGCACGGGCGAGGCCCGGCCCGGCCCGGCGGCCGATGTGATCGCGGCCGTCGACGCGCATGGCGAGACGGCCGGGGCCGGGGAGCCGTCGGCGGAGGAACGCGCCGCGTCCACGACCCGGCCGGGCCAGGGCAGGGCCCTGTCCGACGAGGAGCTTCCGGCCCGCGCCGCCCCCTGGACGGCGGATCTGCTGCGCACGCTGCACATCGGCCTCGATGACCGGGTCGCCGAGCGGACGGCGTTGCTGGCCGACCAGCTGCGCAGCCCCGATCACCAGCAGCGGATCGACGCGCTCCGGATGAGCAGCGCGCTGGTCCGGGTCTGGCGGGGTTCCTACGAGGAGCTGGTCCGGCTGGTCGGCGAGCAACTCGCCACGCCCGAGCCGCGGCTGGCCGATGTCGCGGCGCAGGTGCTGGAGGACCTCTTCGGGCTGGCCGCGCCCGCCGCCGACGCGCTGGCGGCGCGGGTCGCGGCGGATCCCGCTTCCTGGGTGCGGGACTGGCCGAGCGGCCCTCCGGCGCTCGGCAGCGCGGTGAAGGCGCTGGCCCGGCTGGGCGACCCCCGTGCCGTACCGGCGCTGGCCACCGCGCTGGAGCGGCGCGAGATACCCCATGACGTGGGGTTCACCATCGGCTTCCTGGGGGCGGCGGCGGCTCCGCTGACGGAGGTGCTGCGTCGCAGGCTCGGCGAGGTCCGGCTGGACGAGGCGGCGTACGACCGGGCGAGCCCGCTGCTCATGGCCCTGACGGCGATACCGGCGGACGAGGCAGTGCCGGAGGTGCTGAGGATGCTGCGCGGCGCCCCCGCGTACCGGGGTGAGTGGCTGCGCACGGCGGCGCTGCGGGCGCTTGGCTCGTGCGGGCCCGGGGCGCACGGCGCCGTACCGGAGCTGCGCGCGCTGCTGCGCGATCCGGGGGCCGTCTCGGCGGTGGAGGCGGTCGAGGCGGCTCGGGCCCTGTGGCTGGTGAGCGGGGATGCCGACGCGGTGCTGCCGGTGCTGACCGAGGGGCTGCGGGCCGGGCGGGTCCACGAGGTGCGCGCCGCCGTGAACGCCGTGGCGGGGCTCGGGACGCGGGCGGCGGCGGCCGCGCCCCGGCTGCGCGCTCTGCTGCACCATGAGGAGCTGTGGCTGCGGGTGGACGCGGCGGCCGCGTTGTGGGAGGTCTCGGGGCGGGCCGGGGAATCCGTTCCGGTGCTGCTGTCGGCCTGGGAGCGCAACCGTCAGGCCCGGGTCCGGGTGGCGGAATGTCTGGCGCGGATGGGGGCCGCCGACGCGGGGCCGGACGCGGCAGAAGCGTTGCGCGCCGAGCTCGCCTCCGCGCGGCGTCACAACGCGATGGACGGCGCCTTCGGCAGCCATGACACATACGAGGACGAACGGCTGCTGGAGTTCTGTCGACGGGCGCTCCGGGGCGACACGGGGAAGGGGCCGATGAAGTGATCATCTTCGGTACGCGGGGATATCTGTACCAATTGGCCGTGCTGACGCTGGTCTGCGGCTGGTGCGGCAATCCGGCCGCGCACACGCTGCGCAAGCGGGTCACCAAGTTCACGTTGTTCTTCGTGCCGCTGTTCCCGTTCTCGACGAAGTTCGCGACGCAGTGCACGTTCTGCGGCGGGGAGCAGCTGATAGCGAAGGAGCAGGCCGATCAGTTGCTGGCACAGCACGCGGCCGCGCAGCAGGGCAACCCCTTCGGACAGCCGCCGGGACGGGCCCAGGCGCAGGGTCGGGGACAGTCCGGGTACGCGCCGGGCGGGTACCCGGGGCAGGCTCCGGGCGGTCAGGGGCAGAACCCGTACCTGAACTGAGGCGTCGGCCGGAACCACCCGTGCGGGCCGATGCACGGCCCGTACTCAATGCCGCACAGCCAGTACTAAAGAGGGATAAACGACTTTCTTCCGCTTAAGGTCTAGTGCTGTGACCGGAAAGCCGTGCCGGGAAGCCCGCGCCATCCGGTGCGGTGCATCGCACGGCGGAGCATCACCCGTGTACCGGGCGTACTCGGGTGATGCGACCAACCACGCGGTGAGAAACCGGCTCTCCCCTGTGCTCGAACGAAGTCGAGCGCTCGGGAAAGCGCCGGACGCCGCGAGCCGGTGAATCCCCTCCGGTCACAGTGCCAAGGGCATGGGCCAAGGGAAGGGAGCGTGGGATGCGTCCGCGTCGCCGGGTTCGGTGCCGTACGGTGTCGGCCCTCGGGGCCGTCGCCGGAGCCGTGCTGCTGTCCGGCTGCGGTGCGGGCGGAGGGCTGCGGAGCGCGGGGCCGGCCCCGTACGCCATAGGCCCGGCCCGGCTCTGGCCCGAACTGCCGTCCGCCTCCGCCGCCCCGTACGACTACGGCGAGGGTGAGACGGCGCGCATTCCGGGGATCGAGGTGCCGGACGGCGACGTCCACCGGCTGGACCCGGTCGCGGTGGTGCAGGCCGGGCTGACGGTGCGGTCCGACCGGCACAGCAAGGCCACGGAGCTCCCCGCCGAAACCGTCCGCCGCATCACCGAATGCCGCAGTGTGCCGGGGTCCTGCCCGGTGCTGCGCCCCTACTTCCGTGATCTGACCGGGGACGGCAAGGACGAGATGGTGCTCGGCATCCAGTTGCCCGGCCGGCAGATCTCCGTGCGCGTCTACAAGTCGGAGGCGGGCGGTCTGACCCGGATCCTGGCCACCTCGGACGCCGTGATCAGCATCGAACTGGCCGGACGGGATCTGATCACGCGAGTGCCGTCGGTCATCCGGGGATACGAGTACCGCACCGCCTGGTCGTGGGACGGGCGGCAGCGCGCCATGCTGCCCAGGCGGGACGAGATCCTGCGGATGCCCTCGCCCCGCCCCCCGCGGTCCCCCGGCGGCACCGACCGGCCGATCCCCGCCCCGGGCACCGCCCCGCCGGGCTCCCCGGCGACCACCCCGGGCGCCACCGCCTCCGCCGGTGTCCTCGCGGAGCGGCGATGAGGCGGTACGGCCTGTGGCGGGGCGCGGCGGCCGGACGCCGCGGGCCCGGCGGGCGGTCCGGTACGGGGCCGCGGCGGCTGCGGCTGCCCGCCTGGACGGCGACGCTCACCTGGAAGTCGGCCGTCTTCATCACGGTGATGTGCTGTGTCCTCGCCGCTCTGCTCAGTGTGCTGGTCCACGGGGAGGTGAGCCGCCGGACCGTCGCCGAGGCCCGCGAGAAGGCGCTGTTCCGACTGTCGGAGGTCACCACCGCCTACGAGGCCGGCGAGGCGCTGCCGCCCGGCTCCGGTGTCGATCCGCCGGGGCTGCCCACCGCGCTGCGCACCCTGGCCGCCCGGGGTGAAAGCGGCACGCTCGTCGCCGACCGGAACGGGCGTCCCGCCATGTGGGCGGCGGCCCCGGCCGACGGCGGGGCGCTGGCCACGGCGGTCGACTACAGCCAGAGCGCCCGCACGATCAACGCACTCGACCGGGCGATCGTCGGCTCCTCGCTGCTGGCCACCGGGGCCACCCTGCTGGTCGGCGCGTTCGCCGTCACCCGGGTCACCCGGCGGCTGCACCAGACGGCCCAGGTGGCCCGCCGGATCACCGCGGGCGACCTCGACGCCCGGGTCGGCGACCCGCGTACGGCCCATCCCTCGCGTCCGCAGGACGAGGTGGCGATCGTCGCGGGAGCGCTGGACACGATGGCGTCCACGCTCCAGCGCAAGCTGCTGGCCGAGCAGCGTTTCACCGCCGATGTGGCGCACGAGCTCCGTACCCCGCTCACCGGTCTGACGGCCGCCGCCGAACTGCTGCCGCCGGGGCGGCCCTCCGAGCTGGTGCGCGACCGGGTCGGTGCGATGCGGGCGCTGACGGAGGACCTGCTGGAGATCTCCCGGCTCGACGCCCGCACGGAACAGGTCGATCTCGACGTGTTCGAACTCGCCCCGCTCATCGAGCGCGTGGTGCGCGCCTGCGGCGCGGAGACCGAGGTGCGCTACGGGAAGACCGCCACGGGGGCGGGCACGGGCACCTCGGCGATCGCGGCCGCCCGGCGGCGGGACCAGGCGTCCGCGCGGCTGCCCGCGCCGGTACGGGTCGAGACGGACAAACGGCGGGTCGAGCGGGTGCTGGGCAATCTGATCGCCAACGCGCACAGGCACGGACGGCCCCCGGTGCTGCTGACGATGGACGGACCGACGGTGACCGTGCGCGACCACGGACCGGGCTTCCCGGAGTATCTGCTGGTCGGCGGCCCGCAGCGGTTCCGTACCGAGAGCGGCGGCAAGGGGCACGGCCTGGGACTGACCATCGCCGTCGGGCAGGCCGGGGTGATCGGCGCGGAGCTGGCCTTCTCCAACGCGCCGGACGGCGGGGCGGTGGCCCGCCTGACGCTCCCGGAGTACCTGCGGCCGGACGACGGGACGGCATGCGCGCGGCCACCGGAGGGCGGCGGGCCGGTCGGTGTACGGCTCCCCGACGGCGAGACGCGCGCACAGCCGCGCGACGGCGGGGCCGCACGGGACGGGTACCGCCCCGGCTGACGCCCCCGCGCACGGATGCCACCACCCCGGCCCGCGCGGGCGGCCTGACCACCGGCGCTCCGCCGGACCGGCACCGCCCCCGCCGACGCCCCGCCCGCGCGCACGACCGGACACCACGCCGGCTGCCACCACGGCAGCGCCACGGCCGGCAAGCGCCGCCGCGCACCCGCCCCGACCGGCCTGCCCGCCGGGTCCGGCTGACGTCCCCGCTGTGACAGCTGACATCCCCGCTATGACATAAGGGAAATAGCCCCCGCCTCTTGCTACGTTGCGTGGCATGACCGTAACGACGGCGGACACACCCCCGCCCGCTCTGCGTCTGCCCAAGCGGCGCGGGGTCGAGTTGCTGCTCCTCATCGGTGCCGTCCTCGTCCCGGTCTACGGCTACGCCGCCGTCGGGCTGGCCAGGAACGGCGCGGTCCCGCCCGATGTGGCCGGGTACGGCGGCGGGCTGGGGCTGCTCGCGCTCCTCGCCCATCTCGCGGTCCGCTTCCGCGCCCCGTACGCCGATCCGCTGCTGCTGCCCATCGCCGTACTGCTCAACGGGCTCGGGCTGGTGCTGATCTACCGGCTCGATCTGGAGACCCCGAGGGACCAGGCCGCACCCACCCAGCTGGTCTGGTCGACGCTCGGCGTGGCGCTCTTCATCGGTGTGGTCGTGTTCCTGCGCGACCACCGGGTGCTCCAGCGCTATGCCTATCTGTCGGTCGCCACCGCCCTGGTGCTGCTGATCGTGCCGATCTTCTTCCCCGCGGTGAACGGCGCCAAGATCTGGATCCGGATCGGCGGCTTCTCCTTCCAGCCCGGCGAGTTCGCCAAGATCATGCTCGCCGTCTTCTTCGCCGCGTACCTGGCCGCGAACCGCAACGCCCTCGTTTTCACCGGTCGCAGGATCTGGAAGCTCCAGTTCCCCACCGGCCGGGTGCTGGGGCCGATCGTGGCGATCTGGCTGCTCAGCGTCGGTGTGCTGGTCCTGGAGCGCGACCTGGGCACCTCGCTGCTCTTCTTCGGCCTCTTCGTGATCATGCTGTACGTGGCGACCGGCCGGACCGGCTGGATCGCGGTGGGTCTGCTGCTGGCCGCGGTGGGCGCGTTCGTCGTCGGCTCCCTCGAACCGCATGTGCACAGCCGGGTCCAGGACTGGCTCGACCCGTTCGCCACCATCGCCGCCGGCCGGGGGCCCAGCCAACTGGCCCAGTCGTTGTTCGCGTTCGCCGCGGGCGGGATGCTCGGCACCGGGCTCGGGCTCGGCCACTCCGTCCTGATCGGCTTCGCCACCAAGTCCGACTTCATCCTGGCGACCGCCGGCGAGGAGCTGGGGCTGACCGGACTGACCGCCGTCTTCCTGCTGTACGCGCTGCTCGTGGCCCGCGGCTACCGCACCGGGCTCGCCCTGCGCGACCCGTTCGGGCGGCTGCTGTCGATCGGCCTCGCCTCGATCCTGGCCCTCCAGGTGTTCGTGATCGCGGGAGGGGTGATGGGGCTGATCCCGCTGACCGGCATGGCGATGCCGTTCCTCGCGCAGGGCGGATCGTCCGTCGTCACCAACTGGATGATCGTGGCACTGCTGATCCGGCTCAGCGACCGGGCCCGTCGGCCGGACCCCGACCCGGTGGAGACCGGGATGATCGCGCCGGAGCCGAAGAGCGAGGCGCCGAAGACGAAGGACGCGCCGTGATCCGCTGCATCCGCCGGGCCGCCGCGCTCTGTCTGCTGCTGCTCGTGGCCCTGCTGCTGAACGCGGCCCGCGTCCAGGTCTTCGAAGCCGACAGCCTGGACACCAACCCCGCCAACCGCCGTCTCACGATCGCCCGTTACGGCCAGCCGCGCGGCGACATCCTGGTCGGCGGGGTGTCCGTCACCGGGTCCCGGAACACCGGCGAGCAGCTCGCGTACGAGCGCACGTACCGCGACGGCCCGCTGTACGCGCCGGTGACCGGATACGCCTCCCAGACGTACGGCACCACCCTGATCGAGAACGCCGAGGACGGCATCCTGTCCGGCACCGACTCGGCGCTCGCCCCGTTCCCGCTGTGGAACGAGGTCACCCGGAGCCAGCAGCCCGGCGGCGATGTGGTCACCACGATCGACGCCTCGGTGCAGCGCGCCGCCTACGAGGGGCTGGCCGGCCGGCGGGGCGCGGTCGCCGCCGTCGAACCCTCGACCGGCAGGATCCTGGCCCTGGTCTCGACCCCTTCGTACGACCCCGGGCTGCTCTCCGGCACCGGTCCGTCCGTCACCGACACCTGGCGGCGACTGAACGCGGACCGGAGCCTGCCGATGCTCAACCGGGCGATCCGGCAGACCTATCCGCCGGGCTCCGCCTTCAAGATCGTGACCGCGGCGGCGGCGCTCGACGCGGGCGTGGTCACCGACCCCGACGCCGGAACCGACACCCCGTCGCCGTATGTGCTGCCCGGTACGCGGACCACGCTCCCCAACGAGGCGGAGGGCTGCGAGGACGCCTCCCTGGCCGAGGCGATCCGGGTCTCCTGCAACACCGTGATGGCGGAACTGGGGGTGCGGGTCGGGCTGAAGGGCATGGTCGACGCGGCACGGAGGTTCGGCTTCGACGACTCCGGCCTGCGCATCCCGTCCGGGGTGGCGAAGAGCAACTTCGACACCGAGATGAGCGACGACCAGCTGGCGCTGTCGTCGATCGGCCAGTTCGACACGACGGCGACCCCGCTGCAGATGGCGATGGTCGCCTCGGCCGTGGCGAACGGCGGCGACCTCAAGTACCCGTATCTGGTGGACCGTACGACCACGAAGAGCGGCGCGGTCGTACACCGCTACGGACCGCGCACCTACCAGCGGGCCATGGGGCCGCGCACGGCGTCGCTGCTGCGGGAGATGATGGTCGACGTCGTGGAGCGGGGCACCGGCTCCAACGCCGCGATCGACGGCGCGACCGTCGGCGGCAAGACCGGCACCGCCCAGCACGGCGTCGACAACTCGGGCCTGCCGTATGCCTGGTTCATCTCCTGGGCCCAGGCACCGGACGCGGCGCGGCCGGCCGTCGCGGTCGCCGTGGTCGTGGAGGACGCAGCCGCCCACCGGGCCGACATCAGCGGCGGCGGCAGCGCCGCCCCGATCGCACGTGCCGTGATGGAGACCGCCCTGCGCACCCTGCCAGACTGACCGCGAGGCGGACACGGGAGGGGGCCACGTGACGAACACCCACGTGACGCACACGGACGGTACCGGCGCGGGCGATACGGGCGCGGTGGTCGCGGCGCTGGAACGGATCGGGCGGGACGACCCGCGTCTGTCCGCGTTCATCGAGGTGTGGCCCGAACGTGCGGTCGCGGACGCGGAAGGCGCCGCCCGGCTCCCGCTGGGCGCCCTGCCGTTCGCCGTCAAGGGCCGGTCCGGGATCCGCTCGTACGCGGCCCGACGGCTGATCGCGGCCGGTGCGGTGCCGGTCGGCGCCACCTCGGTGCCCGGACCCGGCACGCCCTGGCAGACGTGGGGGCAGGGCGCCCACGGCCGTACGGTCAACCCGTGGCGGGCCGACCGCACCCCGGGCGGTTCCTCGGCGGGCTCGGCGGTGGCGGTCGCGGCGGACATGGTGCCGCTGGCCACCGGGAGCGACGGGGCGGGATCGGTACGGATCCCGGCGGCCTGGTGCGGGGTGTTCGGCCTGAAGACGACGAACGGTCTGCTGCCCTCGCCCGACCGGACCGGACTCGCCTCCGCCGGGGTGCTGACGCGGTCGGCCGCCGGGGCCCTGACGTATCTGCGCTGCGTACGGGACACGTACCCGGGCCATGGCCCGGACGACCTGCCGACTGTCCCGGACGGGCACCGCCGCCTCGCTCCCGACGCGGGGCCGGTGGCGCCCGCCCTCCCGGTCCCGGCCGTCTTCAGCCCGGATCTGGGGTACGCGGACGTCGATCCGGAGGTCGGGGCGGTGGTCCGGCGCGCGGTGGAACGCCTGGTGGCGGCCGGTGTGGTGCGGCTGGTGGACCGCAGGTGCGAGCTGCTCGACCCCCTGGAGGCGTGGATGGCGGTCCGGGCCGGGGAGCCGTCCCCGGCCACCCGGGAGCTCCGGCGGGAGAACGACCGCAGGCTCGACGCGTTCTTCGCCCGTGTGCCCCTGCTGCTCACCCCGACCACCCCGAACCGGCCGCACGGCCACGACGGTCCCGGCGAGCTCTACTCGACCGCGTTGACCTGGGCCTTCAACCTCAGCGGGCATCCCGCCGCCTCCGTACCGGTCGGCTTCACGGCGGACGGCTGCCCGGTGGGTCTGCAGTTGGTGACGGAGCACGGGACGGACGTCTCACTGGTCGAAACCGCCTGCGCGGTGGAGGGAGCGCTGATCAGCGTGCGGCCCTGACACCCGGCGACGGCGGCTTCGGCGACGGCGGCCCCGCCCGCCGGCCGGCATTCCGCAGACCCCGCCCCACTCCCCGGCGCGTGCCGTCTCACTCCTCCCGCGTACTCGCAGCGCCCTGCGCCACCGTCTCCTCGACCTCGGCGACCCGGGCGCGTTCCTCCGTCGCGAAGCGCTCCCGGTCCAGTTGCTCGGCCACTTCCTCGTCCTGGCTCATCAGCCGGTCCAGATCGGTGTCGCCGAGTTCGAGCACGCCCATGTCCACGTACGCCCGCTGGAGCCGGTCGCCCCACAGCCCGATGTCCTTGACGCACGGCACGATCCGGCTGAACAGCAGCTTGCGGAAGAGCTGGAGGAACGGCGACCGTTCGGACAGTTCGTGCGCCTCCCCCTTGCCGATGCCGAAGTTCTCCAGCACCTCGACACCCCGGAGCCGGTCCCGCATCAGATAGCAGCCCTCGATGACGAACTCCTCCCGCTCGCGACGTTCGGCATCGCTCAGCTGCTTGTAGTAGTCGCGCAGCGCCATCCGTCCGAAGGCGACGTGGCGGGCCTCGTCCTGCATGACGTACGTGAGGATCTGCTTGGGCAGCGGCTTGTCCGTCGTGTCGCGGATCATGCCGAACGCGGCCAGGGCGAGGCCCTCGATGAGGACCTGCATACCGAGGTAGGGCATGTCCCAGCGGGAGTCGCGCAGGGTGTCGCCCAGCAGTGCCTGGAGGCTGTCGTTGACCGGGTAGAGCATCCCGATCTTCTCGTGCAGGAACCGGCCGTACACCTCCGCGTGCCGGGCCTCGTCCATGGTCTGGGTCGCGGAGTAGAACTTCGCGTCCAGGTCGGGCACGGACTCCACGATCCTGGCCGCGCAGACCATGGCGCCCTGCTCACCGTGGAGGAACTGGCTGAACTGCCAGGAGGCGTAGTGCTTGCGCAGTTCGCCCCGGTCCTTCTCGGTCAACTTCGCCCAGTGCGGGGTGTCGTACAGCGTGAGGGCGTCGTCGGGGGTGCCGAGCGGGTCGGAGGGATCGACCTCCAGGGACCAGTCGATGCGCTTGTTGCCGTCCCACTGCTTGTCCTTGCCCTTCTGGTAGAGGGCGAGCAGGCGTTCACGGCCGTCGTCGTAGTCCCAGCTGAAGCGGGCGGCGCCGGTGGCGGGCACCTGCCACAGCGGTGCGTCGGGGGCGGTGGTGTACAGGTCGAGTGTCGACATGGACGGCTCCTCACGCCTCGCGTACCTAATCCGTCACGTTCCTTGTCTGTCACATCGGTTGGCAGGTTCACACGCTGATAGACGCTGGGTCAACAAGTTGCGCACAAGGGATTGACGGCTTTACTGACAAGCAGTCTCATAAGGAGTGACCCCTGGTAACCCCACCGGTCGCCTCCACCGATCCCGCTCGCCCACCCCGCTCGACTCCCCTACTCCCCCACTCCCCTCTCCCGCCACGCCCCTTCGCCCTTCGCCGCCCTTTCCACACCTCTTCCGCGCCCTTTTCCATATTCACCTTGCTTATCGCTCTTGTCGTCCTTGTCATCCTTGTGTGAGGTGCCCCAGCCATGACGCCAGTGACCGAACGCGACGTGTTCCTGCTCCGCGATGCGCTCGGCCCGCTCCGGGACCGTGAGCAGATCGCCGCGCGCCTGCTCGACTCCTCGGCCAAGCATTCCTTCGACCCGGACAAGGAGCTCGACTGGGACTCTCCGCCCGAGGACGGCAAGTGGCACTGGCCGCCCGAGCTCGTCTCGCTCTACGACACCCCGCTGTGGCGACGGATGTCCGAGGAGCAGCGCCTCGACCTGGCCCGGCACGAGGCGGCGTCCCTGGCCTCGCTCGGCATCTGGTTCGAGATCATCCTGATGCAGTTGCTGGTCCGGCACATCTACGACCGGCCGGTGACCAGCGACCACGTCCGCTACGCGCTCACCGAGATAGCCGACGAGTGCCGGCACTCGATGATGTTCGGCCGCATGATCAAGTGGAGCGGGGCACCCGACTATCCCGTTCCGCGCGTCTACCACAACCTCGCACGGGTGCTGAAGACCGTCTCCACCACGCCCGGTTCGTTCGCGGCGACCTTGCTGGGCGAGGAGATCCTCGACTGGATGCAGCGCCTCACGTTCCCGGACGAGCGCATCCAGCCGCTGGTGCGCGGCGTGACCCGTATCCATGTGGTCGAGGAGGCGCGGCACGTCCGGTACGCACGCGAGGAACTGCGCCGCCAGATGGTGACCGCCCCGCGCTGGGAACGCGAACTGACCCGGCTCAGCTGCGGAGAGGCGGCCCGCGTCTTCTCCGTCTGCTTCATCAACCCACGGGTGTACGAGAACGTCGGCCTGGACCGCCGCGAGGCCGTCGCCCAGGTGAAGGCGAGCCGTCACCGGGCGGAGATCATGCAGAGCGGCGCGAAGCGGCTGACGGACTTCTTCGACGACATCGGCGTGCTGAACGGGGTGGGACGCAGGCTCTGGAAGAGCTCGGGCCTGCTGGCATGAGCCGGAGCCGGAACCGGCATGGCGGGGCCCGTTCGGGACGCCCCCGTGCGACGGGCCTCGCTTAGGCTTCCCGTATGACCTCTGCCGCCGCCCCGCCGAACCGCGCGTACCGAAGGCTCAGTGTGGAGGAGCGCCGCAGCCAGCTTCTCGCCGCGGCGCTCACCCTGTTCGCCCACCGGGCGCCCGACGAGGTGTCGCTCGACGAGGTGGCGGCGGTCGCCGGGGTCTCCCGCCCGCTGGTGTACCGCTACTTCCCGGGCGGGCGGCAGCAGTTGTACGAGGCGGCGCTGCGGTCCGCCTCCGAGAAGCTGATCCTGTGCTTCAACGAGCCGCCCGTGGGCCCGCCCACCGAGCGGGTGCTGCGGGTGCTCGACCGCTATCTGGCCTTCGTGGACGAACACGACACCGGGTTCAGCGCGCTACTGCGGGGCGGCAGCGTCGTCGAGACCTCTCGCACGACGGCGATCGTCGACGAGGTCCGGCGAGCCGCGGCCGACCAGATCCTGCTGCATCTGGGCCGGGTGGACGAGGGGGCCGGGCCGGGCCCCCGCTTGCGGATGATGGTGCGCACCTGGATCGCGGCCGTCGAGGCGGCGTCGCTGATCTGGCTGGACGAGGGCAAGCAGCCCGCCGCGGCCGAGCTGCGCGACTGGCTGGTCGACCAGTTGGTCGGACTGCTGGCGGCGACGGCGGCGACGGACCCGGAGACCGCGGCGGCGGTGGCGGCGCTCCTGCCGTTGGAGAGCGCGGCGGGACCGGCCGGCCGACTCGCGCGGCGACTGGTCCCGGTGGTCGGCGGCGCGGCCCATCTGCTGCCCGAGCACTGACCGGCCGTTCCCGGAGGCCCCGAGGCCCCGAGGCCGCGGGGCACGCGTCCGGCGGCGGCCCCCGGCATCACGAGCCACCTACCGGTCGGCCGCTCCCGGGGCCTGCGCGCCTCCCGGGGCGGCTCGTCGGCTCCCGGAGCCCCGGCCGGTGGGTGAGACTGGGGTGGTGCGAAGCGAGAACACACCGTTCACCGGCGGCCCGCTGGACGGGCGGGTCCTGCCCGTCCTGGTCGGCCCGACCGGCCATCCCCCCAAGTGGTACGAGGTCCCGGTGCCGAACGCCGACGGCGGTCCCGCCACCGTGCACGCGTACCGAAGGGTGCCCGCCGGTCACACCAAACGCCTGGGGCTCCCCCGCGGCTGGGTGTACGAGTACGTGCCCGAGGGCCGGGTGCGGCACACCCCCAAGTGGCCCTGGTCGAAGCCGAACTGAAGGGACGGGCCCGGTCCGTACCGGGTCGGCCGTCTAAGATCGACGCTCTGATGCCGGGCACGGTCAGCGAGGGGGTGCGCCATGGAGGCGCTGCGTCAGGACGATCCACACCGCATCGGACCGTACGCCGTGCTGGCGCGGCTCCGGGAGAGCGCGAGCGCCGTGCAGTACCTCGCGCACGAGACGCACCCCGACGCTTCCGGCACGGACGCCGACCCGGCCGAACCGGCCGGCGTGCACCCCGACCCGGTGGTGGTCACCACCGCACGTCCCGAACTCGCCGCGCTGCCCGCCTTCCGGCGACGATTCCAGGCGGAGGCCCGGACGGCCGGTCTGCTGGCCGGGGACCGGGACCGGCCTCGGTCCGCCACCCCCGACGACGGCGCGGACGCCGAACCGCCGTGGACGGCCGACACCTACGTACCCGCCCTGACCCTCGCCGAAGCGATCGAGATCGCGGGACCGCTCCCCGAACGCGCCGTGCGGGTCCTGGGGGCGGGCCTCGCCGAAGCCCTCTCCCAAGTCCACGCCACCGGGGCCGTGTTCCAGGGGCTGTCTCCCAGGACGGTGCTGCTGGCCGAGAACGGCCCCCGGCTCACCGCGTTCGGCCCGCTGGGCGCCGCGGCCGCCGCGGAGGCCCGGCCCGGCGGGCAGTTGTCGGTCCGGCTCGGCTATCTCACCCCGGAGCAGGTCCAGGGCAAGGAGCCCGGACCCGCCTCCGATCTCTTCGTGCTCGGCCTGCTGCTGGCGTACGCGGCGACCGGCACGACCCCGCTCGCCGACGGCCCGGCCGCCGAGGGTGCCGACCGCATCGCCCGTACGGATCCCGAACTCGGCGCGGTCCCCGAGCAGTTGCGCGGTCTGGTCGCCCGCTGTCTGGCGAAGGACCCGGCCGACCGCCCCGACGCGGGAGCGGTGGCCGCCGAACTGGCCCCGGAGAAGGCGGTGGAGCCGGCCGAGGACGGCTGGCTGCCGGAACCCCTGTCGGCCGCTATTTCGGAACAGGGCCTGCGTGTGAGGGAGTTGACGGATTCCTGTCGCCCGCCGGGTGCGCCGACGGACCCGCCGACCGGAGGAGCCGCTCCCGCCGCCGACACGGGCCCCTCAGACTCCGTTCCCGCAGGTGCTCTCCCCACGGACGCCGGTACCGCGGACGCCGTCCCCGCGGACGCCCGCCCCGTGGACACCGGCACCGCGCAGCTCGGAAACATCGCGCGGCGTATACCGACGACCGACCGGCCCACGACCCAGCTCGCCGTGCCGCAGCAGCTGTCCGGCGCTCCCGGAGCCTGCGGAACCCCGGCAGCCGCGAGCGCACCGCCCGTCCCGTCAGCACCGCTGCCGCTGCCGTCCCAGGCGTCGCCCCTCGCCCCCTCCGTCTCACCCATGCCCCCCGCCTCCCCCACGCCCTCCGCTTCACCCGCCTCGTCCGCCACGCGCGTGCGAGGCGGGGTCGACCGGCGCAGCCTGTTCATCGGGCTGGCGGCCGGTGTCGCGGGGCTGGCGATCGGCGGCGGCGGGGGCTTCGCGCTGGCCTCCGGCGACGCGGCCAAGGACGCCCCCGCGCCCGCGCCGAGCCGGAGCGTGCCCACCGTGGCCGGACTGCCGCCCCGGCCGGGCTGGGTGTACCGGCACCCGGCGGACGAGCCGTCCCCGGCGACCGCTGCCCTCTGGAACGACCGCCTGCTGGTGCTGACCGGCGAGAGCGGCGCAAGCGGAATCGACCTGCGCACCGGGCGCCGGGTCTGGACGAGCCCGGAGGCCGCCAAGGGATACGCCGCGCTGCCGGCCGACGAGGACCTCTGCTTCGTCGCCGCTCCGACGGAGTTCTTGTGGCTGTCGGCGAAGAACGGGAAGGTCGTGCACCGGGAGGAGCATGCGGAGCGGCTCCCCGGGGCCGCCGACCTCGCGATCACGGAGATCGTCGGGTCGTCCGGGACCGTGGTCTGGTTCACCGGCTCGCACAAGGCCACGGTCAAGGCGCCGCCCCCGAAGAAGGGCAAGAAGCGCGGTAAGGACCAGCAGGTCGTCAGGTCGTACCTCTTCGCCCACGACGTCGCACGCCGCACCGAGCTGTGGCGTGTCCCGGTACCGACCGGGCGCGGCCCCGCCGCCCCCGCGTACCGGATGATCGCGGTCCAAGAAAACGAGGTGATCATGCGACAGACCCCGGCCACGCTCACCCCCGCCGACCTCAAGGCGGCCAAGGGGAAGGCCCTCTTCCGGAGCTTCGACCGGAAGACCGGCAAGCAGCTGTGGGCCAGGGCGATCGGCTCGGTCGCACCGGCCGGCGCGGCCACGGGCGACGAGCAGGGGCTGCTGTACGCGGCGGTGGGCGACGCCCTCCAGGCGTTCGAGACCCCCGCGGGCAAGCCGAGGTGGACGCTGAACGGCGCCGACGGCGCCCCGTACGGGGCCCCCGTCGTCAGCGGCACGCTGCTGCACATCACCGCGCTCAACCAGGAGGTGGGCGCGGTCGAGCGGGCGACGGGCCGGCTCCGCTGGCGGCGCTCGACGGAGGCGGTCCCCGGCACCGCCGCGCCCGCGGTGACCCTCAGCACGACCGGCAGGACGCTGCTGGCCTCGGACATGTCGCAGGTCACCGCCTTCGCGGCGCAGGACGGCCGGCGACTGTGGAAGTTCCAGGACATCGGGGCCCAGGACCCCGAGGGCCCGACCGTCACCGCCCCGTACCGGGTGCTGACCACCGGTCGCACCGCGATCGTCCAACGCGGCCGGGTCTTCTACGCGTTCCCCGTGGCCTGAGGGCCGGCCTCCGGGAGGCCGGTGTCCGCCCCACCGCCTTCCGGGCGAACCGGTGTGCCGCCACACCGCGTGGGTCCTTGCATCCGGCGGACGACGAGCGAGCGTATTGATCCGTCACGCCCGTGTGATCGGGCATTGCCATGATTCACCCCACGACCGGAGGTGACGTCGTGTCAGGCGGCTTCCTGCGTGCACTGTGCACAGCGGCCCTTTCCACACTCGTCGTGGTCCAGCCCTCGGGCCCGGCCCACGCGGCTCCCGGCCTCGCGGCGCGCGCCGCGGAGAAGCCGCCTGCCGCCCCCGTGGTCCCGGCGCCCATCTCCACGCCTGCGTCCGGGGCCGCTTTCTCCCGGTCCGTCTTCTCCGGATCCGCCTCCTCCGCGTCCGGCCAGGGTGCCGAGGAGCTCCTGACCGGGCTTCAGCAGCTCTACCAGCAGGCGGAGGAGGCGACCGAGGCGTACAACGGGACCGCCGCCGAACTGAGGAAGCGCGCGGCGCGGGCGAAGAGGCTGGACGCCTCCCTCGCCGCCGCACGGGCCGCCCTGGCCGAGAGCCACGACGAGGCGGGGCGGCTGGCCCGCGAGCAGTACCAGGGGGTCTCCGGCTTCTCCCCGTACGTAGGGTTGCTGCTGGCCCGCGACCCCGAGCACTTCCTGGACCAGGAGCACCTGGTCCGGCGCATGGCGGCCGGACGGGCGGCGACGATGCGGCGGCTCTCGGCGGCCGAGAAGCGGGCCGACGCGCTCGCGGTCGAGTCCCGCAAGGTGCTGGAACGGCAGAGGCGCCTGACCGCGCGGCGGAAGACGCAGCGGGATGTCGTGCGCTCGCGCCTCAAGGCCGTCGAGTCCAGACTGGCCGCGCTCTCCGGCACTCAGCTCGCCGAACTGTCCCGGCTGGAGCGGCGGAACATGGCGAGGGCGCAGAGCGCCCTGGCCGCCTCGGGCGTGCTGTCCTCGACCGGGCGGCCGTCCTCGGCGGGCGTCGAAGCGGTGCGGTACGCGATCGAGCAGATCGGCAAGCCCTACGTGTGGGGCGCGGAGGGGCCGGACTCGTTCGACTGCTCCGGTCTCACCTCGCGGGCGTGGACGAAGGCGGGCCGGATCATCCCGCGCACCTCGCAGGAGCAGTGGCGGCAACTGCGCAAGGTGCCGCTGAGCGCGCTGCGCCCCGGCGACCTGGTGATCTACTTCCCGAAGGCCACCCATGTGGCGCTGTACATCGGCGACGGCCTGGTGGTGCAGGCGCCCCGCCCCGGCGCGCGGGTGAAGGTGTCCCCGATGGCGTCCAATCCGCTGCTGGGCGCCGTGCGGCCGGACCCGCAAAGCGCCCCGCTGGCCACGTACACACCGCCGCGCCTCCCCCGGGGAGCGAGCGCGGGCTCGGACACCGGCTACGGCTCGTCCTCCGCGCCTGCGGAATAGACCGGACGGAACGGCCCGGCCCCCGGCCCTGCGGCCGGGCCCCACCGGTTCAACGACCGGGCCAGCCCCGCCGGTGATCCGACGGGGCACCCGGTCCGGGCCCGTCGCCGTCAGACGGCCTGTGCCGCCCCGGTGACCTCGGCCAGGTAGGCGTTGGTCTTCTCCGGGTCGAAGAAGAAGTTCTCGAAGTCCGCCGGGTCGTTGAAGCCGTTGGCGAAGCGGTTGGCGATCGCCTGGAACTGCCCGCCCGCGCCGATCAGGTTCAGCACGTGCTCCGGCGGCACGCCGAGCATCGCGTTCGTCCACTTCACGACGTGCTGCGCGGTCTGCCAGTAGCGGTCGAACGTGGCCTGCATCCATGCCTCGTCGAACTCGCGGTCGCCATGCTCGATGATCGCGTCCAGGTACGTGTTGGCGCACTTGGAGGCCGAGTTGGAGCCCTGGCCGGTGACCGGGTCGTTGGCGACGACGACGTCCGCCACACCGAGCACCAGGCCGCCGCTGGGCAGCCGGCCGATCGGGTTGCGGACGGTCGGGGCGTAACGGCCGGCCAGCGTGCCGTTGGCATCGGTCAGCTCGACCTTGGTGGCACGGGCGTACTCCCAGGGCAGGTAACGCTCCAGAAGCTCCAGCGTCGTGGCGAGGTGCTCGGAGGGGTCCTTGATGCCCTGGAACACGTCGAGCGGGCCGCCGGGGATGCCCTCCCAGAAGAGGATGTCGGCGCGGCCGGAGATGGTCAGGGTCGGCATGACGAAGAGCTCGCCGACGCCGGGGACCAGGTTGCAGCGGACCGCGTCGAACTCGGGGTGCTCGGGGCGCGGGCCCATGCCGTGGACGTAGGCCACGGACAGGGCGCGCTGCGGGGCGTCGAACGGCGAACGCGACGCGTCGCGGGCGAACATGGAGACCAGCTCGCCCTTGCCCGCCGAGACCAGCACCAGGTCGTAGGTGCGGGAGAAGTAGTCGAGGTCGGAGACGGCCGCGCCGTGGATGACGAGTTGGCCACCGCGCTGTGCGAACGTCTCCATCCAGCCGGCCATCTTCACGCGCTGGTCGACGGACTGGGCGAAGCCGTCGAGCTTGCCGACCCAGTCGACGGCGCGCGAGGAATCGGGGGCGGCGACCGAGACGCCGAGGCCCTCGATGCGCGGGGCCTGCGACTCCCAGAAGTTGAGCTGGTAGTCGCGCTCGTACTGGAGCGCCTGGTGGAACATGCACTGCGTCGACATGACCCTGCCGGAGCGGATCTCGTCGGCGGTGCGGTTGGACATCAGGGTGACTTCGTACCCCTTGGACTGGAGTCCGAGGGCGAGCTGGAGGCCGGACTGCCCGGCCCCCACTATGAGTATTCTCCGCATCGCGGTTCTCCGATGTTCTGCGTGTCTGTACACGGAGGGACCGGCCGGTGCGGCCGGCCCGTCCCGTCAGGGGGTGGCGTCCAGGGCGTGACCGACGAGGGCGAGCAGCGACTCGACGACGGTGATCCTGTTACGCGCGTCCATGATCACAACAGGCACGTGCGGAGGGATGGTCAGGGCCTCCCGGACGTCCTCCGGCTCGAACTCCGTTGTTCCCTCGAAGTGGTTGACGGCAACGATGTACGGCAGGCCGCAGCTCTCGAAGTAGTCGAGCGCGGGGAAGCAGTCGGCGAGGCGGCGGGTGTCGGCGAGCACGATCGCGCCGATCGCACCGCGCACCAGGTCGTCCCACATGAACCAGAAGCGCTGCTGGCCCGGGGTACCGAAGATGTAGAGCACGAGGTCGTCGGCGAGCGTGATGCGGCCGAAGTCCATCGCGACGGTCGTGGTGAGCTTGTCGGGCGTCGCGGTGAGGTCGTCGGTCTCCTCACTGGCCTGGGTCATCATCGCTTCGGTTTTCAGCGGGGTGATCTCGGAGACCGACCCGACGAAGGTCGTCTTGCCCACGCCGAAACCGCCCGCGACCACGATCTTGGTGGCGATCGGGGCCCGGGTGTGGTCCAGCTGCCAGGACTGCAGCGATTCCTCGGCCTGGTCCACGGCGCCCGGCTGACGCGGGGCGAAGAGCGGCGGCTCAGAGACGACGGAGTCCATCGAGCACCCTTTCGAGCAGTGCGCGGTCGGGCTGGTCGGCGCCGCGGCCGGTCCCGTACACGCGGATCTTTCCCTGGTCGGCCAGATCGCTGAGCAGCACCCGGACCACACCGAGCGGCATCTTCAGCAGGGCGGAGATCTCCGCGACCGTACGCATCCGGCGGCAGAGCTCGACGATGGCCTGCACCTCCGGCATCAGACGGGCCCGCTTGCCGTTGGTCAGCTCCCGGCGCTCCTCGGGGGCTTCGAGCGCGGCCACGAACGTCTCGACGAGCAGGACGTGTCCGAAGCGGGTGCGACCACCGGTGAGCGAGTACGGGCGGACCCGCGCGGGCCTTCGGTCTGCCCCGCGGACCGGGAGCCTGCGGGCGGGTTCAGCAGCGGACGTCACTGGGCGCTCTCCATCGATTTGCGCAGTTCACTGCGGAGTTCGGGGGTGAGTACGTGTCCGGCCCGGCCGACGAAGAGCGCCATGTGGTACGCGATGACGCTCATGTCGCAGTCCGGGGTGGCGTGCACGCCGAGCAGCGAGCCGTCGCTGATCGACATGACGAAGACGCTGCCCTCGTCCATCGCGACCATGGTCTGCTTGACGCTGCCTCCGTCCATGAGCTTCGCGGCACCCTGGGTGAGACTGCCGATGCCGGAGACGATGGTGGCCAGATCGGCGCTGGATCCCCTGGGCCCGTCCTGCTGGGCGGCGGCCTGGGCGTTCAGGTGGTCGGGGTCGGAGGAGAGCAGCATCAGTCCGTCGGACGACACGACGGTGACCGAAAGGACCCCTGGCACCTCCTCCACCAGATTGCTCAGCAACCAGTGAAGGTTCCGGGCCTCGGTACTCAGCCCGAATGTGCTGGGCGCAGTCAACTGCGTGCCTCCTCGACTGTGTCCCCCGTCTCATCGGTTCGGCCAGTGGTTCGGTCGGCCGCTTCACTGTGGTCGGTCTGCGTGGCGTGCCCGGCTGGTGCGCCGGCCCCGGGGAACGGTTGACCCACCGTGGTCGCGGCGAGTTCCGCTTCGATATCGCGGCGGCCGTCCTTCGCCCCCTGGTGGAAGCCGCCCAGCCGGCGGCGCAGCGCCTCCTTGTCCAGGCCGCCCTTGCGTTCGGCGGTGGACGTCGTGCCGGGCTTGACGATCCGGGGGGTGCGCTTGGGCAGCCCCTTGCCGGTGACGGCCTCGTGGCCCGGCCTGGGCTGCGGCACGGTCTGTTCCGGCTGCCGGGGGGCCGGCACGGTCTCGGCGGCGGACGCCGGAGCCGGGGCGGCGTGCGGCTCGGGAGCGGGGGTCGGGGCGGGTGCCGGCTCGTACGGCTCCGGCGTCTCGTCGGCGGTGCGCTCGTGCCGGTCGGGCCCGATGGCGTACGCGTTCGGGTCGGCGGTTTCCGGGGCGGGGACGGACGCGGTACCGGCCGCGTGCGGGGCGGCGTGGACGCCGTACGGGTCGGTCTCGGTGGTGTACGCGGCGGGCGCCGTGGTGTCCGGTGCGGCCACGGCCTCCGGGGCCGCCGGAAGCCGGACCTGCATCGTGACCTCGGCCTCGGTCTCGACCTCCGCGGTGGCCCCGGTGGCGACCGGGGCGGGCGCGGGGGCCACCGGGCCGGGGGCCGTGGTGTGGTCCGCGACCCGGTCCGAGGAGTGTGCCGAGGAGTGGTCCGTGCCGCGTTCCGTGAAGTGGTCCGTGGAGTGGTCGGGACCGGGCGCGGCGTCGGCTCCGGACGCGCGGATCGCCCGCTCGGCGGCGGCGATCAGCGGGTCGCCGGACTGCGGGGCCGAGGTACGTCCGGACAGCGCGTTGGAGTTGGCCTCGGCGACCGATCCGGGCAGGTTGAGTCCCGGGCCTTCCCCGGCGACCTTCACCGAAGGCGGCGTGGCGGCGGGCGGTGTCTTCGGCAGCAGTGCCGTGGGCAGGACGACGACCGCGGTGACCCCGCTGCCCGTGTGCTCGCGCAGCTGGACCCGCACGCCGTGGCGCGCGGCCAGCAGGGAGGTGACCTGGAGGCCGAGCCCCGCGTCGGACACCCCCTTGTCGTCCCGTCCCGGCGTGTCGAACAGGGCGGGGTCCGCGAGCCGGGCGTTGAGTTCGGCCATCCGCTCGGCCGACATCCCGATGCCCCCGTCCTGGACGGAGAGCATCACCTCGCCGGTCTCCAGCAGCCAGCCGGAGAGCTGGACCTGGGAGTCCGGGGGCGAGAACGAGGTCGCGTTCTCCAGGAGTTCGGCGACGAGATGACTGAGGTCGTCGGCGGCGAATCCGGCGATCTGGGCGTGCGGCGGCAGGGACTGGATGGTGACCCGCTCGTACCGCTCGATCTCGGAGACGGCCGCGCGCGCCACGTCGACCAACGGGATCGGGCCCGCGTGCCCGTGCCCGTGTTCGGCGCCGGCGAGAACGAGCATGTTCTCGCTGTGCCGGCGCATGACCGTGGCCATGTGGTCGAGCTTGAAGAGGGTGGACAGCTGCTCCGGGTCCTGCTCCCGCTCCTCCAGGCTCTCGATGACACCGAGCTGGCGCTCGACGAGACCGAGCGTGCGCAGCGAGAGGTTGACGAAGGTGTGGTCGACCGTGTTCCTCAGCCGCTCCAGTTGGGCGGTGAGATCGGCGGCGAGCGTCTGGAGTTCGGCACGCTGCGCCATGAGCGCCTCGCGGCCGCTGATCAGCCGGGCCCGCTCGGTCTGAAGGCTCTCGACCCGGCCGTTGTGCTCGCCGAGCAGGTTCTGGAGCTTGCCGTGGAGCGCGTTGACGGACCCCACGGCCTGGGCGAACTCGTCGTTGCGACCGGTGTAGCGGATGGGTTCGGCGGTGGCGGGCTCGGCGGCGAGGCGGGCGGCGCCGAGCCGCAGGGCGGCCAACGGCTGGGTGAGGGTGCGGGCCACGGCGGTCGAGACACCGACCGCGATCAGCAGGCAGCCGCCGAGCAGCGCGATCCGCAGTTCGAGCGCGGTGACATCGTCGTCGCGGAGCTGTTCGAAACGCTGGATCTGTTCGGTGGCGAGGGCGGACTCGACGCCGCGCATCCGGTCGATCCGGGCGGAGAGCGCCGCCTCGACCTTCTTGTGGCTGGTCCGCTGTGCGGACTCGGACAACTCGGGCCGGCCGGTGAGGGAGTCGAGGTACTTCTCCGCGGTGGAGACCTCGGGCCCGGTGACGGTGGTGGCCAGCTTCTCGCGGGCGGCGGAGCCCGCGCCGCGGTCGAAGTCGTCGAGCGAGGCGAGTTCGGCGACCCGGGCCCGCTGGGCGGCGGCGCTCAGCTCGTCGCGGGTGCGGCCGTCCTTGCCGCCCCCGTCCTGGACCTGGACGGGCAGGCCGGTGACGGGGTCGATCTGCGGGATGGTGGTCGCCGAGGGTACGGAGAGCGCGGCGACCAGCAGCCCGCGGGTGGCGGACGCCTGCTCGGTGGCCCGGCCGAGGGCGGACGGGACACGGGTGGCCCCGTCGGCGCGTGGCGGGGTCTTCCGCGCGAGTTCGGTGGCCACGCCGTGCAGTTCGGCGATGAGTTCGGAGTAGGCCCGATGGATTTCCAGGGCCGTGCCCTTGCCGCTCGCGTCACGGCGCAGGGACGGGATGGCGGCGAGGTCGCGGCGCAGCGCGGCGGGGGCGGCGGCCGTGATCTCGTCCACCTGCCGGTCGACACGGGCGCCCGGACCACCGGAACCGCCCTTCCCGCCGGACCCGCCGTCGCGGCCGGCCGCGATGTCCGCGGTGAGCTCGTCCCGCTCGTCCGCGAGGGCGTGGGCAAGCGCGATCGCCTGCTGGTTCAGCTCGGCGAGGGTGACCAGCCGCTGCGACTCGTTCAGATCCGCGGAGGCGCCCAGGATCGCCGGGGCACCCGCGGCGACGACGGTGACACCGACGACCGCGACACCGGCGACCAGCCGACTGCGTACGCGCACGGCCCGTCGGGTGCTCGCACTCTCGGTGGGCGCCGGAGGCGTCACCCCGGAACCGCTCTGCTTGCCGCCCTTGCTCCGAGGCCGCTTCTTCTGCACCGGTGCTCGCAATCTTGACTCGTCCGCCTTGAAGCAGAGGTGACGCGCGGTCACGTGTGAGCGAGCGCCCCGACCCCTGGTACGGCTTCCGACCATTCCAGCGCTTTTGAGAAGGGGGCGCGCATCAACCGCTCCGCCACCCGAACGAGTGAACATCACTCCAGAGTTGACGAACAAGTCTCCCCCGGGGGCGTCCCGGCCACACCCGCCCCGTCGGCTGGAACTTCGGTCCAGGCTTTGGCAGGATGCCCGCCCGCACACGGGACGGAGCCTCCGCTTCCGCCGGTCGCATGCCTCTGACCTGCTGGTATAGGCCAATTTCGGCCATGTGCGGGGCCCGTGAAGACGTCGTGCAGACTGGCCGCATGCGCATCGAACTCGCCACCGCCGCCGGGGCCGCCGACCGCCCGAACGAGGACTGGGTCGCCACCGCCCTGACCGCTTCCGGCCAGGGCGGAACGCTGATCCTGCTCGACGGGGTGACCCCGCCGAGCGGTGACGACGGTTGCGTTCACTCCGTCCCCTGGTTCACCGCACGCCTGGGCGGTTCGCTGCTCGAACTGTCCGGTTCACGACGAGATCTGAGTCTCCAGGAGATCCTGGCCGGGGCCATACGGCGCACCGCCGACGCCCACGGCCCCCTGTGTGACCTTTCTCACGTACGAACGCCACAGGCGACGGTCGTCATGGCGCGTTGGGGCGAACACGAGATCGAGCACTTGGTGCTCTCCGATTCCGTACTGCTGTTCGGCATGTCCGACGGGACCGTACGCCCCCTGGTCGACGACCGACTGGACCGGTTGCCGCCGGGTTCGCTGGCCGACGGGGCGACCGTGGACGCGCGGCTCCGGAACAAGGAGGGCGGTTTCTTCACCGCCGCGGCCGACCCCTCCGTGGCGGCCCGCGCGGTGACCGGGCGCACCCCGCTCGCCGACGTGCGGACGGTGGCGGCGCTGACCGACGGCGCGTCCCGCTGGACCGAGATGTTCCGCGAGGGCGACTGGGCGGCCTGCCTCGCGGTGCTCCGCGAGGCAGGCCCCCAGGCGCTGATCGACCAGGTCAGGGCGCTGGAGGACGCCGACACGGAACGCGTCCGCCTGGGCCGCGGCAAGAGGCACGATGACGCCACGGCGATCTGCGTGACGCCGTGAGGGCGCGGCGATCTGCGTGAGGGCGCGGTGGGCGAGGCCGGGGGCGGGACGCGCCGGAGCGTGCGCCCCGAATCGGGCGCCCGCACTTCACGCACCACATGTCACACCGTCGGCCGTGCCGTCCCACGGGCGCCGTCCGGCCGGGGGCCGACAGCGTGATGGCTCGGCCCGACACGCCCCGGCACCCGACCGGGCACGGAATCGCCCGTCGCCGCGCGCGGAGGGCGTTCACCACCCTGCGCGGGAGGGGTTCATCGCTCCGGACGGGCCGGCATCGGCCCTCGCGCGCGCCGCACGAAGGGGCTCGCGCCCGAAGCGGGAGCATCCGGCGCTCCACGCGGAGGCGGTCAGCCCTCGGCCCGCGCGTTCAAGTGGTGCAGCAACCGGGCCAGTTCGGCGACCTCGCCCCGGTCCCAGTCGGCGAGCTTGCGCACATAGCGCTCGCGGCGGGCATCGCGGACGCTGCGGTAGCGGGCCAGCCCCTCGGGGGTGAGGTGGACGAGGGTGGCCCGTCCGTCGGCCGGGTCGGGCTCGCGTGTCACCAGGCCGAGGCCCTCCAGGGCCCGCAGTTGACGGCTCATGGTCGCCTTGCCGACACCGAAGTAGGCGGCCAGCTCGGTGACCCGCTGACGCCCGGCCGCTTCCAGCCGTACGAGCAGTCCGTAGGCGGCGGGCTCCAGTTCGGGGTGGACCTCGCGCGCCATCTCACCGGAGTTGGCGCGCGCCCGGCGCAGAAAGACCGCCAACTCCCGCTCCAGTGCAAGGAACGCGTGGTCCACACCATTTTCACCGGTCGCGCCGCGTTCACCACCGCTTTCGCTCCCGTGCACGTCAACACCCCTCATGAGCTTTCCCGCTTCTGAAAGTTTCTTCCGCCGCTGGTCATCGCCGCAGCTCGGCCAGTATTTCGCAGGCATAGACCAACGACGACGGCGCGCCCCTCTTCCCCCGCACTTTCTACGTGCGTAGAGTCCTTCTGGCATGTCCACACCATGACATGCCACAGGGGGCGCCGGTTCCCCCTGGATCAGCACGTCCCCCCACCCAACGCTTCGGAGGCAGTCACATGCCCGTGCTCAGATCTGGTTCCGGAAAGTCCCGCCGCTCGCGCTTCGCCGCCGCCGGGACCCTGCTCGCAGCCGTCTCCCTCCTCCTCACCCTGCCCGGCGCGGCGAGTGCCGCGGACCCCGAAGCCGCGGCCCGCAAGCCCGCCCGGGGCACGGCCACCATGGGCATGGGCGTCGTCGCCCATGACGGCCAGGGCGGACTGCCCCGCGACACCCGCGCCGTGCAGACCGAAGGCGTGGACGTCAGCGGCCACCAGGGCAACGTCAACTGGGGCACGCTCTGGAACAGCGGCGTGAAGTGGGCCTACGTCAAGGCCACCGAGGGCACGTACTACAAGAACGAGTACTTCGCGCAGCAGTACATCGGCTCGTACAACATCGGCATGATCCGGGGCTCGTACCACTTCGCCACCCCGAACACCACGAGCGGGGCCGCCCAGGCCAACTACTTCGTGGACAACGGGGGCGGCTGGTCGCGGGACGGCAAGACGCTGCCCGGCGTGCTCGACATCGAGTGGAACCCGTACGGCGACCAGTGCTACGGCAAGAGCCAGGCGGCCATGGTGTCCTGGATCCGCGACTTCGTGAACACGTACAAGGCGCGCACCGGCCGCGACGCGGTCATTTACACCGCGACCAGCTGGTGGAAGACCTGCACCGGCAACAACGCGAGCTTCGGCGCCACCAACCCGCTGTGGGTGGCCCGCTACAACACCACGGTCGGTGAACTCCCGGCCGGCTGGGGCTTCTACACGATGTGGCAGTACACCTCGTCCGGCCCGTACGTGGGTGACCACGACCGCTTCAACGGCGCCTACGACCGCCTGCAGGCCCTCGCCAACGGCTGATCCGGCCCGTCGCGAGCCTGCCCCGCGAGCCGCCGGACCGTCGCACCGCGCACCCCACGGAGCCGCTGGGCCGCATCCGACACACCGGCACGACGCGCTCGCGCGCACCATCGAATCCGCTCGGCCAAGCCCCTGGTGACCACCCGTCACCAGGGGCTCAGCCCTGTCCGGAGGCTTTTGCCCACTCCTTCCGGGACCCCATATACACGCGATGTATACACCCCACGTATAGTCCTTTCCGCCGCGCATCGCCTGCCCGGTTCGTTCAGCGACGGAGGAGTGACCCCTTGTTCTTGAAGACGAAGCCGACCGGTGCGGGGTTGGCCGCCGCCCTTGTGACGGCACTCACCCTGACGCTGACCGGCTGTTCCTCGGACACCACCGCACCCGCGGACGTGCGCGCCGACGCGGGCTCCGACGCCAAGGGCGCCTTCGGCCCGGTGGACTGTCGCAAGGCGAAGTGCATAGCTCTGACCTTCGACGCGGGGCCGGGCGAGGACACCCCGCATCTGCTGGACGTCCTCAAGGAGAAGAAGGTCCACGCGACCTTCTTCCTGCTGGGCAAGAACCACGTCAAGAAGTACCCGGAGACCGTCCGCAGGCTCGCCGCCGAGGGACACGAGGTGGGCAACCACACCTGGACGCACAAGATCCTCACGGATCACGAACCGGCGGAGATACGAACCGAGCTGGAGAGGACCCAGAACGCGATAGCGAGGATCACCGGCAAGAAACCGCGTCTGATGCGCCCGCCGCAGGGCCGCACCGACGACACCGTCTCCGAGGTCAGCAAGGAGCTGGGACTGGCCCAGGTGCTGTGGAGCGCCACCGCCAAGGACTACTCGACGACGGACTCGAAGCTGATCGAGAAGCGCATCCTGGACCAGGCGGGCAAGGACGGCATCATCCTGTTGCACGACATCTACGAGGGAACGGTGCCCGCCGTGCCGGGCATCATCGACGCGCTGAAGAAGCAGGGCTACACCTTCGTCACCGTCCCCCAGCTCATGGCACCCGCCGAACCGGTTCCGGGGACGATCTACCGCCCCTGAGGCGATGCGCCGCCCTGGTCCGGGGCGCGGCTCCCGGGACGGACGCGCCGTGATTCTCGGTTCTCCCGCGTCACCCGCCCTCTCCCTGCGGCGTTCCCCGCCCCTCCCGCGCCGCTCGCCTCCTCCCGCGTCGTGAAGGCACCTCTTCCCCACGCCACGAAGGCACTTCGTCCCCGCCTCACCGGAGGTCTCTTCCCTGCGTGACGGGCTCGGGGCCGCGCCCCGCGGACTCGTGTCCGGCGGGCACCACGCGGAACGGCCCGCCCACCCGTCACCGGGAAGGCGGGCCGTCCGACCGGTCGCGTGCGCGCCGCCGCGGCCGTCACCCCGTGGCGCCTACGCCGCGACCGGGGTCCTCTCCCCCGGCACGGCGGCGGAGGCCGGCGCGAGGGCGATGTCCAGCACCTGGCGGACGTCGGTCACCGGGTGGACCTCCAGCTTGTCCAGGACCTCGGCCGGGACGTCGTCCAGGTCGGCCTCGTTCCGCTTGGGGATCACCACGGTGGTGATCCCGGCCCGGTGCGCGGCCAGCAGCTTCTGCTTCACGCCACCGATCGGCAGCACCCGCCCGGTCAGCGACACCTCGCCGGTCATCGCCACATCGGTGCGGACCAGCCGCCCGGAGAGCAGCGAGGCCAGGGCCGTCGTCATCGTGATGCCGGCGCTCGGGCCGTCCTTGGGGACCGCGCCCGCCGGGAAGTGGATGTGCACGCCGCGGTCCTTCAGATCGCCGACCGGCAACTCCAGCTCCGCGCCGTGCGACCGCAGGAAGCTCAGCGCGATCTGCGCGGACTCCTTCATCACGTCGCCGAGCTGACCGGTGAGGGTCAGTCCGGACGCCCCGGTCTCCGGGTCGGCCAGCGACGCCTCCACGAACAGCACGTCCCCGCCGGCCCCGGTCACCGCCAGCCCGGTGGCCACGCCCGGCACCGCGGTGCGGCGCTCGGCCGGGTCCTGGGCGGACTCGGGCACATGGTGCGGGCGTCCGATCAGGCCGCGCAGATCGGCTTCGGTGATCGTGAACGGCAGCTCGCGGTCGCCCAGTTCGTGCTGGGCGGCGACCTTGCGCAGCAGCCGGGCGACGGCGCGTTCCAGGTTCCGTACGCCCGCCTCGCGGGTGTACTCACCGGCCAGCTTGCGCAGCGCGGATTCGTCGAGCGTCACCTCGTCCGCCTCCAGCCCGGCCCGCTCCAGCTGGCGCGGCAGCAGGTGGTCGCGGGCGATGACGACCTTCTCGTCCTCGGTGTAGCCGTCGAGCCTGACCAGCTCCATGCGGTCGAGCAGGGCCTCCGGTACGGCTTCGAGGACATTGGCCGTGGCGAGGAAGACGACGTCGCTGAGGTCGAGCTCCACCTCCAGGTAGTGGTCGCGGAAAGTGTGGTTCTGCGCGGGGTCGAGGACTTCGAGGAGGGCGGCGGCCGGGTCGCCCCGGAAGTCGGAGCCGACCTTGTCGATCTCGTCGAGCAGGACGACCGGGTTCATCGAACCGGCTTCCTTGACGGCCCGGACGATACGGCCCGGCAGCGCGCCGACGTAGGTGCGCCGGTGGCCGCGGATCTCCGCCTCGTCCCGCACACCGCCGAGCGCGACGCGGACGAACTTGCGGCCCATGGCGTGCGCGACCGACTCCCCGAGCGAGGTCTTGCCCACGCCCGGAGGCCCCACCAGCGCGAGCACGGCACCGCCGCGCCGCCCGCCGACGACGCCGAGGCCGCGGTCCGCCCGGCGCTTGCGGACCGCCAGGTACTCGGTGATCCGCTCCTTCACGTCCTGAAGGCCCGCGTGCTCCGCGTCCAGGACCTCCTGGGCGCCCCGGATGTCGTAGGCGTCCTCGGTCCGTTCGTTCCACGGCAGTTCGAGGACGGTGTCGAGCCAGGTCCGGATCCAGGATCCCTCGGGGCTCTGGTCCGAGGCGCGCTCCAGCTTGTCGACCTCCTTGAGCGCCGCCTCGCGGACGTGCTCGGGGAGGTCCGCGGCCTCGACGCGCGCCCGGTAGTCGTCGGACTCGCCCTCCGGGTCTCCGTTGAGCTCGGCGAGTTCCTTGCGCACGGCGTCGAGCTGGCGCCGCAGCAGGAATTCGCGCTGCTGCTTGTCGACGCCCTCCTGGACGTCCTTGGCGATGGAATCGGCGACGTCCTGCTCGGCGAGGTGTTCACGGAGCCACTGGATGGCGAGCTTCAGCCGGGCGACGGGGTCCAGGGTCTCCAGGAGCCGCACCTTCTGGCCGGTGGTGAGGAAGGGCGAGTAGCCGGAGTTGTCGGCGAGCGCGGAGATGTCCTCGATCTGCTGGATCCGGTCCACCACCTGCCAGGCGCCGCGCTTCTTCAGCCAGCTCGTGGCGAGCGCCTTGTACTCCTTGACCAGTTCGGCGGCGGCCCCGGGAACGGTGCCTCCCCGGCCGAGCTTGTTCGAGGCCGCGGAAGGGTCGGGGGCGGCCTCGTCGACCCGGGTCCCCTCGACCCAGAGCGCGGCGCCCGGCCCGCTGGTCCCGGCCCCGATCCGTACCCGGCCCCGGCCGCGGACGAGCGCGCCCGGATCCCCGTCCGACAGCCGCCCCACCTGCTCGACCGTGCCGATGACGCCGGTGCCGGTGTACGTCCCGTCGATCCGCGGCACGAGCAGCACCTCGGGCTTGCCGCCGCCCTCGCGGGCCGCGGCCTGGGCGGCCTCCACGGCGGCACGCACATCGGGGTCGGACAGCTCCAGAGGCACCACCATCCCGGGCAGCACCACCTCGTCGTCGAGCGGCAGCACGGGCAGGGCGAGCGGAGTGACCGCGTTGGACTCTGTAGCCATGATCTCCCCTTCAGCAGTCAAGTTGAGCTATGCAGGCTCAATGCTTCTGAGCCGAGCATTGTTCCCCTGATCGTGTTCGCTGTGAGCGATCAGTCGAAAACCGTCCGGAACGGCTGCGGCGTGCGAGACCGCCCTCGCCCGCGCGCGAGGCCGATGACAGGGGCCGGCTCGCAGCAGCACCGCGACCGCGCGATCCGGACTTCACGCCGACGCGCCCCTTGGCGGGCGGCCGCCACGACCTGAGAAGATCCCGGGACCATACGGATACTCAGGGGGAGGCATGGCCGTTCTGATCCTGTTCGTGGTCCTGGCGCTCGTCGTCGGCGGGTGCGTGTGCGTCGTATGGGCGGAACGCGGCGGGCCACGATGGGCACGCGTCGTGGCGCGCATGACGCTCGCCGTGGGCGAACTGGTGCGGCGCTCCCAGAAGCGTCGGAGCCTGGGCCGGGGCGGCGGCGACGACGGCGACTGAGCGGCAGAGGACCGGGCGGAACAGACCGGGCGACCGGGCGTAAGAAGGGGACGGCCGAGCGGGGAGGAAGGGCCACGGGACCGGGCCCCGCCACCGCCCCCTCGCCACCCGGACCGCGCCCATGCCCGGCCCACAGGCGTCCGGGGCCCGTCACTCCGGACGGCCCGGCCGCACACGCTTTTCTCGGACGGGCACGACCACAACTCGGGCGGCAACGGAAGCCGGTTGGCCGCGGGCGGCGTCGACGGGACAGGATGGCGGGGACCCCATCCGCCCTCCCTCGGAGATCCGCACCATGCCCGACAGTCTCGGACCCGACGTCAACGCGCCCGTCACACTCGACCGCCGTGAAGGCCCGTACGGCGAGGTGGTGTTGCGGGGGCGGGGGAAGGACTTCGAGATCATCGCCAACGGGTGCTTCCTCATGGACACCTCGGACGGGCGCTCCGAACGGCTGCTGATCGACGCGGCGCTGGCCGCGCTGCCGGCCGACCGCCCGGATCCGGCGGTGCTCATCGGCGGGCTCGGCGTCGGCTTCTCGCTCGTCCGGGCCGCCTCCGAACCCCGGTGGGGGCGGATCACCGTCGTCGAACGCGAGCAGGCGATCGTGGACTGGCACCTGGAGGGCCCGCTGGCGCAGATCTCCGGCGCGGCGCTCGCCGACCCCCGGACCGGGATCCTGACCAGGGACCTCGTCGCATACCTGCGGACGACTACGGACCGTTATGACGCACTGTGTCTGGACATCGACAACGGGCCGGACTGGACGGTCACCGAGGACAACACGAACCTGTACTCCCCCGCCGGCCTGGCGGACTGCCGGGAGCGCCTGACACCGGGCGGGGTTCTCGCGGTGTGGTCCGCCCAGCCCTCCGCCGACTTCGAACAGGCCCTACGGAATGCCGGATTCATCGGGGTACGTACGGAAGAGGTGCGCGTTGCCCGAGGTGTGCCCGACGTGGTGCATCTCGCGGTCCGGGCGGACTGAGGGACCCGGCGGCCCGCTCGCCCCCGGGCAGCCGGGGGACAAGCGCCACAAGGCCGACCTTCCGCCACTCCGCCGCGCTGGCCGTTACACCCTGCGTAGCCGAGAGTGGCCTGCTGCCTTTACGCTGCTGACCGGTGACGGGATCACCCATGAAATCCACAAGCGAAGACCGCGCGTCCCGGGGAACGGACCCCGTGAGGACGGGCAGGGGCGGGGCGATGGAACAGACACACACCACCCACAACAGCGTCGCGGCCACCCCGGGCGCTCAGCGCCGGGTGCTGGTGGTGGAGGACGACGCCACGATCGTCGAAGCCATCTCCGCCCGGCTGCGGGCCGAGGGCTTTCTGGTGCAGACGGCACTCGACGGGCCCGCGGCCGTGGACGCGGCCGAGGCGTGGCAGCCCGATCTGATGGTGCTCGACATCATGCTTCCCGGCTTCGACGGGCTGGAGGTCTGCCGCCGTGTACAGGCCCAGCGGCCGGTGCCGGTGCTGATGCTGACCGCCAGGGACGACGAGACCGACATGCTGGTCGGGCTCGGCGTCGGCGCCGACGACTACATGACCAAACCGTTCTCGATGCGTGAGCTCGCGGCCCGGGTGCACGTCCTGCTGCGCCGGGTCGAGCGGGCGGCGCTGGCCGCGGTCACGCCGCGCAGCGGCATCCTGCGCCTGGGCGAGCTGGAGATCGACCACGCCCAGCGCCGGGTCCGGGTGCGCTCCGAGGACGTCCATCTCACGCCGACCGAGTTCGACCTGCTGGTCTGCCTGGCCAACACGCCGCGCGCGGTGCTCTCCCGGGAGCAGTTGCTGGCGGAGGTCTGGGACTGGGCGGACGCCTCCGGCACGCGTACCGTCGACAGCCACATCAAGGCGCTGCGCCGGAAGATCGGCGCGGAGCGCATCCGTACCGTGCACGGCGTCGGCTACGCGCTGGAGACCCCCGCGCCATGACCCGGCCCGGTTCGCCCCGGCCCGGCTCCGGACTGCGCCCCTTCTCGATCAAGGCCAAGCTGGGCACGCTCGTGGTGGTCTCGGTGTTCATCACCACCGGGCTGCTGATGGTGGCCCTGCGGACCAGGACCGAGCTGCGGTTCATCACGGTGTTCTCGGTGATCGCGACCCTGCTGATCACCCAGTTCGTGGCACACGGCCTCACGGCGCCGCTGGACGAGATGACGACCGTGGCCCGGTCGATCTCGCACGGCGACTACACGAGGCGGGTGAGCGGCGCCGGGCGGCGCGACGAGCTCGGCGACCTGGCCCAGACGATCAACCTCATGGCGGACGATCTGGAGGCCGTGGACCGGCACCGCAAGGAGCTGGTGGCGAACGTCTCGCACGAGCTGCGGACTCCGATCGCGGCCTTGCGGGCGGTGCTGGAGAACGTCGTGGACGGGGTGTCCACGGCCGATCCGGAGACGATGCGTACGGCGCTGAAGCAGACCGAGCGGCTCGGCCGGCTGGTGGAGACGCTGCTGGACCTGTCCCGGCTGGACAACGGGGTGGTCACGCTCAAGGCGAGCCGCTTCGAGGTGTGGCCGTATCTGTCGGGGGTGCTGAAGGAGGCGAACAGCTTCGCCGCCGCGCACCGCCGGCTGTCCTCCGGTTCCGGCCACCACACCCGCAAGGACGTCCATCTGCATCTGGACGTGTCACCGCCCGAACTGACCGCGTACGCGGACACGGAGCGGCTGCACCAGGTGGTGGCCAACCTCATCGACAACGCCGTCAAGCACAGCCCGCCGCACGGCCGGGTCCAGGTGCTGGCCCGGCGCGGCGAGGGGCCGGGGTCCCTGCACCTGGAGGTGCTGGACGAGGGGCCTGGCATCCCGGAGTCGGAGCGGCACCGCGTCTTCGAGCGTTTCAACCGCGGCAAGGAGTCCTTTCCGCACGGCCCCGGCAGCGACGGCGGCACGGGGCTCGGCCTGGCGATCGCCCGCTGGGCGGTTGACCTGCACGGCGGACGCATCGGGGTGGCCGAATCCACCCGCGGCTGTCGCATCCGCGTGACGCTTCCGGGGGTACCACAACCGCGAGGTTGACGTAGGGTTCGAACCGGAAGGGCGCGTTCTCCGTGCGCGCTTTCAGGGGTACGGTCCAGGGGGGTCGTAGCCAGCCTCGACCCCGCGTACCCGTAGTGCAGCGGAACCAGGCTTGTTTCCCGCCAATCCCTGCGCCGAAACCTGCCTTTCGATGTGACTTGCGCGACGAAGGGCGGTCCGGACTGCAGGGAACGGGCCGGGGGGCGTAGCCTTGATTTCCGCTGTCCATCACCTTGTGAAGCGGAAGAGGGCGGTTGCCGCCGTGTCGTCTCAGTCCCCCAGTAACTCGAGCATCTCGACCGATCAAGCCGGTCCGGGTACCGACCCGGCCGCCGCTTTCGGCCCCAACGAGTGGCTCGTCGACGAGATCTACCAGCAGTACCTCCAGGACCCGAATTCGGTCGACCGCGCCTGGTGGGACTTCTTCGCCGACTACAAGCCGGGCGCGTCCGGCACGGCGGACAAGCCCGTTCCCGGCACCCCGGCCGCCGCCGCACCGGCCGCCGCACCCCAGGCCGCTCCTGCCCCGGCTCCCGCCGCGAAGGCTCCTGCGGCACCGACACCCGCAGCCCCGGCACCCGCAGCCCCGGCACCCGTGAAGGCCGCCCCGGCCGCGACGAGCGCCCCCGCGAAGACCGCACCGGCGGCGAAGGCCGCGGCCCCGGCCACCGAAGGACCGGAGTACGTGACGCTGCGCGGCCCGTCGGCGGCCGTCGCGAAGAACATGAACGCCTCGCTGGAGCTGCCGACGGCCACGTCCGTGCGCGCCGTCCCGGTGAAGCTGCTCTTCGACAACCGCATCGTCATCAACAACCACCTCAAGCGCGCCCGGGGCGGGAAGATCTCCTTCACCCACCTCATCGGGTACGCGATGGTGCAGGCCCTCAAGGCCATGCCGTCGATGAACCACTCCTTCACGACGAAGGACGGCAAGCCGACCCTGGTCAAGCCGGAGCACGTCAACCTCGGCCTGGCCATCGACCTGGTCAAGCCGAACGGCGACCGCCAGCTCGTCGTCGCGGCCATCAAGAAGGCCGAGACGCTCAACTTCTTCGAGTTCTGGCAGGCCTACGAGGACATCGTCCGCCGTGCCCGCAGCGGCAAGCTCGGCATGGACGACTTCACCGGCGTCACCGCCTCGCTGACCAACCCCGGCGGCATCGGCACCGTCCACTCGGTGCCCCGCCTGATGCCCGGACAGGGCCTCATCATGGGCGTCGGCGCCATGGAGTACCCGGCCGAGTTCCAGGGCACCTCCCAGGACACCCTGAACAAGCTGGGCATCTCCAAGGTCATGACGCTGACCTCGACGTACGACCACCGCGTCATCCAGGGCGCCGCCTCCGGCGAGTTCCTGCGGATCGTCTCCCAGCTCCTGCTCGGCGAGAACGACTTCTACGACGAGATCTTCAAGTCGCTGCGCATCCCCTACGAGCCGGTCCGCTGGCTCAAGGACATCGACGCCTCGCACGACAACGACGTGACCAAGGCGGCGCGGGTCTTCGAGCTGATCCACTCCTACCGGGTCCGCGGCCACGTCATGGCCGACACCGACCCGCTGGAGTACCGCCAGCGCAAGCACCCCGACCTGGACATCACCGAGCACGGCCTCACCCTGTGGGACCTGGAGCGGGACTTCGCGGTCGGCGGTTTCGCCGGCAAGTCGCTGATGAAGCTCCGCGACATCCTCGGTGTGCTGCGCGAGTCGTACTGCCGCACCACCGGCATCGAGTTCATGCACATCCAGGATCCGAAGCAGCGCAAGTGGATCCAGGACCGGGTGGAGCGCACGACCACCCCGCAGCCGGAGCGCGAGGAGCAGCTGCGCATCCTGCGCCGGCTGAACGCCGCCGAGGCGTTCGAGACGTTCCTGCAGACCAAGTACGTCGGCCAGAAGCGCTTCTCGCTGGAGGGCGGCGAGTCCGTCATCCCGCTGCTCGACGCGGTCATCGACTCCGCCGCCGAGGCCCGCCTCGACGAGGTCGTCATCGGTATGGCCCACCGCGGCCGGCTGAACGTGCTGGCGAACATCGTCGGCAAGTCGTACGCGCAGATCTTCCGCGAGTTCGAGGGCAACCTCGACCCCCGGTCGATGCACGGCTCCGGCGATGTGAAGTACCACCTGGGCGCCGAGGGCACCTTCACCGGTCTGGACGGCGACCAGATCAAGGTCTCGCTGGCCGCCAACCCCTCGCACCTGGAGGCGGTGGACCCGGTCCTGGAGGGCATCGCCCGCGCCAAGCAGGACGTCATCAACAAGGGCGGCACGGACTTCACGGTCCTGCCCGTCGCGCTCCACGGCGACGCGGCCTTCGCGGGCCAGGGCGTCGTCGCCGAGACGCTCAACATGTCGCAGCTGCGCGGCTACCGCACCGGCGGCACCGTGCACGTGGTGATCAACAACCAGGTCGGCTTCACCGCCGCCCCGGAGTCCTCGCGCTCCTCGATGTACGCCACGGACGTGGCGCGCATGATCGAGGCGCCGATCTTCCACGTCAACGGCGACGACCCCGAGGCCGTCGTCCGGGTCGCCCGGCTGGCCTTCGAGTTCCGGCAGGCGTTCAACAAGGACGTCGTGATCGACCTCATCTGCTACCGCCGCCGCGGTCACAACGAGGGCGACAACCCGGAGTTCACCAACCCGCAGATGTACACCCTGATCGACAAGAAGCGCTCGGTGCGCAAGCTCTACACCGAGTCGCTCATCGGTCGCGGCGACATCACCCTGGAAGAGGCCGAGCAGGCGCTCCAGGACTTCCAGGGGCAGTTGGAGAAGGTCTTCGCGGAGGTCCGCGAGGCCACCTCGCTGCCGGCCCCGGAGCACGCCCCCGAGGTCCAGCCCGAGTTCCCGGTCGCCGTGAACACCGCGGTCTCCTCGGAGGCCGTCAAGGTCATCGCGGCGTCCCAGGTCAACGTCCCCGAGCGGATCACCGTCCACCCGCGTCTGATCCCGCAGATGCAGCGCCGCGCCGCCTCGGTGGAGAACGGCACGATCGACTGGGGCATGGGCGAGACCCTGGCCATCGGTTCGCTGCTGATGGAGGGCGTCCCGGTCCGGCTCGCCGGCCAGGACTCCCGCCGCGGCACCTTCGGCCAGCGTCACGCGGTCCTCGTCGACCAGGTGACCGGCGAGGACTACACCCCGCTGCTCTACCTCTCCGACGACCAGGCCCGCTACAACGTCTACGACTCGCTGCTCAGCGAGTACGCGGCGATGGGCTTCGAGTACGGCTACTCGCTGACCCGTCCGGAGTCGCTGGTCATCTGGGAGGCCCAGTTCGGCGACTTCGCCAACGGCGCCCAGACCGTCGTCGACGAGTTCATCTCCTCGGCCGAGCAGAAGTGGGGCCAGACCTCCGGCGTCACGCTGCTGCTGCCGCACGGCTACGAGGGCCAGGGTCCGGACCACTCGTCCGCCCGCCCGGAGCGCTTCCTCCAGCTCTGCGCGCAGAACAACATGACGGTCGCCATGCCGACCCTGCCGTCGAACTACTTCCACCTCCTGCGGTGGCAGGTGCACAACCCGCACCACAAGCCGCTGGTCGTCTTCACCCCGAAGTCGATGCTCCGTCTCAAGGCGGCCGCGTCGAAGGCGGAGGAGTTCACCACCGGCGGCTTCCGCCCGGTGATCGGCGACGACACGGTGAAGCCGGAGGACGTCCGCAAGGTCGTCTTCTGCGCCGGCAAGGTCTACTACGACCTGGAGGCCGAGCGCGCGAAGCGCGGCGTCACGGACACCGCGATCATCCGGCTGGAGCGCCTGTACCCGCTGCCGGGTGCCGAGCTCCAGGCGGAGATCGCCAAGTACCCGAACGCCGAGAAGTACCTCTGGGCGCAGGAGGAGCCGGCCAACCAGGGTGCCTGGCCGTTCATCGCCCTGAACCTGATCGACCACCTGGACCTGGCCGTCGGCGCCGACGTCCCGCACGACGAGCGCCTGCGCCGCATCTCGCGGCCGCGCAGCTCGTCCCCGGCGGTGGGTTCGGCCAAGCGCCACCAGGCCGAGCAGGCGCAGCTGATCGGCGAGGTCTTCGAGGCCTGACCGGCTGCTGCACGGAGGAGGCCCGGTCCCGCGAGCCGATCGCGGGGCCGGGCCTCCGGCGTGTCCGCGGCCGGGCCCGGTCGGAATGTACGCGGCCGGGCCACCCGGGTCAGGCCGCAGCCGCCCTTCCCGGCCGGGACGATTCAGATCATCTGCGGTTCGAAGTCCCAGTACGGGCGGTTGCGGGAGCGGGCCGAGACGGTGTGGACGTGCTGGGCGCCCAGGGTCGTCTCCAGGTCTCCCAGCGCCTCCGTCTCGATCTTGTCGGCCCGCTGCCGTTCCCGCAGCCCGCGCAGGTCCGCGGCGTGCGCGATCCGGGCGGACAGGGTCAGCGGATGGGTCCTGCCGAGGATCTCGACGGACCGGGTGACGACCGACTCCGTGAGGGCGGCGGCGGATTCCGGGTCGCCCACCAGGTTGCGCAGCGCCGAGGCGTTGATCGCGCAGCCCAGCGTCCAGGGGTGGTTCTCCCCCACGGCCCGGGTCATGTCGGCGAGCGCCTCCTCCAGGAGGGCGTGCGCGTGGTCCCGCTCCCCCACGTTGCGCAGGATCAGCGCGTGGTTGGCGCGGGTCCCCGCCACATAGGGGTGCTGTTCGCCGAGCATGGCCGTGTATCCGGCGACGACGCGTTCGCTTATGGCCCTGGCCTGGTCGATGTCGGCGTGTTCGCGGGCGAAGAAGCTCTGGCCGGTCGCGAACATCATCGTCAGCGGGTCGTTCTCGCCCAGCACGCGCTCGGCCCGTTCCAGCACGCGGGTGAAGAGTTCGCCGGCCCTGCCGCGGTCTCCCGAACGGTACTGGCAGAGCGCGAGGTTGTGTTCGGCGCGCAGGGTCTGCGGATTGTCGGGGCCCATGACCAGCCGGTGCACCCGGACGCTCTGGTTCTGGAGCGACAGGGCCTCGCCGTACCGGCCGAGCAGCCGCAGATCGGTGGCGTAGTTGATCTCGGAGTAGAGCGTCCAGCTGTGGCGCGGGCGCAGCAGCCGGCGCCGGGCCTCCAGGGTGGCCCGGTTGAGTTCCAACGACTCCTCGTACCGGCCGAGCAGGCGCAGCGAGACGGCGAGGTTGTTCTGCGCGTTGAGGGTGCGTGAGTCCTGGTCGCCCAGGAGCCCATGGTAGGCGGCGAGGATCCAGCCGGAGATCTCCCTGGCCTCGTCGTACCGTCCCAGTCCGCGCAGGTCGGCGGCGAGGCCGCCGGCGGCGCGCAGGTGTTCCAGGTCCTGGGGGCCGCGCTCGGCGCGCAGGTGCTCGACGGCGGCCCGTTCGATGGCCTCCGTCTCCGCGTACTCGCCGACGGCCCGCAGCAGGTTGGCGTAGTGGTAGCGGAGGTCCCAGAGCCGGGGGAAGACCTCGCCGAAGAGTTCCCGCCAGGTGTCCAGGGCGCGTGCGCCGAGCTTGATGCCGGCCTGGTACTCCCCGGAGAGGTACAGGTAGCGCAGGCAGTTGAGCACCAGGGTCTGCACCGCCGGCTCGGTGCTCGTGAGCACGTCGGCCCACTTCAGGTGCGGGGTGAGCTCGGCGTAGGCGGGCCACAGCCGGGTGTCGGTCGGGCGGCCGGGGTCGGCCGCGGCGAGGGCCCGGCGGACCACGTCGATGAACTCCCGGCGGTCCCGCTCCGGCATGTCCTTGCCGATGATCTGGTGGACCATGCGGTGCATGTAGAGGGTTTCGCCGGCCGACGCCTCCTCCCCGGCCGTCTCGTGGGATTCCAGCCGGACCACGGAGTACTGGCGGAGCTGGGCAATCGCCCTGTTCCACAGCAGTGGGTCGTTCATCAGTCCGGAGAGCTGTTCCGGCAGTTCGCCGGGCGGCATCTCCCTCAGCAGACGCACGGGGATGGAGCCCGGCGCGAAGAAGCTGCACAGGCGCAGCAGATCGACGGATTCCGGGACGGTCTCCCTGAGCTTGTTCAGCAGTATCGACCAGGCGGTCTGGAAGGCGAGCGGGAAGTCCGCGGAGATCTTGACGACGTCCTGGTCGATGCCGCCTTCGAGGAGTCCGATGTAGCCCTCCACCGACATGTCGGAGTCGTTGAGCCAGCCCGCGGTCTGGTCGAGGAGCAGCGGCAGGTCCTCCAGGGCCTCGGCGAGCCGGTCGGCCTCGGCCGGGGTCAGGCGCGGGGCGCGGCGGCGGATGAACGCGACCGACTCGTCACGGGCGTAGACGGGGACCTCGACCAGGTGACTGTTGTGCTCCCGCCACTCCGGGTTGCGGGAGGTGACCAGGACGTGGCCGGGGCCGGTGGGCACCAGGTCCCAGATCTGTTCGGGTTCGTCGGCGCCGTCCAGCACGAGGAGCCAGTGGGAGTGCGGTTCGCCGCGGCGCAGGGCGTCCCGTACCGCGCGCAGCCGCTCTCCGTACTCGGCGCCCGTGGACAGGCCCAGTTCGGGGGCGAGTTCGGCGAGTTTCTGGCGGTAGAGGGCGCGGCGGTCGGCGGGCACCCACCAGACCGCGTCGTACTCGGAGCTGAAGCGGTAGACGTACTCCGCCGCCAGTTGGGTCTTGCCGACGCCGGGCATGCCGTGCAGGGTGACGACCCCGGCGCCGGGCCCGGCGTCCTGGAGGGTCCGGTACGTCGTGCTGAGGAGTTCGTCCCGCCCGGTGAAGCGGGTGTTGCGCCGCGGCACCCCGCCCCACACCTCCGGGGTGTCCGCCGGGTACCGGGGCCCCGGCCTGGCCTCGACCGCTTCGGGCAGCGGGCCGGTGGGCAGGCCCAGGCGTACCAGGAGCCGCCGTTCGGCCTCCTCGGCACCGACGTTGGTCAGATCGGCCGCGCCGAAGACCGAGGTGGCACCGGGCAGCGCCGACGTGGTCACGCGCACGGCGGCGAAGCGCTCGGGGTCCGGGGCGACGACCTCGCGCAGGGCCCTGTTCCACTCCGCGGTGGTGCGGGGGCCGAGCTGGACGTACCAGTCGCTGAGGATCAGCAGGACGTCGCCGCGGGACAGTGTCAGGTCCCGCAGTGCCTCCTCCAGCACCGCCTCCACCGGTGGGTCCCAGCGCTGCTGGACGACGGTGACGCCACGACGCTCCAGGCGGTCCGCGATCCACGCCGCCCAGGCGCGGTTGAAACCGGCGAAACTGATGGTGACGGTGTGCGTCCCGATCGCCCCAACTCCATTACCCGTTGCGGGCATTCGACCATCTCCCTGCCTTGGTACAGGACCTGTCAACATACACCGGGGCGCGAAGGCTCCGGTCGGAATCACGGGGACTCCCGCGGATGACGCGGGCCGTTCCTCTGCTGCCATATCACCTTGGCGGTGGCCACGTACGCCTGAGCGCGCGCCGCATGACCCGCGGGAGGCGGACAATCGTCCAGTCGGTGGTAGAGCGAGATCATCTCGTCGACGAGCACGCGACCCTCGCGGGTCAGCGCCGCCGATCCGGCCAGCACCGGCAGTACGGCTCCGACCTGTTCGTGGCAGCGGGCGTGCTCGGTCCAGGCGAGGTCCCGGTGGACGACGCGGCGGGCGCCGAGCGCCAGCCGCTGCCAGTGGCCGGCGAGCGCGATGTGCGAGTAGGCGCCCTGGAGGAGCCCGTCGAAGGGCCTGGGGTCCGGTCGCCAGGGCGCGAAGTGGCGTGGTGCCGGGTCCTCGTGGTGCAGCGGCACCCGTGCGGCGAGCGCGGACAGTTTGGTGTGCTGGATCTCGTGGACGAGGGTGGCGGCGAAGAAGGCGGGGGTGGCCGGCCTGCTGCTGAGAACGGCGCCGAACGCTTCACGCCGGGTGGCGCTGCAATGGGCCGTGCCCCCGCCCGCGGGCCCCGAGCCCGGCGGGCTGCCGAGTGGCACCAGGCAGCGCAGCAGGACGGCCGTTTCGGTCAGGCGGTGTTCGCCGCCCGTGCGGAGCAGGGACGGCACGCGCGACCAGGATCCGGCCCACGCCTTGCGTTCGTGGTCGTCGAGGTGGGGGGCGGCGCGCAGCCCGTGGTTTCGCAGTCCGCCGCCGTCGGTGCGGTACGGATCGACGTCGTCCAGGGGGACGGGGGCGGCGCCGGGCCGTACGGGGGGCAGGACGAGGACCGGGAGCCAGCGCGGGTCGGCCGCGCCGGTCGTGGCGTCGTGGTGCACATGCACGGTGAGCGGCGCCCCCTCGGAGGTATGGCGTAATGCCAGCCTCCCCTCGGTGAAGTGGAGCTCGACCGTTCCGGGTGCCGTCCGCAGGGCGCCCAGGGTGGGCAGCGCCAGCAGTGCGCCGTGCGCGGTGAGCCGGGTCGTGAACGCGAGTCCGGAGCGGATCGCGGCCGCGGCGGCCAGGGCGCTCAAGTGGTCGAGTTCAAAACGGAGTTCGCGGGCCGTGGCGCAGGAGGGGCCGGGGGTGGAGAGGGCGTGCAGGCAGCGCTGGGCCCAGGGGCCGGTGAGGGGGTGGAGCAGAACGGTGCGCACGGCGGTCCGGTCGGCACGTTCCGCCTCCTCCAGCAGCGCCCAGTCCTGTCGCAGCCGGGTGAGGGCCGGGGGCGGCACGAGGGCGGCGGGGGCGTCCTCGGCCGCGTCGAGCAGGGCGCGGACGAGGAGCAGCCGTCGGGTGTCCTGGTCGCGTGCGAGGGCGTGGAGGGTGTCGGGGTCGCCCTCCGTGCGGCCGAGCCGGCGTAGTGCGTGGTCCGGGAGTGGGGGGCTCATCGGTGTGCTCCTGCGGTCGCTTCGGACAGCCGGCGGGCTATGTGGCGCACCAGTCGTTCGAGATCGGCACAGTAGACGGACGGGTTGGCGAAGCCGTTGTCCGCGCGGTAGCGGTGTGCGTAGTGGCCGCCGCCGCAGACGGCCAGCAGCGGGCAGGCACGGCAGGCGGGGGCGAGCGCCTCGGCGCCCGCCTGGCGGGCGGCGACGCCGGGGTGGCGCAGGGCGTCGTCGAAGGTGTGGCGGAAGACATCGAGACCGGTGGCGGCGGCGGTGTCGTAGGCGGACTTGAGGGAGTCGACCTGTTCGATCGTCCCGTCGGTCTCGACCACGATGGCCTCGACGGGGCCGAGGCCGAGGGATTCGGTGGCGGCGGGCAGGCCCAGCAGCAGGGCCATGCATTCCTCGAACAGCCGGATCCCGGTCTCCCGCCGCCCGGCCCGCCACCAGCGGTCGAAGACGGTGGTGAGCCAGTCGCCGTACGGGGTCGGCTCCGGTCCGGGGCGGACGCCGATGACAGGTCCGGGGGCGGTGCGCGGGCCGGTACGGGCCGTTCTCCCGCCGGGCAGACCGGGGGGCGGGTTCGTCCAGTTGCCGTGCGGCAGCAGCAGGTCCAGGGCCGGCGGGCGCAGGGCGAGCAGCGACTCGTACATCTCGACCGGGTCGGTGCGGAGGTCGACCACGGTGAGGATGCCCGCGTACGCGTCGGGGTGGCGGTCGGCGAGGAGCCTGGCGCCGCGTGACGCGGCGGGCCAGGAGGGGCGCCCGGCACGGTCGGTGCGCCGGATGTTGTGGGCGGCCAGCCCGCCGTCGAGGCTGATGCCGATGTCGATGCCGTGCCGGGCGAGCACGGTGACGCGGGCGTCGGTGAGGAGCGTGGCGTTGGTCTGCACGGTGGCGCGCACGGCGCAGTCCGCCGGGGTGAGCTCACGGACCCGGTCGGTGAAGGCGGCGAGGCGGTCGGCTCCGGCGAGGAGGGGTTCGCCGCCGTGCAGGACGAGGGCGATGGCGCGCAGTCCGTGGGCTGCCGCGTGCTCGGCGATCCGGTCGGCGGTGCGCTCCAGGACGGCGGGCGCGGCGGCGGCCGGGCGGGTGCGCCAGGTCCGGTCGGGGCCCTCGTAGAGATAGCAGTAGCGGCAGGCCAGGTTGCACCGGCCGTGCACCTTGACGATGAACTGCCGGAAGGGGAAGGGGCCTCGGGCCGCGGTGGTGGTGCCCGCGCACCGGCCGGGACACCGCGTCATCCGTCGAGACACTCCGGCACCCCCGTGCTGCGTATCGGGACGCTCCCCGTCACCGGCCCGGAACCGTTCTGCCCGGCCGGTCGCACGCACAGACCAGGTCCCGGCCACGATGTCCTGTTCGGCCGGGCCCCGGGCCGAAACCGTGCGGCCCGGGGCGCGTCCGACGGGGCCGTGCGCGCGCCGGTCTCAGAAGGAGCTGGTGAAACCCCACAGCGTTTCCCTCGGCTGCCCGGCCCGGCCGCGCAGCTCCTCGACCACCTCGCGGAGCACCGGATGGTCCAGCGTCCGCAGCGCCGCCAGGTCGAGCTCCAGCAGGTCGGGCAGCGGTCCCGGACCACCGGGCACCACGTCGGCGTCCCGGTCGGATGTGTCGTCCGATGCCCCGCCGGTCATCGTGCCCGCCGTCGCGCCGGACATCGTGTCGGGCGCCCCGGCGACCGGCGTCCCGCGTCCCGTCGGCTCGTTCATGCTGCCTCCCCGTGTGCCCGTGATCCCCGCGGGGCCGTGTCCCCGCGGTTCCGTGATCCCCGAGTGTCCGTCGCGCGTGCTCCCGCGTCGGGTCCGCGATGTTCCGCCCTCGCCAACCGCGCTCCGCCGGGGGCCGTGTCCCGGCGTGTGTCCGCGGGCCCGCCTCGCGAGGTGTCCGTCCGCCGCGGATGCGCCGGGGCGACCGCCCCTCGCCGCCGCGCCTCGTTCGTGCCGTCGGCATCCGTGCGGTCGACGCACTCCCCGCACGGGCCGCTTCTGTACCGATGCCCCGCACGGCCCCGCCTACGCCTTCGCGGGCAGGCCGGTGACCGGCGTCCGTCGTACACCGGGCGCAGACGGCGCACGAAAGGGCGATCGGCGGGCGGCCGCCGGTTCAGCGCTCCAGCTCCGCCAGCCGCGCCGCCGTCTCCTCGCCCGCCGCGCCGCCGCCGTCCGGCAGCCTGCGCCATTCCCGGAGGGCCGACCGGTGGGCCTCGCGGGCGGCCCGGGGGCGGCCCGCCCGTTCGTAGGTCGTGCCCCGCCAGTGATGGGCCGTCGCGCACAATTCGACCGCCCGCCCGCGCTGTTGCGGGTGGGCCGCCGTCTCCTCCGCCGCGCGGGCCGCCTCGGCCGCGCCCCGGAACGCCTCGGCCGCCTCGTCGAGCCGGGTGGGGCGCCGCAGCACCCGGGCGGCGTCGAGGTGGGTCAGGCCCAGTTCCAGCCGGCAGTCCGCCTCGGTCAGCGGCTCGGTCGCCTCCCGGGCGGCGAGCCCGAAGAGGTACTCGGCCTCCCGCAGGTCCACCCGGTCCTCGGTGGCCCGGTGCCGCAGCATCAGCGCCCGGCCCAGCATCAGCAGCCGTTCGGCCTGGCGCGCGTCCCCCGCCGCCGTCTCCGTACGGCAGTCGCGCAGCACCTTCACCGCCGAGCCGATGTGCTCCCGCCCGTCCGGCTGCCCGGCCCGGCGCAGCAAGGTGCCGCCCCATTCGGCGAGCAGATCGGCGTGGGCCTGCGAGTCGCGCGGCACGCCGCGGGCGGCGCGGGCGAACCAGTCGGCCGCCTCGACGAGTTCGTCCGGGTTCCCGGTGTGCTCGTAGCGGGCGACGCGGACCCGGGCGGCCCGGATGAGGAGCGAGGCGCGCAGGCGCTGCTCCCGCACGGTCTCCAGGGCCTGCTCGACCAGTGCGGCCGCCTCGTCCGGCTCGGCTCCGGAACCGAGCAGGGCGTCCACGAGGTCCAGCACGACGCGCCCCTCGGTGCCCAGGGTGTGCCGGCCGCCGCCCTGTCCGAAGGCCGTGCGCAGGGAGTGGGCGGCCTGGGCGGCGTACGCCCGGGACTGTTCGGTGTCGGCGGTGGCCCCGGAGAGCCTGAGCAGGGTGCGGCCGTGCGCCAGCGGCAGGGCGGCGGGCCGGTTCTCCTGCTCGGGCCAGGCGTCGGCGAACGCCTCCAGCATGCCGCACGCGGACTGGAGCGACGAGGTGTCCCCGTCGAGCCGCCACTGCGCCTCCAGGGCCCGGACCCGTTCCAGGGTAAGCCGGAGGGCCTCGGCCGGGTCCAGTCCGGGGGCCGAGCAGGCAGCCGTGTACTCCCGGTCGGCCCGGCGCAGCAGTTCCAGGGCGCCGCGCCGGTCGCCGCGCGACCGGCGGTCGTCGGCCGCGGCGTGCAGCACCCGGGCCAGGGCGGCCCGTTCGTGCAGGGCGGCGGGGTGCGCGACGGCCCGCTCGGCGGCGTACTCGGCCTCGCGGAGCAGTTCGGCGCCGCCCTGGACCTCCCACAGGCGCAGCACGCAACGCGAGTACTCCGCCCACAGGACGGGGTCGGCGCCCGGCCGGTTCTCGCGCTCGGTGGCGCCGCGCAGCAGCTGCACGGCGTCGATCAGGTACTGGACCATGCCGTCCGACTCGAAGTGGCGCAGCAGCAGTCGGGCGCTCTCCACGGCGGCGTCGGGCGTCCGGGGTTCGTCGTCGGTGTCCGGCCGGTGCCGTCCGGTGTCGACGACGAACCGCTCGGGCAGCGGCATGAAACGCTCCAGTACGCGGACCGCGACCTCGGCGAAGGGGCGCGGGACGCGTGGCCCACCGTTCTCCTCCGCCTCCTCGGTCCCGTCCTCCTCCTCCGTTCCAGCCCGGTGTCCTGAGCCGGCCCCGTCCGGTGACGGTTCGGTGGTACGGGTGAGCCCTGCCGCCCCAGGTCTGCCCTCGCCGAGCTGGGCGAAGGCCAGGGCGGGGAAGTTCGGCCCGCCCTTGCCGAACCGCTGTTCGATGTACTGCGAGCAGTGCTTGAGCACGAGCAACGCCTCGTCCCGGCCGAGCGGGCCGAGCAGTGCTTCCCGGACACCGGGCGCGAACTCGTACCACTGGCCGGCGGTCTCCTCCTCCGCCTCGGTGCCGTCCTCGTCCCGCGCCCGTGACAGCAGGCCGCTCAGCAGCACCTCGGCGAGTTCCGAGGGGCCGGAGTTCGGCAGCATGGTGCGCTGCACCAGTTGCATCACCGGCAGGTACAACGGGGCCGCCGCGAGGTACACGGCCAGCTGTCCGGCGGCCGGGGAGGCCGTCGAGCGGAAGCGGCTGACCAGTTGGAGCGAGGACAGGCCGTCGCCGGGGCGCTGCGCCGCCGCCGCGGGCTGGTCGGCCCGCACCCAGCCGACGGCGCCGGACACCTGTCCCGCGCCGGTGCCGGAGAGCAGCTTCGCCCAGGCGGCCAACGCCCCTTTGACCGGCGGCAGTACGGGGACGGGGAGGGCGCCCGGGTGCACGGCGGGGCCGGCGCCGGCGTGCTCCGTGACCTTGAGCACGGTGGCTCCGCCCACTCCGTCGCCCCGGGCCACGGAGCCGTAGGTCACCGGCAGCCGGGTCCGGTTCCACATCCGTTGCGGCAGGGGCTGGAGCACCGCCGTCGGGGCCTGCCCGGCGAGGTGGTGCAGCAGCCGGTGGGCCCGCCCGCTGTGCCAGAGCGGGCCTGCGCAGTCGCTGACCAGCAGGGTGACACGACGACCGGTCGGGTCGCTGAGCCGGTCCGCGGAGCTGAGCGGCGCGGCGGCCGGGTCGGAGCTGCGGCTCACCGCGGCGGCGCCGTCCGGCCCCTGGTGCAGATAGCACGTCCAGATGTCCCGGAAGGCACCCAACCGGCCGAATATCTGCTGGAGTTCATCGAAAAGCCGGTCCCACACCAGCATCGACGACGAGGCGTCCATGACGCACTGCAGCAACGACTCGCCCCGGGACGCGCCGCGGAAGACCGGGATGACCAACCCGCCCGCCCGGGCGCTGCGTTCGGCGGTCTCCGTCTCGTCGAGGGTGTGGCGCATCGGTGGCGCGGCAGGGCGGTAGCGCTGCAAGGGGCGTAACGCCCGCTGGAGTTCGAGCGGGGCGGGAAGGACGGGAGCGGCGGGCACTCCGAAGGTGAGCGTGCTCGTCCGGCCGGCCGGGACGGGACCGGGCCCGCGTCCGTGCGGGCCGCCGCTGCGTGGGGGCCCGGTGCGGGCCCGGACGGGGGGCACGGGGTGGAGCGGGACCCGCCGGTCGGCGTCCTCGGGATGGTGCCGTTCCACGGGTCCGTCGTCGTCCGGTGCGGGCCCCTCGGCTTCCCGGCGTCCCGGCACGGGCGGGGCGGGGCGCCCTTCCCGCCGGTCCTCCCGGACGGTGGGCGGTGGCGGTGCGGTCCGGTCGCCCTCGTCGTCGTCCTCGTCGGGAGCGTCGGGGTGGCGGGTCCAGCGGGCCAGCCAGAGGGCGTCGCAGATCTGCTCGGCGTCGGGATCGAGTCCGGCCCCGCGCAGCCGGGCGACGAACGCGGGCAGCAGCCCGCCGTCGCCCGGCCCCGGTCCGCCGTACGACCGTGACGCGTCCCCTACCGCCGCGTCCCGCACCGATGCCGCGTCCTCGGCACCCTTCCCCGGGTCCCGGGGCGCTTCGCCGGGGCTCTGCCCGGCGTCCCGCGGTCCGTGTCGCCCCCCACCGGACATCGGCATCACCTCGGTCGGTCGAGTCGCTGGATCAGCAGGTCGGCGAGGCGGTCCCGGCCCGCGGGCGCCGCCGCGTCGGTGAGGTAGATCGCGTTCAACAGCTGGTCCGTGGCCAGCAGTTCACTGCGGGAGCGCTCCAGGAAGTGGGCGATGAGATCGTCCCCGGAGCGCGCCGCCTCGTCACCGAGGTGCGCGCGCACAAAGGTGGCGAGGCGCTGGTGGTCGGGGCGGCCCAGCTCCAGGTGGACGCAGCGGCGCATCAGCGGCGCCGGGAAGTCCCGCTCGCCGTTGCTGGTGAGGACCACGAACGGGAAGGCCCGGCACTGGACCCGGCCGCCCCGCACCTTCACCTTGTTGCCGTCGTCGTCGAGGACCTCCGCCTCGCCGTCGGGCAGCCGGTCCACGATCCGTTCCAGCTCGGGGATGGCGAACTCGCCCTCCTCCAACACGTTGAGCAGGTCGTTCGGCAGATCGATGTCGCTCTTGTCGAGCTCGTCGATGAGCACGACGCGCGGCCGGTCCGAGGGCATCAGCGCGGTACCGAGCGGGCCGAGCCGGATGTAGCTGCCGACGCTCTCCGCGGATCCGGCACCGGTCGCCCCCGGCCCGGCGCCGTGTGCGGCGATCTGCACGTCCTGGAGCCGGGCGATCGCGTCGTAGCGGTACAGCCCGTCCTGGAGCGTCGAGCGGCTGACGATCGGCCAGCGCAGGACCCGGCCCAGCCCGAGCTCGTGGGCGACGGAGTGGGCGAGGGTGCTCTTCCCGGCGCCCGGACCCCCGGTCACCAGCAGCGGACGCCGCAGATAGAGCGCCGCGTTGATCAGCTCCAGCTCCTCGGCGCCCGGACGGTGGAGTTCGGCGATGTGCCGGTAGGCGCCCAGCCGGCGGTCGGCCGACCCGTCCCCGTCCTGCCCGTCCCGCCCGTCGGCGGCCGGGGCGTCACGGCCCGCGAAGTCCCGCCAGGGCGGCGGGGGCGGCAGGCGGTCGATGCCGCCGTGCGGTTCGCCGGCCCCTCGGTAGATGAGCCACTCGCTGGATTCACTCATAGCGTGTCCTCGTCGTCACTCGTCCGCCAGGGGCAGCTGTCGAACGTGCTTCACGGTAGCGATCCGGCGCACACCCCGTAAGGGGCCGGGCGGCCCGCACCGCGCCCTCGACGCGCTCCCCCCGGCGGGCCGGCCGTTCGCCGTACCGCCCCCCGAAGGCCGCACGGGCGTCACGGCGCCTCCAAGTAGTGTTCGGATACGAGCAGTTGGTGGCGCGGATCGTCGTAGAGCAGAGCGACCCCGTCCGACCAGTACGTCTCGGTGCGCCCCGCATGCACCCCTGCTCTCAACTCTTGGATCTTCTTGGGTAGTTGATCGGCCATACGGGCCTCGGCGACCGCGTCGGAGGCACGCCGGTGGAAGTCGGCGCAGACCGGGGTCCGTTCCGTCTCCCGGCGCCGCCGCCACAGGGCCAGCCCGTATCCCGCGTCGAGCACCCGCCCCAGACCCGCCGCGCTCTGAGGGCCGGGCCGGTCGCCGTACCGGCACAGCACGGGGACGGTCTCGTACGCCAGTCGGCGCATCTCCTCCACCGCCGGTACGGCTTTCCGCACCCCGTCCTCGCAGTCGACGACGGCGGCCCGCACCGCGGCGGTCGCGGCGCGGTTCCAGCGCGCCTCGCGTTCGGCCGGTCCGCCGTCGGCTGCGACCGTGCCACGGTCGAGGGGGCGGACGACCACCGGGCGGAGCACTCCGAGCGGCCGGCCGTCGGGCCGCATCGGCCACTCGTCGACCTCCAGCCCCATCAGCGCCGGGTCCGTCACGACCTGGAGGACCGCGGGGTCGTCCGGCGCGTCGCACCGTCGGAACGCCTCGGCGAGCGGGCCCGCGAGCCGGTCGGGCAGGGCGTGCAGCGCGGTGCCCCGGCTGTCCTCGGCGACGGGCCGGAAGTCCCCGGCCCGGGGCACGACCGCGACCCGCCAGTCATAGAGGTCCGGCTCCCAGTGGCGCGGCTCCAGCCGCAGCAGGACGAACGGCGCGTCGCGGGGCGCGGCCTGTCCGGGCACCTGCGCGGGGGTGCGCGGATGCTCGCGGCCGGGGGCCGACCGGTCGGCGTACCCGTCCGCGTGCCTGCCCGTGTGCTCGTCGGCGTACCCGTCGGCGCGCGTGTCCGTGTGGGGGGCGAGGTGTCCGGCGTCGCGACGGACGGTGCCGCGGCCGTGGTGGCGGAGCCCGAGGAGCTCATGACGGAACTTGCGGGAGAGCCGGTCGTCCGCCAGCCGCTTCACCCAGCGCCACAGGTCCGCCTCGGCTTCCGGGGTGGACGGCAGGACGTAGGGGCGTTCGGCGGAGAGGGCGCTCATGCAGTACCGCAGGATCAGCTCCAGCGCGCCGTCGCCACCCGGGGCGTCGTACAGCGTGCCGAGTCCGTCGCGCCAGCCGCGCGGCGCCGCGTGGTGCTCGCGCGGGTGGATGTCCGGCAGTTCGTCCAGGAGGTCGAGGAGGCCGCGGGTACTGGGCGGGGGCGGGAGTTCGGCGAGCCGTCCGAGCAGGTCGACGCGCTGTTGGGGGCTGAGGGCGAGCCCCGCGCCGGCGCCCAGTTCCCACTGGAGGTCGGCCCAGGTCCGCTCGGTACCGACCGGGCTGGTGTGCCGGTCGGCGTGGTAGCGGTCGTGGGCGTGGAACAACGCCTGGTACGGATCCTCGGACTCGGCGGACACCGCCCCCGCCGGCACGGGCAGCGTGCGCAGCCGTTCGACGCCGATCGAGGTGCCGCCCGTGGTGCCGTCGGAACGGGACTTGAGTACGCCGACGACCTCGCCGCGCGCCAGGTCCACCACGGGGCCGCCGGACAGGCCGGGGTACATCCGGTCGCCGTCGAGCCGCATCTGCTCGTCGTCCTCGGCCCAGTCCCCGAACGTGCCCATCACCCGGCACCGTCCGCTGAACCGGGTCAGCTGCCCGGATCCGCCGTCGGTCCAGCCGGTGTAGAGGACCGAGCCGCCGCCGAACATGCCCGCCGGGCGTTCGGTCACATACACGCACGGGTGCTCGACGGGACGCAGCAGCCGGATCAGCGCGAGGTCGGGGGCGGGCCAGCCGCCCGACGGGGCGATGCGCGCCCCGACGGGGCGCGGGCCTGCGTGCCGGGTCTCGGGCATGGCGGCGACCACGGCGCCCTCGACCACCGTCTCGGCGGCGCCGGGGTCCGGCTTGAACACCACGCTCACCTGACGCCCCTCCCCGGCCATCGCCACGTGTGCGCACGTGAGGACCCAGCTCGGGGCGACGAAGAAGCCGCTCCCCAGAAAGCCCCGGTCGGATCCGTCAGGGGCATACCCGGGCTCCGGCCGGTGGATGCGCACGGTCGCCGCCATCACGAGGCCCGCCAGTGCACGGTACGTACTCTCCGAACCGCCCCCTGCGCCCCTGCCCGGCGGCTGGGTCATGAGCGGCCCCCGCCGTCCGGCCCGGCCGCGTCCGGATGCGCCGGTGTGCCGGTGGATGCGCGGGGTGCCACCCCTGCGCCCCGGTTCCCGGCCGGCGCGCCCGGATGCGCACCGTCGCCGGCGGCGTCGGGGCGGGCCGCGCCGGGACCGCTCACCCCATGTCGGGTGACATCGTCACTGGTCGTTCCGTCACGGATCGCACTTTCGCCGGTCCGGCCGTCCGGCGCTCCACCATCGTGGCGCGTGCCCCCGCGGGCGACGCCGTCGCGGGTCGGCCCGTCCGGCGCTCGGCCCTCGTCCGGGTTCCCGGTTTCCGGGCTCGCGCCATGGCGTGCCCCGGCTCCGGGGGTCGGGCCGTCCGGGTTCCGGGCGCCGGGGCTCGTTCCGGGGGTGCCGCCGGGGAGCGGCGGGGCGGGCACGGGCGGGGGGCCGGGCGGCATGGGCGGGGCAGGGATCGGCGGGTTCCGCGGGGGCGTCTGCGCCGCCGGTACGGGTCCGGGGGACGCCCCGGCACCCGGTCCGTGGGGTGCGCCTCCCGCCCCCTGGGCGTCGCCCTGCGCGGGGCTCGGCGGATCGGCGGGCGGGCCCCCGCCGTGCCAGGTCAGGGTGACCGTGATGCCGCCCTTGGCCTCGCCGTCCGCGAGGAGACCGACGACCTTGCCCGCCTTCGCGGTGAGTTCGATGCCGAACTCCACGCTCACCTCGTCGGGCCGCACCGCGCGCAGCGGCCCGGCCAGCGAACGTGCGACGCTGGTCACGACGGCGTTCAGGCTCTCGACCCGGGCCTGCACCTGGTCGGCGAAGTCCGCGTAACCGATGTCCGTGAACGCCGGCCCGCGATCCGGCCGTGCCAGCTCCTCCGCTCCCGAGACGCGCGCCCAGACCGGAGTACCGTCCGGCATCTCGATCCGCGTGATGCGAGCACCGTTCTCGCCCATGAAACCCCCCGATTCCCAACTACCCGCAGGCTAACGGCAGTACGCGACCCGCGCGAGGTCCGCGGACCAGGACGCCGGAGCGCCGCGCGCCGGTTCCGCAGGGGCGCGCGCCCGGTGGCGCGGACGCCGCCGACGACGCGCTCCCGGCCTCCGCGGGGGCTGCCACCAGGCATTAGGCTTGCCGCATGTACTTCACGGACCGCGGTATCGAGGAACTGGAGAAGCGCCGGGGCGAGGAAGAGGTCACGTTCGAGTGGCTCGCCGAGCAGCTTCGTGCGTTCGTCGACCTCAATCCCGACTTCGAGGTGCCGGTCGAGCGCCTCGCCACCTGGCTGGCCCGTCTCGACGACGAGGACGACGAGTAGCTTCCCCAAAGTCGGCGAGCGGGCCGCGGACAGGCGCCCGGACGGCGCGCGCGACGGGGTGAGGGCGGCCGGACCGGGCCGTGTCGGCCGAGCCGTCAACGGGCAGCGGACCGTCGGCCGTCTGCCGTCTGCCGTCTGCCGACTGCGGTCTGCCGACTGCCGTCTGCGTCTGCGTCTGCGTCTGCCGACCGAGTGGACCGGAGGCAGGTGGTGGACCGGCCGCAGGTGACCGGACCGCCCCGCCCTCGGCGTCCTCCAGTTCTCCGAGCCCCCGCCGCGCGGACCGGACCCGCCGGTCCCCCCGCCGCACCGGCCCTGCGCGAGGCCAAGTGCCCCGTCCGCCATCGACCGAACCCCGGCGAAGGCCCGGCCGCCGCTGCGACACCCGGCGGCCCACAGGGCGAGCGGCGACCCCACCCGCTCTCCGGATGCCACCCTCCGGACCCCGCCCGGCGCGCGTACGCCCAGGGGCGGAGGAGGCCGCTCCGGATCGCATCGCGCCCCGGCCCGCACCGCTTTCCCCCTCCGCTTTCCGCTTCCTGATTCCTGCTCCCTGCTTCCCGCTTCCTGCTTCCCGCTTCCTGCTTCCCGCTTCCCGCTTCCCGCTTCCCGCTTCCCGCCGACCGTCCCCGGTCCGCCGGTGCCATCCCGAGCGGGCCGCCGGCCACCGGCCGGGACGGTCCGCGGACGCACCCGGCCCCGGCCCCGGGCGGCGGGTCCGGCCCGACAAGAGTGGTGAGGACGGCGAGTACCCGGAGCAGCCGGTTGCGGGCATCGGCACCCGGGGCGGGGTGAGTCGGCCCGGCGAGCGCCCGGGCGTCCAGGGCGGGATCCGGCCCCCGGACCCTCGGCGAACATGCGCTTGGCCTCGCCCTCGCCGACCGGTGCAGTGTCCGCGAGCCGGAGACGGCCGAGCGGTCGGCGGAACCCTGACGCGAGGACATGCCCCGCGCGGTCGCCGTCCCACCACACGCCGAGGGCCGGCCGGGAGGAACCCACCACGCGGGCGGCGGGCGGGCCCGTCACGACCCGGTCCACCGGTTCCACATCCGTTCCGTCCGTCCGGCCCGTACCGGCCGCTCCGGTCGTAGCCCGCGAGACGCCCGCCCGTCCTCGGCGCCCTTTCCGACCTCCCCTCGGTCTCCTGTTTCCCTTGACTTCCCGGATCCGCGATATATCGTGATGGCAAGAGACGCGATATGTTGCGTCATCCTCCATTCCCGGAAGGCCAGATCCATGCCTGTGTCGACATGGGCCATCGCCGAGCCCCAGAAACTGACCTTCGACGCCCCTGTGACCTCGCTCGCCGTACGCATCGTCGGGGGCGCCGTCAACGTCGTCGGTACCGACGAACCGACCGCCCGACTGGAAATCTCCGAGATCGAGGGACCGCCGCTGATCGTGACCCAGGAGGACGGCGCCCTGACGGTCGCGTACGAGGGCCTGCCGTGGAACGACTTCCTCCGGTCGATGGACTTCCCGAAGCTGTTCGACCGCGCCGGATGGAACCGCAGCGCGGTCGTGTCCCTCGCGGTACCCGCCGGGGCGGCCGTGACGCTCGGTGTGGTCGGCGCCGCGGCGGTGGTCTCCGGGATCCACGGGCGCACGGAGATACGCGGCGTCAGCGGCGACACCACGCTCGTCGGGCTCGCCGGACCGGTACGGGCCGAGACGGTGTCCGGCGGTGTGGAGGCCCAGGGAGGCACCGGCGAACTGCGCTTCCGGACCGTCTCGGGCGATCTGACGGTCGTCGAGGGCGCCGGGGCGTCGGTCCGGGCGGACTCGGTCAACGGCGACATGGTGCTGGACCTGGACCCGTCGGATCGGCCCACGGATGTCCGGCTGACCACCGTGTCCGGCGAGATCGCGATCCGGCTGCCGCACCCGGCGAACGCGACGGTCGAGGCGAACACCGCGAGCGGCGCCGTCTCCAACGGCTTCGAGGACCTGAGGGTCAGCGGCGGATGGGGCACGAAGAAGATCACCGGCACCCTCGGCGCCGGGACCGGGAACCTGCGGGCGACGACCGTCTCGGGATCGATCGCCCTGCTGCGCCGCCCGGCGGCCGAGGGCGACCCGCACGGCACCGGCCCGGCCACGACGGAGCCCGGCCCCGCCGCGCCGACCATCGACGAGCCGACCGGAAAGGTGCTCTGACATGCCGCCCGTATTCGCCCACGGCCGCCTACGCCTCTATCTGCTGAAGCTGCTCGACGAGGCCCCGCGCCACGGCTACGAGGTGATCCGCCTCCTGGAGGAGCGCTTCCAGGGCCTGTACGCACCGTCGGCGGGCACGGTCTACCCGAGGCTCGCCAAGCTGGAGGCCGAGGGGCTCGTCACCCATGCCACGGAAGGCGGTCGCAAGGTCTACTCGATCACCGACGCGGGCCGTGCCGAGCTGGCGGGACGCGCCGGTGAACTGGCCGACCTGGAAGTGGAGATCAGGGACTCCGTCTCCGAACTCGCCGCCGAGATACGGGACGACGTACGCGGCGCGGCCGGCAAGCTGCGCAGCGAAATGCGGGCCGCGGCGCACGAGACCAGGCAGAGCCAGGTCGGCTCCGGTGGCCGCAAGGGCGAACGCGACTTCTCGTTCGGCGAGTTCGCGGACCTCGGCGACACGGAGGCGTGGCGGGCCGCGAAGGAGGAACTGCGCAAGGCCAAGCAGGAGTGGAAGGACCAGGCCCGCCGGGCCAAGGACGAGTCACGCCGGGCGCGCGAGGAGGCCCAGCAGGCCCGCCGCCAGGCCAAGGAGGCGCAGGAAAGGGCGCGCGAGCAGATGCAGAACGCCGCCCGCCAGGTCCAGGAGCACTTCGCACGCGGTGACTGGCCCGCCGGTGTACGGGAAGGGCTGACCGAGATCACCGGCCAGCTGGGCGCCTTCGCCAGGACGGGAAGCTGGCCCCCCTACGTCAAGCCGGAGCCCGCGGACACCGATCCGGAGTGGGGACGGGACGCCGTGGGCACGGGCGACCCGGCCCGGGATCTGGAACGGCTGCTGGACCGCTTCCGCGATGACGTCCGCGACACCGCCCGCGACCACGGTGTCACCGAGCAGCAGTTGACGGAGGTCCGCCGCCATCTGTCGACGGCCGCGGCGCACATCGAGGCACTGTTGCGGAAGGACGACGGCAAGGAGAGGTGAACCTCGGGGGTGGCAGGCCGAGTTCGCCCTCCGGCCGACGACCGGCCGCCGGGGAGTCGACAGGACCCCCGCGTCAGTCACGGTTGACGCGGGGGTGGGTGGGGCCGTCTCAGCCGCGCCCCGCCGGGGTCACCGTGACCGCGACGCGGGAGCCCGGCCGCGCCCGGACCAGGACGTCTCCCCCGTCCCTGCGGGCCTTGGCTCCGCCGGTCGCCGAGATCCGCCATGCCCCGGTCGCCGACGGCAGGGAGATCTCCGTGACACCGCGACGGCCCGCCGTGTAGGTGAGCCGGTAGACGCCGGTGGTGTCGTCATACGTATCGGAGTGGACGGTTCCGGCGACGGCGGGCGCGTAGGGCGTGGCGGTGCGCTCCTTGTTCTTCGCGAAGGTGCCGGAGGCGTCCAGGGCGCAGTATCCGCCGCCGTAGCACCACACGTACCCGGCCCAGCCCGAGCTGTAGCGGCTCAGCGAGGACATCGCGTCCCGGTAGAAACGGCCCATGTTCGGGAGCGTGTTGTTGAGCGGGCCCCACTCGCCGACGACGATCGGGACGCGGTACCGCGCCGGGTATTCGGTGACGGCGGCCTCGTACGCCTCGACCCATCCGGCCGACGGGTCGTAGTCGTCGCCCGCCTCCATCGCGGTGTTGTAGAAGTGCGGCGAGTACACGGTCCGGCGGTCCTCGACGGCCCCCAGCCCGGTCGGCACGCCCTCGCCGACGATGGGGGTGGGCTCGACGAACAGCCAGGTGGAGCGGTCGACCGAACGGATCGCGCGGGCCAGCCTGTTGTACATCGGGGTGAGCTGCCGGGCCTCGATGCGGCGTGCCGCCTCCGCCAGGTCCTCCCCCTCCCGTACCTCCCCCATCGGCTCGTTGATGAGGTCGTAGCCCAGAACGGCGGGGTGGTGCGCGTAGCGGGCGGCGAGCACCTGCCACATGTCCGCCTGGGCGCGCTGGAGGTCGGGGTCCTCGTAGAGATGGGTGAAGGCGCGCTGCACGGCGGGCTCGAAGTACTCGGCGAACCAGTCGTCGGGGTGCGGGGTGAAGGGCAGCCCGTCGGTGCGGGTCGCCCAGGCAGGGATGCCCCGATGCCCGAACGCCGGGCCGAAGACGTCCTGATGGGCGTCGATGAGCACCTGGATGTCGTGCTTCCGCGCCCAGTCGAGGATCCGGTCGATGCGGCGCAGATACGCGGTGCTGTACTGCCCCCGGCGCGGCTCCAGGTCGTCCCAGAAGATGAGCAGGCGGGCGAAGCGGAAGCCCTTGGCCCGCAGGTCGCGGAAGTGCTTCTCGGTGATGGCGGTCAGCGCCCGGTCACCGCTGTTCGCCTTGTCCTCGACGTTCCAGCCGCGCATCGTGAGGACGCGCCCCTGGTCGTCGGTGAGGCGGGGAACGGCGCCGGCGTGACGGGAAGCCGCGGAACGGTCCGCCGCCCCGGGGTGCGCGCCTACGGCGGGCGCCGCCGCCCCCGCCGCCAGCACGAACGAGGTCACGAGCGAGGCGAGGACACGCCCCGTCCGCGCCCACGCCCTCCTCCGCTCCCCCGCCGGGTCCCGCACCCGACCCCGTCCACGCACCCACCCAGGTGTTACCGCAGGTATCAGTTTTGACATGCCCAGATAAGAGCAGGTCGCCCCGCACAGCTCAAGAGCAAGTGAGCACGATCTTTCCGAACAGATCGCCCGACGCCAGCCGTTCGAATCCCTCGCGGGCCCGGTCCAGCGGCAGCACCTCGTCGATGACGGGCCGCACACCGGTCGCCGCACAGAACGCCAGGAGGTCCTCCAGCTCGTCCTTGGACCCCATGGTCGAGCCGACGACCTTCAGCTCCAGGAAGAAGATCCGGGTCAGCTCGGCGTGCGAGGGCCGGTCGCCGCTGGTCGCGCCCGAGATGACCAGTGTGCCGCCGGGGCGCAGCGACTTCACGGAGTGGGACCAGGTGGCGGCACCGACGGTCTCGATGACGGCGTCGACGCGCTCCGGCAGACGTGCGCCGGGCTCGTACGCCTCGATCGCGCCGAGTCCGACGGCGCGCTCGCGCTTGGCGGCGTCGCGGCTGGTGGCGTACATCCGCAGGCCGGCCGCCCGGCCGAGCACGATCGCGGCGGTGGCGACACCGCCGCCCGAGCCCTGGACGAGCACCGAATCGCCGGGGCGCACCCCGGCGTTGGTGAAGAGCATCCGGTAGGCGGTGAGCCAGGCGGTCGGCAGGCAGGCGGCCTCCTCGAAGGAGAGCTCCTTCGGTTTGGGCAGCACGTTCCAGCTCGGCACGGAGACCTGCTCGGCGAAAGTGCCCTGGTAGCGCTCGGTGAGGATGGAGCGGGGCTCCTTCGGGCCGACGCCGTGCCCGGTCTGGCCGATGACGGAATGCAGGACGACCTCGTTGCCGTCCTCGTCGGTCCCGGCGGTGTCGCAGCCGAGGATCATCGGCAGCCTGTCCTCGGCGAGGCCGACGCCGCGCAGGGACCAGAGGTCGTGGTGGTTGAGCGAGGCGGCCTTCACCTTGACGGTGGTCCAGCCGGGGCGCTCCTCGGGGGCGGGACGTTCCCCCAGTTCCAGGCCGTCGAGGGGGTGGTCGCGGTCGATGCGGGAAGCGTAGGCGGCGAACATGGCCCCGACGATAGGCCGGGGCGCGGGCCCGCGTAACCGGCCGCCGGTGTGACGCGCACCGCCCCACCCGACGGAACCGCGGAAACCCGGAGGAAGCGGGGGAAACGGCGCGACCGACCGCGGAAGACCGGACGACTGGCCGTCAGGACGGGTCGGGAACTGTCCGGAACGGGCGGCGGACCACCGGTGGCGAAACGCGGGAAACGGGACGGGCGGCAGGCCCGCCCCGGGCGCACCCCGCATCCGGGCACCCGCACCGCTCCGCATCGGCCCTCGGCACCGGCACCGGCCCCGGTCCCGGTCCCGTGGCTCGGAGCCCCGGCCTCCTGCGCCGGGCCCTCGGTTCAGAGCCCTGGGCCCGGCCCGCTCGATCCGGAGCCCGGACCTCAGCCCCGGAACCCTGGTCGGACCCCGGGTTCGGGCCCCGGACCCGAAACCGGCCCCTCGACGCCCGGTTCGGGCCCCGGGTCCTGCCAGGCCCTCCAGGGGCACGCCCCGGGAGCCCGGACCTCAGCCCCGGCACCGGCAGCGGCGCTCAGCGCCGGGCCACGCCCTCCGCGCGCGCAGCGGCGGCCACCGCGGCCGTCACCGCGGGCGCCACGCGCTCGTCGAACGGCGACGGAATCACGTAGTCCGGGGCGAGCTCGTCGCCCACCACGTCCGCCAGCGCGTTCGCCGCGGCGATCTTCATGCCCTCGGTGATCCGGGAGGCCCGCACCTGGAGGGCGCCCGCGAAGATGCCCGGGAAGGCCAGCACGTTGTTGATCTGGTTCGGGTAGTCCGAACGGCCGGTCGCCACGACGGACGCGTACTTGTGCGCGATGTCGGGGTGGACCTCCGGGGTCGGGTTGGCCATGGCGAAGACGAAAGCACCGGGCGCCATCGACGCGACGGCCGCCTCGGGCACCGTGCCGCCGGAGACCCCGATGAACACGTCCGCACCGGCCAGCGCGTTCTCCAGCGTCCCGGTGATCCCGGCCCGGTTGGTGACCTCGGCCAGCTCGCGCTTGACGTCGGTCAGGTCCTCGCGGTCCTGGCTGACGACACCCTTGCGGTCGGTCACGGCGACGTCGCCGAGCCCCGCCGCCAGCAGGAACTTCGCGATGGCGGCGCCGGCCGCTCCCGCGCCGGAGATGACGGCGCGCAGGTCACCGAGGCTGCGGCCGGCCAGCTTGGCCGCGTTGCGCAGGGCCGCGAGGGTGACCACGGCGGTGCCGTGCTGGTCGTCGTGGAAGACGGGGATGTCGAGCCGCTCCTGGAGCCTGCGCTCGATCTCGAAGCAGCGCGGCGCCGAGATGTCCTCCAGGTTCACGCCCCCGAAGGACGGCGCGAGCCGGACGACGGTCTCGACGATCTCGTCCACGTCGGTGGTCGCGAGCGCGATCGGCACCGCGTCGACGCCGCCGAACTGCTTGAAGAGGATCGCCTTGCCCTCCATCACGGGCAGGGACGCCTCGGGCCCGATGTCGCCGAGGCCCAGGACCGCGGTCCCGTCCGTCACGACGGCCACGACCTGTGACTTCCAGGTGTAGTCGTGAACCAGCTCCGGGTTCTCCTTGATGGCGCTGCACACCTTGGCGACGCCCGGCGTGTACGCGAGGGAGAGGTCGTCCTTGTCACGGACGGGAACGGTCGCCTGCACGGCCATCTTGCCGCCGCGGTGGAGGGCGAAGGCCGGATCGAACGGCTCGTCGGTGGTGCTTTTGTCGCTATTGCTGTCGGTGGTGCTGTCGCTGCGAGGATTGACGATCTCCGCTGCCATGGTGTTGACCCCTTAAGTCTTTCATTGTTTGAGGGTGGCCACTCCTGGTTGAGGAGGGGTGAGCGGGCACCGCGTACGCGCCCTGCGCCCGGCGGTTGGCCCGCCCCGGCAGGGGGGAGATACATACGCGCGGGGCGCGCCGCACACGCGCCCTGAGCCCCGGATGAGGGGTGTAAAGGTCTTTCTTACCGGACGGACCGCATTACGGACGAGTCCATGACCACGCGGTGATGCGACTCATAGTCGGAAATCAGGACAAAGCAAGTCGATCGACACGCTATATCCACTGGCCCGGATACGCCGGAGATTCTCCGGCGCGCGAGGCAGAAACTCGCGGACTGTCCGGCCCCGACAGTCCGGCGCCATGAGATCCGGGGATCACCCGTTATCTGATTTTGACATGCTCGGCCCGCTAAAAGCACTGGTCAGAGTGGCAGGATGCCCTCACTATTCAGAGCGACGACACCCGAGGCCAGGTCTCGTTCATCGCTCGGCAACGCCCCTTCATCCGCTGGAGGATTCCGATCATGACCGCAAGCACCATGGGCCGTACGGCCCCCAAGACCCGTATGGCGGCGATCGGCACCATCGCACTCGCCGGAGCAATGCTGCTGACCGCCTGCGGCGACCAGACCAAGAGCGGATCCAACCAATCCGGCTCGACGAGGCCCGGCGCCTCGGACTCCGCGGCCGCGGCGCTCCTTCCGCCGGAGATCAAGGCCAAGGGCATCATCAGAGTCGGTTCGGACATCGCGTACCCGCCGGTCGAGTTCAAGGACAAGTCGGGCAACACCGTCGGCATCGATCCCGATATCGCCGCCGCGCTCGGCAAGGAGCTCGGCGTGACGTTCCAGTTCGAGAACGGCACCTTCGACACACTGATCACGGGTCTGCGCTCCAAGCGCTACGACGTGGCGATGTCGTCGATGACCGACACCAAGGACCGCCAGAACGGCGTCGACCCCGAGACCGGGAAGAAGGTCGGCGAAGGCGTCGACTTCGTCGACTACTTCACCGCCGGGGTCTCGATCTACACCCGGAAGGGCGACGACCGGCCCATCAACACCTGGGCGGACCTGTGCGGCAAGAAGATCGTCGTGCAGCGCGGCACCGTCTCGCACGACCTCGCCAAGGCCGAGTCGAAGAAGTGCCCGGACGGAAAGACGATCGCGATGGAGACCTTCGACAACGACCTGGAGGCCCAGACCCGGCTGCGCAGCGGCGGTGCCGACGCCGGCTCGTCCGACTTCCCGGTGGCCGCGTACGCGGTGAAGACCTCGGGCGGCGGCAAGGACTTCCAGATCGTCGGCGAGCAGGTCGAGGCGGCGCCGTACGGCATAGCCGTCGCCAAGGGCAACGACCAGCTGACCAAGGCCCTCCAGGCGGCCCTGGACGCGGTCATCGAGAGCGGCGAGTACGGCCGGATCCTGACCAAGTGGGGCGTGGAGGCCGGTGCGGTGACCAAGGCCGAGGTGAACGGCGGATCCTGACCGGTTCGGCGCTGAAAGGTTTCTTCCGTGACTGACATCAAGAAGACGGATCCGGCCGGCCGGCCACCCGCACCGTCCACCCCATCGGCCCCGCCGCAGGTCATCCGGGCCATTCCGGTCCGGCACTACGGCCGGTACGTCTCCGCCGTCGTCGCCATCGCGGCACTCGTCGCGATCGTCTACGCCTTCAGCCAGGGCAAGATCAACTGGGGCGCGGTGCCGGAGTACTTCTTCGACAACCGCATCATGACGGGCGTCGGCAAGACCCTGCTGCTGACCGCCCTGTCGATGGTGATCGGCATCGTCGGCGGTGTCCTGCTGGCCGTCATGCGGCTGTCGGGGAACCCGGTGACCTCGTCGATCGCCTGGTTCTACATCTGGTTCTTCCGCGGCACCCCGGTCCTGGTCCAGCTGTTCGTCTGGTTCAACCTGGGCCTGGTCTTCCAGTACATCAACCTCGGGCCGATCTACAAGGACTACTGGTCGAGCTTCATGACGCCGCTGCTGACGGCGCTGCTCGGTCTGGGGCTCAACGAGGCCGCCTACATGGCGGAGATCTGCCGGGCGGGTCTGCTCTCGGTCGACGAGGGCCAGACGGAGGCGGCGCACGCGCTGGGCATGAGCCACGGCAGGACCCTGTGGCGGGTCGTCATCCCGCAGGCGATGCGGGTGATCGTGCCGCCGACGGGCAACGAGGTCATCAACATGCTCAAGACGACGTCACTGGTGGCCCCCGTCCAGTTCTACGAGTTGTTCAAGTTCGCCCAGGACATCGGGCAGTCGTCCGGCGCCCCGGTCGAGATGTACTTCCTGGCCGCGGCCTGGTACCTGATCATGACGTCGGTGCTGAGCATCGGCCAGTTCTATCTGGAGCGGTACTACGCCCGCGGCTCGACCCGCAGCCTGCCGCCGACCCCGCTCCAGAGGATCAGGACCAATCTGCTGTCCCTGGGCCGCCCGAAGGGAGCCGTGGCATGACCGCCACCGCCATGGTGAAGGCCGAGGGCGTCCACAAGTCCTTCGGCACCGCGCACATCCTCAAGGGCATCGATCTGGAGGTCGCCCCGCGCGAGGTCTTCTGTCTGATCGGCCCGTCCGGTTCCGGCAAGTCGACCTTTCTGCGGTGCATCAACCACCTGGAGCAGATCAACGCCGGCCGGCTGTACGTGGACGGCGAACTGGTCGGCTACCGCCAGAAGGGCGACAAGCTCTACGAGCTGAGGGACAGCGAGGTCGCCCTGAAGCGCCGGGACATCGGGATGGTCTTCCAGCGTTTCAACCTCTTCCCGCACATGACGGCGATCGAGAACGTCATGGAGGCCCCGGTCCAGGTCAAGCGCGAGTCGAAGGCCGTGGCGCGGGCCCGCGCCCAGCGGCTGCTGGACCGGGTGGGCCTGGCCGACAAGGCGTGGAACTACCCCTCTCAGCTCTCCGGCGGCCAGCAGCAGCGGGTGGCCATCGCCCGCGCCCTGGCCATGGAGCCGAAGCTGATGCTCTTCGACGAGCCGACGTCGGCGCTCGACCCGGAGCTGGTGGGCGACGTCCTCGACGTCATGCGCTCCCTCGCGGAGGACGGCATGACGATGGTCGTCGTCACCCATGAGATGGGCTTCGCCCGCGAGGTGGGCGACGCGCTGGTCTTCATGGACGACGGCGTGGTGGTCGAGTCGGGTCACCCGCGCGAGGTCCTGACCAGCCCGCGGCACGAGCGGACGAAGTCGTTCCTGTCGAAGGTGCTCTGACCGGTCGTCCCCACTCGGGTCGCTCCGGGAAAGCGGAGGGAGGGGGTACGGGCCGACGGCCCGTACCCCCTCCGCCACGTCATCGGGGGCGACGCCGTCCCACCGCGGGCGCCGCACACCCGCGCCGGACTCCCCCTCATGGCCCGCCCGCCCCTCGCGGGGCGACGCGCCGACGGCGGCCTCCGCCCGTCTCACTTCACGGCGAGCACCAGGGTGTCCGACGGCGAGGCCCAGACAGCCCGCGCCTCGGCGAACCCCGCCTCGCGCAGGGCGTCCGCGTGCCACCGCGCGGACGGCATGTCCCCGTCCGCGTGCTCGCCGTAGATGCTGAACCGCTCGGCGGTCGGCTCGGCGAGCACCGGGTCCTTGGCCGCGAGAGCCCACCAGTCCGCCCAGTCGAGGGCGCCTCCCGCCTTGGCGCGGTCCATGCCGGCGTGCCGGTGGGCGCGCTCGGCCGCGTTGATCCGGGGAGTGTCGGTGTCGATCATGTGGTCGGCGTTCATGAACACCCCGCCGTCCCTGACGAGCCCGCCGATCCGCCGGTAGAGCCCGGCCAGCGGTTCGGCGTGCAGCCAGTGCAGGGCGGTGGCGGTGAGGACGGCGTCGTACGAGTCGTGCGGCAGGCGCTCGGCCCAGTCGGGATCCTTGAGGTCGGCGGTGACGAACGTGACGCGCTCGTCGCCGTCGAAGGAGCCGCGGGCGATGGCGAGCAACGCCGGGTCGAGGTCGACGCCCGTACTGGTCGCCTCCGGGAACCGCTTGAGCAGCCGGGCCGTAATACTTCCCGTACCGCACGCGAGATCGAGGACGCGCGGCCGGGGCCCCACGAAGGCCTCGACCATGTCCAGCATCACGCGGAACCGTTCCTCACGGTCGGGCATGTACCACTCCTGCTGCCGGTCCCAGCTCTCCTGCCAGGCCGCCCAGTCGGCGTGTGCGCGCGTCTCCGTCACAAGAACCTCCATGTAATACCCTGGTACCGATAAAGCCTGTTACATCAATCGGCAACGACTTTAGACCGACTCCGTAAGGACTACAAGTGGAACTGGCCTATTACTCGGACTACGCCGTGAAACTGGTCAACACCGAGGAGCCGGCCCGCAGCAAGGACTCGCTCACCTCCGTCGAGGCGGTGCGCGAACTGTTCGGCGCCAACCAGCAGGCGGCCCGGCGCACCACCGACGCGGACGTGACCCGCTTCCGGTCCGTACGGGCACGCCTGCGCTCGGTCTTCGAGGCGGCCGACGGCGGTGACGAGACGCTCGCCGTCGACCTGTTGAACTCCTTGCTGCTGGAATTCCCGGTCAGCCCGCAGATCTCCGGGCACGACTTCCGCGACGAGGACGGCAAGCCGGACTGGCACATGCACCTGGCGGACCATCCGTCGAACGCCACGGCGGGGTACGCGGCCATCGCGGCGATGGGGCTCGCGTTCCACCTCACCTCGTACGGTGTGGACCGGCTCGGACTGTGCCAGTCGGCACCGTGCCGCAACGCCTACCTCGACACCTCCACCAACCGGTCCCGCCGCTACTGCTCGGACCGCTGCGCGACCCGTGCCAACGTGGCCGCCTACCGGGCCCGCAAACGCCTGGAGACGCAGCGCGCCGCCGAGACGGGGCGGACCGCGGAGACCGCCCAGGCGAGCACCCCGCGCAGCGAACGCTGATCCTCCTTCAGCGGCCGGTACCTCACCCGGGCCCTGGCCAGCACGAACTCGTCCGGCACCATCCCGTAGTCCGTGCTGTCGCCCCCCGCGAACGAGTTGTCGGCCAGCACCCACCAGCCGCCCCGGCGGCGTTCGGCGGCCCGTTTGACGATCAGCAGGTCCTGCTGGAACGGGTGGCGCAGAATCACCACGTCCCCGGGGCGCACCGCCGCGCCGTAGTGCACGAGCAGCCAGTCCCCGTGATGCAGCGTCGGCACCATCGACGGTCCCGTCACCTCCACCACCTGGAACGGCAGGCGCCCCTTCGGTCCCCGCCCGGCCTCCTCCCACGTCGGCTCAGGCACGTCCGGCACCTCCCTCATCTCTCCGGCCCCTCCCCGCTGTGTCCGGTTCTTTCCAGTACACCGTCTCCCACAGCGTTCCGTACATTCGGCCGCCGGGGCCGCCCTCGACCCGGACTTTTGGCCTAAGCCCCCGGGGCCAGCCACGAAATCCGGTCTCCCACGGAGTAATGTCGCACCTGAGAAGACGATCACGAGGAGGACCGCTCCATGCTTTCCCGCCTGTTCGCCCCCAAGGTGAAGGTCAGCGCCCACTGCGACCTGCCCTGCGGCGTGTACGACCCGGCCCAGGCCCGCATCGAGGCGGAGTCCGTCAAGGCCGTCCAGGAAAAGTTCCAGGCCAACGAGGACCCGCACTTCCGGGCCCGCGCCGTGGTCATCAAGGAGCAGCGCGCCGAGCTGGCCAAGCACCACATCTCAGTGCTGTGGAGCGACTACTTCAAGCCCCCGCACTTCGAGAAGTACCCGCAGCTGCACCAGCTGGTCAACGACGCCCTGAAGGCCCTGTCGGCCGCGAAGGCGTCCACGGACCCGGCGACGGGCCAGAAGGCGCTGGACTACATCGCCGAGATCGACAAGATCTTCTGGGAGACCAAGAAGGCTTGATCGTCCAGCCGTTCGGTTACCGACTGGGCGGCAGGTCAGAGCGGCAATGAAAGAGGCCCGACCCCTTCGAGCGGTCGGGCCTCTTCCTGCTGTCAAGATCATTGGGGAGAGGTTGGGAGACGAGGTCAGGAAGAGCGCCTCTCCCGCCGCTCTGCCGCCTCTCCCGCCACTCTGCCGCCTGGCCCGCCTCGTCCGTCAGCGACTTCGCCCACGCCTTCTGTAGGCCCCGCGCGATGCCGAGCTCCATCTCTGGCGACGTGTGTGAGCAGGTACCCTCCACGCCCTGGAGCTTGTGCCCCATCCGCTCCTCGACCGCGACCCGCGGGTGCCCCTGCCCGTCCGGCCAGACCTTGTGTCCGTGACGCAGTCCGTGCGGCGCCATCTCGGCGATGCCGTCCACGGCGGGAAGTGCCGCCTGAGCGCGGCGCCCCCGTCTGGACGATGGTCCCCGCGCATGCAGGGTTTCGCCCCTTCCCGCACCGCGCGGGGAGGGGCGGTTTCGTCGTCTACGGCGCTACCCTGCCGTCCCTCAACATGCCGCCGCCACGTCCCGCGCGGTGGCCACGAGCCACGGCGGGGCGTCGCGCTCGATGCCCCGGAGCGTCTGCGTCAGCCGTGCGCGGCTGCGGGTTGACGCCACGACGTCGAGCAGCGGCGCCAGGTCGACGAGGAGCGTGTCACAGTCCCGCCAGGCGCCGGCCGACACCAGAGCCGTCAGCTCCGCCACGCTGTAGTAGAGCGCACCTCGTCCCACCGGGGGGACGAGTTCCCGAGCACGCTGAAGGTACGGCACGGCAGCCGTGTCCTTGCCGAGCGACATCAGCACCTCGCCATGGTGACCCGAGACCTCCGCGTCAGTGACCCACCACGTCCACGCAGGATCCCGCCCGGCGATGCTCTCCTGAAGCGCACCACGAGCCCGGTCCATCTCGGCCAGGCTCCGGGCGCGGTCCCCTGCCAGCGCCAGCGCCCGCGCACGGCGGACTCGGGTGATCAGAGCGACGCGGGGAGGAAGGTCGGAGACCGAGAGCAGTTCGTCAGAGATCCGAAGTGCTGCCCCTGGCTGCTCTATCTGGACGTCAAGCATGGCGAGCAGGTCCAGCGCGAACCACCCGCGCGGGCGGTCGCCGGATTGACGGGCGAGCATCTGGGACTCGATCAGTGCGCGCCTGGCCTCGTCCATCCGGCCCGCGTCGTGGAGGAGCCATCCGGCTATCTGAGCTATCTCGCTGACGGCCGACACTCGCCACGCCCCGGGATCGACGAGGCTGCCGAGATTCCGTTGCTCCGCCTGCCATACCTGGACCGCGGCGTCGGCCACGTGGGTACCGCCGTATGTGCGGTCGTGCTCCAGGAAGTGCCATGTGGCGGCCCGGACGTAGGCGTCGGCGTCCCCGACGGGTGAGGGGGCACGTGGCTCGACGTCGATCAGCGCGCGCAACGCAGTCATCAGATGTGGCGACGGCTCCTGTTTCCCCGCCAGGACCCGCGAGAGGTAGGCGTGGTCGTAGCTCACCTCGCGCGCGGCAGCTCGAATTGACATTCCGCGGCTGCGTAACGCCTCGCGGACGCCCGCAATGACGCCGTCCTCGTCCCACATAGCGCCAGGGTAAGGGCAGTCACCAATCAGTCACCACGAAGTCACCACGCTGGATTGCCCCTCGGGTGGATCCTCTTCCCACGGCCCCCACGACGGAGAGAGGTGCGCAGCGATGACGCCTGGCAACCCGCGCGAAGTACACCTGGTGGAGCCCGTCGCTCCGCGCCCGTATCCCGGGTGCGACGTCTGCATAGCGCTGACCCGAGAGTGGATCGCGGTCACCGACCCAGCGTCGGTCTCGTACAGCCTGACGACCGCATACCGCCTCGTCGACGAGATCGCGGCCCACCGCGACCAGGACGAGACCCGTGCGCCGGTCTGACCCCATGATCGCCCCGCCCTCCGACTGCGGACAGAGGGCGGGGTCCTTCATATGAGTGAGTGAGGAACGGAGCAACCCCCGCACCGTCGGCCGCGTACCACGCTGATCGCACACGCCGAGAGGAGACCCTCGTGGTACGTCAGTCACCGCCCTGCCCCCACTGCTCGGACCATCGGCCACTGTGGCGGGACACCAGCCACACCACGCCGACTCGACCCGAAGCATGGCTCTGGTATTGCACCGGGTGCCGGCATAGGTGGGAGCCCAGCCCAGGCGCATGCGGGGGTCGTGGAACTCCTGGGTCGCAGTGAGCCAGAAACCCGCCTGGCTGAGGTGCTTCTCCCACCGGTCCGTGGAGAACTCCCAGCGGGCGATGGGAAGTCGGGTGCAGTCGGGGAGGATGACGTGTAGTCACGGCGGGGACGGTCGTCACCGGAGGGACTACGGCCGCCACGCAGCGGGTGCGGGACGGAGAAGGCGAGCACCCGGCCGGACGTGAGGCGCTGGGCGATGATGGGCAGCAGGAGCTCGGGGGCGACGAGGCCACAGCGCCGAATACGGAGTAGATCGCGTCGAACTGCTTGTCGGAGGCGTGCAGGTAGTGCAGTGCGTGGCCGGCGACGAAGGTGAGGTTGTTCAGCCGTCCGTAGTGGGAGCGGGCCCGGCGGACCTGCAGGCCGACCAGGTCGACCCCGATGACGTGGGCGTCGTGGCGGGTGGCGAGGTGGGCGGCTGATCGGCCGGGTCCGGGCAGAGGAATACCACAACAGTCAACCTCAACGGCGGATCCACAGTTTGGATACCTGCTCCTCACAGCCGATGCGGGTTCAACCGCAAACCAACTATTGATCAGAAACTCATTGGGTTCACTCGTCGAGGATGTATCGGACGTGCGGGGCTTTGAAGTAGCCGGTGACGATGTGGGGCTGGCGCTGTCGGCGGTGGAAGAACCTGCGGGTTTCAGTGGCGAGTTCGGCCCGGTTTCTGGCCCGCTGGGTGTGGGGCAGGCTGCGTTTGAGGTCGGCGTTGACCAGCTCGTCCGGGTTCAGCTCGGGTGAGTACG